>JBBAJV010000021.1:0-1064 GCA_040403925.1 Sediminibacterium sp. | reverse complement strand
AAAAGCGGGAATAAAATAGCGTTACAATTTCACTATCAATACCATTGTTGCTGTCGTTTGTTGATTGCTATTTTGCGTATATTTAAAAATGGGGTCTTTTGAATTATACCATTTCAACTCAGTACGCCATAAAAATTTTGATGAAATTTGATAATCGTAATTTATCGAAGTACCAATTGTTTGATATCCGTTTGGAGTTGAAGTACGGATAATTGTTTGTTGTTTATCAATATATAATTCTAACCTACCGGCAATTTTACTTTTATCAGAGAGATTAATTTTTGAAATAATTACCGGAGTATACCATACAGTGGATTTAGTAAATGCTACTTTTTGAGTGCCAATATCAAAGCCAAAGATGAATGAAAGTTTAGAAGACACATCATAGATGGCATAAATGTTATGAAATATTCTTAATGCCTTTAAACTATCTACATTGATATTACCAACGAAATTGCTATAGTTAAGTGTTAGGCTACTAGTTGGTTTGTAATTGACCTGAAATCCAGCACTAGGATTTTCTTCCCCTTTAGGAATGGCAATTTTCTGCCAACCATTTAGTACATGAAATGCAACGTATAGATCCTGTTTTTTATTGGTATAAATGAATTTGATCCCCGACTCGTAGTAAGGAGAGTTTTCTGCCAATATACTCCTTGTCAAATTCCAGCAATCACTTCCTACTGCACTCTCAAAACCAATATGAGATGGCATGACACCGGCATCAATCCAAAATTCATGTTTTTTAAATGGCTTATACCCAACATTAGCTTCCAATAAAGGCTTTGCCCAATTCGGTTCTGAACTTAAGTTATACATGGCGTAATTACCTGTCATCAGAGCTAAATTTGATCTTAGTCGTTTTGACTGATAATTTGCTTTTACGAAAGCTAAATTGACATTCGGCTGATTGTGTTTTTTGTAATTGTAGTTGAAGTCTGGCTTTTCATTATTAAAAGGCTTAGAAAAGTCATAACTGTAATAGGTTTCAATGTATGCACTTACGTTAAATGATTTGGTGGAATCTACTTGAGCAATGCAATTATTAAAAATGAATATCAAAA
>JBBAJV010000020.1:0-1221 GCA_040403925.1 Sediminibacterium sp. | reverse complement strand
GGGTTAATAGACATTTGTGGACCTAAAATCCTTTAAAACCTATACTAGTATTAGCTTTGAGTCAAATGAAAGGTTATGAATAAAAAAAGTGCTTTTACTGTGGATGTAAAATTGTTACTAAAAAAGGGATTCAGAATGGTAAACAGCGCTATAAATGTGCAAACTGTAAGCGAAAATTCATTGGAGGAGAACGACTAGATCCACAAAAGATTTGGGAGGAATATATCCAAGGAAAGCAAACTTACAAGCAACTTGCTAATAAATATAATTGTTCTACAAAGACTATTCAAAGGAAATTAGATTCAATCAATGTTGAAAAATCTATATCATATTCACCGGTGGTAAATGTGTTGATGGACACTACATATTTTGGGCGAAAATTTGGTGTAATGGTTTTCAAAGATAGTTTGACAGGGAAGATTTTGCACAAGCAATATATAACGCAAGAAAGCAATCAATTATACTTTTCTGGTATTGAAGAAATTGCTAGTCGAGGAATAAAAATACAAGCAATAATTTGTGATGGCAGAAAAGGTTTATTGAATTTATTTGAAGGTATTCCAATTCAAATGTGTCAGTTCCATCAAGTTGCCATTATTCGGAGATATTTGACCAAAAACCCTAAGATGCAGTCCAGTAAAGAGTTGTGGGAGCTTACTTTATTATTATCGAAAACTGATAAGGAAAGTTTTGAAGGTGGATTATCTAACTGGTATACTAAGTGGGTTGACTTTTTAAATGAAAGAAAAATCGATGAATCAGGTAAGAATCGGTATATCCATAAAAGATTAAGAAGTGCATACAGAAGCTTGAAGACTAACTTACCTTGGCTCTTTACTTGGTATGATTTTATCGATTTTAAAATACCCAATACTACCAATGCTATTGATGGTCATTTTGCTGACTTAAAAAATAAATTGAGAAATCATAATGGGCTATCAATAGAAAGAAAGAAGAAATTCATTGATGAGTTTTTTAAGGCATAATGCTATTAAGTAAAATAGCCGTCACAAGAAAGTAACAGCTATTTACATTTTACTTGAATAGCATCAAGCTATCCCTGGCAGGTTGCTCTCCAGCAGAGCCTACTTCCGTTTTGCTTGATAATGCAAATATGAATAGAATAAATAAATAGACCTTCGGGTCTTTAAAAAATCAGGTCCACAAATGTCCACTTGAACTAAACGTCTAAAAAAAAGGTCCACAAATGTCTATTACTCC
>JBBAJV010000019.1:0-1306 GCA_040403925.1 Sediminibacterium sp. | reverse complement strand
TGCCTCGTCCTGAAATAAGTTGACACAAAAGTTGACTTATTATGAGTAACAAACATTTAAAAAGAACGCAAAGGGACTACAGTTTGGCTTTTAAACTTCAGATTGTAGACGAAGTAGAAAAAGGTCATTTAACCTGGAAACAGAGCCAGACCAAGTATGGCATTCAAGGTCGGAGTAGAGTTTTGGTGTGGTTAAGAAAACACGGATCTTTGGATTGGATAAACAAAACTCCAATGAAAAAGAAAGCTCCCCCCAAAACCTACATTTATGAGCTCGAGAAAAAGATCAAGCGCTTGGAAGCCGAGAAAGAGATATTAAACCGAGCCATCGATATTGCCGATGATATGTTTAATACCGAGATAAGAAAAAAGTACTTACCCCTGTCACAAGCAGCTTCCGACAAACAGGGGGAGGCAAAAGAAAACACAGTGTCGGAAGAATAGCATCTGCTTTAGGATACAGTCGTCAAAATGTATACAAGCAGCAAAAAAGCAGCGCAATAAAATCTTTGAAGCGGGATGAAGTAAAGAAGTTTGTGGATAGAGAAAGGAAACAGCTTCCCAGAATCGGTACACGTAAAGTATACTTTTTAATTAAAGGAGATTTACAGCAATATGGACTGAAGTTTGGCCGTGACAAACTATTTGAACTAATGCGCTTCTATGGGCTGGAGATCAAGCCACGTAGGCGTTATACTCAAACAACAATGAGTAAACATTGGCTTAGAAAATGGCCTAATCTCATCAAAAACAAAATTGCTCATTATCCTGATGAGATTTGGGTAAGTGATATCACATACATAAAAACAGAGCAAGGTAACTGTTACTTGAACATGATAACGGATGCTTATAGTAGAAAAATAATGGGCTATGCTTTAGAGGATAATATGGAGACACAAAGTATGATCGAAGCACTCAGAATGGCTGTGAATCAGCGGAAAGATCCATTAGTATCTACTATCCATCATTCAGACAGAGGATTGCAATATTGTAGTCGTGAATATGCTTTACTAACAGCAAAAAATAATATCAGATTGAGCATGACCGAAAATGGCGATCCATATGAAAATGCCCTCGCGGAAAGAATGAATCGAACCATTAAAGAAGAATTTGGGATGGACAGAAAATTGAAAAACAAAGAACAAGTCAAACATTTAGTTGAGGAAAGTATATTTTTATACAATCAGAAGAGACCTCACCAGGCTCTCAATATGAAAACACCAGATCAGATATATAACGAAAAAATCCCGGCTACCTGAGGCAACCGGGACTATTTAAAAATTGTCAACCTATTTTAGGACGTTACA
>JBBAJV010000018.1:0-2926 GCA_040403925.1 Sediminibacterium sp. | reverse complement strand
TAACACTTTCTAATACAGGTAGGTCTGCTATTGCACTTTCTTGGGTTTCTTCCAATACTTATACAGGTACCTATTCTTCGACCAGGATTTACACTAGTATAGATATTTATAGGGGTTCAACGTCAGCAAATGCAGTTAAAATTGCAACTGTTAAAGACACAACGACCTCATTCACTGATAAGACAACCAATCTAGATACAAAGTATATCTACTATTTAACCAATAGGGACACCAATCAGGTTGTATCCGATACGAGTCTTAATAAATCATGGACTACACCAGCCACAATATCTGCAACTAGATTTTATGTAAATAAGGCAAGTGGTAATGATGCAAATAATGGGTATCCAAATAAAACAGATGCATTTGCAACTATAAAATATGCGATGACAGTTGCTTTGAGAGGGGACACTGTAGTTGTTTTACCTGGTACCTATACCGAACAATTAAAAATCAATCCGGGTGTTATTTTTGGCTCCAATTATTTAGTTGATAATACAGATACAGCTTCTATAAGATCTACTATCATTAGTGCTCCAAGTGATTTAAAAGGTAATATTATTACATATGCCCCATTTGAAACAAATGGCAGAAGCGTATGGACTAAATTTGTTGGACTTAGTTTCAAGAATGCGCCTGGTAAGGGCAAAATGATCATCAATACACAACAGCAATGGCAGAAGTATTTAGTGATTGACAAGTGTATTTTTGCTGATAATGGTTTTAAAGACATACAATTTGTTGCAAACAGAGATGCAAATCAAGATTTCAACTATATTCAAATACAGGATAGTGCAATTATTCAAAATTCAACTTTTGAGAATAACTCAGGTGCACTTTCACTAAGTGGTCAGGGTATATCTATATTGAATAATATTTTTAGGAATAATAATACTGACATCACAAAAGCAAATAATGTTTGGTGTGAAACTGGCTTAATAAATGGTTGGTTTTCTGGGTTGAAAATGTCTGGTAATATATTTGCAAATAATGGTATCACACAAAATAATGATCAATGGCAATTTTTCATCATTAAAATAGGTGGTAATTCATCCGATTCTAATTTTATTACAAATAATACTTTTTATAAAAATAAGGCCACTTTACTTGCTTTCAATAATCCAACGCCTAATACGCATATCACAAATAATATTTTTTATAATAATCTTTTAGATTTCTACCCTAATAACACGACTTCAGATTTCTATTTAAAAAATAATGCTTTTACAGCTGATCCAGAAAAGTCAAGATTAGGAAATTTAAGTGGTGTAGTTTATTCTAAAAATTTAATGCTAGAAAAAAATCCATTCGAAGACTCAACTAATTTCAAGATTGACCCTTCTACTAATTTAATCAATAGTGGAACGAATGTGTTTGGTTCAAAAAATACAAGAGCTATTGATGCTAAAGATTTATACGGCAATGCTAGACCTGGTCCAGCTGGAACAAACTCAGATATTGGAGCAGTAGAATCGGTATTTGGTATCGCATCTCCATTATTAGTTGCTTTAGATGGTTCTGATAAAAAAGTGAGTATGGTTTGGAGAAAGCCAATTAACGGATCAGTGGATGGATACGAAGTATTTAGATCAACTGCTACGATTCCTGCCACAGCTTCAACCGCTACATTCACCATCAATAAAGCTGACAGCCTTTTCTTAGTAGATACGGCATTGGTGAATCTAACTAAGTATTTCTATAGAATAAGAGCGTTTAGTGGAAGCACTACAAAATCATATAGTGCATTCTCTAATCAACTATTTGTACAACCAAATGTACCACCTACACCAGTTGATACAGTATCAGCATATGCAGGACCTAGAGCTATCGCATTAAAATGGACAGATACAGCTGGTAAACGTAAGTATAATGTGTATAGAGGTGTGACTTCTTCATTGTTAGAAAAAATTGCTACAAGTGTAGACACAGCATTTTATATTGACAATACTGCAAAAGCGAAAGTCAAGTATTTCTATGGTATTGCAGTGGTAGATAGTGTTGGTGCCGCAAGTACTATATCTAAATTAGCTAACGCAACTGCCAATAATATATGGGTAATTGATACTGCAGGTAAATCAACTAATAATGCAGGGGCATTTTTCCCAATTAAGAGCATTCAATTTGCTATAGATAATGGTAATGCTGGTGATACAATCATGTTAAATGATGGTATTTTCTATGAAAACTTGGATTTAATTAAGAAAGTCGTGACAATCATGGCTAAGAATAAAGGCAAAGCTATCTTAAGACCTAGTGCAGATTTTGCAAGTTCTAAGCCAATAATAAGAATACAAGATCAAAATGAATGGAATGTTGATGCATATCCTAAAGCAAGAAATACATTTATTGGTTTGGTTATTTCTGAATCAACAATGATACAATGGAATACCAGTGGTGCTCCTGTGGCTGTAGATATCAGTTATAATTCAAATCCATTATTTGATGCTTGTACATTTTCTAATAACGCATCTCAATATGTATTTAATATTGACCAGTCAGCTCCTGAAATTAGGAATTCATTGATTATAAATAATACGACTCAAAATGGTGTATTTAATTTGAATGGTGGACAGGATTCGACAAGACCAAAAATTAAAGTGTTAAGAGTTGTCAATTCTGTTATTGCTAACAATACTTATTTATCTAGAAACTGTTGTGGTGCTGAAAGAACTGCAGTCATTTTTAATAGTATTTTAAGTGAAAATGGTTATGATGCTAATTTCAACGAAAAATTCTTTAGAGTTGTTGGTTCAATTGTGGACAATGCAAAATTAGCAGCACAATCTGCTTCTAATAAATTAGCAGATCCACAGTTCAATAATCCTTCAAGCAATGACTTTAGTTTAAGTGCTTTCTCTCCAGCTTTAGGTATGGCTGAATCAAGATTCGTTATTCCTGGAACACAGTTCAACGATACTTTAAATGC
>JBBAJV010000017.1:0-6331 GCA_040403925.1 Sediminibacterium sp. | reverse complement strand
CGCTTTTATAAACATTTTTGATTGTTTTTACATTATTCTCTGCGTGAGGAAAACACCCCCTGAAATTGGCTAAATCCTACTGAACCAAATAGCTTTTCCCCAATACTCCAGTTATTTCTAATTTTTTCCACTTCATAGGAAGTTTTGAGGGCAATTGTACAATGCCTTTTTCCGTAATGTCAAGCCCCCCAAATCCCATTAGGACCGATTGTAAAATACCTCCAGCTCCAGTTCCAAAATATGGATTGGTGCCCCCTTTGGTTTCTGCAATCACTCTAAACGGTGGATTTAAATTAGGTTGATAAGCATCCTTAAAGTAATTATATGCATTTTCAGTCTCTCCTAATCTAGCATATAATAATGCGAAAATAGCTTGTGTCATAGCAGGCGTTCCTTGATTAGGCACTCTAACGGAGTAATAGTCCAAATCTCTTTTTACTTGTGCTTTATCTGAAATTGTTTTTAAAGGAAATGCTAAAAGGTTTACATCTGCTTGTTTGATGCCCTCCCCTTTGTAGGATGCATGTTCTTGAGTAATTGTTGCACCATTTTGATCTTGCATTGTCAAAATTGGAATATTTTTTGCGACCAAAGCCCAATCTTGTTGTTGAGGGTATCCTAAGATGAGTGCTGCTTTGTTTGCTGCCTCCAAATTGGCAATTGCTGCTGCATTTGTAAAAGCGTTGTTGTCAACATTTTCTGCCCACTCATCTGCTGCTACTACATTATTTATTTCAAATCTTCCTGGGCCTTTTCTTTCTACTCTACTCGTCCAAAAATTAGCTGTTTCTTTTAATAAAGGCCAACCAATTTCCTTCAACCATTCTTTGTCTTGAGTGACCAAGTAGTAATTCCAAGCAGCAAATCCAACACAAGCTGTAATATGATGCTCAAAAGGACCGCTTAATGCCCAAACAGGAGTTTCTTCAACGCCTGTGCCAGCACTTTCCCAAGGAAACATTGCACCTTTATACCCATGATTGAACGCATTTCTTTTGGCAACATTTAACCTATCAAAACGATATTGTATCATCGACTTCGCCATTTCTGGTTGTAATAATAATAATGGAGGATACATCCATAATTCAGTGTCCCAAAATACGTGTCCATTGTATCCAAGTCCTGATAAGCCCATAGGAGAGGGACTTAAATTTGAACCAGGTCGAACAAATGAATATAAATGATACAACATACTTCTAACATCCTGTTGCGCTTGTTCATCTCCTTCGATTCGAATATCACTTTTCCATAAATCAGCCCACGCCGACTGATGGTGTTGAATCAATCTCTCCTTACCCTCAAGTTTAGCAAAAATGGTTAATCTTTCTGCTTCATTTAAAGGATCGTCATGTTGTGCAGATGTAATTGAGCTTCCCGCTACTGAAAAATTATATTTTGTACCTGCTTTCATTTTTCTTGTAAACTTCATCAAGTGCATGTTATTATCCCACATTTCATGAATCACCCTTGGCTCTGCTCCATGTGGTTCACTAAATAAAAATGTATTGGATGCGCACATAGTGAGCTTGCCTGTAGGACTTTTAGCAGCAGATGTCAAAAGACTAATCACTACGTGCGGTCTATCAATTTCGTTATAATAGTTTTGAACCTCTTTTAAAGCGTCTGGAGCTTCCATCACACTTGAAGCACCAAGTTCAAAATCTTTTTTTGCAGTAATTACCACATCCATTAACACTGTGAATGGCAATTGTCTTAATGAATAATAGGTATAGCTCACCGTAGCTTTGTCACCATACTCGAAACTTGTTGTAAAGCTTGCCTCTTTCATATTCAAGCTTTGTGTCATTTCTTGAACATTATTTGCCTGAAGCTCTGCTCCATCAATGCGTACTTGCATGTTTAATAAATTGAAACTACGCAGAAAATTACTTACCCGGCCTCTTCCATATAAATCGTAGGCGCCAGCCAAAATAACATCTTTTACTTTGAATGGATCCTGAGAGGACACTACGCCAATCATCCCATTAGCAACAGTTACACCATAATAATTTTTTGTATCCCAGTTTTTAGCACTTATTTTCCATGGATCAATGGCTTGTGCTTGAACACAATAGATAGAAATGAAACATAAAATGATTGAAATCTTTATTCTCATGGATGATTTTTTGAATTTTATAATATATAAATATAATTAAAACGATTCAATTTAAGTGTTATAAAGGAATTAAACTAGTTATTGAGATTTTAAGCCTTAAGACGCTTCATATTTTATCTTTTATAGTCTATTATTATAGCCAATGAGAATGCGCTAAAGGAGGGATAAGCTTAAGTGTCCAATTGCATTTTTAGATTTATTGATTATCTTTAATTCTACAAATCATCTACCAAAATAATGAAAAAGATCATAATCCTATTTCTTGGGTTTGCACCATTTCTTGCTTTTACTCAAAATATTCCAATGACTTTTCATAATGGTTCTTTCTCCTCAATTTATTTAAACATCCCAGGAATTATGAATCCTAATTTATCACCTAAATCTAATAGTGGAGTAAGTTTGGATGTGGGTCAAGTAGTTTATTTCTTCCCAAAAGGTAAAAACAATAAAAAAGAAATTTTATTTATAGTAAGTCCTACTTGGAAAGAAGATACGATTATGCAAATAGATGAAATTATCAAAAAACGTAAAAAAGATTTAGGTTATTAAATAAATCAATGCGTGAGGAAAACACCCCCTGAAATCGGTCCAAATCGGTTGATTTCGGTTTTGTGAAAAAATAACCCATTAAAAATCAATGACTTACGTTAAATCGTGGGTCCTTTGCAGTTTTTGCGTCAGGTTTGTATCGTTTCTTCCATAAATATGAACCCTTAATGCTGAAATTTCTATTGACTTCATGAAAATAAAAAGTAAATTAGTATTAGCGTATAATCCTACTATATTCTTTTTTTGATTCTATATTGAATTTGCTAATATTTCAAACAAATATTTATGCCAACAATTAAAGATTTATTAAAACAAAAAAATAGAAAACTCATCACTGTTTCTTGCTCAGTAAGTATTTTTGATGCTTTAAAAATTATGGCTGAAGCCAATATTGGGTGCTTAATTGTTTTAGAAAATGATAAGTATGTAGGTATGTTTACAGAAAGAGATTATGCGCGAAAAATTGTATTAGAGGGACGGTCTTCAGATACTACCACTATTAATGAAATTATGATATCAGATATACCTATATTAAATATAAATGATTCTATTGAACAATGTAGTAAAATAATGACCGAAAATACCATAAGGTATTTACCTGTTTTTGAAAATAACCAATTGGTCAATGTGATTAGTCAAAGTGACATAATTAAACATACCTTAGACGCTCAAAAGTCACTTATTGAACATTTGCAGAATTATATGAATTTAAAATAAAATTATTAATTAACATTCTAATTTTGAATAACTTAATAATAATAGCACACCCAGATAAATTAAGTTTTTGTTATAATGGCATTTTTCATACTGTCAAATCAACCTTAAACTCTAAAAATGAAGCAGTTCATGTTATAGATCTTTACCAAGAAAATATTCATTTTAATTTTGGGGAAGAAAAAATCAAAGAGTACAAAGATCTTATAACTTGGACTGATAGGATTTATATTATATCACCAGTTTGGTGGTTCAGAACAACACCTGCTTTGGAATCGTTCTTTGATCAAATTTTCACTCCTGGTTTTGCTTATAATTTTATACCTATATCAAAACTATATGGTTATCCAAAGCCATTGCTTAGTCATAAAAAAGTCAGAACATATCTCACACATGGAGCCCCTGGATTTCCTGTATTATTTCTATACCTTAATTCAGTTAAATTAAGACTGATTATGGGCGTCTATTCATTTGTATTCGGTTGGTTTAAAACAAAAACACGTCAATTTTGGAGTGTGCCATTTGTGTCTCAGAATAAAAGAATTACCTATTTGAAACGAGTTGAAAAAGATATTAAAAATGATATTTTAAAGGGTATCTAATGTCACTCAATATGAAGCAACTATTTATTTTAATATTTTCTATTTTATTTTTTTTGGCCTGTTCTAATAAAGCAATGGAAACCCCTAAGACATTGGGAATAACGAAACTTAGTTCATGCGATTCTATAAAAAGTGGGCTTTTAAAAACAAAAATAGATTCAATTCGTCTGGTATCCTGTTTATCAATTACCGGATGTGATTCCATTAGACTAGGCATTTTAGAACCTACCAAATTAAATGCTGACAGGCTTAAATGCGTTGTAACAAATATTGGTGAAAAATTGAATGGAGGAATTTTAATTTATATTTTACAACCAAGTGATCAAGGATATGAAGCTAGTATTCCACACGGATTAATTGTAGCAACTGAAATATATAGATCTCGATGGTATAATGGAGTTTATATTAATACAGGTGCAACAGCAACTTCAATTGGAGCAGGTTTAGTAAATACAAATTCAGTTATTTTGAATCAAGGACTTGTACAATCAAATTATGCATCAGGTTTAGCAAGAGCATACAGGGGCGGGGGTTATTCAGATTGGTTTTTGCCAAGCAAGGACGAATTAAATAAAATGTTTTTAAATAAAATTTCAGTCGTTAATTGTTTAGATAACCTTTATTGGAGTTCTTCGGAGGTTTCTTCAAATTTTGCATGGGCACATGATTTTGGGACAGGTATTCAGCTTAGCGAAAATAAAGAACTTAGTCTCTGTGTATGTGCCATAAGGGCTTTCTAAATATAATAAAATTAAAATAGATCTATGCATTCATTAAAACCCTTTATACTGCTTTTTACTTTTCTATCGCTCTCCCTATTTTCTTTGGGTCAAGATCGTTATAAAATAAGGACTGGAGACCCAAACGGCATTAATAAGTGGTATATGGGCAGACAAATTGCACAGGTAATGAGCCATTATGGAATAGACTGGCTTGAAAGGAAAGAAAGAGAAATGGAAGAAAACACCTCTCTATTATTAAAAAATTTAGCTGTTAAACCAGGTATGCTTATTGCTGATATAGGAGCGGGTAGTGGCTACCATAGTGCATTACTTTCAAAAATGGTGGGAACTGGTAAAGTTTTTGCAGTAGACGTTGAGCCAGAAATGATTGCTTATTTAAACGAAAGAATCAAGCAAGAAAAATTATCACGTATAGTTCCTGTTTTGAGTACTGAACAAAAAGTGTCTTTACCAGAAAATACCGTTGATATGATGTTGTTAGTTGACGTATACCATGAATTTTCTTATCCTTATGAAATGGCCTTATCGATGCTGGCTGCATTAAAACCTGGTGGTAAATTAGTGCTTGTAGAATTTAGGTCTGAAGATTTAACTGTACCAATTAAAACCATTCATAAAATGAGTAAAGCGCAGGCTATTAAAGAATTTAAAGCAGCTGGTTTTACATTTGATAAAAATATAGATAATCTTCCATGGCAGCACTGCATGGTTTTTACAAAATAGTAATTTAAAATATATAATAAAATGGCAAAAAAATTATTGAAAACGGCATTGGGGAGACTACGAATTATAGCATTTTTAGAAGGTTATTCTTTTTTACTTTTAGGTCTTACGATGATTTTAAAATACAAATTTTTTATGCCACAGCCTAATTATGTTGTTGGTTTAGCTCATGGAATTCTTTTTGTTCTTTATATAGTCTTATTGCTTCAAGTTTCATTTTTACATCGCTGGAGCATATTCAAAATGTTTATGGCTTTTTTAGCTTCACTTATACCATTTGGAACTTTTTATGCAGACAAAGTGCTTTTTAGAAAATTTGATAAATAAAAAATTAAAGGCAAAATGGAAATACAAAATAGTATAATTAAAGATGTAGATTTTATACTCGATTTATATAGGACTGTTACTGCATATCAAAAAGAAAGGTTCATTAGTTATTGGCCGGAATTTGATAGACAAATGGTTGTAAATGAAATTGTAGAGAATAGACAATGGAAAATGATTATTGATGGAGAGGTCGTATGTATTTGGGCTACTATATTTTCTGACCCTCTAATTTGGAAAGACAAGGACAAAGATCCATCGGTTTATATTCATAGGATAACCACTAACCCTAAATTTAGAGGAAAAGGATTAGTCAAAAAAATTGCTGAATGGTCTAAGAATTATGCAACTCAGAATGGCAAGAAGTTTGTCCGCATGGATACAGTAGGAGAGAACCTAAAACTAATAGCGCACTATACGTCTTGTGGTTTTGAGTTCTTAGGGCTCTCTAAATTAATGAATACGGACGGCTTACCTCAACATTACCATAATGCAGTGGTTAGTTTATTTGAGTTGAAGGTATAGTTTATCTATAAAGCTTTACATGAGGAAAAAACCTC
>JBBAJV010000016.1:0-10478 GCA_040403925.1 Sediminibacterium sp. | reverse complement strand
CCCAGCCAGTTCACAAAGCTTGTCACGACAGTGACAGGCTTTTTTGTTTGAAGGCTGCGACGGGAGCTTGCTCACGAGAGCAGACGAAAAGCAAAAAAGGCAACGAAACGCGAAGCGGTTCGTTGAAAAGCTTTGAGTAAGGACGCCATTCAGGGAAGTCGTTCGAGCGAGGTGAGAACGACAATCCCTATTATATGTTTTGGATAAGGGGAAGTCGGCGCAATGAAATGGAGCCGACAATCCCTAAGTCAAGTACAAATACGCAATTTCTCCATTAAATTACCCCCTATCATTGACTATCATAGCAAATTCTAATTTTAGAATAATAATCTATAATTCAGAATAATATTCTAATTTTGTAAATAGATCAATATGGTCATCATTTCTAAGTCCACATTGAATAAGTTTGGTAATGAACATCCGGAAAGCAAGGACGCATTATTAAAATGGTATCAAGTAACTAAAGTTGCAGACTGGAGAAGTTACCATGAATTAAAAACTACGTTTAACTCAATAGATGCAGTTGGGAAAAACAGATATGTATTTAATATCAAAGGAAATCAATATCGATTAATTGCTTTGATCATATTTGAAACAAGAACGTTATTTATTTTATTTGTTGGCACTCATGAAGACTACAATAAAATAACTGCAAATAAAATAGAATATAAAAAATAGTAAAATGAAATTAGAAATCAAATCAAAAAGAGCATACCACGAAATGATGGTTGAGATATACAACCTAATGAATAAAGGAGAAGGCAGGCTTACTAAGCTGGAATCAGCCAAATTATCCAAAATGTCTATTACTGTAGAATTATACGAAGACGAAATATTAGGATTAAAGCCATTTAAAGAACCAAAAACTATCCCTGAGTTGGTTGTACTTAAATTATTTGAGCGCAAAATGACTCAAGCAAGATTAGCAGAGGAGATTGGCTTAGCTAAATCTAAGGTGTCTGAAATACTAAACGGAAAACGCAAGGCTGATATATCTTTTTTGAAAGGTATCCATAAGGTATTGAAGATAGATGCAGGGCGCTTGTTAGAAATTGTATAAAATGAAAGCAAACATAATCCTTTATCTATCCATCCATATTTTCGTATATTTACCTTATGAAAATCACCTACCTCATACTGGCTTTAACCCTCATTATTATTGTATTTCAATCCTTTAGAAGTTTTTCAGCGTCAAGTATTGAAACCCAAAAGTACAGGGTAGTTAAGAAGGAAGAGGGCTTTGAAATACGATTCTACCCCAAAGCCACTTTTGCTACTATTCGTTCTACTGGTTCGAACTATAAACAAGTTTCAAGCAGTGGATTTAGAAAACTAGCAGGTTATATTTTTGGAGGTAATGACCAAAATAAAAGTATTGCCATGACCGCGCCCGTGAGAATGGAGATGAGCGAAAAAGGTTCGGCTATGAGTTTTGTAATGCCCGAAAAATATGACATGGCCTCTTTACCTAAACCAAAAGATGCCACTGTAGAAATTAAACAATCCGAGCCAGTATATGCTGCAGTCATTGCCTTCGGAGGATATGCAAATGATGAAAAGATCAATGATTACAACAATAAATTAGTTGCCTTACTTCAAAAAAAGAATATAAAAATAATAGGCCGTTTTAATTTCTTAGGCTATGATGCACCTTTTCAATTTATTGGACGTAAAAACGAAATTTCTATTCCAATTGAATGGAAGGAGTAATTCTATTTATTTTCAGAATTAGCAAATTTTATTCATTAAAATCTACTTAATTCTTGCATTCTTATTAATTTCATCTTTACAAAAACTCGCATATGAAAAAGCTTCTATTCCTATTCACACTCATCCTAACCACCCAGTCCCTTTTTGCTCAAATAGATGCAGACCAGATCCTTGGAACCTGGCTAACAGGCACAGGCAATGCAAGAGTGGAGATCTATAAAAATGCCAATAACTTTCAGGGTAAAATTATATGGTTAAGCGAACCAATTGACCCTGCAACCAATAAGCCTAAAACAGATTTAAAACACCCAAATAGCAAATTGCACACAAGACCATTGTTAGGCTTGATCAATCTTTGGGGTTTCTCATTTAATGAAAGTGATGGCAAATGGGAGAATGGACACATCTACGACCCAAAATCTGGCAAAGAATACAAATGCACCATCACAGCTAAAGACAAAAACACTTTAAATGTAAGAGGCTATATTGGCATTAGTGTAATTGGTAGAACGGATGTTTGGACTAGAGTAAAATAGCTTTTACAAAGTAATCTATTTACAATACTGCGCAATCTGAGCATCCACATCCGGATAATTTTTACGCTTTGCTGCTTGTAAAGCACTACATCCTACGGTTTTATTACCTGATGCGATATAGGACATCGCTTTAAAAAATTCAGACTTGCCTGTATTGGCAGATGGTAAATCAATGGCTCGATTAAAGTATTGAATGGCTTTATCGTAGGACTTAGCTGTGTAATAGCAAATACCCATATTTTCAAAATGCGTATAATTTCCGGGCTCTGCAGCACTAGCTTGTAAATAATAATTTGCAGCTACAGTATACTTGCCTTTCTGAAAAGCTTGTGCACCTAATGCTGCATAATTAGGCAAACTACCTGTTGAAATTGCATTGCCATATAACAAAGATTTTGTGTTCACAAATAGGGTGCTATCTGCTGGGAATTTTGAAATTGCCGTATCCAATAAAGCCCTAGTCTCTGCAATAGGCGTTTGATTGATCTCAATTAAGCCTAAAATATATTGGTTCCACCCTTCCCCACTATTTCTGTATTTGATATAGGTTTTAAAGGCCTTGGTTGCTTCTGCTGTGTCTTTCATTTTAGCCGCTGCAAAAATCATATTCTTATAATAACTTGTTGCTCTTGGCCAATTGTAAAAAGCTTTTTTAGCATAGTATAAAGTACTATCAAATTTACCTTGGGTCGAAAAAATAGCTGTTTTGATAAAGTCATTATAATGCAAGTATGGATTTACCTGATCACTTTCATTCAATAAGCGCATGGCCTCATCATTCATCTTGTCTCTTAAATAATACCTGGCAACTAATGCTTTGATAGGCAGTGTAGAGGTAGATAAATTAGGTATTTCAGGGAATGCATCCTTCACATCTTCCAATGCCATTTTAGGATCTTCATTGATCTCCCCCATCACATACTTCTGAACTTTTAAAGAGGTATAGGTTTGGTAATTGACATAAATAGCACCTACAATCAATAACATAGGGATCAATAATAACAAGGAACCCTTGAAATCTTTTTGTTTCGTATTGTTTGAATCTGTAAAATAAATAGGCAAAAACAACAAAGCGGCTGACAAAGCAAACATGGTCTGCATAGAAGTTCTTTCAGCAGGGAAATTAAAAAAGGCGTCTATAAAATAACATGCAATGGCCATGAGTGCAATAGACATGATCAATTTATGGTCATTGTCTTTTGATTTTCTCCAAAATTGTAAAACAGTATAGCCAAGCAATACAAATAAAGCGGCAAAACTGATTCCGCCAATAATTCCCAAGTCTGCAAACATTTCTATGTAATCATTATGACAATGATAGGGTACAAATAAATCGTTGGTATACTCTTTTTCGTAAGGAATGGAAGCCAATTTCCAGTTACCATACCCTGCCCCTAGGAATGGATGTTTGGTAGCATAATCTATGGCAGCTTTCCATAATTTTATCCTACTATTTTGTTCACTAGCTACATTGATATCCCCTACTCTTTTTGTAATAGACCCATAACCACCCTGAAATCCTTGTGTCTCCACCGCTTTCGTCAGCATCCCATTGGCTGCAAAAAAAGCAAAAACTAAAGGGAGGATAAAATATGCCAGGTTAATCCCAATTACTTTGATACCCTGCTTTTTATTCAATAAAGTAATGGCTACACTAAACAATACAAACAAGACACCTAAGCCCACATAGGTAGACCTTGTATTTAAAATAAATAAGGCCATCATCCCTAAGAACAAAACAACTAAACCCGCAATTTTACCAATTAATTTATTATGTAGGATCACAAAAAGTAAGAATGAAAATTTGATCAACAAGCTTGCTGCCATCACGTTCTTATTGCCGTTTTTCCCGGTTAAACTCCCAATATTTTGATCCAGATTCATGTCTACCATATTCTTGGAGAATCCTGTGATCACATACATGGCATCAAAAAATAGTACCACCCCCACTAAAATCGCAACCACATTAAACAGCGTTGTCAGTTCTTTTTTATGAAACAGGATAGAAAGGTTGATGAAAATTAAATAGGTGCTCAGTAGTCTAGCCAAACAAACCAAACTTTCAATGGCATTGATGGAATAAGTGATAGAAATCAATGCCCAAATGACTAAGAAGCTATATACAATCGTGAATTTAAACTTTAAGACAGCATCAATTGCAGTCTTATACTGTTGCTGATTCAATAGAATATAAAGGAGTATTGCAAAGTCAACTACACTGACATACAACCACTGGGATCCCATCACATCCGCCCCTCCAAAATCAGGGATAAAATGAACTATTAAATATAAAAAGGTACAAAATCCAGCACCCCATGTATTTTTTGCAACCTGACTCATAAATTCATATTCTTAAGCCTAAAGATAAGACAATCGTACAAAAAAACCGTCCTAGTACTAAGTACAGGGACGGTCTTAAAAGGGGATAAAAAAGGGTGGCTACTTTGAAGCCAACTCAAATGTCTTAGTAGACGTATTGCTAGATTTTGACTTTGAGGTAATTGTTACTGTAGCTACACATAATGTTCCAGCCGCCAATCCGGTTACGGTTACAGGATTACTTGCTGCAGATGAAGATAAATTTGTAGTAAATACCACTGTATTATCTGCTTTCTTTTTTACAGAAACATCAATCGTAACGCCATCTTTTGGTAAAGTAGAGGTGATATTGACATTGATCGCTAAAGTAGCTCCAACAACAGGTAAAATAGTACTATAATTCAGTTCAGCACCTGCTACATCTACTTTAAAAACGATATCCGATTCAACTATCACCACTGGAGGTGGTGTAGGAGTCACTGGTGTTGGACTATCCCCACCTTTACTACATCCAGCAAAAGATAGCACAATAAAACTAAGTGCAATGAAGCTGTTCTTTCTAATTATTACATTAAATTTTTGCATAAATTATAATTTAACCATTTTTAATTGATGTGATACCTTAAAGTCTGGGCTAGATACTCTTACGAAATACACCCCTGGGTTTAATTCAGAGAAGGATAATCTTGATCCAGCTATAACACCCATTCTTGTCGCTACTTTAGCTCCTGTTGCAGCAGAGAAGACTTCGATGTTCATCTTTTGATGGCCTTTCACTACAAAGTCAATATTCATATTATTAATGAAAGGATTTGGAGTCAACTTAATGAACTCATCCCAGCTTAATCTAATGATATCAGTTACTAAGTAATAGTAAGCATTACTAAATAAACTTGTACAACCATTTAAAGTCGTTTTAACTGTATAACTACCAGCGGCAGTTGGTTTAAATGTTGCACCAGTATTAGTAAGTTTTACACCATCCTTATACCAGCTTAATTCTATAGCATTAGAAGAAATTAGATTTCCAGATGTATCTCTAGAAACAATTGGCGCGATAGGCGTTGGCAATACATTGATATCTAATTTAATTCTATCACTATAACAACCTGCAGAAGTATCTACTTGAGCTACATAGTATGATAACACACCTGTTGTTGAAGTATTAAATGTTGGAGTTACTAATGATGGAGTTCCACCAGTTGCACTTGTACCATACCAAGCTAGTTTATTTGTTTTAGCAGATGCTGCGAAATTAATCGTTACTGTAGATTGGTTTTGACAAGCCACTCCTGCTGAAACAACTGGAACAACTGGTTGTTGAGCCACATTGATCACAATTGGTTTTGCAATTGAACAACCCAATGAATCAGTCGCTCTAATATAATACGTTCCGCTAGTATTCACTGCACTTGGTTTTGCAACTTTTACTGTAGCATTATAATCACTAAAGTAAGTAAAGGAAAGTTTACTACTTGTACCAGTTAAGATAAGCGCCGTATCAGATAAATTCACTACTAAAGGTAAACATGCTGTAGCAGATGCCTTGATATTCAGGGATGGCTTAGTAGTACAATCCAAACTAACTAACTTAATGATTCTTTCGACAGTTAATCCATTTGCATCTTCTGCAGCCACTTTTAATCTAATCGTATCTGCATCATTCAACTTACGCTTATTGATTAATACTGTATTTGCTAAGTCAAATAGGCCATTATTCTCACCATTTGCACCTGTAATAAACTTATAAGTTAATACTGGCGCCTCTGTAGGTACTGGTTCATATAATGCTCTTAATGATATAACATATTTAGAAGAATCTGCATTGTTTTTACTATAATAGAAAACAGAAGAATCTTTCTCGTTTACTAATAATTTAGTTGGCGCTTGAACAACACTGAATGTATAGTTTTTATCATAGTAACTGCCAAAATTATCTGTAGCTCTTAACTTAACCTTGTAAGACAATGCAGTTGGTTTAGCATTCAATAATAAATTATTCGTAGTACTGTCAAATTTAAATATCACATCAGAAACAAACGCCGCATCACTTACAATAGAGAACTTAACGACTGCTGCTGTATCAACATGCTTAGAAGTTACTTTATATTTAAAGCCATCTTGATCGTTTTGTTTTATAATAAATGTAGCAACACTATCCCCATTCAATAAGATATTAGATGGAGCAGAGCGTTCATTTAAAGTTCTGTTGGAATTAATTTGAATATTTCTATTATCTGAGAAAATAGAACCTGTATTCGATGCATCTATAGCTTGAACTGACCAATATAAATTGCCTTGATCTAATAATAAGGATATAGAAGTATTTGTACCTGCATTACCTGCCTCAGGCGTCTTTCTGATACCAGTTATTAAATCAGCATTTGGATCAACCACATCAGATAAGCCTGGCTTAGTTCCAATAGATATTGCATAAGTTAAACCATCTTTTGGTGTCTTATCATCTGTCGATTTAACCCAATTGAATTGAACTAAGAATTTAGTTCCTACCTGACTAAGGATAGTTGAACTACTAGTCTTAGGTTTTGATGGAGCAGCATTTGAAATATAATTAGACTCAGCATAATTATCATCCGCAATCGTAATGGATGAATCTTCAAATGGCACAATCACATTATTTACAATTCTAGGTGTACTTGATTGCGCTAATGATTGACGCACTTTCAAATTGTTATTTGAAGGTGAAGGATCGATCACTTTTGCAGACAAATCACGCACATTCTTCAATATTTTGAAAGAAGAACTGATTGTAGATTCATTGGTTAATGGATTAACAATCTTCTCTGTACCAACCAATACCACATCTAGTACTTTTTTACCACTAAAGTCTCCCAATGTTGGACGCATAGTGATATAATTACCGAATGGGAATGTTGGCAATTCTTTAAACTTAGTAATACCATTAGTAGCCGCCGTTGTAGGATCAGCTAAGGCCATAGAAGAAATACTTCCAGACCCTGCTCTTACCCCACTAAAGATAATATCTGGGTAACCATCGGTATTGATATCACCCCATGTAGTTTGACCAGATTCAAATGGTTTAATATCTGAATTTGTTTGGATAAACTGTATGGTTTTAGCTGCAGAGTCAATGAATTTATTTTGGTAAATTCTAAATACTTGTCCTGTTGAAGAACTTGTACCTGACAATGATAAGTCTAATAAGCCATCATTGTTATAATCAATCAAATCTAAAGTTGCATTTCTTAAAGCAGGAATACTTAAAGAGGTATTCTTAGCAAATGAAATATTATTTGAAGTATCAGAAGTATTCATATAGACTTCTCCTACTCTTCTTCCATCGATATTATCATATAAGATGGCTAAATCTAATTTTAAATCCTTATTGATATCACCAAATTGTAAACTCACATTAGAAATACCATTGTTGGTCAATAAGACATCTAAATTGTTTTTAATCGCCAATGCTTTAAATCCATGCTGTTTATTGGCAGTGTCTTTATATAAACCAATAAACTTGAATACGCCAGATTGTGTGTTATCCACACCAGAATAGATCATATCTACGTAACCATTTTGATCAATATCCACAAAAGCAATTTTTGGAGTTGCTAATGCCTGACCATTGAAAATTAGTCCTGTAATATTTTCAAATTTGTAGTTGCCTCGATTTTTTAATATGGCTAATCTACCAGCACCATTGTTGTAATCATTACCTGCTACAACTAGGTCTAGTAAACCGTCATTATTTAAATCAACCCACTTAACTTCTGCGTTTGCAATATTTGCTAAATCATCTCTAAAGTTTGTACCTGATCCCGCTAAAGTTGAACGAGTAGAATCATTTGATAATTTAATAAACTTGCCTCCCATATTTCTGTACAAACCAACTGGAGTATTAAAGTTACCATAATCACCACCAGTTACTACTTTACCTAAGTAGATAAAGTCAAACACCCCTTTATTATTCACGTCTGCCCAAGCAAAGGATGGTTTATCTAGAGGTTGAATTCTTGTATCCACTAATCCACCTTGGTTTAAGAACTGCCATGGATATTTTAAGACAATTTTTTGACTTGATGCAAATTTAGAAGAGGAATAGTTTCCATCTACAGATTGCACTGACCAATAGAACACACCTGGAGGTAATTCAATATAATATTGATTAGAACCAATCAATGATGTATTTGGTGTCAATAATTTATCATTTGCAGGGTTTACTTGAACCACTCTTAAATCGCTTAATCCTGGTTTCGTACCTAATTTTAAATTATAGTATAAGTTAGCTGGTGCAGTTTTATCATCTGTTGCAGCATCCCAAAGTAGTAATATCCTGCCCTGACCTTGATCTATGAATCTTAAATTTTTAGGTGCAGTAGGCTCTTTATTGACATTTTCACCTTGGTCGTTCAAGTAAATACTTGTAGAACTTCCAACTAACTTGTTTCCACTAATCACCATGTCCATACTTCCATCACCATTGGCGTCAGCCCAGCTAATTGCAGCTTCTGTGTATTGAGGTATGTTTGCATTTTTAGATAATGTGAAATTACCAAAACCACCTTCATTCAAGTAGAACTTAGTGACTGGATTTGCTTTAACATCTCTTCCAGCCAAAGTAATATCTACTAAACCGTCATTGTTAAAGTCAACCAATTTAATATCTCCTTTCTCAACGCTATCAAGTATAATGCTAGTTGCATTGTAAATGTTGTTGTAAGAGAAGAATGAACCAAATTTAGCATTCTTACTTTCTATAGTTTGGTTACGTAATAATAACAATTGAGGATAATCAATGAAAGTATTACCAGTTTGTCTTCTAGCAGTACCCATTGCTACGATATCCGTATCACCATCACCATCCATATCGGCAATATCTAATTTAGCTTCTCTCATTGCTAAATTCATACCATAGGTATAACCATTATTACTATTTTGTCCGTAATTATTGGTTGTAATCTTAGGATCCAATAATGTATTCACACGAATACCCCCTTGAGGATTTCCACTTGTACCAGTACCTGAAAAGATTAAATCTAAATCACCATCCAAGTCATAATCTAAGAACCTTGCATCCGCATTGTACATTTCAGGCACTGCAGCGTATGCATTGAACTCTTGATCCACTTTGAAATTACCCTTTCCGTCATTTTGATATAAATAAGAGCGGGCATTACCGTTTACATCCTGACCCGTTGTAAACATGTCTAATGTACCATTGTTATTGTAATCTCCAAATGTCATGGTGGCATATTTCAAACCAGCCACACTAGCAGGTGTACTTACTTCGAATACACCTTTATTATTAATCAACTGTTGGTACACAACTGCAGCGCCTGATTGACCAATGATAGACAAGTCTAACCAGCCATCGTTGTTTAAATCAACCCACTTCACATCACCATATCTAAATGCACGATTCGCTAAATTAAGATCTTGGAAAGACCCATTTTTATTCTCGTAGATTTTTGTAATATTTCCAATATCATCATTTTGACCAATGACTGCAAGATCCATTAAGCCATCATTGTTATAATCACCCCAGCTGAATTTTGCATTATACAATCCAGGGATTGCATTTTCAATGCTTTGTAAAGGATCCTTAGGGCTGAATATTACTTGCGTATATGCAGACGCATTACCTTCCTTATTCACCATTTGCAATGAAACATAGTAAGGTTTCTTACTTGTAAGGTTAACATCATTGAACTCAATTGAATCTGGATAATTTCTTGCATATACCCTATCTAATATAATAGGAATAGATGCATTTGATGCACGGTAGTTGTATCCAGTATTGATTCTTGCAGCCTTATAATTTGATAAAGTGTCCACTTTGATATTGGCAAAAATATACTTATCAATATTATCTTTTGTAGGCGTCCATTTTACTTTAACACCATAACCATTATTGATCACTTTAATATTATC
>JBBAJV010000015.1:0-38272 GCA_040403925.1 Sediminibacterium sp. | reverse complement strand
TAGAGCACAGGATTCATAACCCTGAGGTCCCGGGTTCAAATCCCGGTCTCGCTACCCTGAAAATCATGGACTTACGTTAAATCGTGGGTCCTTTGTTGTTTTTGCGTGAGGTTTGCGTGAGGTTTTGCGTGAGGTTTTTGTCATTTCTTACCGAAAACACGAACCTTTAATGCTGATATTTTCAGGCATGAGATGGCAAATGAAATGATAGCAGATTTATTTTCTTACTTCTCACAAAACAAACTGCCTAATTTCGGAAAAGAAAGTCTTTGATTTTTATAATATAAAATATATCGTTTAACTATCTTTACACCCAATGAAGTCAGTTTTCAAAACATTTTTACTTTCCATCGTATTGTGTTGCTATCTTAACACAGTTTTTGAATTTTTAGATAATGAGAAGAAGTCTAATTTTGAAAATGAAACACATACTTACATAAAACAGGAAACCCAAAACCTGAATGTTCCCTATACCAAAGCAGTAAAGCAACTTGATAATTTAATTGTCAGTTGGCAAACTGAAACTAGTTTTTCGCCTCTTTCAAATGATCCTTTCAGTTTCGCTGAAATTAAAAATTTTTTCCCTCCTCCCGAAAGGCGGTACATTCTTTATGCCTCCTTATTGATTTAAACAATTAGCTTTTTTTGTTCATTCCTGTTTACAACCATTATTCGGCTGTAACAACTACTTTATTCCATTTATTAAAATACAAAATGAAAAAGTTAATTATCCTTATCATATCCTTACTGCCATTCTTTGTAAAAGCCCAAAACACATTGAAAGCCACCATCAAAAACGAAAAAACAAGAGAAGTTTTAGTTGGTGTTTCTGTAGTTATAAAAGGTATTCAAAATGGCAAAACATCTGATACAAGCGGATTTGTAGAACTAAAAAATATCCCCAACGGAAAGCAGACAATCGTTTTCAATACCGTTGGCTTTACGACTGTAGAAAAAAATATTGTGTTTCCTCAAGCTGCCACAATAGAAATCTATTTAGAACCATCCTCAGAAGAATTAGACGAAGTAACAGTAGTTTCCACCACAAGAAGCAGCAGAAACATAAAAAACATTCCTACACGAATTGAAACAATTGCAGCAGGAGAATTAGAAGAAAAATCGGTAATGCAGCCGGGCAATATTAAAATGCTACTCACAGAAAGTACCGGCATTCAAACCCAGCAAACTTCCCAGTTGTCAGGCAGTGCAAGCATTCGTATTCAGGGTTTAGATGGTAAATACACTCAACTTTTACAAGACGGATTTCCCTTGTATTCAGGCTTTGCAAGCGGTTTAAGTATCTTGCAAATTCCACCACTCAATTTAAAAAGGGTAGAGGTTATTAAAGGCTCAACTTCTACTTTGTACGGCGGCGGTGCTATTGCAGGTTTAATAAATCTTATCACAAAAGAGCCAACCGCCAAAAGAGAAATTTCTTATTTGGCAAATGTCAATCAAACAAATGCGTTGGATGTTAGCAGCTTTTATTCAGAGCGGTATAAAAAAACAGGGCTCACAATTTATGCTGCCAGTAATTTTCAAAAAGCTTTTGATGTAAACAAAGACAGCTTTTCCGACATTCCAAAATTTAACCGTTACACCATTAACCCTAAGTTTTTTTATTACCCTAATGATAAAACAACTTTTAGTTTTGGCATAAATGCAGGTTTTGAAAAACGTACTGGTGGCGATATGCAGGTAATTAATAACAAAGCAGATGCAACACACTCTTTTTTTGAAACCAACAATAGCAACCGCTATTCAACACAGGCGAAATTTGAAAAAGTATTTGCCAATAAAAATATCCTAACAATCAAAAACAGTGTAGGATACTTTAATAGAACAATTCAGCGACCATCCTACAATTTTGAGGGGCAACAAGTAGCCACTTTTAGCGAATCAAACTATTTAATTCCTAATGAAAAATCGGAATGGAACATAGGAACAAATTTTGTTTCCGACAATTTCAAACAAGTGAACACGATTGCAAATAAATTAGATTATTCCAATTCTGCCTTTGGCATATTTGCTCAAAATAATTTAAAAGTCAACGATAAGTTTATTGTAGAAAGCGGCTTACGTTTAGATATAACCAACCGAAATAATATTTTTGTATTGCCCCGTTTATCATTTCTGTATAAAATAACTGATAAGCTAATAACAAGGTTTGGCGGTGGATTAGGCTACAAAACACCCACTATTTTTTCGGAAGAAACAGAAGAAAAAGCGTTTCAAAATATTAATCCGCTTGACTTTTCAAAGGTTAGCCCCGAAAAATCTTATGGTTTAAATGCCGATATAAATTATAAAGCAACTATTTTTGATGAAGTCAATTTCTCTTTTAACCAACTATTTTTTTACACCATCATTAAAAACCCTTTGGTACTTAATCCCATAACAGCAAGTAATAATTTTGCTTTTGAAAATACCAGTGGAAACATTGAAAGTAAAGGTTTTGAAACAAATATCAAAATTCGGTTCGAAGATATTTCTACCTACATCGGCTACACGTTCATTGATGCAACAAGAAATTTTAATAATATTTCTACCGTCAACCCACTAACAGCAAAGCATCGCCTTAATGCCAACATAATGTATGAGATGAATGAAAAATTGCGTGTTGCTTATGAAATTTTCTATGTAGGGCAGCAATATTTAACTAGTACAGAAAAAGTTCGGAATTATTGGGTTATGGGCGTTTCAGGGGAATACAAGTTTAAACATATCAGCCTATTTCTAAATCTTGAAAACTTCTTAGACATAAGGCAATCCAGATGGGAACCTATGTATTCAGGCAATATTCAAAATCCCCAATTTAGAGAAGTATATACACCAACAGACGGCATTATTTTTAATGGAGGCTTCAAATTAAATTTATGAAACTGAAAATCATTACCCGTAATGTTTGAATACTTCCATTAGTAAGTCTTTTAACAGATGTAGCCTGCGAAATGCTTTACTCTTGCGTGAGGAAAACACCCCCTGAATTCGACTGTAATCGGTCGTTTTCGCTTTTATCAAAACGTAACACATTACAAATTAACGTCTTCATTTTCTCAAAAAATCTTCATAACCGGGAGGTCCCGGGTTCAAATCCCGGTCTCGCTAGATGAAAATCAAGGACTTACGTTAAATCGTGGGTCCTTTGCTACGTGAGGTTTTGCGTGAGGATAGAAGTGTAAATGAAGGTGAATCAATTACATTGAAAATATTTAACAATATAAATATCCGGATTGGTTTAACATTGTATTATGAAAAAAGTAGTAACACTTTTTATTTTAGTCGTTTTTATGTTTACAAACTTGATCATGCCTTATTCAAATTATGAGGATGCTAAGGCGGTAATTAGTCTATATAAAAACAGCTTAAGCCTTGACGAGGATATGAATTTTGCTGAATTTATAGGTGAAAAGTTAGTTGCATCTGGAATAGAATTTGATGAGGAGGAAGATGCTCCAAAGCAAACCAATAAAATACCACGTACGCATGATGAGGTTATTCAAATTCAAAATGGTGTACTTTTTCACAAACAGGAAGTATTAATTGAATTTGCCACTTACATCATTCCTATTAAAATAGGTCCTGATTATTCAACGAAGATCAACAAAGAGGACTATTGTCCTAGAATTTTTAGACCACCTGCTGTTTAGTTTTTTCATTTATCACAATCGTTTTACACTATTTAAATCATTGCATTCCTACTTATAAAAGTGGATGCTCAAATTAATTTTATGAAAAAATATTTCATTATTAGTATATTAATGCTCAGTCAAATCATTTTACATGCTCAAAAAAATAAAATAACAACTGAGGCACAAAAAGCCTTTCAAACTAAATTTCCTACTGCTAAAGAAGTAAAATGGGAAATGGAATCCAAAGATGATTATGAAGCCAGTTTTGTAATGGACGGTAAAAAAGGCTCTGCTAATTTTTCAGGAAAAGGCGAATGGATGGAAACTGAAATGGCCATCCCACAAGCTAATACACCAAAAGCAGTTATGGATGGTTTTAATGAAGCATTTGCAGGAGCAACCATCAAAGAAGTATATAAAATTGAGTCTAAAGAAGGCAAGAACTATTTCGAAATAGAATATAGTTTAAAGGGTAAAACCAAAGAAGCCAAACTCGATCCAACAGGTAAAATAATGTAAATTAATCTCTATCCACCGATTATACAGCTGCCATTGTGCTAATTCATTTTGATTTGGTCAGATTGTATAATTGGTGGTATTTTAAAAAGTTTTAATTGTCTAACGTCATCATAAAGTGTACTAATTAGGGGTATAAATTAGTAGAACGTTTCCATCCTTAATAATTTTTAATTTTTTTAACTTCCTACCATCTGTCAGGAAGTCCCAACATATTACATGAAATGAGTGCGCTCCCTTTTTGCGCCTCTTTTACCTTAGAAAGAGACACATAACGGGAGCAACAACAATATTAACTAATTGAAAATGAATTACTTGTATAATATTCGTTGTCTTCATAACCCTGAGGTCCCGGGTTCAAATCCCGGTCTCGCTACATGAAAATCAAGGACTTACGTTCAATCGTAGGTCCTTTGTTGTTTCTGCGTGAGGTTTGCGTGAGGTTTTGCGTGAGGTTTTTTACTTTTTACCGAATACACGCACATTCAAAGCGGATATTTCTACTGCTGTAAATGGTACTTGCATCTTTGTATATTTACACATGAAGAATCTAATCCTACTTTTATTGACTATTTCAATTTATTCAACTGTTATTGCGCAAAGCCAAAACGAAAGAAAGGGGGCTACTACTCAAAAAGAGCTTTTTAATAAAGTACTCCAACTTGATAGTTCTTTGTTCGCAGCATACAATTCAAAGAAGCTAGATTTGATGAAAACATATTTCACTAACGACCTTGAGTGGTATCAAGACAATGGTGGACTTATTGGTTTTGAAAAGGTGTTTGAAAATTTCAATTCTATTTTCAATAGAGATTATGACCTTAAAAGAAATCTTATTAAAGAGAGTATAGAAGTACACCCAATAGAAGGTTATGGGGCAATAGAGATTGGCAAACATCAATTCAAACACATTGAAAATGGCAAACTGGAAATAGGCACTTTCAAATTCTTAATGATTTGGAAGAATGACAATGGTAACTGGAAAATTTCAAGAGTAATTAGTTATGACCATTAGTTGAAACCTTCAAATCCCGGTCTCGCTACATGTAAATCAAGGACTTACGTTAAATCGTGGGTCCTTTGTTGTTTCTGCGTGAGGTTTTGCGTGAGGTTTTAAAAAAAGAGACCCCTATTGCTAGAGGTCTCAGTCGTATTTTTCCAAACTTAAAACATATTAATTACTTAAGATTTACAACATCCTTAGTATCATAAATAGGCCAATTGAAGGTAAGTTTACCATCTTTATTAAACCCGAAAGAATTAAATACTACCATTTTCCCAGTAACTCCTTTTTTAGATGTCCAAGACATTTCATTCCAACTATGTCCATACTTGTTCCCGTCAGGCATTGTTACAACTTCATAAATATTTCTTCCCAATTCAATATTCCCATCAATTAATTCTCTTTGCTTTTTAAAGGCTTCAATTATATTTTGAATATTCACCCCTACTGTCGTATCTGAAGTCGAAGCCCATACATTATGAAATGACTTTGCAGAATCTGCATAGCATAAAGCAAGATTAGCCCAGTCTCCATTCGCAAAATAGGTGAAACTATTTTTCATCATTTCTACGTCAGGTCCAGTTGTTGTTACTGAGCCAGATGTTTCAGTTTTTGCCTCAGTTTTTGCTTCTTGGTTTGTACAAGCAATTAGTGATGCTGATACAAGAAAACATAATATTATTTTTTTCATATTTACATTTTTACAATTTATTAATTATGGTATGTTTTTTAATTTTTTGGAGCAGTCGCAGCTTGTATTGCCCCAGTTATATCCATATATTCATCGACATTAATTATTTTATGATCCTTATTGAATTGATATACACCATAAAATTTGTGTTCAATTTTAGCTCCATTGGCGATAGCATCATCGGTCATTCTTACATAAGCCCTTACATCTCCATTGGGTCTAAAAGTAACCTCATCTAATCCCGGAAAAAGTTTAATGTCGTTGGCTTTTATATTGGTAAATATTTTGTGTAAACCAGCTAGCCTTTGTGCATATACTGCTTTACCAACTATTGCTTCCCCACCATAAGCCGCGCCATTTATTTTAGCTGTATCAGACATATTGTCTTTGGCAACAGCGGTGTCGTTTTTTGTAAATGCTTCAAAACCAGCCAATATAATTTTTGAATTTTCTTTAAAATCATCCATAGCTGCATCATCTGTAGTTGATTTAGTTTCGTTTTTATTAGGGTTACAAGCAAATAATGTAACAGTTACTAATGCGATTAAAATTGATTTTTTCATACGCGTTGGTTTAGAAATAGGGTATAGCCTATCTCAATGATTAAATTAGAGTCTAAGGAATGATAGAGATTACAAGAAGTGTAAATAGAGCTATTGCGTTAGAATTGCAATAGAGTGAGTGATTTACTATTAAAAGGTAAGTAATATATTTTAATAATTAATATATCCCACCTAATTTACGTCTTTATTTAATTGTTAAGATAACTTGAATTGAATAATACCTCTGCGTGAGGAAAACACCCCCTGAATTCGGTCAAAATCGGTTGATTTCCGTTTTGTCAAAACATAACTAATTAAAAATCAACGCCTTCATTTTCTTGAAAAATCTTCATAACCCTGAGGTCCCGGGTTCAAATCCCGGTCTCGCTACATGATAATCAAGGACTTACGTTAAATCGTGGGTCCTTTGTTGTTTCTGCGTGAGGTTTTGCGTGAGGTTTTGCGTGAGGTTTTTGTCATTTTTTACCAAAAACACGAACCTTTAATGCTGATATTTCTACAGCGGTTAACACCTTTGGATCGAGGTAATATTTTTCTAAAACTTGGGTGGTAGAGTGGGAGCTAACCAGTCCCGTATCGTCACCTAATACTTGATGGTGCCATGTCAAATAGGTTTTACGTAGGTTACTTAAACTGATATCTTTTTTAATACCTGCACCTTCTTTGTAATGAGTGAATCCTCTGCTCAAATCGGTCATGATGGTTTTAGTTTTTACATCTCTGTTTGGAAATAGAATATATTCGTCCGTTCCAATCTTTTCATTCATACCTAATTCAATAAGGAAATCTTCAAGGTCAATATTGATACCAATATATTTCTTACACTCCTTGTTATTCTTTTTCATCCGCTTTACTTTCAAGTTGTCAATGATGAATAGTTTAACGCCTTGTGGTGTGCTATAGATGTCTGACCATTTTAGGTCAACCACCTCTTCTCGTCTACCACCAGTTAATAGGAATAATTTGAATCCATCTTTTAGATACGGTTTATACAAGTTTTTCTTCTCGCCCTTACCCCCAAGTGTTATGAATGGATTGAATGTATCAACGGCCGCTAAAACCTGATTAAACTCGTCCTCTGTGATAATATCAATGGAAGATGGCGTGACTGATTTTGGTACAAACTTCCTGAATGGATTTTTCATTTCGATGAGTTTAAATATGAATATGATTTTGGGGTTAATTGGTTGCATACTATCAAAATTGAAAAGTTTGATCCTGAGAAACTTCAACCCAAACAAATACCCTATTGTATAAAAGGAAAGACGAAATGTCCACCTGAAAATTGTGGCGGTATACCAGGGTATTTTAAGTTCCTAAACGCCCTTACATTATCTAATCCCGACTTCAAACAATATCTATTAAGTACAGGTATATTTTATGAACCAACCAAGTTTTCAAAAGTTACCGTTAACCGAAGACTGAGAAATATTGACGGGTATCTTAAATTATGGGAAGAGGATGGTTTATATTAACACCCAGAGGGGTCAAATTTCTCGCTTGTTTATTGATAATGGCTTTATATCAAAAAACATCAAAACTCTTTAGGTTTGTCTTAAAAGTAACCTTGCTTGGAAAATGAAATTGAAATGGGGACTAGTGATTTTTTTTTGATAAATGATCTTCAAAATATTTTTACCTCCTCAGGTACTACCCCCAATTGGGTAATTTGACCACCTAATCCACTTTGAGAAGAGGTTAAGTCATTTAAACGACATAACATTTTTGACCCCCAGATAGGTCAAATTCATTTTTTAATTCTAGAAGATAGGTTTTATCAAGACCAAATCAAAACCCCGTAGATTTGTCTTAAAATACCATTGAAATGGAAAAGAAAACATGGCATCAAACACACAAAGAAAAAATGAAATTTGGCGACAAACTTGCTAACTCTGTTGCTAATGGTATGGGTTCATGGAGTTTTATAATTTGGCAAAGCATTATAGTACTAATATGGATGATTTTAAATGTTGTAGGATTTGTGAAACATTGGGATGTATATCCATTTATCTTGTTGAATCTAATTTTCTCAACACAAGCAGCATACGCAGCACCAATCATCATGATGTCTCAAAATAGACAGAACCAAAGAGATCGTGAACAAGCTCAACACGACTATCAAATCAATATAGATGCCAAGAAAGAGATTGAAGCATTAAAGGTTCAATTAAGTAAAATTGAAATGGACAAGTTGGACAAGATCATAGAACTCCTAAATAAAAAGGGATTATAACATGTACAGTCAAGAACTAAAGAACAAATGGCACGACGATCCAAAGAACTGGAAGTTGGGCATATTCTATTTCAATAAAGAAGATAAGAGGATTGTTATTTCAAAGAGGTTAAAGTTATTTGGATGGACATTGAACTTTGCTAATCCACTTAGTTATATTATAATGATTGGACTTGTTGTGGCTGTTTATTATTTAAGACAGCATCATGTTAAAACCAATTACCCTCTTGGGTACTAGTAAAATAATTACTTATTCAAGAAAGAATTAGTGTACTTACATGTAAAACTTGTTTCAAATAAGAATGAGTCTTGATTACACCCACCCATAAATATACAGGGTTGTGATTATTCCAAATGACATACCCCTTCCTGAACTGTCCCTTATATGTAGTCGTTGGCGGAACATAGGTCGATTTTAAGGGACGTTTTACCTCTTGGGTATCAGAACACCCAATCAAGAATATTAACCCAAATATGAGGAGATATTTGATCATAGAATTAATCTGAAGGTATCCAAACCACCTGACCTTTATCTTTTATTTCTTGAATTTCTTTTACCATTTGTTTCTCACTATCATCTTTGGGTTCTGCACCATTTATGAGTTCCATCAATCTTCTTTCTTTTGGTGACATATCACTATTGGGTGTCCCATCATATACGATTTCTATTTCTTTTTTCTTAGTCATATATCATAGGTTTATTAATTCATTATACGCCTTTAGATATTTGTTCAATCGTTTCAAATCCGATTCTAAGACCTCTGGCATCCTTTTGATATCAAGGTTATCTCTTAGGTCATTTAGTTTTACTTTGACCGCCAATGGGTTTATTTTAACCCTGGTGATGAATTCTGCATAGTCCTCATCATCCGATGTCTTTGTAACACATTTTAATGCGTCAATAATGTCTTAAACTATCGGCACTGAATGCAGAAAGACCATCATCTTCACTTATTTTGGAATTATTTATATTACAGGCAGCAAGAAATACTACACTGGCAAGTAGATAATATGTTAGACTTTTGATCATAATTGGTTGATTTAAATTCATAAATAAAAGTAGTGGATTAGAAAGGCTATCCGTGAATAGGTCAATTTTCATCGTTGTTTATTCGCCCACTCATCCATTGAATTTTCCAGTATTTGCAAAGGCATACCACCATTTTTTAATAATTCATCATGAAATGCAGCAAGATTGAATTTATCACCAAGTAACTTGCTGTATTTATTTCTAAGTTCCCATATTTTTAAAGCTCCGGTTTTATAACTTAATGCCTGCCCGGGATAGACCATATAGCGTTCAATTTCTGCAACTGCTCCTTCTTCACTGATGGCTTCGTTTTCCATGGAATAAGTAATTGCCTGTTCCCTTGTCATTTTACCGGTATGCATAGCAACATCCACTACCAACCTAATAGCCCGATGCATTTCTTTGCCCAGTGCGCCGACATACTGATAAGGGTCTGTATACAATCCAAGTTCTTTACCCAAGCTTTCACAATACAAAGCATAGCCTTCACCATATGCACCATACAAAATAAAACGACGGAAAGATGGAAGTACAGTATTTTCTGTTTGTATACTTGTTTGGTAATGATGGCCAGGTATAGCTTCATGAAGGAAAAGACTTTCCATACCGGCAGTAACATTAAATTTTGTAGCATCTACAATGGGGATGTAAAATATACCTGGACGGCTTCCGTCAGGTAAGCCTGCATAATATTCTGCACTAGCACTTGCTGCACGAAAAGCTTCTGTTTGCCTGATCTCGAATCTTGTTTTTGGGGTAAGCGTAAACATTTTTTTCAGATTGGGTTCAATCTTTGTTTGTATATTCCTGTGAGCCTCTAAAACTTCCTCTGCAGTTTTAAACGGCATAAATTGCTTGTCATTTTTCATGAAATTAAAAAAAGAATCAAGACTACCTTTAAACTTTATCTGTGTTTTTATTTCCTCCATTGCGGCTCTAATCCGTTTTACTTCTGTCAGCCCGGTTTGATATATTTCTTCAGGTGTTTTATCGGTTGTGGTCCAGAACTTTACCAGGTAGGAATAAAGTTTATCACCATTTGGCAATGCATTGATACCGGTAGTTATTCTTGTTTTTGGTAAATATTCTGCTTGTAAAAAATTGCCCAGTTTTTTATACGCAGGTACAATTTCATTTTTTATCATATCTACATATGCTGCCGTTAATCTTTCCTTTTCTGCTTTGCTGAAAGAAGCCGGCATCAACTGAATCGGGCCATAAAATAAACTCTTGGTTACATCAGTTGTAACAAGGTTAAACATTTGAGGAATCATTTTTATTACCACAACTCTTGGTAGCACATAATCTATAGCCATCCCTTTTTTAAAATAAACGATTGCGCTATCTGACCAAGCCGAAAAAGCAGTTGCTCGTTCTAACCAGTTATCATAATCTGCAACGGTTTTAAAGGGTTGATTACCCGAGCCGGAACCCATTTGACCGAAAAAAAGCGGAACACCGCTAAACTGATCAAAAGGCATATAGGCATTATTATTTTTATCGGGACTTCCCAAAAAATTTACTTCTAGTCCTGATAATCCCATATCCATTTCATATATAAATATCTGGTAACTCTTTTTATCATTATCATTTAGTGTTGCAGGATCAAATTTATTGATGGCAGTTTTGTATCGGGTAAAAAAATCTTTTAATTTAGCACGGTAGCTATCCGTAAAGTCAGCTGGAAGCAGGTTATTAAATCGGGTATCTCCATTAGCAGTTGCTTCAAGTGGTAACAAGTGCATCCTTTCATTATAATATTCATCAAGCATTGATGTCAGTGCTGCATTGGTAGCTGTCGGCTGTTGGTTTGTGTTAGAATTACAACCTCCAATAACAATTATTAAGAATAGATAAATTATTTTTTTCATACGCGTTGGTTTAGAAATAAGGTATAGCCTATTTCAATTATTTAATAAGAGTCAAAGGAATAATAGAGATTACAGGAATTGTAAATAGAGCTGTTGCGTTAGAATTGCAATAGAGTAAGTGATTTACTTTTAAAAGGTAATTAATATATTTTAATAATTAATATATCCCACCTTTATAGTCTATTATTTTATTGTAAACATGACTTGAATTCTGATATACCTCTGTGTGAGGAAAACACCCCCTGAATTCGGTTAAAATCGGTCGATTTCGGTTTTGTCAAAATGCAACTAACTAAAAATCAACGCCTTCATTTTCTCAAAAAATCTTCATAACCCTGAGGTCCCGGGTTCAAATCCCGGTCTCGCTACATGAAAATCAAGGACTTACGTTAAATCGTGGGTCCTTTGTTGTGTGAGGAAAACTCACTTTTTTATCTTGAAACACTTGCTATCATTGGGTTCTATTGCGTGAGGAATTGTGTTAGCCTTTATCATTTTCTTTTTGGTAATATAAATCTTAATCGTAATTTTACGATGATTATGAAAGTAACTAAAACAACAGATTATACACTTCAAGAAATTTCTATTGCAAAGTTTGCAAAAGCACTTTCGCATCCTGCAAGGGTTGCAATACTGAATTTATTAATTAAGAAGCAAGTTTGTATATGCGGTGATATAGTAGATGAGTTACCTCTTTCACAATCAACTGTTTCTCAACACTTAAAAGAATTAAAAGAAGCTGGCTTGATTAAGGGAGATATTGATGGCAATTCTGTATGTTATTGTATAGACGAGAGAGAATGGGAGAAAGTAAAAATTGCATTTGTGATATTCTTTGAACAATCAAAAGTAGTAAAAGAAAACTGCTGTTAATTTTTTTTCAAATGTTTATCGTTAAATAACGATTTAGTAATAATTAAAAATCAAATATGTCTGTAAACAACTGCGCTCCATCAAATGAAAGAAAGAAATTAAGTTTCCTAGATAGGTACTTAACACTTTGGATTTTTTTAGCAATGGCATTAGGTGTATCCATTGGGTACTTTATCCCATCTTCATCTACATTTATAAACTCCTTTTCCAATGGAACAACTAATATTCCATTGGCAATTGGATTAATCTTGATGATGTACCCTCCATTTACAAAAGTTAGATATGATAAGTTAAGAGAAGTTTTTAAAAATACTAAAGTTTTAGGGGTTTCTCTATTTTTAAACTGGGTCATTGGTCCCATTTTAATGTTTGTGTTAGCCATTTTGTTCTTACATGATTACCCTGAATACATGATTGGTTTGATCTTAATTGGATTAGCAAGATGTATTGCAATGGTAATTGTTTGGAATGAGTTAGCTGAAGGTAGTAGAGAGTATGCAGCAGGATTAGTTGCATTAAATAGTATTTTTCAAGTATTGTTGTATAGTATTTATGCCTATGTATTTGTTACGGTTTTACCTCCTTTATTTGGTATAACAGGTACAGTTGTGAATATTACTATTAGTCAAATTGCAGAAAGTGTTGCAATTTATTTGGGTATACCATTTTTTGCTGGTTTTATTTCAAGATATGTTTTAATTAAAGTAAAAGGAGAAGAGTGGTTTAATGCTAAGTTTATCCCTGTAGTTTCTCCAATTACTTTAATCGCTTTATTATTCACTATTGTAGTAATGTTTAGTTTAAAGGGTCAATTAATTGTGCAAATTCCTTTTGATGTCGTTAGAATTGCAATTCCATTAGTAATTTATTTCGCAATTATGTTTTTTGTTAGTTTCTTGATTGGTAAAAAAATGGGTGCAGATTATTCTACTAATACATCAATTGCATTTACTGCAGCTGGAAACAATTTTGAACTTGCTATTGCAGTTGCAATTGGAGTTTTTGGAATTAATAGTGGCCAAGCATTTGCTGGTGTAATAGGTCCATTAGTAGAAGTTCCAGCTCTTATTATTCTTGTAAATGTTGCATTTTGGTTAAGAGACAAATACTATAAAACAAATAAAAATCTTTAAAATGAAAATTGCATTATTTTCAGATATTCATGCAAACTTGCCAGCACTAGAAGCATTTTTTAGAAGTGTAGAAGAGCAAAAACCTGACGCTATTTATTGTTTAGGTGATTTAGTTGGCTATAATATTTGGCCTAATGAAGTAATTAATGAAATCAGAAAAAGAGGCATCCCAACCATTGCAGGAAACTACGATCAAGGTATGGGATTAATGAGTGATGATTGCGGATGTGCATACAAAACTGAACCAGAAAAAGATATGGGTAAAATATCTATTTCATATACTAATTCAATTTTAAAGCCTGACGAAAGAAGATATTTGAGAACCCTTCCTTCACATATAAAAGTTGAATTCCAATTAAATCATGATAAGTTAAATTTATTGTTGGTTCATGGAAGTCCAAGAAGAATAAATGAATATTTATTTGAAGATAGAGAAGAAAAAAGTTTACTAAGAATCATGGAAGAATCAGACGCAGATATTATGTGCTTCGGACACACGCACAAACCTTATCATAGAGTATTGCCAACAGTTATAAGCGAAAATACTCATTACAGACATGCTATTAATATTGGTTCAGTTGGAAAGCCAAAAGATGGAACACCTAAAGGTTGTTACGTTATTTTAAACATTAATCATGACAGCTCAATAACTGATAAGAATACCGTTAAAGTTGAGTTTGTTAGATTTGAATATGATATTGAGATGGCTGCTAAAGCAATTGAAGAGTGTGTTTTGCCAAATGAATTTGCCGATATGTTAAGAAAAGGATATTAAACCAGACCCACTTTAATATTGCAGCTATTAGTGTCTTGGAAAAATCATTTGGAGTTTTTAGAATTATCTTTATTTTCTTAAAAAGCAAAAAAAAATGCCAAATTTAATAAGCATGCTCTGCGTGAGGAAAACACCCCCTGAATTCGGTTAAAATCGGTTGATTTCGGTTTTGTAAAAACATAAACCATTACAAATCAACAACTTTTAATGTGTTAGTATTTCTATTAATATAAATTACAGTAACTATTGAAAAACAATAATTTATTAATTTTCTATTACAAATTTTTAATTAATACAATAATAGCTTTATAGTTCAATTTAGAACATGAAAAAACTAATCCTTTATATTTCATTTTTGACTTTACCGTTTTTTATAGTCGAAAATGTATTTAGTCAAAAAACCATTTTTGTAATTGCAGATGGTATTCCAGCGGATGTATTAGAACAAAGTAGTTTGCCCAATATACAAAGAGTCATTCATGACGGTACTTATATAAGGATGCATGTTGGAGGAGATAAAGGAGCTTATAATCAATCACCTACAATTTCAGCAGTGGGTTATAATAGCTTATTAACAGGAGTTTGGGCAAATAAACATAATGTCTGGGATAATAACATAAAAAATCAAAATTATAATTATCCAAGTATTTTTAAATTGTTTAAGGATCAGTACCCTTCCAAAAAAATCGCTGTTTTTAGTAGTTGGTTGGATAATCGTACAAAATTAGTGGGAGATGGACTTGCTCAAACAGGATTTATGAAAGTGGATTATGTTGCTGATGGGTATGAATTGGATACTTTACAATTTCCACACGATAAAGGTTCAAAATATATGCATCAAATTGATGAAAAAGTAATCAATGTAGCCGCAGATCATATAAAAATGAAAGCTCCAGACCTTTCTTGGGTTTACCTAGAATATACCGACGATATGGGTCATAGATATGGAGACAGCAAGGAAATGCAAGATGCCCTAAAAAAGTTAGATCATCAAATTGGTGCATTGTATGACGCCATAAAATATAGACAAAATAAATTCCAAGAAAAGTGGGCTCTGATGATTACCACCGATCATGGAAGGGATGAGAAAGATGGTAAAAATCATGGAGGTCAATCACTTCGTCAACGATCTACCTGGATGGTCACGAATTTAAAATTAAATAATTATGCCAAAATAGCGAATACTAGTATTGTAGATATCATGCCTACATTGGCTAATTATTTAAATATCAATATTCCTAGAATAATTAAGAATGAGATAGATGGAACTAGTTTAATTGGAAAAGTTTCGATAACAGAACCACAAATAAATATTTTTCAACAAAAATTAGACTTAAACTGGAAAAGTATTGATACAAGTGGCACTGTTAAAATTTGGATAAGTATAAATAATAATTTTACTATCAATGGAAAAGAAGAATATACTTTACTTTCCGAAGTTCCGATAACGCAAAATCGAGCAGTAATAGATATTTCTACATATCCATCTAATTTTTATAAAGTGGTATTAGAAGGAAAATACAATACAGTAAATAAGTGGTTCTAAAAATAAATAAGTATGCAAAAATCAATCATTATAATCCTTTCTTTTTTATTATTCTTCTCTAAAATCGCCAACGCACAAAAGGCTGATATCATTTTTATAAATGGAAATATTATTACAGCAGTAAAAAAAGGTGCAAGAGCAAATTCAATGGCTATAAAAGAAGGTAAAATTTTATTTGTTGGGGACATTAAAACCAGCTTTCAATTTAAAAATCCACAAACGAAGATCATTGATCTTGAAGGTAAAACCATCATTCCTGGTTTTAACGATGTGCACTTACACCCTAATCCCGAGACTAGTTTTAATGAGTTGGATCATGTCATTAAAATTGATACCGCAACTTCTATTAGTAGTTTAATAAAAATACTTACCAACAAAGCTAAAATTACGCCCGAAGGCATGCTGATTAGGGCAAGAGGATATAATGAAAGTAAATTAGGTGTAGAACCCACTTGCGACATACTTGATAAGGCAAGTATAAAACATCCTATTATCCTTACACATGCTTCAGGCCATAAATCGGTGGTCAATAATTATATATTAAGCATCAATCACATTACTAAAGAAACACCCAATCCCAAAGGGGGCACTTTTGAAAGATTTAGTGACGGTACTCCAAATGGAATATGTAAGGAAGCTGCTGCTAGTAACCTTACCAAAAATGATGCTATAATTCCATTTCCTGAAAAATCGTTTACAGAGTTGCTATCTAACTATCGTAAATATTTTAATACCTTATTGTCATTAGGAATTACTAGTATTGGTGATGCAGGTTCCGACATCAAAAGACTATCAATATATCAAGCACTTGCAGCTGAAAACTTTCCAATGCGTTTTAATATTATGATGATAGAGAAAGTATTACCAGAAATGGAAGGTGGAGATGCACATCATGAAACCGATTCTTGGAAAACATTAGCAGATTTTAATGATAATTCAATTGGTCAAGTAGAAACAGATTTTTTAAGAGTTAAATCCATTAAAGTATTTCACGGTAATTCATTGAGCGGCAAAACATGTTGGTTATATGAACCCTATCAAATGACAAATCCTTCTACAGGCATAAATGATTACTATGGTATTCCCTATAAAAGAACTCAGGAACAATTAGATTCTTTATTTTTAGCAATTCATAAAAAAGGACTACAAATTGCAGTGCATAGTAATGGGGATAGAGAAATAGACATGGTTTTAAAGGCATTTGAAAAAGTATATGCATCAGGTAATCCTTTAAATATACACCACCGTATTGAACATTGTAGTGTCATAAATGACCGAATCATTTCAAAAATTAAACAACTAGGTGTCATTCCTGTTTTGCATAATTATATCAACGAACTAGGTGACTTATTGGATCCTTATGGGGATGAGCGCCTAAATAATATGTTTGCTACTAAAAGTTTTTTAGATGCTGGTGTATTACCTGCATTACACTCTGACGCCCCTGTTTCAAGTTATGATCCTAGAACAAGATGGGAAAGTACAGTAATAAGAACCACAAGTCAAGGTAAAGTGCTTGGACCAAAGCAATGTGTAGATGCTGAAGATGCACTAATAATGTATACCAAGGGTGGGGCTAATGCAACGGGTGAATTAGCTAATAAAGGAAGTTTGGAAAAAGGTAAGTTTGCTGATTTTGTGATTATTGCAGAAAACCCACTGACTATTCAACCGAGCCAGCTTCATAATATTCATATTCAACAAACCTGGGTGAATGGTTTGATGGTATTCAAATCTGGTCTTTAGCATTTAAAACCTAACACCTAATATTAAAGATCCAACCCATTTATTGTTTCCTACTCTAAATGTATTGAAACCAATTATTACATGGTTATAATCTACCCTTGCACCAACTCCTAGTTTTGTATCAAATTCACCTGTTTTATAATTCCACCATAAAGATGGATAATAACATGGTCCAAATTTAGTACGATCATTAATGGAAAACATTAATTGTGGTCCAGAAAATCCAATTAATAAGTGGTCATTAAAATCTGATCCAACAAAAATTGATTTTTCGAAACTAACCTTTTTCTTTTTAGAATTTGTAGTATCTGAAGCAGTTTGGGCTTGAATTAAACCTATACTTAGAATGAAAAAAATAGTTAAAATGACTTTATTCTTCCAATGAGCTAAACGCATAATTATTTTTTTTCAATATTAGTTATTTTTTCAATATTACTTTTTAAATTTTAATAGATTTCCCTGTATTACTATCTAATTTCAATAAATGAATTCAGGTATATATAAGTCATTGTCTATACTTAGAGTCTAACTAAATACTACTTGCTTTACTTTTAATAAATCGATACAATGAATTCACTGCTATTTCCAAGTCAGATTCATTGTTTATAATCATATCATAATTTAATGTTTCAAATTGTTCGTTTCTTTTTAAGCGCTCTTCTATCTGTTCTTTTGGTTCCCTATTGCGACCTATTAAACGAGTATATAAAATTGATTTATTAACCTCAATCAAAACAGATTGTAATTGAGGGTATTTAATTTTAGCCACATCTAGGTAACCTCTAGATCCATTGATAATGACATTGAATCCCTTGCTTAACCAATATTCGACTTCAATTCCTATGCCGTAAGCATTTCCATTAGCCTCCCAGTTTAAAGCAAATAATTGATGCGCTAACCTATAATTAAAATCAGCTTTACTAATTGTAATATGTTTTTCAGCACTATCCGAATTGGCTCTCGTAATAAATCTTTTTGTAAAAATGAAACCTTCTTTATAAGTTAATCTATTTTTCAATTCATTAATAATTGAATCTTTTCCTACGCCAGATGCGCCAATAATATAAAATAGTGTCCCCTTAAGCATATTGAATGGTTAATGACATCCCAAAATGGTCGCTGCAATATCCATAAGGAATAGTGATTGGTTCTTTAAAGCAACAAACTGCTTCTTGAATATGAATTTTATTTACACTTTTAGAAATAAATAAAAAATCAACACCTAAGGCTATTTCTTTTTTAAAATAATCAACCAATGTAAAGTGTGGGGTATCAGGATGTAAAAAAGAGAAGCTTTCAATTAAATTTGCTTCTTTTATTAAAAATTGAATATCAGTGCTTAAAGAGGTACAATTAAAATCACCCCCAATAATTTGCAATTTATCTTTATTTACTTTAATCCTCTCTGTGATCGTTTTTATTTGTTCAAATCTTATGAGTTCTTTATTATTAATATGTGTAAGATGCGCATTTGTAACAATTCCAGTTTTTCCATTTTCAAGTAATATCTCTATTTCTTGCCCAAATCGCATTTCATCCCCAAGGGCCAATGGTAAGGGGTAGTGGAAGCTATTAATAATTGGTAGCCTAGTTAAAATGCCCATATTAGAAAAACATTGAACAGGTTCTCCATCAAATTCCCTAATTTTCTCTCTAGCTTGAATGTAATCTAGATGGTAATTAAAAGTTCTGTTAATCTCTCTAATAGTATCTTTATCTATTGATGGCGCTTCGAAACATTCCTGTAATAAAATAAGATCTGGTTTTAGATCATATAATGCCTTTATTAGATGCATAATTCTAACAGCATAATCTTCTTCTGCTTTCCAGGTATTGATTGTTATAACTTTTAAAACTGGCATAATATTTTACGAAGTAAGTTTATAATTTTAAGCTATATTCCATAGCCTTATTTTCAAATTATTAAATCTATAATTGGTAACATTTCCATAACATTAGTTATATAAATTTATAGATAATTATTTTTCATGAATTTAGATCAAGACCAGGTTTTGTGTGAATGTGCACAGGATCGTTTAATCAGTTTTGTTTCCCAGATTGAATTGAAGCTGAGCATTGAAATTGTATTATCACCAAAATTAGTGATGACAATGGTTCAAGCAGAAGACTCAATTGATTTTCAACCATTTTACGTAGGTGAGGTTTTGATGACTGAATGCCAATTATTAGTTGATGGCGTAATTGGTTACGGATATTGCATGGGTGACGCGCCACAAAGAGCCTACGCTATAGCTGTTCTAGATGCCATTTTCCATGCACCAACTTCACTTTTTAAAGAGGAATTGGCAGCTTTTATTGAAGCTGAAAAATCAATATTAACACAACAAAAACTAGAAGAGTATAATCAAGTCTTAAGGACAAAGGTAGATTTTAAAATAATGGAACAAGCTTAATATGGTAAAAGAAACTGAATTTGATTTTGTAATGGATGCACAAAATGCATTTAGAATACTCTTGGATGCATTTAGTCATCCTGGGATAGTTTATAATATTTCCGCTTTCGAATTATCTATTCCTTCTGGTTTTTCAAAAGCCAATACATTGATTGCATTGTCTTTATTTGATAATAATATTTCTTTTTCTGTTTCAAATAATTATCTAAAAGAAGTAGAATCATTTATAATGGAAAATACAAATGCAAAGCATCAAACAACTCAAAATGCAGACTATGTATTTTTTAAAGGGAAGGAGGATATAACATTCTTATTAGAAGAATGTAACAAAGGAGAGCTTATGTTTCCTGAAAAAAATGCCACAATAATAATCGAAGTGACACAAATTTCTAATCAATTAATTAATGAGCAAAGTATTGACTTAAAACTATCTGGTCCGGGCATTGAAAGTACGAATACCTTATTTGTTAATGGAATGCATCCTGCTAATATTGAATTGCTTAAAGTTATCAATACTGAGTTCCCATTGGGGCTTGATTTTTTATTAACAGACGAACTTGGACAAATTTGTGCCATTACAAGAAGTACAATAATACAAAGTAATTAAAAAAACAGTATGGGTTATTTTGCAGTAAAAGGTGGGGCTGAAGCGATACAAAATTCATTAGAGTTAATGGATTTTTATAGGGTAAAAAATGCGACATCTGTATTAGAAATTGATCAAATTGTATCTCAACTTCGTGTCGCTGTTGGCAAAGTAATGAGCGAAGGGAGCTTATATTCAGAGGAATATGCTGCTATTGCTATTAAACAAGCTGAAGGAGATTTATTAGAAGCTGCTTTTATTATCAGGGCGTTTAGAACTACTTTGGAAAGAAGGTTTGTCTCTGAGCCGCTGAATACTAGAGAAATGTTTATTAGAAGAAAAATCTCAGCTTCATTTAGAGAAATTCCTGGTGGTCAAATTTTAGGACCTTCTATGGATTATTCTCAAAGAATTTTAGATGTTAAAAAAGCAATTGAAACTAAAGAAGATCTTGATCAGTTATTGAAATCCTTTATTGGTAAAATAGACACATCTAAACTTGCGAATATTAGTTATCATGAAAAAGTGATAGACCTTTTGAATAAGGAAGGCCTAATTCAAAAGGCAAATGAAAATGAAAACAAAGCGCTAATAGATATCACGAAAGAAGCCATTCGTTTTCCTGCACCAAGGTCGGCTAGACTGCAAATGATGTCAAGAGCAGAAACAGGATCTTTAATGTCAATGGGATATAGCAGTATGAGAGGTTTTGGTTCGGTTCATCCTACAGTAGGTGAATTAAGATATGGCACTGTTCCAGTAAGAATTAAAGATCCAAGAGGAAGGATTAGACATATTGGTTCAGTTGAAATGACAGAGGCGGAAATGATTACAGGTACAAAAAAATCAAGTAAAGAAGGTGCAGCGCTTTTTTCAATTGGATATGGATTATGTTTTGGTCAAAACGATACTAAAGTAATTTGTATGGGTATTTTAGATACTACGCTTCGTAATCCTGATACAAGCTTGCCTGCCAATGACCAAGAATTTGTGTTGTACCATACTGAAGGAATTGAAGCAATGGGCTTCACTAACCATTTAAAATTACCTCATTATGTTACATTTCAATCTAGTTTAAAAAATGTAAAAGCATCTATAGAGCGAAAAAAGAAATCATGATAGAAGATAAAAAATACGAAACCCAATACCGTTTTGCTTTTATTGACGAAGCAACAAAAAAAGAAATAAGAAGAAAATTATTGAAGGCCATTGCTATTCCCGGTTACCAAGTACCATACTCCTCACCAGAAATGCCTATTGCGAGAGGTTGGGGGACAGGAGGACTACATGTAACATTAGCAATTATTGGTCCAAAAGATATTTTTAAAATTATAGATCAAGGAAGCGATGCAAGTGTGAATGCGTGTAATTTAAGAAATTTTGTACAGGCTATGACGGGGGTCGAAACAACACTAGATACTAAAAAAGCGTCCATTATTCAAACAAGACATCGTATCACAGAAGAAGCCCTGTTAGAGCATCAAATATTTGTTTATCAAGTACCTCAGCCAGAGCCATTAAGGAGTGTAGAAAGATATGAAAACAAAACTAGGCAAATGCATGCGGAGGCAGATTATGCTAAAATGTGGGTTTCATTGTATGAACAATATGTAAGACATGGAGATATTATGATGGGTGCAGGATATCCAGTAAAAGTAAATGGTAGATATATAATGGCACCTTCTCCTATACCAAGATGGGATATACCGAATTTAAATCATTCAAAAGCAATCCATTTATTTGGCGCAGGTAGAGAGAAGCGATTGTATGCGGTGCCTCCTTTTACCAAGGTGGAGCCATTAGAATTTGAGGATATAAAATTTCATATCGAAGATTTTAAAGGAACTGCTTGTTTTAGAACGGGAAATAAAAAAGCATTTTTAGATGAGTTGTATTATGATGATGGTAGTAAGCATTTTGTGATCAATGACAGTAATTATTTAGATAAATTGGTAGGGAAAGAAAAACCAATTCAACATGAAAATCCCTATTTAAATCAGTTAGATAATGAAGCATAATAGTGAAAATTGGTTATTAAAGGTAGAGGGATTAACAAAAATTTATGGCACAGCCACTGAAAATAGTATATCCAAAACTGGTCCAAGTTTTGATACAAATATTTGTCAAGAAACAGGATCTATTGTAGCCTGTGCTGATATCAATTTTGAATTGTATCCTGGAGAAGTATTGGGCATAGTTGGTGAAAGTGGATCCGGGAAAAGTACGATTGTAAAAATGTTGTACTTTGATTTGGAACATACATCTGGAAAAGTGTTGTTTAACAAGGATCCATATATTGGTAAAAATATTTTAGAACAATCCAGCCAAACCAAGAGAAAAATTAGAAATCATTTAATGGGTATGGTATATCAAAATCCAAGAGATGGTTTAAATTTTAAATTTACATCAGGTGGTAATATTGCTGAAAAATTAATTATGGCAGGTAATTACCATGTAGGTAATATAAGAGATAAAGCTACTGACTTACTTCACAAAACCGAAGTGCCTACTTTAAGATTAGACGATTTGCCTGCTCATTTTAGCGGTGGTATGCAACAAAGAGTTCAAATTGCTAAGGCAATTTCCAACGAACCACCACTTTTGTTTTTAGATGAAGTTACTACTGGGTTAGACGTTTCCGTGCAAGCTAAAGTTTTAGATCTTATTAGAGGATTGCAACAAGAATTAGGAGTTGCTATGATTGTGGTTTCTCATGATTTATCAGTAATAAGAATGCTCACTGATAGAACTTTAGTCATGAAAAATGGAAGAATTGTAGAAAAAGGATTAACTGATCAAATATTACAAGATCCTCAACACCCATATACACAATTACTAGTGAGTTCAATTTTATAATATGGAATCAATTTTAAAAATAACACATTTGAGTAAATCATTTACCATGCATATTTTACAGGATAAAGTAATTGAAGCATTGGTTGATGTAAATTTTAATGTGGAACCTGGAGAAATAATTGGACTCACTGGAAAAAGTGGTTCAGGAAAATCAAGTTTAATGAAATGCATTTATAGAACCTATCTATGTAATTCAGGAGAAATTTTATATCGCTTAGGTGAAAACTTCATTGACTTAGCATCCGAAGACGAACACACTATTATTGACTTAAGAAAAACTCAAATCAACTATTGTGCACAATTTTTAAGTGTTATACCAAGAGTTACAGCACTTCAAATTGTTGCGCAGCCATTAATTAAAAATGGAGAAGATAAACAGGTAGCAATAGAAAAAGCGACTGATATTTTACATGCTTTAGGAATGCAATCATCATTATGGTCAGGGTTTCCCGTTACTTTTAGTGGTGGAGAGCAACAAAGAGTTAATGTAGCTAAAGCTATTATTTGTCCCCCCAAATTATTATTAATAGACGAACCAACGGCTTCTTTAGACTTAAAAACAAAAGATATTGTAATTAATATGTTATTGTCTTTAAAAAAACTCGGCACGACAATTTTATGTATTTCTCATGATGAACATACATTGGAAAATCTGGTAGATCGACGTATACATCTCGAAAAAGGAATCATTATAAATTAATTTTAATATGGAAAATCAATTCACAATTATTAACGGCGTAATTATTACACCTAATGAAATTATTCAAAATGGGTTTATTACTATTGAAGATAAAAAAATAACTGCTATCGGATTTATGAGTCAATTTGAATATGATGAACTAGTGCATCAAAATTTAATAGATGCGCATGAGCAATATGTTTTACCAGGCATTATAGATATTCATACCGATGCACTCGATGCAGAAATTATTCCAAGACCAGGTGCAGACATACCCATCAATGTAGCTTTTAGAGAATTAGAAAGAAAAATGAATGGATGTGGTTATACAACGGTATATCATTCACTTCATTTAGGTTACAAATCTGCTGAATATGGTTCTAGAAGTAAGTATAGTAGGAAACAGGTTTTTGATACTATTTTCAAAGCAATCAAGGGCGATACACTTATTAACAATAAAATACATTTAAGGTTCGAGATAACCGGAGTAGACGCCTATGATCAGTGCATTGATTTTATTGATCGCGGTTATATCGAAATGTTAAGTGTAATGGATCATACCCCAGGACAAGGACAACATTCTAAGGACCATTTTATACAGATGTGTATGAAATATGGCAAATCAGAAGCAGAAGCTATTGCTGATTTTGAAGAAAAAACTAATCGTCCAAATATAAAAGGTAAAAAATTAGAACAGTTATTGGAATTGGCAATCCAAAAAGGGATTGCTGTAGCATCACATGACGACGATACAATCCATAAAATTGATGAAATGCAATCATTGGGTGTTACCATTTGTGAATTTCCAATTAATATGGAAACAGCCCTTTATGCTAACAAACAAAATATGCATGTAGTTGGTGGTGCTTCTAATATTTTAAGAGGAGGGTCGCTTTCGGGAAATTTAAATATAAAAGATGCTATTTTAAATGGGTCAGTGACGATTATTTGTTCTGATTACTATCCACCAGCTATTTTACATTCTATTTTTAAATTATATTTTGAACATGACTTACCACTTTATGAAACTGTAAAGTTAGCTACATTAAATCCAGCCATTGCAGTTGGAATTGATTCCTATACTGGTTCCATTGAAATTGGCAAAGACGCAGATCTAATTTTGGTTAAACTAATTGAAAATATCCCGATCGTAACAAAGAGTTTCGTGAAAGGCAGAAAAACTTTAGAGATTCCTCATTATATAAATTATAATGAAGTAAGCAATATAATATGATACAAGAAAGCTCAGTTCCAATTACCGATTTAAATTCCATTGACTACCATTATAAACAATGGAAGGAGCTTACTTATGAACAACAAGTATATAGAGCGAACAATACCAAATTAGCTGGTAATTTTTCTTTTGAAGATAATCAATGGACTGCACAACCCTATTATGGCTTTGGCATGATTAGTTTATTGAATCATCAAGAGAAGAATTATATACTTAGCCAATTATTATTTGAAACACAATTACAATTAATGAGTTTATTGGAAGAAAAAACAGGTCCAGAAATTCATAAAAAAATTTATTTATTACCAAAAGAGAGTTTTCATCAAACAATTGCAAATGCCTTATCTAATTTGCGTTATGATCAACATATTACAGATCAAAATTTAACTGATTCTTATCCTTCAATCATCCAGGAATCTTTGCAACAATATAAAAGTGTATTTGATAAAAAGACCATAAGAATGAAAATGATTGGCTTGGGTATTTTTGGTAATGCATTGGGTGTCTTGGGCGTATTCAACGATCCTTACGAATATAATAGCATTGTAAACCTTCGAAATCATTTTTACCAACATGAACAAATAAAAAATCTGGGTATTCAACAAACAAGACCTTTTATTGGTCATATTACGTTAGCTTATTTAGAATCAGATTTATCGTTGGTAGAAAAAAAAGCGTTGGTAGAAACAACTACTATTATCAATGAAGTATGGCAAAATGAAAAGAATATTTTCTACATAGATCAAACCTGTTTAACTAGTTTTTCTAATTTGGCCTCATTTAAAGTGACTCCTAATATTTATCCTATTTATTTTTAGTATGCAATATTTTGAAATTTATCCAATACAACAAGATCCAATAATAAAAAGGCCTTTGACTAAAGCCCCAAATATAGATCCAACCTGCATTGTTAAAGATGCGTATTTAGGAGATTTTACGCATCTTATGAAGTATACCTATTTAATTGAATCAAGCTTTGATGATTACAGTTATACCGCAGGTAATGTACAAATCATTTATAGTCAAATAGGAAAATTTTGTTCCATTGCAAATAGTGTAAGAATTAACCCTGGCAATCATCCACAATGGCGAGTAACACAGCATCATATGACCTATCGAAAATTCGCTTACGGGTTTGATCAAAATGATGATGAAGCTTTTTTTGATTGGAGAAGGGAACACAAATGTGTAATTGGACATGATGTTTGGATTGGGCATGCTGCAATCATCATGCCTGGTGTAACAATTGGTAACGGTGCTATTGTTGGTTCTGGAGCAGTTGTAACCAAGGATTTGCCTCCTTACTCGATTGCTGTGGGCGTTCCTGCGAAAATCATAAAATACAGGTTCGATGAACCAACTATTAAAGCATTAATGGATATAAAATGGTGGGATTGGGATAGAGCAACCTTAGAAGAAAATTACAAAGACTTAAATGATTTAACATTATTCATAGAAAAATTTAAAAAATGAAAAATCTCTTTATTGCATTTATTTGTTCATGTATTTTAATAGCATGTAATAATAACCAATCAGATTTAGATTTAAATGGAGAACCTAAAGAAGTTATTATAGCATTAGTTGGTACAAGTGGAGATAGTAAATCATCTGTTAATAAAGCCATGGCTGATTTCAAGGAATATTTAGAAATTAAATTAAAAAAGAAAGTCAAATTCTATATCACATCCGATTATACATCAGTAATAGAAGCCATCCATTCTAAAAAAGCCCATATTGCTTATTTAAGCCCCTTTTCTTATGTATTAGCAGCGCAAAAAAAAGACATTAAACCACTTGTTGTCGTAGGCCAAAACCAGCAACCAACTATGTATTATAGTATTATTCTTGCAAGTCGTAATTCTGGAATTACTTCCATGGACCAACTTAAAAAACAAACAAAACGATTAACGCTTTCCTTTTCTGATCCTGCATCTGCATCAGGGCACTTAATACCTTTTGCTTATCTTAATTCAATAGGTATTAATCCAGATAGTAATTTTAAACAAATTGTTTTTGGAGGCAGTCATATATCAACTGTTTTATCAGCCACATCTAATAAAGTTGATATTGCTTGTACTACAGAACCAACTATAGATATTCTTCTAAAAAAAGGGACAATTAAGGAAAATGATTTTACTATTTTATGGAAATCTGATCCAATTGTTGCAAGTCCAATCTGTATAAGAAATGATTTAAATGTTGCATTTATAGAAAAAATGAAACAGATTTATTTAAATTTAAATAAAGATAATCCTGCAGTTTTTAACGCATACATCGGAACTTTTCATAAAAATCCAAATGAATTATCTTACATCACAGTTGATGATTCCTTATACAATTGCATCCGAAAGATTGCAAATAGTGTAAAGGATGTGGCACTATTAAAAAACTTTTAATATGATTAAAGCAGTCAACCTAACCAAACAATTACCCAATGGAAAATTATTATTAAATGAAATCTCCTTTGAAGTAAGTAAGGGGGAGTTTTTAGGAATTTTAGGTCCAAGTGGAGCAGGAAAGACCCTGACTTTGAAGTCTTTAATTGGGTTATTAGATTTAACAAAAGGTGAGGTATGGATTGAAGAAAATAACAATAACTATATTAATATATTTAAAACAAAAGCAAAAATTTTAAAACAACTTAGAACTAAAATTGCTTTAATTTTTCAAGGTTATCATTTGGTTCAACGTGCAACAGCTATTGAAAATGTATTAATGGGAAGATTAGGAAGTATATCTACCTTGAGAAGCTTATTATTTGGATTTAATGAAATAGAAAAGACGGCTGCTTTGAAATCCTTAGAAAAAGTAAATATGCAGCATTTAGCTCAATCAAAAGTAGCTGCATTGAGTGGGGGAGAGAAACAAAGAGTAGCAATTGCTCGTGCTTTATTTCAAGAACCAAATTTGTTACTAGCAGACGAACCAATCTCTAATTTAGATCCAAAAAACGCTAAAATTATAATGGGTATTTTAAAAGAACTTTCCTCTTTATTTCCTGTTATTGGTGTATTTCATCAACCAGAATTATGTGCTAAATATTGTTCAAGAATCATAGCGATTAAAGATGGTAAAAAAGTGTACGATGGACCTCCTATATTAGAAGAAACACTATTAGAATATATTTATGGGGAGGAACTTTCTACTGTAATTCCTGAAAAATATTCAAATTAGTATGTTTAAAAAAATAGCTCAAATCATTTTTTTTGTCGTTTTTGTAATAGTTACCTACTTTGCTATGCAAGCATGTGGTTTTAAAGTTGATATGTTGCAAAAAGGAATCAAGGATAGTTTATTTTTTTTGACAGCAATGTTTCCTCCTGATTGGACCGTTTTTAAAAGCATGCTAGAACCCGCTTTGCAAACTTTGTCATTGGCTATTTTAGGTACTTTATTAGGAAGTTTGGTTTCCTTTGTAATCGCAATTTTTGCAGCATCAAATTTATCAAATAAATGGGTTAAACTTCTTGTTAGATCTTTTATTAGTATTGAACGTTCCATCCCAGAATTATTTATTTTACTTATTTTAATAGCTGCCTATGGATTAGGTGCATTATCGGCTGTTCTAGCATTGACGATAGGATGTATAGGTATGTTGGGTAAACTATTTGCAGATGCAATAGAAGAAACACCTACTAGTTTGATTGAATCTTTACAAGCTGCTGGTGCTAGTAAAATACAAATTATCTATTATGGAATTTTACCTGACGTTTTTCCTAAATTCCTTTCATATGCATTGTTTAGATTAGAAATTAACATACGTTTATCTGTAATGTTAGGCGCAGTTGGAGCCGGGGGAATAGGCTTTGAACTTGATTATGCTTTTAGTATGTTACAATACAATCGTGCATTATCTAGTTTAATTATAATTTTAATTCTAGTAATTGTTGTAGAACAATTTTCTGCTTACACAAGAAAGCGATTATTGATTAATCAAATTTAATCTATGAAAAACTACTTAATTGATCATAAAAGGTGGTTTCAAGCCTTACTGGTGTTAATTGGCATATTATTACTAATTCAATATTTGAAAATTGATATTACTTTAATATTTAATGATTTACACTATGTAGTTGAGTTAATGAATGACATGTTTCCTCCTAATTATGCTATTCTCTTTGAAAATAATACTGTTTTTAATTCTATTATACAAACTATTGCCATGGCTTATCTTGGAACATTAATTGGGGGTTTGATTGCATTTTTAATTTCAATTATAGCTTCAAATAATATTTTCAATTTAAAATTAATAGGAAGTTTAGCAAAATGGTTTTTATCTTTAATTAGAGTATTGCCAAGTTTAATAGTGATACTTATTTTCGTTGTAGCGGTTGGACCAGGACCATTTGCAGGAGTACTAACTATCATTTTTGGTACTATTGGGACTTTGGGAAAATTATTCACCGAAAGTTTAGAGAATTTAGATTCAACTAGTGCTCAATCTTTACGCTCAACAGGAGTCAATAAATTACAAACCTTTAAATATGCTATATGGCCCGAATTTATCCCCGCTTTTATTTCTAATCTATTATATTGTTTTGATATTAATATGAGAGCTGCTGTGGCTTTAGGTATTTTCGGTGGTGGAGGTATTGGTTATAAATTGTTTTTAGCCATGCGCGTATTACATTATAAAGACGCTATCGCGCTTATCATTTGTATAATTATTTTATTATTAATTATTGAAAATCTTTCTAATTATTTAAGGACATTAGTATTAAAATAAAAACTACAGATTGAACTTTTTACTTGGATTTAAAAATGATTTTATATTTAGTATAAATTTATTTTATCCAAGTATATAAAAGATGCTAATTTAATGATTCGATAATATTAAAGAAATAATAAGTACACACTGATTAGTTTTCTTTGTTAAAATTTTTATAAAATGAAAAGAATCAAAGGAGTACTTTCACTACTTTTTTTATTGTTAGTGCAATCAAGTTTTGCACAGTTATCGATCAATGGAAGGGTGACAGATGCGGAAAACTTACCATTATCTGGTGTATCAGTATTTGTTAAAAATGCTAATAATGGTACCAATACAAACGACAAGGGGGAATATTCTATTAACATCCAAAAAGGGAATACTATTCTAGTTTTTAGCTTTGTTGGGTATGATACAAAAGAAGTTAATGTAAGTAAGAATACTGTTATCAATATTTCTTTGGTAAAAAATAGCAATTTATTGAATGAGGTAGTAGTTACCGCCTTTGGTATTGAAAAATCTAAAAGAAATTTAGGTTATTCAATACAATCAATGGATGGGCGTGAGATATTAAAGGCTCGTGAACCAAACGCATTGAACGCACTTACAGGTAAAATTGCAGGTCTTACAATTGGTAATTCTCCTGAATTACTAGCAGCACCAAATGTGATGCTTAGAGGTAATTTTGGAATTCTTTATGTAGTAGATGGTATTCCTATCAATACAGATACTTGGAATATTAGTGCTGATGATATAGATACCTACACAGTATTAAAAGGACCAAATGCGTCTGTGTTATATGGTTTTAGAGGACAAAACGGTGCAATTATTATTACTACCAAAAAAGGAGCAGGTAAAAATAAGGGACTTGAGTTAAGTTTTAACTCAAGTACACAATTACAAACTGGCTTATTAACAAAACCACAAACTCAAAATGAGTACGGTTTGGGTAATGTTTATAGATATGCTTACGGAAATGATCCATTGGATTTAGATGGAAGTTTTAGAAGAGCAGCCATTTTTGGACCTCGATTAGAAGGCCAACCTGTAGCACAATTTGATTCACCATTGGATCCAGTTACTGGAAATCGTACACTAACTCCATGGTTAGCAAAAGGAATTAATAACCTTGATAATTTCACTGAAATTGGTGGTTTATTTACTAACAATATTTCAATGGGCTATTCTGATCAAAAAGCAGATCTTAGACTTTCTTATACAAATACCAGTCAAAAGGGTATTTTTCCAAATACAAAGCTGATGATTAATAATGTCAATTTATCATTAGGTTATAATTTTACAAAAAAGCTTCGCTTAGAAGGTAACACCAACCTTAGTTTACAAAATTCTCCAAATGTTCCAGAAAGCGAATATGGTCCTAATTCTTATATCTATTCTTTTGGTGTATATGGTGGAGCACACTTTGATGTACGTGATTTAAAAGACTATTGGGCTAAACCAGGTGTGAAAGGTATTCAACAATTTAACAGAGAATATGGCCGTACTAATAACCCTTATTTTATGGCTTATGAGTGGCTACGTGAACATAATAAAACTGATATCTATTCTTATCTAACACTTAGTTATGAGGTAGCTGAAGGTTTGAAATTGCAAGCAAGAGGAAGTATGACTAGCTGGGATTTATTTAGAAATGAAAAAATGCCATACTCAGCAGAGCACTATTCTGTTCCAGATCGTGCGGGAAATTATAGAGAAGACAAACGTAAGATGCTTGATTCACAAGGTGATTTCTTAGCGACTTACACTAAAAAAACAACTGATTTTAGCATCGATGTATTAGCAGGAGCTAGTGCCCGTAGACTCGCTTATAATTCTAGTTTTTTAAGTACAAATAACCTAATTATACCTGGGGTATATAGTTTTTCTAATTCACAAAATCCATTGGTTGGATATACTTTTAGATCTAATATGATGGTACTTGCTGGTTATTCTAGTATTGACTTTGGTTATAAGAATTATTTTACTATTAACTTGACTGGGCATGCCGATAAGCTTTCTACCTTGCCAGTTGGAAGCCAATCTTATTTTTACCCATCTGCTTCCATTATATCAACATTAAGCGATTACATTAAGTTACCAAAATTGATTTCTTTCGCTAAAGTTCGTGCTTCACTCGCTCAAGTGCAAGGAGGTTTGGTTTCATCTCAAATTGGTGCAGCTAATACTGCATTGGGCTTTCCTGATTGGTACGATAACCAAATCATGACTACTTATGATGGACCAAGTTATGGTAACCAAAATACGTACTCTACAACTTTACCTTATAACAATCTACCTGGAGCAGTTTATACTAGTTCGGTTGCTAACAGTAGTTTAAAACCATTCACGGTTACATCTACTGAGTTTGGTTTAGATTTTTATATATTAAATAGTAGACTTGGAGCTGATATCACTTATTTCCAAACAATTAATGGTCCTCAAATATTTTCGAGAGATTTAGCGCCATCATCTGGATTTAACTCTCAAAACGTGAACGATATTATTACAAAGAAAAATGGTATTGAATTTTCATTAAAAGGAGCTCCGGTAGTTAAAAATAATTTCAGATGGGATGTGTTAGTAAACTATGCAACTTTTAAAGAAATATATGATGAAATAAATGACCCATCAGGAACTATTATCAGAAATGGTGGTGTATTTAGAGTGGGAGATAGAGTAGATAAAATTTTTACAAGAGCTTACTTACGTACTGCAAAAGGGGAAATTATTCATGGTAGTAATGGTCTTCCTTTGAATGGTCCATCAGGTATACAAGGTAACTCATTCATTGGTTATGGTAACAATGATTTTACTTTGGCTATTAATAATAAGTTTAATTATAAAAATTTCACTTTCAGTTTCCAAGTGGATGGTCGTGTTGGAGGTATTATTTATAATGATTTATGGACGAATGGAGTACGTGGTGGTGCAGATGCCTCAACTGCTGGTAATACCCCATATGGTATTGCTCGTTTTGCAGAGTGGGAAAGTTTCAAAAAAAATGGAGTTGTTACTCCAGCCTACATTGGAGCAGGTGTTATTTTAAAAAGTGGTACTGTTAAATTTGATGATAAAGGGAACATAACTAATTTCAATGAACTTACTTTGGCTCCAAATGATAAGGCGGCAAATTTCCAAGACTATGCTGTAGCTTCTTCTAGCTTTACTGGTGAATTCACCCATAGCCGTACTTTTGCAAAACTTCGTGAAATCACATTTGGTTATAATCTTCCAACAGCCTTTACTTCTAAATTAAGAGTTAAAAAAGCATCATTAACATTTGTAGCAAGAAACGTGTTATATCTTGGAGCTAGAAGTGACATAGATGTAGATCAATATTTAAGTAGTACATTATTGCCACACAATGATTTGGGTACTCCTAGATTACAATCTCCATCAGTACGTAGTTTCGGTATCAATCTTAATATTACTTTTTAAAACTTTATAGTATTAAATATTAACTGAAATAGTTGCATATTTTAAAATGCTAAAAAAATAAAAATCATGAAAATCAGTAACATAATCACTTTGTTTTGCGGAATCATCTTATTATTCACTTCTTGTAAAAAAGAATTTGAAACATTTCCAAACAACCCAAATCTAGCGGGTGAAAATGGATCAGTGCCTCCTCAGTACCTTTTAAGAAATCTTTTAAGTAGTGTAAGAGTAGGAGCGGATCGTACAGAAGAGCCTTTGACAGATGTTAGTAGACTTAATCAATTTACGACTGGTCTTACTTTTCCTTTGTATGGTGGAAGTAACTTTTACAATTGGACAAGCACAGGAGACAGCTATCCTTGGATTAGAAATATAGAAAAATTAAATGAAAACGCTACAAGAGCTTTAGGTACAAAAAATAATCCCTATTTAACATTGGGCAAATTCTTAAGAGTGTATAGTTATATTTGGCTTACACAAAGAGTAGGAGACATACCTACATTAGAAGCAGGAAAGGGACTAGACAATCCAACTCCAAAATTTGATAGCCAAGAAGATATTTATCTTAATGCTTTAAATACATTGGATACAGTAAATAGAGAATTAGCAACCATAGCTGCCGATGTAAACGCTCCAAAATTAAACGGTGATTTTTATTTTAACAATAACCTAACTTCTTGGCGTAGAGCTGTTAATGCTTACCAATTAAGATTATTAATTAGTTTAAGTAAAAGAGCAGATGATAGTCCAAAACTTCAAGTAAAAGAGCGTTTCGCTAAAATAGTCAATTCACCAACTGATTATCCATTGTACAGATCTAATGCGGATAATTGGAATTATAATTTTTTACCAGTTACAAACAGATATCCTACTCAGTTTTTAAGATTGTATTCTCTAGAAACAACTGTGTCTAAAACAATCATTGACTTATTAAAAAATAATAATGACCCACGTATTTTTATAGCAGCAACTCCAGCACCTGGTCAAATTACTGCAGGTAAAAAAGTAGATGATTTTGAAGCATACAATGGTTCAGACAACAGCCGTGGACAAGGAACATTATTCACAGAATCTCAAGGAACTAAAGGCTTGTATTCTTACGTAAACTACATTAGATACCTACGCGGACCTGATTTTATTGCAGAGCCTTATATTATGTGTGGTTATTCAGAAATGTGTTTCAACATTGCTGAAGCTGCAAATAGAGGTTGGTTAACTGCAGATGCTGCAAAGTTTTATGAAGATGGTGTTAAAGCTTCTTTACTTTTTTATGGAATAGCGCAAGGCACGAAATTAACTATTAGTAGTCCAACTGGTGCAATAAGTGGTGAAGCTACTGCTAATGTGACTGATTTTCTTGCAAAAGTTAAGTATGCTGGAAATAATGCGACTGGTTTAAGACAAATTTTAGAGCAAAAATATGTAGCTTTTTGGCAAAATTCTGGTTGGGAAGCTTATTACCAATTTCGCCGCACAGGTATCCCTAAATTTGCAGAAGGTGCAGGTACAAACGCTCAAGGTAAAATACCTTCAAAATGGCTTTATCCTGTAAGAGAGGTTATTAATAACCCAATCAATGCAAAATTAGCAATTGACAAACAGTTTGGGGGGAAAGATGATGTTTTTGCTTTAATGTGGTTGATTAAATAGTTCTAGATCATAAGTTATATTTTGAGTGGGGAGCAATTTGCTTCCCACATTTTTTATTTCATAAAATTTATAATAATGAAAAAGTTTACACTGTCCTTATTGGCTCTACTGGTTTCTTTTTATTCAATCTCTCAAATTGCAGATAGTAGTATCAGAGAAGTTAAATTAGAGGGTGCGGTTAATTTTAGAGATATTGGTGGGTATAAAACAAAAGATGGCAAGAAGGTTAAAATGAATATTTTATATCGTTCTGCTGCTTTAAATACACTTACAGATAATGATCTTGATAAACTTTCTGCTTTAAATATTAAGTATAATTTTGATTTTAGAGGTCCTTATGAGGTAAAAACGGCACAAGATAAAATGCCAGCTAATACCATTCGAATCTCACTTCCAGCAGGGAGTGAAAACATAGGTGATAGTAATTATATGAAAAATATGGGTAATCTAATAAAGTCTGATTCATTTTTACTAAATTTCTATACCAATTTGACTCCATTTAAAGATAGATACACGCCTATATTTGATTCATTATTAGCTAATAAAACGCAATCACCAATACTTTTTCATTGTACAGCTGGTAAAGACAGAACGGGTATTGCTGCAGCATTAATCTTATATGCATTAGGAGTTGACGATCAAACTATTTTTGAAGATTATGAAGCAACAAATTATTATAGAAGAAATGAAAATGCAAGAACTATTGCTCAAATGACTAAATTTTATGGATTAGATGAAAAAACTGCTGGTAATTTAATGGGTGCTAAAAAGGAATATATTTCAGCTACTTTTTCCACTATTAAAGCACAGTATGGCACCATCGACAATTACCTAGAAAAAGAGCTTGGTCTTACTACTAGTAAAATAAATAAGCTTAGAAAAGCATATACAAAATAATAAGCTAGTTTATATTTAAAAAGAGTCCACAATTGTAGACTGCCCCCATAAAGCTAGACACTAAATGGGGGCATTTTTTATGCTTAACTCTATCGATGAAAATGAAAGCTTTTACAATAATGATGGATTGTAAGATACTGTTCATTTTTTTGATTAAGTCCCTGCGTGAGGAAAACACCCCCTGAATTCGGTTAAAATCGGTTGATTTCCGTTTTATCAAAACATAACTAATTATAAATCAACGCTTTCATTTTCTCAAAAAATCTTCATAACCCTGAGGTCCCGGGTTCAAATCCCGGTCTCGCTACAAAGCCTCTCACGAAAGTGAGAGGCTTTTTTAATGCGACACAACGTCGGGTGCTTGCACACGTAAGTTGGGGAGCGTTAAAAAAGGCAACCTATTTGCGAAGCGAATAGGTTGAAAGGCTTTGGGTAAGGCGACCATCGAGGAAGACAGCGAAGTAAAACGAAGCTGGCAATCCCATTAAATCGTGGGTCCTTTGTTGTTTCTGCGTGAGGTTTTTTACTTCACTAATTGTATTTAATATTATTTTCCTTAAAATAGGATCTCAAATTGGCAAGAATTGATTCAATACTTTTTTGAAAAGGTTTTATAGGTGCAGTATTATCGATTCTTATTATCCAAACCAAGAACCCTACTGTATTTAAATATTCTTTCATTTCTAATTCAAGATCATTTTTAAGTTTTAAATTTATCGATGAATTATTATAGATAATCTCTCCATTTCTTATATTTATAGAATCTATTTCCATTTCCATCTGAACTTCTTCAACTCTATTAAAATTAAAATATTTAATTCTAAAGCGATCATGGTGCTTATCAAGTAAACCATGTTCTCTAGTTCTTCTTTCATCCATTACCATTGACGCTTGATAATATTTTTGAATACATTCCTTTAGTTCATCATTTTCAATAAAGTTTAATTTTCCATTTGAATTTAATTCATCTAGAGCCATACGATTCAAACTTGGGTATGATGATCTTAAAGAAAGCATAAAATCAAATAAGTGAAGTTCACTAATTTGATTTGTTAACTTTTTACTATAATAATATCTCATAATAATACTATCATATTTAATGATCAATTCTCTCTGACTAACTGCTTTTGACACCTTTATAGAATCTTCTTTAATATCTTTATATAGAGTTATTAAACTTTTATTTGTGTTTTTATTCATAATATCATGCTCTCTAATATTTTCTGCAAAAAAACCAAGTGTAACAGCTGTAAATAACATTATAAATTCAATAATGTATTCAGTCCATTTCTTTTTATGTGTTGGGTGGTGTGGGTGATGTACTTCCATATTAATGTTTTATGATTGAAAATAAGATAATTTCTACAATTCTTTACTTTCCCAATTTTTTAAGAAAACGAAAGCGTTGATTTTTAAGTGGCCCCTTTTGTTGTGCGTTCATAATAATCTATTCTAAATGGTATTCTTTTTTAAGAGTGCCCATAATTTCAGCTGCAAGTAGCTTAGACTGATTCAAATTGTCGTTGACTTCCCTCCGGTGGTTTCTTTGATTCACTATTACCATATTCAGCAACTCCATTATTTTTTCCCTTTTATTTTCGAGGGATCCTATTTTATATGAAAAAAAACTTTCCTTGGTTTTGGTGGACATGGTATCAAGATTTAATAGATAATACTGTGATAGAACTTGATGAAATTGCGGGTCAATGATTGAATTTATGGACGTTAACAGTATATTAGCTCTGATCTTATCATTTTCAGCATGGTCATTGTTCAAATTTACTAATGCATCATATTCTAATAATTTTTTCAGTAACCTGCCATTTCTAAAATAACGTAAGCTTCCGGAGTTTTTGATTTGCTCAAATGTGTTCCGGTTCCAGGAAACAGGTGCGGTCCAATAAGAAAACCGGCTATAAAACGAGAATTGACTGGCGTTGCGGCCTTCCAACTTAGTTTTGCTGAGTTTTAACAGACTATCAGCAACTGCACTATATAACCCGATGGTTTTTGTTTGAATGTCAATGGCAATTATATCGCTTTGCATATCCCGTACCAATGATTCCGAAAATTCCTTTGCCCTGTTTTGTTCCACTGCATGCTCCCGGATGTTCTCTGCAATGAAACCAAGGAATACTGCTGTAAATAACATCACAAATTCAATAATGTATTCAGACCAGTTCTTTTTGTGTGTAGGG
>JBBAJV010000014.1:4885-47486 GCA_040403925.1 Sediminibacterium sp. | reverse complement strand
CTGTCGGCGATCCAGCTGTGCCTCCTAAATCTCCTGTTAATTGAATCTTACCCTTAACACTTGAAGTGGCATCAGGTGTAGCTGATCCTCCTACTAATGATGAAACAAATTCTGTTGTTGCTAATTGTGTAGTACTTGTTCCAGCAGGAGCTGTTGGCGCTGATGGTATACCTGTAAATGTTGGTGATGCTATAGTTGCTCTTAATGCAATGTCTCCTGTGTTTGTTGTAATACTAGATGTGTTTGAAGTCACTCTTGTATCTAATGCAGTGATATTATTTCTATTTGCATTAATCCTATTAGATAAAGTCACAGTGTCACTAAAACTAAAAATTGTATTTGCAAGAAATGGCTGAATTAAATTAGGGAATTGACTAGCCTCAATTTTATCATTCAATTTTAATCTAATAGCAGCTGCGGTATCAATTATAGCTTGTTTGTTACTTGATATTAAAATAGAATCTCGACTAATACGATTAGAAAGTGCAATTGTATCTCGTGCGATTCTATTAGTCAACATTACTGAAGTATCAGAGATGTTCAATTTTGTATTAATTCTATTTGACAATGAAACCGTATCCCTACCAAAACGATTACTCAACATTACAGATGTATCTGAAATATTCAGTTTCTTATCTGAATTGGTATCAGTAGCTATTTTTAGATTTTTAATTTGCTTTGATACAAATAAAGTAGTAGCAATAGTACTGTCAGCTACAGTCGAGTCCTGAGTCACTGTAACAGGCCTTCCAGTAATAATTGGCGAAACAATTGTTTTATTAGTTAAGTTCTCTGTTCCTGTTAAAGTTGAAATTGTTCCTGAAGTAGGAAAAGTAATATTACTTGCAGCAGTTGTTGTGATTGTAAGATCACCTACCCCCTTGGTAATGATATTATTTGCAATGGTAATTGTTTTACCATTATTATTAATACCTGTTCCACCCTTATTACTTGATAAAATCCCTGTAATTGTAGATGCTGAATCTGAAAAAATTGAATTGTTTGATGTAAAAGAATAAGGCACTGTCCACAATTGAGAAGTTCCAATATCAATATAATTATTTGTAGCAGTCCAACTAGGATCAGGTAAGGTTGGCTCAATAGCTATTTTTAGATTCACAAAATAGATATATCTAGACCAGTCTAAATTCTTTATCGTACTAACGCCAGCAGTTCTAACACCTTGTCCAATAACGATGGAAAAAATACCTTCCTGACTTGAAACTACTTTAAAACTCTCCGCATAATCTGTAGTCCCACTAGGCGTTGACCTTTTAATAGCAATTTGTACATATACATTTCGATTACTTGCTGCATTATTATTCGCATCTCTTGCAACAGCTTGAAATAAAATACCTTCAGGCACTACAACCTGTGAATAAGAAATATTACTAATTGTAATTAATAATAATGAGAAGAATATTATTTGAAGTTGTTTCATATTAGTCTAATTCACTTTTAATAATCTAAATATTTGGTTTATTTTATCTGAGGATATTTGTATAAAATATACTCCGTCGTTCAGGTCAGATGTTGATAATCTATATCCTTGTAATAATTGTATTTGATTTGTTGGAAATTTATTAATGAGGCGTCCATCACTTCCGAATAAGGATAAAGTGAAATTATTATCCACTTGTAATTTATTTTTAAACTTTACAATAGTGTAGCTACTAGCAGGATTGGGAGCTACTTGAATACTAAACCTGATATAATCCTGATTTACGGCACATTCATTTAAAAAAATGCCGTGATCACTAACAATAAATTTTGCAATTCCATTAGAAACTATAATACAATTTTTACCATTAATAGATAAAGGATTTGAATAGGTACTTGTATTAAAATCAGCACCAACTACACCAATAGAATAACTAATCCTGATCTGCGCATTAGCATTCATATTAAAAAGCGATAGAAATAATATTGTAACTAGATATTTCAAAATATTAATTAGAAATTTTAAATGAATAACTACCCAACTTGCCATTTGATAATTTAATATTCAAATTCAACCTGGCAGCATTAATGGTAACAATATCGAACACTAAGCTATCTTGCTTATTTGTAGTTTTATAAATAATCGTTTGCTTTAATTTTCCTAAAGTCTGAATCTCCCAAATACCAGTATTCATTTCGCTGTCACTATAAAGCCCATCATAACTGAATGTTTTTTTATACCCCTTTTGTAAAGCTGTTAATGGAAAATTTATTCCATCAACATAAAAGGAATCAAGTTGCCAAGTACGTTGCGTATTTAAATAGGCACTAGTTCCTGCTAATAATTCTTTTTGGAATTCCAATGGCGTTTTAGGGACTGTTTTAGAACATCCAATTATAACTGTAATTGAACTAAACAATAGGATTAATAATATGGTATTCTTAAGTCTAATTTTATTTAAATAATCTTCTTGAATAAAAAATGCCAAAATTGATGTACCCATCCTTTGCATTATTTGGACTATTTCTATACTGCCCCACAAAGTTTCTAGAGGTAGGATTAGAAAAATAGATCGCAGCATCTTTATTTTCAATTTTGCTATTCACGATTTTATCAGTAGAAGGATATAAATCAGGCCCTACATCATCTAAATAATCTGATAAGCTCTTATGTATAGACATATGAAGACCAATACTATTAAACCTGTTTATTTGGTACTTTATTTTGAAATTGAAAAAATACCCCAAGGCTAAGCTTGAATAAGCTTTTTTGGTACTGTCTATTAACTGTCCTCCTGTTCCTAAAGGTTGTAACTTATATTCAACTCCATTATAAATACCAGAAGGTGAAAAAGAGTTTACATCTAATCCTATACCAATGGATGGTCTAATTTTCCTGGCTTTTGTGTATAATCGATTATCAACGAAATCATAATTAAGAGAAGTTGAAACGCCAAGCATTGAAGTCGAAAAACTCATACCTCTTGCTTGCTGTTCATTATTATTCGAATTCGCGTCTGAATTACTTAATTTAAAACTAGCAATCGTCATGCTAGCACTTAGATTAGAAAATATCGTATAATTTATATTGAAACCGTTGTATAAATTTTTATCGTTACTAATTAAGCTGCTTTGACTTATTGTACCATTAAAAATGGCAAGACCACTATATAGTCCGAATTCCAATCTACTTTTTAATGGTGCTTCAATTTTTTGAAACTGATTTTTAATAGAATCGGCTGGAGGAGGTGGTATTTTTAAACTATCCTCCGTTTTCTTGTCTTTTAGAAATTCTGCAATTAGCTTTCTTCTTCTTAAATCGTTTAAATAAGCAATGTATCCCACCTTTACTTCGGGCACATACCCTCCCTTAGCATCAATAATATCTCCAATATTGTAATACCCAATCTTTTTAGCTGCATTCACATTCTTGGTAATGGTCAGCTTAATTGTATTCCCATTGGGCTGAACATCATATGTTATCGTTGTATCTACCTTTTTTAAGCTACTATCATCCTTAAAATAAGTATAACTAAACTTAGCTTTAGTAAAATTGAGTGTAGCATTTGAATTCAAAACCACGCCTTTAAGTGGATCTTTAATGATAATGGTATCCTGCAAATAGGAATTATCTAAATTATTGATCTCATAAACATGAGATGGATTATTTGCAGAAGGTATAGATAAAAAAGGCTCAAATTCCACCTTGGGTGCATTATAATTCAAAGTTTGATCATAAATACTTTTCTGAATTACAGCTTTGTTAGCAGAGCCTAGATAGTTATTTTTAAAATCTATGGTTTTGTCAGTTCCATAAACACCAAAATTGGCCAAATGAACTATGGTATCTGTTATATTATCGACTAAATAATTAAAAGCAAAACTGTTATTCTCTATTTTAGGATTAAATCTTGAAAATAATTGATCTACCCTACCATATAATGCATTTGTAGAAATATTATAATTCTTAAACCCATATACATTATTACCTATAATAGCATTATTGCTAATCTCATAATTGATATGATCACTTTTTAGATCTTCAAAATATAAAGCTGCATTGTTTCCAGTAAATAAATTATTTTTTATTTTGAAATCTATATAGCTTGAATCTATATTAAAATTAAAAGGAGGGTTTAACACCTGTATCACTGAGACCTTACCTATATTATTAATAAAATAGTTATCACTGATATTTACACCGGCTCTTTTCCAACCAAAGTCGAAGAACAAGGGTAATTGTATGTTTTTAAATGTCACATATCTGATATCTATATTACTATTACTATTTGAATCCAACCCTCTTATAACCATACCAACCCCTTCTAGATTCAATTTGCCAAAAATTTCAACTTTATTATTTGATTCCCCTTGAATATTTACAGCACCTTCACAAACGATGACCCCTGGCTCAATTAATTCAATCTTTGCCCCGGCTTCTATTTCTAGTTTACCCTTTACCGTAACAACACTTTTTATTACGTGATTACCTGACTTAATTGAAAGAAATGGATAATTACCAGCAAGTGTATCCTGCCCAAATGATGGCATAGCAGCACATATGAATACCATCATAATTATAGCACTTAAATGCTTGTTTTTCATACGTAAAATGTGAAACATTATTTTGCTAAATTATTTAATCAGTAATTTTATAAATGATAGGTGCAGATGTTCTTGTAGATCCATCCACCAAAGACATATTGACATTGTCAAAAATTAATAGATCATTTTTCTTAAGAGCCCCTAATACTTTTTGAGTAGGGGATTGAAATAACTCTCCATAATTATTAACCGATTCTTCCTCCTTACCATTATGAATGCGTATCACTTTATAACTATTGATACGTCCAGGAAAGAAATTTAAATTATTAATCTCTAGCTTAGCCTCCAAACGCTCTGCACTTAACAAATCCTTTACAGATATAGAGTAATTACTTAAATTATCACCCCTAACCTTCACTATTGGATCAGGTATTGGATTTACATTAATTTTTTTCTCAAATAAAACTTTTTTGTCTTTTCTTAGATCATAAAAACGAAGCATATACTCCCCTGTTTTATTAAAAACTACTCTATAGTTATTATTTGCCTTTGTGATATTTACTTTAGGTAAAATTTCAACCTCGAAATCTTTACCCATCATAAAATCAAAATCACTTAAAAGTGTATTGTTTAAACCAACAAAAATATTCTCCGTGTGAAGGGAAGCCAGAATCTTTTTAAATAAATCATCAAAAACCTCGTCATTAACACTTATTACTTTTTGTCCTGGCTGGATAATCTCTTCCTCTTTATATTCTTTAACATTGGCTTTTAAGACATATAATTTTGGATTAAATTGGGAAAAATAAGTCGGCTGATAGCCAATTTCAGCAAGTGCCGCCTCTTGATATAATAGCTGTGTTTTAGTAATCAATAATTTAATACGTTCTAATTGCATGTAACTAATTGCAGAAGGCTTATGCATGAATAAATAATATTCCCAAGCTTCTTCTTTACCCTTAATGGTAGTAACTACTTTTTGAATAGGAATTAATGAATCAAGTGATGTTTGAATTTTATATGGCGATTTTTTTATAAATTCAGACAAATCAAATAAATCTTTTTCTAAAAGCTTTACACCATTATCACTTTTTAAAATTTCTTCAATTAAATTCCTACTATTAAATTGTTTTGAAAGTGACGTTTTGTTATTAGCAAATTCATCATCCACATGCTTTAAGACGTCATAAACAACTTTACTACTTGCATTCAATCTAGTTCTGATCTTTAAGTAAGAAGCAGCTTTTGAGCTTTTATTTAATAAGTCGATATTATCTTCTATAATTTTATTACTAATATCAACTTTTTTAAGCTCTTCTTTGTCAAGTGACTGCAATGACTTAATCGTATAAATATTAGAATCTAATACCGATATTTTGATATTAATTACAGAGAAACAAATAAAAACAATGTACAAAAGACTTATAATCTGGTATCTTTTGACGTCAACTTGACCTTCCGCCATAAAAAACTAGATTTAAGAGTTTGAATATTGCTTATATAGTAATACAAATGCTAATTGAGCACCGCTTGGACTTGTATTTGTTTTTGTTAAATGATAATTTAATTTATCAAATACTTCTTTTTTAGAATCATGCTCACTTAAATTAAACAACTGAACTAGTTTAGATTTAGGTGCCGCATTATCGGATACTAATTTTTCAATAATTGTATTTACATAACTTAAGTTTTCCAATTCACCATTTAAAAACAATTCTTTTAAGTTAACACTATACTCGTTTTTTGGGCCAAAGTATATTGTTTCTGCACTGTAATTAACAACATCCTGCAAATTGATTATTTTTTGATCGCTTACCTGAAATTCTATTAATTTATTAAACAATTGAATTCCATTATTATAATTGATGAATGTGATTGAAGATTGTACAAGTAATTTTAAATAAGAATAACCTTCATTCGTTGAATGATTATATTTTATTTTCTTAAACTTAGTCCAAAGTTTATTTTTCAATTCATCCGACTGATTATCTAATAAACCAATAAGTGAATTAAGCTCTTCTTCTTTTTTCACATCTACCTTTTGTATGAAGTATTCTAATAAATTGTGGTCTATTAATCTAATTGAACTTTTAATACATTCTATATTTGGACTTATAACAAGTTCAGATTTAAAATATTTCATTATATGCGATAATACAATTTCATCTTCCCCACCAAAAACTTGAATATCTGATAATTTTTTTGGTCTAATGATACAAGTATCATTTTTTGATTCTAAAATAAAATTTTCAAAAAATGCATTGTAATTAATTAATTTGAAAGCTTTACACAATAGTTCAATATCACTAACCTCTATTTCATGAGGCTTATCAATTACTAATTTATTTAATTCAGGAACAGGTAACTTTATTGGGAATTGCAATAAAAACGGCAACGCTTCTTTATTTGGTAGTTTCTTGTCAAAAACACGTTTAAAAAATATACTTAATTGATTGTACTCATCTAACAATAACTCATCCCATTTTGGCTGAAAAAATAAATCTTTAGCCAAACTCAAGATATCCATTTGTTCTAATTGCCAAAGAGTATGACTTGAATTAGCAGTTGTGTTTGTAGGTGCGTTAATTTCTATTGCCACTTTTCTATCAGCCAAACTTGTACTTAAATTATTAGTCCTATTTGCAGAACCTGGGCCATCCACTGTTCCAGTTTGAATATTCACATATGTTTCGCCAGAACCATTACCACCTATTCCACCTGCATTTGCAGCAATGGTCTCTAAACCGTCAGCTACTTTTGATAAAGTTGCTTCAGTAGCTACATCAGTATCTTTTTTTACTTCGACATATTTTATTGCGGAAACTCCAAAAACAACTGCCTCAATTGCCAACCCAGCAGTAATTAATAAATCCTGAGCTGGCCATTCTAATAACTTGGCAATTACCCCAATTAGGATAACAACAGCAGCACCACTGTAAAAGAGATTAAAAATATCTAATTTCTTTGTTTTAACACTAGATGACATATGAGTATAAATTTAAAATTTTAACATTATTAATAAATTTTTCTTTCTATAATCAAGCAAATAAGTAAGTCATTAAACGTACAATTGACAATTAAAAACATCATTAAAAAAATTACTCGATTATAGTCACAAATCTAATGAAATCTTGTAGTTCTTCATTTTACATATTTATTAATTCACTAAAACAATGAATTAATTAATAAATGATAATAGAAATAGTAATTATATTTAATAATCAAATGATTATATAAATTATTATGAAAATAAATTAGCTTTAAATAAAGTATGTTTTATTAATATTTTGTCTAAATATTTTTATTATTTAAATAGAATTGTTTATACAAAATATTAATAAATATTTTGATAAATGTTAATAATATATTTTTTCTTATAAAATCTTTTTAGAATTTAATCTAGAAAACAATATAAAATGTTAATTTTTTTCTAATATTGAAAAAAAACAATGATTGAAACAAGTTTAATATATAACAAATTTTTAGACTACATAGATAAAATTACTCCTTTAACTAGTGATGAAAGGGATATTTTTTTAAGAAAAATTATAATTAAGGAATATAAGAAGAGGGAAATTATTATTCAGGAGGGGGTTAAAAGTAATTATATCTACTTTATCCATAAGGGTATCGTTAGAAATTTTATTCACCAGAATAACAAAACACTCAATTTTAGATCTGAGGGTATGATTGTTACAGGATATTCAACTTATAATTATCATCAAGGATTTAAATCCAAAATGAATGTGGAATGTTTAGAAAATTGTACATTCATTTTGATTCCAGTTGATACAATTCATTATGTTGTAGAAAATTTTAAATATGGTGATCGATTAGGCAGGTATTTAGCAGAAAAACATATTCTTGAATTAGTGGAATTATTAATTGATATAGATTGCAAATCCATCATGGAGCGTTATAATGACCTTAATGTAAAATATCCAAATATCCACCAGAGAGTTTCACAACATTATATTGCTTCATGTTTAGGAACTACCCCTGTACATTTATCAAGATTAAAAACCAAACATAATAATCATAAAATGTTCCCTTCTAGTATGTGATTTATACAACTAGTTTAAAGAAGTTAAAAAATGTAATTAAGAATTTATAATTTTCCTACATCGGTCTTCGTATCAAACCGTCCGGTCCGCTTTAAAACACATAAGGCCATGATTATCAGGGGCTTTTTTTATGCCTTTAGCTGAAAGTGTAGCAAACGGGTTCTTTCTAGCCTATTTTTTTAATATTTAGTTATTGATTATTATAAGAATAATAACAAGACATCATTCACCCCTTATTGAATTTGCAACTGATAAGCTACTACTGAATTTTTTAAAAAAGTAGGGACGTAAATGATTTTATTTTTGGTGTCGTAACCAATATCGGCGCTGTTTATTTTTTCAGATCTCGTATCAAATAAAGTTATTTTTTGTGCCCCTGCTGCAACAAAATAAACAATGCCATTCCAGCAGCTTACAATGTATTGGTTGGGGGCAACTTTTTCAATACCGTCGGTGCTTAGATCCATGCCATCCATTATTTTAGAAATTGTGCCACCTGGTGTTAAAGATAGTAATGAGCCTTTGTCTAAAATTAGTAGTTGGTCGTCGATACTTAAAAGTCCATTGGGTCCTTGCAGGTTTTCAACTTCAATGGTTACCATGTTGTTTTCATAACGGTGTACTTTTCCCGTTCTGCTATCAGATACAAAAACAACACCATTTTTATTGACGGTAACATCATTTAAAAAAACGGAACCTTCTACTTTAATTTTATTTTTTATGACACCTTTTTTAATGTCAATGACAATAAGATCTGTAAGGTCTGCTACATAAAGTTCTTGTTTGTATTTGGCCATCCCTTTTGGCGCATTTAATCCGGTAACCCAATCCAAATTAATAGGCGTACCTGTTTTTGATAATTTACTAATGCTTCCTTTACCGTCTTTGCCATTAGAAGCGCCGTCAATATTTGAAACCCATAAGCAGTTTTCTTTATCATCTACTAACACTGATTCTGGAACTTTTAAAATCGTATCGGTAGCCCACAATTTTTGAACGGTTACTTTTTGTGCGTTGATGCTAACTAAAGAGAAACATACAAACGCTAGGGAGGTCATTATTTTTTTCATAAGAAGGAATTATTCAAGAAAGTTAAATATACTGTCAAAACTAAGATAGAAAGTATTAAGATCGTTTGGGTTAATTAAGAACTTGCAATCCGGTCCGCAGTAAAAACTCTTAACCCATTGATTTTCAATGGGTTTTTTATTGGATGTACTTTATTGCGTAAATTGCCTACTTATTAAACCTTTTAGTGTTTGATGCGTCTAATAAAAAAACCTCAATGAATTTAAAATTTAGTTATTTGGTCCCCTTGATGGTCGTTATCAGTTTTTCTTGTAATAAATCAAAAACCACCACCAACATTACTACCACGCCCTCCTCACCTACCACTACTACAACGGATGATGCTGTTGTCATTGAAGTGGATCCTACCTATTTTTTAGCAGCTGGGTTAACTGAAAGTATTACTAAGGTAAGTCAAACACTATCCGATGGATCTACCGTAATGTGTTATAAAATTGTTTCAAATAATACTCCATCTGATCATACCCAAGGTCCTTGGTGTCCAACTAATATAAATGATGGCATTGATAAAGGCGGCATTTGGTTTGAAGCAGGTAAATTATATGATGTGGATGGTGCATTTATTAAAAATTTAGCCACCTTCTATTCAAATACTACTAGGAAATTATACAATTCAACAACAGGTGTAATCAATGTCACCGATACAAAGGCTGCATGCGAGGCTGCTGCCAGACCTAATGTGGATCCATTGTATAAAAATTATTGTGTTCAATGTCTTCCCTCTTATTTTCCGGGAATTAAGAAAATTTATTACATCCCAGTGAAGCCCGTTAAATCAAAAACTACAATACCAATTATGGGCATGGGCGGTGTGGTAGGAATTGCATTCTATGGCATTAATTTTGATCCCCCTGCTCCTACTCAAGCAATATTAGGCGTATTTACTTTAGCACCTTTTGATGATGCAGGAGGACATGTAAACGGAGCTACTGGCTATCATTACCATGCAGCAACTGGAAAATCTACGAAAATAAAACAATCCGATGCGCATGCAGCCATGATTGGCTATGCAATGGATGGTTATGGATTATTTGAAAATTTAGATGAAGCTGGTAAAGAGAGTACCGATCTTGATGCAAGTAGAGGCCATTATGATACAAAAAGAGGCTATCATTACCATGTTGCAAATGCTGGCTCTAATAGTTTTATCAATAGCTTCAGAGGTGTTCCAGGCGCATTTTCTGTTACATTATAATCAACCAAACATAGATACTTAAAATAGGCTGTTTATTTTTATTATTAGTATTTGTAGTAAATGGATATGCACATAATCCGCAGGTATCCACTATTTCAATGATTCAAAACGAAAATAATAAATGGTCTGTTTTTATTACTGCACCACTTTATACTTTTCAATTAGTTATTAAAGAAAAATATCCTGAAATGAATATGGACAGTATCAGTCCATTTGAAATACAAAAATTAATCTTAGATTTAGTTAAAACCAATTTGAAATTTAATGGGGATGCTAATTTAAATCTTACTAACGATAAAGTTCAATTAGCACATGAGACAAGTATTTTTTTTGACATAAACAAGGATGATTTTTTACCAATAGCAATTTCATTTGCCGCTTTTGACAAACTTTATAACCATTTTACTTTATTAAAAATTGTCAGTAAAAAAGAAAAAGAAATAACTTTTATTTTAAATACAGAGAATGCATTTGAATATCCAAAGAAAAATGAAGCTTATTCAAGACCAATCTATCTTTATTTAGCAATATGCTTAGTAGGTATCCTACTATTCTTGTTTATCAAAAATTTTTACAGAAAATTGAATCTAAAAAATGGATGACGATCAAATAATTGGCTCTAATTTATTGACTGTCTAATAGTAGGTTCTTATAATTTTGTTGGCGATAATATTCCGATAAATAGGTTTCGCAGTTGGCGCATGAAAATTTACTGCTAGCCAATAGTAGGATACTAACCCCCTCTTTAAAGTCAAAAGGTTTTATTTGAGGACCATCCCATTGTTTTTCTTGAATCAAATAAGGCACCATTTTATCCACCGCAGCTTTTAATGTATGTTTTGAATTGCCTTGACTCATCCAAAAATCAACCCCCGTAGATTCAGCCATTTTTGCAATTTTTAAAAAGGCATCAATCACAAAAACCGAATAATGTAAGGAAGTTGTTCTTGCCATTTCAAGTGAGAACCTATTGTTATCATCCATTTGATTAGCTAGTCGAATTTGTGCGTTTGCTATAATTTGATTTGAAGCTTCCTTTTGATTATTAAATAAAGTAATAGATAATCTTAAAGCATCATACCATACGCCGTGGTTATTCTTTGCATTCATTTCTTCTTTGCCATTTTTACTAGTTTGCATCCATTGCAAAAAGTCAGCAAACCAAGCCTGCATATTTTTAAGATCTTCATTAGGATAAGCTCCATTCCTATTCATGAGCTCAATGGCTTCTATGACTTTAATAAAATGTCTTGCATCTATTAATCCAGCCCCTCTTCCAAGATTTTCTCCTTTTATCGCTTGACCAAAATTCATATTTGGATTCATCTTAGTGGCGGTATCCAAAAACCAAACTCGAATTAGTTGAACCGCATGGTTGTAATATTTTGTATCGCCTGAATAATAGTTTGCTAAAGCAAGTGTATAAATATGACTGCATAATTCAGGCAAATACGCCTTGTCCTTATACAATTTAACTTCAGGATTTGTTTCACCATCCTTTCTCATGTAAGGCAAACCATCCTTTTTAGTGGGATCAGGCCAGTGATACGGAGCAAGGCTCATGTAATCGTGTTTTGAACCGCTTGGAGGAGTTTTGGTTTTTTCCATGACCGAAACAGGACCATATTTTAAAGATTTTTTAGCTTCCGTAATTAAACCATTATATGCTTTTTGATAATTGGTATCCTTTACATAAATCAAGCTTGTCCCATTTTGAGCAAAGCTTGCGAACTGTAAACTCAAGGTACAGATGCATAGGAATATAATTTTGTTGTAATGACGTTTCATAGGATTCTAGAATGATGTTATTTTTTTTTATCTGTAAAAAAATGAATACAGATCCAACCCATAGGAACTAACAGGGCTGCTAAAGCAAAAAATGAGTAATAGTTTGTCTTTGAAATGATAGGAACCAATAGTGTAATAATAATAGTGCCTAACACGGCAGACATGCCTCCCATCCCCGAAACAGCACCTACATTTTTGCCACTAAAAAAATCAGAAGGAAGTGTTTGTAAATTATTAATTAAAAATTGAAAGCCAAAAAGCGTTGCACCAATTAAAAATATAGCAAGGGGTATTTGAACTTTTAATTGATCCAAAAAGAAAAGAATGCCTATTAAGGATAGCAACATGATCACACATCCAATGGTAATGGCTTTTTTTCTTGCTATTTGCGCTGTAATTCCTTTTTTGATGAGATGACTTGAATAAAAGCCTCCTGCCAATCCTCCAATTGCAGCAAATAAATATGGAGCCCAAGAAAATGCACCCACTTGCTTAATGTCAAATCCCATTTGATCTTTTAAAAACGTAGGCAACCAAGTTAAAAACATCCACCACACTGGATCTAAAAAAAATCTGGAGGATATAATCCCCCAAGTATTGCGCACTTGTAATAATTGACGCCAAGTTTTTACAGGAGGCTCGTTCGTAATAGCTGTTGTTGATTGCTCCCCTTGTATATGTGCAAGTTCTTTCTGAGATAACCATGGGTGTTTACTAGGCATATTTTTATTAATGAGCAACCAAGGGATGATCCAAAGCAATCCTACGCATCCAATTCCTACAAAAGTCATCCTCCAACCAAAAGCAAGATATAAATACGCAATAAATGGAGCGGCCACTACAGAACCTAATGAAGCACCTGCACCAAAAATGCCTTGTGCGATTGCGCGCTCCTTGGATGGGAACCACTCTGCGTTACTTTTTGTTGCTCCTGGCCAGTTGCCTGCTTCACTAAAACCAAGCATTGCTCTAAATATATTAAATGAAAATATGGATCTTGCAAAAGCATGCAATGCAATAGATACACTCCAAGCACTTATAGAAATCACCATCCCAATTCTTGTCCCAATGGCATCCATCATTTTACCTGTGACCATCTGCCCTATTGCATAGGTAATCATAAAAAAAGTAGTGATGAGTGCCAATGCATTTTTATTGTCTGCATCTGCAATACCAAATTCTTTATAAATAAAGGGCCACATAATATTAATGGCACTTCGATCTATATAATTGATAATGGTCGCAAGGCCAATCAATCCAATGATCCACCATCTTAGCCCTTTAAGTTGAAATGCCATTTACTGTTATATTTATTATGCTAATGGAAAATCCGCTCCTTCTGTCACTTCTGCCCAGGTATCAAAATCATGTTTTAATTCGTCCAACTTGATTCTTGCTCCTTTTAATGCTGCCACGCCTAATAATAAACGTAAAGGAGGATTTTCGGATTCAACCACTTGAATCATCGCTTTAGCTGCTCTTACAGGATCGCCTGGCTGATTCCCACTAAATCCACGAATATCGCCTTTGTTTTTCCCTGCAGTCGTGGCATAGTCTTCTATCACTATTTTACTATCATTCGCTGAACGGCCTGCCCAATCGGTTCTAAATCCACTAGGCGCAACAATGGTTACTTTAATTCCTAATGGTGCCACTTCCTTACTTAATGATTCACTTAAACCGTCCACTGCATATTTAGTGGCGTTATAAAAACCAACCCCTGGGAATGAACGCAATCCTCCAATAGATGCAATATTTAATATATGACCACTTCTTTGTTTTCTCATCTGTGGCAAAACAGCTTGAGTCATATGTGCTAACCCAAATACATTAATTTCAAACATTTGACGCACTTGGGCTTCCTCACTTTCTTCTATAGCACCAAAATAACCAATGCCTGCATTGTTTACCAATACATCTATCTGTCCAAATTTTGCAATCGTTGCTGCAACCGCTTCTTTAATTTGATCTGCTACTGTTACATCTAACTTAACTACTAAAGATGTTTGAGGATAATTAGCCACAATGTCTTGTACGTCATTGGTATTGCGCGCCGCCACGACTACATGATACCCTTTTGCTAAGGCCTCCACAGCTAGGTAACGACCAAATCCTGTTGAACAACCTGTTATAAACCATACTTTTTGCATAAAATTATATTTGAATAAGGCACTAAAGGTATGGGCTAATAGAAGAAAAAGCAAATGAAAAAGGACCCTTATTACTAAGGGCCCTTTTTTCGTATTTTTATACTAACTTAAAATTCAGATCAAATTTTATTTAGCATCATAGATTACTTGTTCCCATAGAATCTTACCGTCTTTGATAGCAAAAGATGCGAAAGTTAGTGATGAACTTACGTCTCCTGTTTTAGATGTGTTTTTGAAATTAATCCAAGCATGACCCCATTTAATTCCTTCATATTGCCCATCAGTGGTTGGAACTGTCACAACCTCATAATTTGGTGTACCTGCATCTACAACAACACCTGAAGTTTCTCTTTGTTTTTTAAATAATTCAAGTCTGTCAGACATTTTCATTGCAACTGAATCATTATTATGCCATGATTTCGCTGTATCGCTAAAGCAAGATGCAACTGTAGCCCAATCACCAGCGCTATATGCTGTAATTGCTTTTTTCATTAAATCTACTTCTGGGCCTTCTTTTACACAACTAGATGTAGCAGTTTCAGTTGAAGCAGTTTTTTCGCCTGGTGTTGTACAAGCAAAAATAGATGTAGCAAGCATTGCTACTAGGATTGTTTTTTTAAAATTTTTTGTGTTTATTTGAATCATAAATTAATGAAAATTTGATAAATACAAACTTTTTGACATATAAAAATGTTCATTTGTATGGAATAGGAACATTTTAACATCTAATATGCGCCCTAAATTGCAAAATGATCATATTAATTTAAAATTAGGATTACGCATGCATCAACCTAAAAGTCAAATTAATACGCATTTGTTTGATGCGCTTTGTCTTAGGCAAGGAATGATACCAATGTTGCTGGATAGGACCTTTCATATCCAACAATGAGCCATTGACTAGTTCTATGTCTAGACGTTCATTGGAGGTGGCATGTTTAAAGGCAAATTTTCTAACAGCTCCTAAGCTCATAGAAGCAATAGAAGATTCGGCAACAATCTCTTTTTCATTATCTCTATGCCATCCCATCCCCTCTTCCCCTTCATGGTATAAATTGAGTAAACATGCATTATACTTTGCCCCGGTGATGGCTTCTACTTTTTGTTTGATTCCAAGTAAAGCTTTTGTCCACTGCAATCCTGATTTTTTGACCCCAGCATAGGTATAGCTTATACCTGCATCTGCAAACCATGCCACTTTTCGCTTGGTCATTATTTTTTTGCCAAACATCACCACTTCGTCTTGTTTCCAAGGGATGGTTTCAAATAAATCCTTGCAAATTTGAGTCGCTTCTTTTTCATTGAATACAACCCCATGGTAGATGGCAATCCCATCTTTTGGCAATAAGTTTTCTGGTTCAAAAAGTAAGGACATTTGTCAATAAATTATTTTAAAGTCTGCAGGATCCATTTTGAATTTGCTGTATCTGTCACAAACTGACCCAAAACTTTTGAAGGTTTATTTGCAATCAATTGCTGTGAATCTACAACTGGTAATAATCTCAACCGATACTTTTTATTGTAGACAATCCCTTTTGGCGAACTTAATTTTTTATATAAATACTTCATATAATGTTCTGGCACCAAAGATTTAATGGTATTGTACCTAGATGGTAAGTTTACGCCTATTGACATCGCTACTTCATCCAACATATCAATACAATTAAGTATTAAAGTAAACACAGGAGGATCTGCCGTCCATCTTTCCACTACTGTTTTTGCTTCATAATAGGCGGCTTCATCTACAATAAAATACAAGTCCCCATTTGGAGGGATATATTTTAAACAATTAGAATCATTTTTAACCACCCCTATTGGAATTGGAATATTGCCGATTCTTTTAGGATAATAACCATACACTTTGAAGTCTTTCTTTTCAGTATCATTTTTTTCTTGTTGATACAGAATCACAAAAGCATGCCCCGTATAGGAATCATTCCTTACAGCTAAACCAACTATATACTTTTTATCAGTAGTATCAGTTCTTAAATCAATCTCAAGTTTTTGAGCAGCAAGATGTGATAGAGATCCAATCCAAAAAAAGGATACAATTAAAATAAAAAACTGTTTCATTCAATCAAAATGTTATTTTCTTGGCATCAAGCTTGTTTGCTGTGCCGCATTTAAAGCAAAGGTAGCCACAATTGTGGCAATTTGTTTTAAGTCATCCTTCATTAAATGATCGTATACATCCATATTGCTATGGTGTGTTCTTGTACTGTATTCAATAGGATCTTGTATGAACTGAAAGCCTGGTAAACCTATCCCATCAAATGCAATATGGTCTGTGCTTCCAGTATTGCTCAAGGTCACCGTTTTGGCACCTAAATCATTGAAGGGTGCTAACCATGTTTTGAAAATGGCTGCTGCTGCAGTATTGCCTTGTGCATAAATACCACGGATTTTTCCAGTCCCGTTATCGATATTAAAATAGGTAGAGAATTTTTGATGCGCTGCATTTGGTTGATTGTTGGCATCCATAAATGTATTTTTCACATAAGCTCTTGACCCCAATAAACCTTCCTCCTCTGCACTCCATAATCCAATGCGGATGGTTCTTTTAGGATCAATCCCTGCTGCTATAATAATACGCATTGCCTCAATCATCACTGCCGATCCAGATGCATTGTCTGTTGCACCTGTTCCTGACTGCCATGAATCTAAATGCGCTCCAATCATCACTACTTCATCTTTCAATATTGGATCTGTTCCAGGAATTTCTGCAATTACATTGTACCCATGTAAATCCTTGGTATGAAATTTAGTTTTTACATCCAGATCCGCTTTTACAGTGGTACCAGATTTAGCCAATCTTAAAATAGTATTGTAATCTTCTACTGTCAACGCCAGATCTAAAAAATTTGCTGGATCCGTTCCTTTGTAAGCGCCACCCCCTTGTGCAAAAATAGTACCATCATGATTTCTTGTAGCTGTGGTTAACATCGCCACTGCTTCTTCTTCTACAGCCATTGCCTTCAATAAATTAAGCACTCTTTGTGGACCTGACCTTTGAGCTTGCATCTCGCGCATACGTCTTTGTTGCGCAGTATCTGGCGTTCTAGATATTGCTGGTGCTGCAGCTGCTTCCATTGTGGCCAATGCTTCGTCCGTATATCTTTCAGCGTCTGCTTTAAAACTTTGCTTGTAAGTATTGTCTTGATCTAAAATAATGATCTTGCCTTTTAATTGTCCTTTGTAAGCTTGTAATGTGATAGAGTCTTTTGCATCAACCACAATAATGGTCGCATTTTTTAAACCATTGGTGCCTGCAGTCCAAGATTTAGGCCAAGCCAATAATGGTTTATAATAAGGTGCGGTCATCGCAAAATACATTTTCTCTAAATCCCATCCTTTACCAAATTCACCCCATGGTATAATACTTGCATTGGCTGCACCGTTTTTAGTTAATACTTCTTTCGCATAATTAGCCGCTCTAGCGTATCCCTCTGAATTCGCTAATCTATTACCACTTTTATCTGTTAAGTTAAACGCGATATCCATTACTTGAGATTTTTCCAATCCTTCTGTTCTGATTTTTTGAATCGTTGCAGGATCTAATTGCGCCATAGCAGAAAATGGAATCACAACTGCAAGGATGAACCCTTTAATAACTAAGTTTTTCATGGTAGGTCTTTTGATGATTTGAATAATCAATTTAAGCAAAACCGTCCATATCATTCCCCTTTTATCTAATTTTATACCTCAAACCATATTTTATTTTGATAACAGCAAAATAAATCGGAAATTAATATCTAAATATAGCCTTATGCAAAAGAGACAATTCATCAAAGACCTTGTATTAACAGGAATCGCTATGCCTTTGGGATTGGGTGGGATGGCAAAAGCCTTTGCAAACCATGAAGCACAATCTCCCCTAGCGCTTGCAGAAGACAATGCCTTTTGGGAACAGATACGTCAACAATATATTCTTAAGCCAGACTATATTAATCTAGAAAATGGCTATTATAATTTTTTACCTCAACCCATTCTGAATAAATATATAGACCATATCAAAGAAATCAATTATCAAGGTTCTTTTTATATGCGTACAGTGCAATGGGAGAATAAACAAAAATCAGTGATTGCGTTGTCCGAGATTGCAGGATGCAGCCCCGAAGAATTAATCATAACTCGCAACACGACTGAGTCATTAGATACCATCATTGGTGGCATTCACTGGCAGGCAGGTGATGAAGCTATTATGGCGGAACAAGACTATGGTGCCATGTTAGACATGTTTAAATTAGTAAGTGAAAGACATAGTGTAGTGAATAAAATGATTTCCGTTCCCAATCATCCAAAAGACGATGCAGAGATTGTTGACCTTTATAAAAATGCCATCACAAAAAAAACTAAAGTGATATTAGTGAGTCATATGATTAACATCACTGGTCAAATATTACCGATCAAAAAAATCAGTGAGATGGCCCACCAATATGGGGTACAAGTGATGGTAGATGGCGCACATGCATTTGCACATATCCAATTTAGCATTGCTGATTTAGGTTGCGACTATTATGCAGCCTCCTTACATAAATGGCTGAGCGTGCCATTAGGAGCAGGCATACTTTTTGCAAAAAAAGAACATATCAAAAACGTTTGGCCACTTTATGCAGACAATGAAAAAGATCCTAATAAAATTAAACGTATCAACCATACTGGAACACATCCTGTGCATACAGACTTAACCATACCAGATTCTATTGCTTATTATCAAATGATTGGGCCAGCGAAAAAAGAAGCCAGGTTAAGATACTTACAACAATATTGGACCAGCAAAGTAAAGGACGTTCCTAATATTATTTTAAATACCCCCACTTCGCCAGATCGTTCTTGTGCCATAAGCAATGTGGGCATTAAAAATATGAAACCTGCAAACTTAGCGGAGCGTTTAATGAAAGAACATAAAGTATTTACAGTAGCCATTGATTATGCTAATGTACAAGGATGCAGGATTACACCTAACCTATACACTACAACCAAAGAATTGGATATATTTGTGGATGCTTTAAATACCTTGAGTAAGGCTTAAATTAGCAGATTTTAGAACAAATACTTTACATCTATTATGAGTTCAAATTTTATACGTATTACAGAATCAGATTCCAACTATGATCATATTGAAAATTTTAGTACCACTGAGATTTTACAAAATATCAATGCAGAAGATAAAAAAGTGGCTCATGCTGTTGAGCAAGTGATTCCAACCATTCAGGTTTTGGTAGACTCAGTAGTGGAGAAATTATTAAATGGTGGCCGCTTATTTTATATTGGCGCAGGAACGAGTGGCAGAATAGGTTTAGTAGATGCAAGTGAATGCCCTCCCAGTTTTGGGGTTCCTAATGATTTAGTCGTTGGAGTGATTGCAGGAGGACACCAAGCCATGTTCCAGGCGGTAGAAAACGCCGAAGACGATATGGAACAAGCCTGGAAAGATTTACTGGATTATAATATTAGCAATCTCGATGTCGTAATCGGTATTGCTGCAAGTGGAACTACACCATATGTAATTAGTGGACTTCAAACTTGTAGACAACATCAAATTACCACAGGTAGTATTAGCTGTAATTTAAATAGTCCAGTGTCTGCCCATGCCGACTTCCCTATCGAAGTGGTAGTAGGTCCTGAATTTATCACTGGTAGTACGAGAATGAAAAGTGGTACTGCACAAAAGATGGTACTCAATATGATTTCAACTGCTGTCATGGTAAAATTGGGTCGTATCAAAGGAAATAAAATGGTCAATATGCAATTAACGAATCAAAAATTATTTGATCGTGGTGTAAAAATGATCCTGGACGAATTGCAATCAATTGATGTAACAAAAGCTGCTGCACTTTTAAGCTTACATGGATCTGTTAAAAAATCCATTGAGGCTTATCATTCAAAATAAATACGACTCATAAAGGAAAACTTATTTTCCCCATTGTAATTGGAATTTTAGTTGCGTGCCCTCCAGCAAATAAAGGTGTTCCTGCAACCGCTTCATTGGCTAACAAAGCAAATAAAATGGCTTCCTTCGCATCTGGGTTGATACCTATCTCTTGGGAAGAATACAATGTAGCATTAGGCAATAAAGATTTTAAATGACCCATTAGTAAAGGATTGTGCATCCCTCCTCCACTGCTAAACATATTGAATTTGGAACCAGTTGGAATACTGGAATGAATACAATCTGCAATGGTTTCTGCAGAAAACCGATTTAAGGTGGCCATTACATCTTCTTTAGATAGTTCAACTGTATGACTTACTATTTGTGCTTTGGATAAAAAATCCAAATTGAATAATTCTGGCCCAATGGTTTTTGGTAGCGCTAAATTAAAAAATGAATGTGCTTTTAATTTGGATAATAAAGCATGATTGATTTTTCCAGCTGCTGCAATTGCACCATTTTTATCATATGCGAGTGGTGCAAAATACTTTCTTGTATACGCATCCATTAAAGTATTACCTGTTCCAGTATCGGTTGAAAATACTTGATCTAAACTACATCCTGCAGCCAAGTAAGTAAAATTGGCGATCCCACCCATATTTAATAACAACCTATTTTCGGTTGGATGACTACACAATAGATAATCCCCATAAACAGCTAATGGCGCTCCCTCTCCTCCTGCAGCGATATGTTTTTGTCTAAAATCACTTAAGGTTAAAATACCTGTTGTCACTGCAATATGATCACCGTCTCCAATCTGTAAAGTTGCTGGATCATATTCAGAGTTAGGATGTAAAGACTTTGGTGCATGGTAGATGGTTTGTCCATGACTTGCAATCATGTCTATAGATTCAGGCGCGATGTTCCATTTAGCCAGTGCATCTAAAACCATTTTACCGTGTTGTTTTCCAACCCATGCATTCAGTAAACAGAGTGTTTCCAAGGCAACCATTTCTTTTGAAAAGATGCTTAAAATCTTTTCTTTAAAATCATGGGTATAGTCAACTGTTGTAAATGCTTTTAATTCAAATTGGGTGTCCCTTCCTGACCCCTTAATCAAACACAATGCAATATCCAATCCATCCATAGATGTGCCACTCATTAAACCAATCACCATGCGTTCTGCCTTAGCGGACACCTTCACTAAATTTTCTATATTCTGATGCATTAAATGGCTGGTTTTATCCCCCTCAAGATACTAAAGACCGGGATTAAATCAAACTAGTTAAAAGTTTTTCACACTCTTGTAAGTCAATCATTTATACCCCCTAATCCACTTAACTTTGTCTCATAAATATTTTGTATGCTTAAAGTAGGTGTTTTTGGTGTGGGTCATTTAGGAAAATTTCACTTGAATAACTGGAAACAGATTCCATCTGTGGAATTGGTTGGCTTTTTTGACCCCAACAATGAATCTGCTGCTGAAGTAGAAAAAAACTATGGTATCAAAAGATTTATGGACGAGGCGGAACTGATTGCTGCTGTGGACGCCATTGATGTAGTTACCCCTACCCATTTGCATTTTCCAGTTTGTGAAATGGCTATTAAAATGGGCAAGCATGTATTTGTGGAAAAACCCATGGCCAATACCATCGAAGAAGGTAAAAAAATCATGCAAATGGTCAAAGAGGCCAACGTGAAATTACAAGTGGGTCATGTGGAAAGATTTAACCCTGCATTTACTGCATTGAAAAACGAAACATTAAACCCTTTATTTATTGAAGTGCATCGCTTGGCTCAATTTAATCCAAGAGGAACAGAAGTGAGTGTGATACTTGATTTAATGATCCATGACATTGATATTATTTTAAGTATTGTAAAGAGTGATGTAAAAAATATTTCTGCAAGTGGTGTGGCCGTTTTAACCGACACGCCTGATATCGCCAACGTTCGTATTGAATTCAACAACGGTTGTGTGGCGAATCTAACAAGCAGTAGGATTAGCATGAAAAAAATGCGTAAAATTAGACTCTTCCAAAAGGATGCTTATATTGGTATTGATTTTCTAGAAAAAAATACAGAGATCATCAAATTAAAATTACCTGAAGAATCAGATGCATTCTCATTTGAAATCGAAACCCACCAAGGCCCTAAAAAAATTTCTATCTCCAACCCTGTGGTAGAGGAAGGCAATGCGATTTTAAGTGAGTTAAGTAGTTTTGTAGATGCCATTGAAAATGACGGACCTACTGTGGTCAATGAAATTGATGGTTACTTAGCGATGGAAGTGGCACATCAAATTTTAGATAAAATAAGTACCTCTGCTTCGGTAGTCAATCAGTCAGGAGAATAATTTAAAGTAAGTACCCACCCTATTTATTTGACGCTACTTCCTTACTTTGTGCTTCTTACTTATATTATAATTGAAAAAGTATTATCCTAATCTTTCGATGCTCTTTTGGCTAAAATATATTCAGCAATCGCTAAGTCCAATGGTCTTGTGATTTTAATATTTTCATACTCACCATCTATCAAATAAACCTCCGTACCACTGGCTTCTAGCACATTGGCTTCGTCAGTAAAAGAAGATTGATACGCTTGATCAAAAGCTTTCATTAATAACGCAGCTTTAAAAGTTTGTGGTGTTTGTACCATCATCACATTTTCACGATTTACCAAATGGTGCTTTGCCCCTTCAACCATTCTGATGGTATCTGTTGAACGCACCGCAGGAATTGCAGATCCTTTTTCTACCGCTTGCTGATAACATCTTTGAATCAAGTCTGGCGTTAACAAGCAACGTACTGCATCATGCACAAATACAATAGCATAAGGGTCAACTTGAGCCATGCCATTTTTAACAGATTGAAAACGTGTATCGCCTCCAGTAACAATTTGACACTGCTGGGTGAACCCACTTGATGCAATTAAATTTTGTCCCTCTTCAATATAATCTGCAGGTAATACAATCACAAAATTGAAATCAGAAAACGCAGCCACAAATTGGCCTACTGTATGTAACAAAATAGATTGCCCTTCAATGGCTAAAAATTGTTTAGGTAAAGTAGCACCCATTCTTTGTCCAGTTCCTCCGGCTACGATGATGGCTGTTTTTTTCATGGTCTATTTTACAAATGCGATGTAACTAATAATTTTTTTACTTCAGTTGCCAATACATTTTTATCAATTGGTGCCGTGCCCACTAATTCGCAAACCAATCCACCCGCTATATTCGCAATTTCTGCCGCCAATGCAATGTCCTTTGAATACGCATACACCAGGGAAGCCACTGCTATCACAGTATCTCCAGCGCCACTTACATCTGCAATGTTGCGAATATGTGTTGGGATTAATTGTTGCTTATTTTCTTGTGCATAAAATACCCCATGTTCAGACAAGGTGATAAATGAAATGGTATGATGCAATGCTCCCTGCAAAGCCTGATGCACTTGTTGCATATGTGCAAGATCAATTGTTGGAACCTCTATTTTCAAGCCCTCTTTTACCTCTTTTAAATTGGGCTTAAACAAGGTGCAATTTTTATACGCTAAGAAATTCTTTTGCTTTGGATCTACTGCCGTTGGAATGCCTTTTTGATTACAAAAAGTAATGATGGCTTCTATGATTGCTGGCGTTAAAACCCCTTTATTATAATCCTCTAATATGATCAATGCGGGTTGCTCTTTTTCAACGTAGGCATAAAAATTATCTAACAATGCTTTTGATTCTGCCTCGTTGATGTCGTGGGTATTTTCATGGTCTAAGCGCATCATTTGTTGATTGCGTCCCATGATTCTTACTTTATTGGTTGTCACCCTAGATGTACTTGAGTGAATGAATTGTGTATTAATTCCCTCGGCTTTTAAAAGCGCATTTAATTCCTTTGCCTCAGCATCCATACCCACAACAGCAAACAATGTCGTAGGCGCTCCTAACGCCCTTAAATTAAGCGCTACATTGGCTGCGCCGCCTACCCTTGTTTCCTTACGTTGAAGGGACACAATTGGCACAGGTGCTTCTGGTGAAATACGGTCAACGCTACCCCACCAATAAGTGTCCAACATAATATCGCCTACTACCCCAATTTTAGTGGTAGCAAACCCATCAAATAATTGATTGAAGCTATTTAATTCCATCATTTACACTGCCGTTTTTTGATTACGCAATGCCAAATAATACAATGGCACACCCAATAAGGTAATGATTAAACCAGGCCATGTGAAATTTGGTTTATAAATAATCAACAGGACACAAAAACAAGTACCCATTAAAATATAAATAGCAGGTAATACTGGATAACCAAATGCTTTATAGGGTCTTTCTAATTCTGGTCTTTTTTTACGAAGGATAAAAATACCTATGATCGTAAGGATATAAAATATCACTACTATAAAGGACACCATATCCAATAAGTCGCCATACCTACCACTTAAACAAAGTAAGCCTGCTACAATACATTGTGCCCAAAGTGCCCATGCAGGAACTGCATGCTTATTTAAAGTGCCTGCCTTTTTAAAGAATAACCCATCCTGTGCCATCGTATAATACACCCTTGCACCTGCAAGAATTAATCCATTGTTACAACCAAATGTAGAAATCATAATCATGACTGCAATGACATAGGTGCCAATATTGCCAAAAATTACATTGGATGCAGCTACCGCCACACGATCTGCTGGTGCATTGGCAATCTCATTTAAAGGAAGTACACTTAAGTACATCAGGTTCGCCGAAATATAAATCACTGTGACAATCAATGTGCCTAAAAAAAGACTTAACCCAATATTGCGTTTTGGATTTTTTATTTCTCCCGCAATAAATGTAACATTATTCCATGCATCACTACTAAATATAGAACCTACCATCGAAGCTGCTATAGCGCCTAAGATGGCCACACCAAAAATAGGCGTGGTACTATTATCCGATGCGATTGTTTTCATCTCCCATGCATTGGCCCAATTGGCATCCCAAATACTTGCTTTTGAAGCTAATAAAAAACCAAATCCAATCAAGCCAAATAAGGAAGCTAATTTAGTGATGGTAAAAGTTGATTGGATCATCTTACCACCTTGCACACCCTTGGTATTGATATAGGTCAGCAGTATGATCGTTGCAATAGATAAAATTTGTGCAGGATATATTTTTAAGAAGCCTATTTGCATTAAAATATTTGCATCTATCATTTCTAATGAAGGAAAAAAATAACCTGCAAATTTACTAAAAGCCACCCCCACTGCAGCAATCGTTCCTGTTTGAATCACAGAGAAGAAACTCCAGCCATATAAAAATCCTAGTAAAGGATTGTAAGATTCTTTTAAGTATACATACTGGCCACCCGCTTTTGGAAACATCGCACTCAATTCGCCATAACTTAATGCAGCTGTCAAAGTCATGAATCCTGTTAGCAACCATACCACCACTAACCATCCGGCAGACCCTACGTTCCTAGTAATATCTGCACTCACAATAAATATTCCGGAACCAATCATGCTTCCTGCAACAATCATCGTGGCATCAAATGCGGATAAACTTGGTTTAAATTCGGTTTTTGTTTCTGACATTATTTTTTGTATTCCGCGTTAAGCCCTTTTACAATATCAGAAGTGATATCAAATGTGGTGTCTTTATAATACATTAAGTCTGCATTGCTAGAAAAAACGTATGCAAATTGCTTATCCTTATTGTACTTTAAAATAAAAGCTTCTATTTTCTTTTTTACTTCCTGTAATTTTCTATAACTCTCCTCTTGTAATACTTGAGATAATTGTTGCTCTGTATTGGCATAATTTTTTTCTAATTGTTGTAACTCTTGTTGTCTTGCAACAACTTCTCCTTGAGATAAATACTGCCCATTTTTTTGTAGATCTTGGTACTTAGTAGCAAATAAATTTTTAAGTGCTGTCAATTGCTTTGCATTTTCCATGTCTTTTAATTGTAATGCATCTTTCACATCTTTAAAAAAGATATAGTTGTTTTGAATAGAATCTATTTCAAAATAAGCAACTTTGGTTCCACCTGCTGCTTGCATAGTTGCTTTGTTGCTTGTAGTAGCATCACCACTATAATGCAACACATACAAGATAATTATTGCCAAAGCTAATACACCATTAATCACCCAATTAGTTGACTTCATTTTGAATTATAATTTATTTGATTGTAGGCAGGTCGCCCTACCCTATAAAAATAAGTAAAATATATAAAACCTTGTATTTAAAGCATAAAAAAAGCAGGAAATAGTACTATTTCCTGCTTTTTAACAAGATCAATTAAAGTGCTTATTCTTCCTCATCAAAGCTCATCGCCTCACGAGTTGTAGCCAACACTTCATATTCTTCCTTACTTCCTACGATCAATTTTTCGAAGTCCTTTTGACCAGTACCTGCAGGAATTAAGTGACCTGTAATCACATTCTCTTTCAGTCCAAGCATTAAGTCCACCTTGCCTTGAATAGCAGCCTGACTCAACACTTTAGTAGTCTCTTGGAATGACGCAGCTGAGATCCAGCTTTGAACACCCAATGACGCTTTAGTGATACCTAATAAGACTGGACGGGCTGTAGCAGGTTTCGCATCGCGCACTTCTACTACTTTCTTGTCTGCACGCTTTAAGATAGAATTCTCTTCTCTTAATTCACGCACCGTTACAATTTGACCAGGCTTAAATTTAGCACTTTCACCACCATCGGTTACTACTTTCTTATCATAAATACGATCATTCTCTTCGATAAAGTCAAAACGATCTTCTAAATCTTCTTCTAAGAATTTAGTATCTCCTGCATCCACGATCTCTACCTTCTTCATCATTTGACGAACAATCACTTCGATATGCTTATCATTGATCTTCACACCTTGTAAACGATATACCTCTTGGATTTCATTTACAACGTATTCTTGAACAGCATAAGGACCTCTGATTGCTAAGATATCTGCTGGTGCAATTTGACCATCTGATAAAGGAGATCCTGCTTTAACAAAGTCACTATCTTGAACCAAGATCTGACGTGTTAATGGCACTAAGTACTTCTTCACCATACCATCTTTAGACTCCACAACAATCTCTCTATTACCACGCTTGATGTTACCAAATGCAGCGATACCATCGATCTCACAAACAATCGCAGGGTTACCTGGATTTCTTGCTTCGAATAATTCAGTTACACGTGGAAGACCTCCCGTGATATCTCTTAACTTACCTAAGACTCTTGGAATTTTTACCAAGATATGTCCTGCTTTCACTTCCACACCTGCTTCAATAACAATGTGTGAACCTACTGGCAAGTTGTACATTTTATTGTCTTTAGTACCTGCTAAGATGATTGTTGGAATCTTTGTTTTATCCTTAGATTCAATTACCACTTTTTCACGGTGACCAGTTTGCTCATCTGCTTCATCACGATACGTAAATCCTTCTAATATATTTTCAAATTCGATCTTACCATTTTGCTCAGCAACAATGACGTTATTGAATGGATCCCATGTACAAATCACATCTCCCTTCTTTACTGTTGCGCCATCTTTAACAGCTAACAAAGCACCGTAAGGAACGTTATTCGTAATCATTAAACGATCATTCTTCACATCCATAATTCTTACTTCACCTGTACGTCCGATAACTACTTTTACTTTATTACCATCGTTGTTGATGGTATCCACTGTACGTAGACCGTCAAACTGAATCGTACCATCAAACTTAGCGTTCAAGCTAGATTCAACAGAAGAAGATCCAGCGACACCACCCACGTGGAAAGTACGTAATGTCAACTGCGTACCTGGCTCACCAATGGATTGTGCAGCGATAATACCAACTGCATCGCCCATTTGAGTGATATATCCTGTAGCTAAGTTTCTACCATAACATTTCACACAAACACCACGCTTGCATTCACAAGTTAATACAGAGCGAATCTCCACTGTTTCAATACCAGCATCTTCGATTAAACGAGCTGCATCAATTGAAATTTCTTCGCCACCTGCAACGATTAATTCGTTGGTGATTGGATTGTACACATCTTGAGAAGAAGTACGTCCTTCAATTCTATCTGCTAATTGTTCAATGACATCTTCGTTGTCTTTCAATGCACTTGTAGCAATACCTCTTAATGTGCCACAATCTTCTTCAGAGATGACCACATCTTGAGATACATCCACCAAACGACGTGTTAAGTAACCCGCATCTGCTGTCTTTAAGGCAGTATCCGCAAGACCCTTACGCGCACCGTGCGTAGAAATAAAGTAATCTAGTACGTTCAATCCACCTTTAAAGTTAGATAAGATTGGATTTTCAATAACTTCAGATCCTGTGCTTCCACTCTTACGAGGCTTCGCCATCAATCCACGAATACCTACCAACTGCTTCACCTGTGTTTTACTACCTCTCGCACCAGAATCCAACATCATGTATACAGAGTTGAAACCTTGCTTATCGGTAGCCATTTCACGGATTAAAGTATCAGTGATACGTGTATCGACACGTCCCCAGATATCAATTACCTGGTTGTAACGCTCGTTATTCGTAATTAGACCCATGTTATAGTTTTCCCAAACTTCTTCTACTTCAACTTTCGCAGCTTCTAGTAATGCATTTCTAGTTTCAGGAACAACTAAGTCATTCACATTGAATGATAAACCTCCACGGAATGCCATTCTGAAACCTAATGTTTTAATATCATCCAAGAATTTTGCTGTAGTAGGAACGTCAGTGATTTTAATGATATCACCAATGATATCTCTTAAACTTTTCTTAGTCAATAATTGATTCACGAATCCAACTGGCTTTGGTGTATGTTGGTTGAATAACACACGACCTACCGTTGTTTCAATCAATTTGTTTACTAAAACGCCACCTTCACGTACATTGGTTTTCACTCTAATGTTTGCGTGTAGATCAATCACGTTTTCGTTGTATGCAATGATCACCTCGTCTAAGCTGTAGAAAGCCTTGCCTTCACCTCTTACGACTAAGTCACCCATTGATTTTTTACCCTTAGTGATATAGTATAAACCTAATACCATGTCCTGAGAAGGAAGGGTGATTGGCGTACCATTTTGAGGGTTTAAGATATTGTGAGAAGACAACATCAACAACTGTGCTTCCAAGATCGCCGCATGGCTTAATGGAACGTGCACCGCCATTTGGTCACCATCGAAATCGGCATTGAATGACGCGGTAACTAATGGGTGAAGTTGAATCGCTTTACCTTCCACCATTTTAGGTTGGAAAGCTTGGATAGATAAACGGTGCAATGTTGGGGCACGGTTTAACATCACTGGATGTCCTTTCAATATGTTTTCTAAGATATCCCAAATCACAGCTTCTTTTTTGTCTACTAATTTCTTAGCTGACTTCACTGTTTTAACGATACCTCTTTCAATTAATTTACGAATAATAAATGGCTTAAATAATTCAGCAGCCATATCCTTTGGTAATCCGCACTCGTGCATTTTTAATTCAGGTCCTACAACGATTACAGAACGACCAGAATAATCCACACGCTTACCTAATAAGTTTTGACGGAAACGACCTTGCTTACCTTTTAATACATCCGATAAAGATTTCAATGCACGTCCACCTTCTGCTTTAACGGCGTTAGACTTACGAGAGTTATCGAATAAAGAATCGATCGCCTCTTGTAACATACGCTTTTCGTTACGCAAGATTACTTCTGGTGCTTTGATCTCTAACAAACGCTTTAAACGGTTGTTACGGATAATTACACGACGGTATAAATCATTCAAATCAGAAGACGCAAAACGGCCACCATCTAATGGTACCAATGGACGTAATTCTGGAGGAATAACTGGAATATATTTCATCACCATCCACTCTGGTTGGTTGGTAATATGCGTCTTCGCTTCACGGAAAGATTCTACAACACTCAAACGCTTTAAAGCATCTGCTTTTCTTTGTTGAGATGTTTCATTTGCAGCAGCATCACGTAATGTGAAACTTAATGTATCAAGATCTAATAATCCTAATAAATCATGCACTGCATCTGCACCCATCTTAGCGATGAACTTTTGAGGATCATCATCAGGTAAGTATTGATTTTCTTTTGGTAAAGTATCTAATAAATCTAAATACTCTTCCTCAGTTAATAAATCAGCTACTTTCAAATTGTCTTTGATACCTGGCTGTATTACAACATAACGCTCGTAGTAAATGATGGTTTCTAATTTCTTAGAACTCATTCCTAACAAGTAACCGATTTTGTTTGGTAAAGATTTAAAGTACCAGATATGCACTACAGGCACCACCAATTTGATGTGACCCATACGCTCACGACGTACTTTTTTTTCTGTTACTTCAACGCCACAACGATCACAAACGATGCCTTTGTAACGAATTCTCTTATACTTTCCACAAGCACATTCGTAATCCTTTACTGGACCAAAAATACGCTCACAGAAAAGTCCATCACGCTCCGGCTTATAAGTACGGTAGTTGATTGTTTCTGGTTTCAACACTTCTCCAAAACTTCTCTCTAAGATATTGTCTGGGGATGCCAAACTAATCGTGATTTGCGAAAATGCTGGACGTTGTCTATTCTCTTTTTTGAATGCCATATTATTTATTCATTTTAGTTCCTGCTGTTACACCGGAACCTATTTAAGAATTTGGTGTGTTATTCGATGATTAATCAAATTTTAAATCAAGACCTAAACCTCTCAATTCATGTACTAATACATTGAATGATTCAGGAATACCAGCTTTAGGAATATTCTCGCCTTTTACAATGGCTTCATATGTCTTAGCTCTACCGATGATATCATCTGATTTAAGTGTCAATAACTCTTGTAAGATATTAGCTGCACCATATGCTTCTAATGCCCATACCTCCATCTCACCAAATCGTTGACCACCAAACTGAGCTTTACCACCCAATGGTTGTTGTGTAATCAAACTGTATGGTCCGATAGAACGTGCGTGCATCTTATCGTCTACCATGTGGTGTAACTTAATCATATAGATCACGCCCACAGAAGTTTTCTGATCGAATTTCTCTCCTGTTTCGCCATCATATAAATAAGTGTGCCCATTGTTAGGGATACCTGCTTCGTCACATAGGTCTTCGATTTGTTGTGTGCTTGCACCATCAAAAATTGGAGTTGCAAATTTCACGCCTAATTTCTTACCAGTCCATCCTAAAATTGTCTCATAGATCTGACCCAAGTTCATACGAGAAGGTACACCCAATGGATTCAATACGATATCTACTGGAGTTCCGTCTTCCATGAATGGCATATCTTCTGCACGAACAATCTTGGCAACAATACCTTTATTACCGTGACGTCCTGCCATCTTATCACCCACTTTTAACTTACGCTTAACTGCTAAGTACACCTTCGCTAATTTCAATACACCAGCTGGTAATTCATCTCCGATAGAGATATTGAATTTCTCACGCTTGTAACGACCTAACTCTTCGTTGTATTTAATGTTATAGTTATGTAATAATGTATTTAAGAAGTCATCCGTTTTCTTGTCGCCAGTCCATCCTAATGGGTTTACATTTTGGAAATCAATGGTCGATAAACTCTTCGCACTGAATTTGCTTCCTTTAGGAATCAATGTTTCACCAAAATTATTCACCACACCTGGAGTTGTATGATCTTTTAATAAAGTTTGTAATTTTTCAATTAACAATTCTTTGATCATAGTAGACTTTTGATCGTGGTCTTTTTCTACTTTATCCAACATTGCTTTCTCACGTACTTTACCACTCTTATCTTTCTTCGCACGTTGGAATAATTTTTTATCAATGACCACGCCTTCTGTTCCGTTAGCCGCTTTCAAAGAAGCATCTTTAGCGTCACCCGCTTTATCACCAAAGATCGCACGCAATAATTTTTCTTCTGGAGTTGGATCAGATTCACCTTTGGGTGTGATCTTTCCAATTAAGATATCTCCTTCTTTTACTGCAGCACCTATTCTGATAATACCGTGTTCATCTAAATCTTTTGTTGCTTCTTCAGATACGTTTGGAATATCAGAAGTCAATTCTTCTTCTCCTAATTTCGTATCACGCACTTCTAATTCGTATTCATCAATATGAATAGAAGTAAATAAATCTTCGCGTACAACTCTTTCACTAATTACGATCGCATCCTCAAAGTTGTAACCTTTCCATGGCATGAACGCCACTTGTAAGTTTCTACCTAATGCAATTTCACCATCTTTAGTGGCATAACCTTCTGTTAAGAAATCTCCTCTCTTCACTTTCTGTCCTTTCTTTACAGCAGGACGTAAGTTGATACAAGTTGATTGGTTCGTTTTTATGAACTTGGTTAATTTATATACAATTAAATCTTCGTTGAAACTTACTAAACGATCAAGATCGTTTCTGTTGTAACGAACGTGGATTTCATTGGCATCTACAAACTCAATCACACCATCTCCATCTGCGTGAATTTGAATTCTTGCATCACGTGCCGCTTTACCTTCTAAACCAGTTCCTACGATAGGTACTTCTGGACGAATCAATGGTACAGCTTGACGTTGCATGTTAGATCCCATCAACGCACGGTTCGCATCATCATGCTCTAAGAATGGAATTAATGAAGCACTCAATCCAACGATTTGGTTTGGTGCCACATCCATATATTGAACATCTGCTTTATCTAAAATTGGGAAGTCACCTGTTTCACGAGAAATAACTTTGTCTTCTGTAAATTCACCTTTCTCAGTTAACGGCGTATTAGACTGCGCAATTCTTGCACTGTCCTCTTCTTCCGCACTTAAATAAGTCAAGGTTTTTAAATTGACTTTACCATTTTCTACTTTACGGTATGGTGTTTCAATGAATCCCATATCGTTGATCTTTGCGTGTACACACAAAGTAGAAATCAAACCAATGTTTGGTCCTTCTGGTGTTTCAATTGTACAAAGACGACCGTAGTGAGAATAGTGTACGTCACGTACCTCAAAACCTGCACGCTCTCTACTTAAACCGCCGGGTCCTAATGCGGAAACACGACGCTTATGCGTGATTTCACTCAAAGGATTGGTTTGATCTAAGAATTGAGATAACTGAGAAGTTCCGAAGAATGAATTGATTACAGAAGATAATGTTCTCGCGTTGATCAAATCAACAGGAGTAAATACCTCGTTATCACGCACATTCATACGCTCACGGATGGTACGCGCCATACGCGCTAAACCAACACCGAACTGCGCATACAATTGCTCTCCTACTGTACGAATACGACGATTGCTTAAGTGATCGATATCATCAATCTCTGCTTTCGCATTGGTTAAACGTACTAAGTACTTAATGATTTCAATGATATCATTCTTAGTCAATACTTTTTTCTCTTGTGTTAAATCATGACCTAGTTTCTTGTTGATTTTATAACGACCAACTTCACCTAAATCATAACGCTTGTCAGAGAAAAATAATTTGTCAATAATACCACGAGCCGTTTCATTATCTGGCGCGTCAGCACCACGTAATTGACGGTAAATATGTTGAACCGCTTCTAATTCAGAATTAGAAGTATCCTTGTTTAATGTGTTGTAGATAATTGCATAATCACCACCTACATCTTCTTTTTGAATGAATACACTTTTAGCGCCCATTTCAATAATTAAATTGATAGCGTCTTCGTCTAAAACAGTATCACGCTCCATAACAATTTCGTTACGCTCGATGCTTACTACTTCACCTGTGTCTTCATCCACAAAATCTTCTACCCATGTTCTTAAAACACGTGCAGCTAATTTGCGACCAACTTGATTCGCTAAAGTTTTCTTATCTGCTTTCACTTCATCAGCCATGCCGAATAATTCCAAGATATCTTTATCTGTTTCAAAACCAATTGAACGTAATAAAGTTGTTACAGGGAATTTTTTCTTACGATCAATGTACGCATACATCACGTTATTAATATCTGTCGCAAATTCCATCCATGCGCCCTTGAAAGGAATCACACGAGCAGAATAAATCTTTGTTCCGTTTGGATGAATTGATTGACCAAAGAATACACCTGGTGAACGATGTAACTGAGAAACGACAACGCGCTCAGCACCATTAATCACAAAGGTTCCTCTTGGTGTCATGTAAGGAATGTTTCCTAAGAATACATCCTGTACGATGGTTTGGAAATCAACGTGCTCCTCATCATTACAGCTTAAACGTAGTTTAGCTTTTAATGGAACAGCATAAGTTAATCCACGCTCCATACACTCATCAATTGTGTAACGTGGGGGATCGATAAAATAATCCAAAAATTCTAACACGAAAATGTTACGCGTATCAGTGATAGGAAAATTTTCCTTGAATACACGGAACAAACCTTCCACATCTCTGCGGTCTGGTGTTGTTTCTAACTGAAAGAATTCTTTGAAAGATTCTAACTGAATGTCAAGTAAGTCTGGTGCTTCGGCGATGTGTTTTATCTTACCAAAGTTGACTCTGTTGTTCAAGATTGTTGTAGACATACGGTATAAACCAGTTTTATTGCGAATTAAATTTTTGGTAGCATTGTGCTCAAGCGTATCCTAGTATAAAAAAGACGAGAAATCGACCATTTTTACAATAGACTACAGGCCCAAAATAAAGGATGGCAAAGTTAAGCAAAGAAGGGCAGACTTAAAAACAAATTTTGTACCAAAAACCTTGATTTTGAAAGTTTTTTTGAAAAAAGTGTCAAAAATGGTCAAATTTTTAAATATAATTTATTTATATATTTAAAGTGTTCATATGAATGATACATAATATTATAATAATTTATTATGTTATTCCCTGTTTTTACATCTTTGACAAAATTTTAGAGAATCCTTAACGTCTTCATTGATTTAGAACATTAGAAAAAATACCAAAATATCCCTCTTCCTGCTCGCAGGCTCGAAAGGTCGATGAATATTTGTATTTCTTTCTAATTTCTACAATTTATCAAGAAAGGTTCAAGATTTTGAGAATACACAAATCTTTAATGAGCGTTCGAGCTTGCGAGCGTGAAGAAAAGATTTTGGTATATTTTCAAAGTCTTGAACCCATAAAAAGATAAAAGATAAAATTATTGACAAAAAAAAGCCCCGGAACAAGTCCGAGGCTATATTTTAAAGCGACCTAAGTCGAGTAAATTACTTTACTTCAACTTCAGCACCTGCTTCTTTCAATTTACCAGCAACTTCATCAGCTTCTGCTCTAGAAACGCCTTCTTTGATTGCTTTTGGAGCACCGTCAACTAAATCTTTAGCTTCTTTCAAGCCAAGACCTGTTAAATCTTTAACGATTTTAACTACGTTCAATTTGCTAGGACCGCCGCTTACTAAGATCACATCAAATGCTGTCTTTTCTGCTGCTGCTTCTGCACCATCACCACCTGCTGCAACGACTACTGCTGCTGCTGCTGGTTCAATACCGTAATCAGCTTTTAATACATCAGCTAATTCTTGTACTTGCTTTACTGTTAAGCTTACTAATTCTTCAGCTAGTTTTTTTACGTCTGCCATGTTGTTTCAATTTTTTCCGCTTTCAAAGCAATTGCTCCAGCGGAAGGTTTAAAAAAATTATGTAACAATATAAAAACAGAAACTCATTCGAGTCTTCTGAAATTAACTATTTTTTGATGGAAATTTCCTCTCCCATCACAAGGTTTTCATTAAGCCTCAGGAGCTACTTCAGGAGCCGCTTCTGCCGCTGGCGCTTCTGGTGATGCTTCTGCTACTGGTGCTTCAGCTACTGGAGCTGCTACTTCTGCTGGAGCTTCAGCCACTGCAACTTCCGCCACTGCTACTTCTACCGCTGCCGCAACAACTTCTGTTTCCGTTTTTGAGCTTCCGTTTTCAGCATGGTTTAATAATGCAGCGATTACGCGCTTAGCAGGAGATTGTAACAATCCAAGCACTTCACCGATCAACTCATTCTTAGTTTTGATATTTGTCAATGCAACCAATGAGTTGTCACCTACAAAAATATCGCCATTAATGAAAGCTGCTTTCAATGTTGGTCTGTCACCAGCATTTTCTTTTCTGAATGCACTTAAGATCACAGCTGGATCCTTAGGATTTTCAGAGAACATCAATGCAGTCACCTTATTTAATGATTCGAATAAACCAGCATACTTCTCGCTATCCAAACTTTCTAACGCTTTACGAATCAAAGTGTTTTTAGCCACTTTCATTTCTACTTCCTTGTTAAAACAAGAACGACGTAAATTAGAAATTTGTTCCACGCTCAAAGATTCTGTATCTGTAATATAGAAGTTATTATATTGACTGAACTTTCCTTTTAGGATTTCAATCACTTCATTTTTTTGATCTTTGGTCATAACTAAATTATTTTTTTACCCAGGTCATTTCCTTGCGGATCACCAGGACTAGTTGATTAATGATTTTGTTTCTAGAGTAATACCAGGGCTCATTGTTGAAGCCATGCTAACACCTTTTACATAAGTTCCTTTTGATGCAGATGGTTTTAACTTAACGATTGCATTAATTAACTCAGCACTGTTCTCAGCAATTTTTTCTGGAGTGAAAGATACACGACCAATAGACGCGTGAACGATACCCGCTTTATCTACTTTGAATGCAATCTTACCGCCTTTAACTTCATTTACTGCTGCTGCAACATCATTTGTTACAGTACCAGTTTTTGGATTTGGCATTAAATTACGTGGTCCTAAAACTTTACCTAATTTACCAATCTTAGGCATAACAGCTGGAGTTGCAATGATGACATCCACATCTACCCAACCACCTTCGATTTTTGTTACAAACTCATCTAAACCTACATAGTCAGCACCTGCTTCTCTTGCTGCTGCTTCTTTATCTGGAGTACAAAGTACCAATACTTTTTTTGTACGACCAGTACCATGCGGTAAAGAAACAGTACCACGAACTTGTTGGTCTGCTTTTTTAGGATCTACTCCTAAACGAATGTGTAAATCTACAGAGCTATCAAACTTTGTACAGTTAATTTCTTTTACTAATTGTGAAGCTTCTTTAAGGGAATAAAATTTATTCTTATCCACCTTTGCTACAGCGTCTTTTCTTTTTTTAGTCAATGACATGTTCATTAATATTTAAGGTGAATAAATTTAGTTTTCCCAAGGTGCTTTTCCGTCAACAGTAATACCCATTGAACGAGCAGTACCAGCAACCATCTTCATAGCGCTGTTTACAGTAAATGCATTCAAGTCTTCCATCTTATCTTTTGCGATAACTTCAACTTGATCCCATGTTACTTTACCTACTTTGTCACGGTTACTTTCTTTAGATCCTTTTTGGATTTTAGCAGCTTCCATTAATTGAACTGGAGCTGGTGCAGTTTTGATAACGAAATCAAAAGACTTGTCTGTGTAAACTGTAATTAAAACAGGAACAACTTTTCCTTGTTTGTCTTGAGTTCTAGCATTGAATTGCTTACAGAACTCCATGATGTTAACACCTTTAGAACCAAGTGCTGGACCTACTGGAGGAGCTGGATTCGCAGCACCGCCTTTCACTTGCAACTTAACGTAGCCAGAGATTTCTTTAGCCATTTTGTTATGTTTTTTTGGTTAAGCGTCGGACCAATATGGCATCGACTCCCAAATACCCACACTTCGAAAACTGTGAATTGGATGGCAAAGGTAGGATTAGATTGGCTTTTAGCCAAATATTTAGTGTAAAATTTCCTAAAATACCCCATTTTGAGCAAAAAAATCCCCCCATTTGCATGGAGGGACTCTTTACCTTTTTCCTTCTAACTCAGTTTCTCTACTTGCATGTAGTTTAACTCCACAGGAGTAGATCGACCGAATATTTTTACGGTCACTTTCAATTTCTTCTTTTCTTCGTGCACCTCTTCTATGACGCCATTGAAATCATTGAAAGGTCCCTCAATTATTTTAACTGTTTCACCCAAAATGAATGGTTCGCTGATAGATCCGCCCGCGTCGTTCATCTCATCTACCTTACCTAACATTTTGTTTACTTCAGACTTTCTTAAAGAAATGATATTCCCTTTTGACCCTTTACCATCTGTCAAAAAGTGCATCACATTGGTGATGTTGCTTATATGCATAACAATATCATCTGCGATAGAAGCTTTGTTATCAACCACTTCTATCATGACATATCCAGGAAAATAGTTTTTTTCGCGCATTACTTTTTTACCGTTTTGCACTTTATACACTTTCTCCATTGGTAAGAAAATTTGCTTGATCACATTAGTCCAACCGTTTCTAATGATATCCTTATCAAGATATTCCTTAATCTTTTTTTCTTTGCCACTCACCACACGCAATACATACCATTTTGTATCTGGACCTGCTGGTGCAGCTGTAATTGGTGCGTCTATTGCTTGTATTTCTGTTTCCATGTTTACTTAAATAAAGAGTAAATCAATTTTAATAATTGGTTACTTGAAAAATCCATTGCCCATACCACAGCGGTAATGATTACCGTAGCCACCAAGACAATCACAGTACTTTGCTGTAAATTAGCCCAAGTAGGCCAAGTCACTTTTTCTTGTAATTCTAAGTAACTGTCTTTAAAGTAGTTGCCTATTTTGTTCATAATATAACTTTTTATTCGCGGATAAATTTTGCTAAAGATAGCAAATTTTCTTCGCACGGGCACTAGGATTCGAACCCAGATCAAAGGTTTTGGAGACCCGTATGCTACCGTTGCACCATGCCCGTATGAACCAAAAGTCTCTGGTCAAAGCGAATGCTTGAACCAAAGACTTTCAGTTATATGTTTAGTTCAATTACTTAACGATCTCAGTAACTTGACCAGCGCCTACAGTTCTTCCACCCTCACGGATAGCGAACTTAAGACCTTTTTCCATTGCGATAGGTTGGATCAACTTTACAGTGATGCTAACGTTATCTCCTGGCATTACCATCTCAGTTCCTGCTGGTAAAGTACACTCTCCAGTTACATCCGTTGTACGGAAGTAGAATTGAGGACGATATTTATTAAAGAATGGAGTATGACGTCCACCTTCTTCTTTGCTTAATACATACACCTCAGCTTTGAAGTCTGTATGTGGCGTGATCGTTTTAGGTGCACAGATTACCATACCACGACGGATATCTTTTTTCTCGATACCACGTAATAATAAACCTGCGTTATCACCAGCTTGACCTTGATCCAATAATTTTTTGAACATCTCAACACCTGTTACAGTAGAGCTCATTGGAGTTTCCATCAAACCTACGATTTCACATGCTTCACCAACTTTGATAATACCACGCTCAATACGACCTGTAGCAACTGTTCCACGACCAGTGATCGAGAATACGTCCTCTACAGACATCAAGAATGGTAAATCGACAGGACGTGGAGGTAATGGGATGTAGGTATCTACAGCGTTCATTAACTCAGTCACTTTGTCTACCCATTGTTGCTCACCAGCTAAAGCGCCAGTTGCAGAACCACGGATAATTGGCGTGTTGTCACCATCAAATCCATAAGAAGTTAATAATTCACGAATTTCCATTTCAACTAAGTCTAACAATTCAGCATCGTCAACTAAGTCTACTTTGTTCATGAATACAACTACTTGAGGAACACCTACCTGACGTGCAAGCAAGATGTGCTCTTTTGTTTGAGGCATAGGACCATCTGTAGCAGCGACTACTAAGATTGCACCATCCATTTGTGCAGCACCAGTGATCATGTTTTTCACATAATCGGCGTGGCCTGGACAGTCAACGTGCGCATAGTGACGCGTGTCAGTTGAGTATTCTACGTGAGCTGTGTTGATGGTAATACCACGCTCTTTCTCTTCTGGCGCACCATCAATTTCATCGTAGTTTTTCTTAGCAGCTAAGCCTCTTTGAGACAATACGTCTGTGATGGCAGCTGTCAATGTTGTTTTACCATGGTCAACGTGGCCAATAGTACCAACGTTTACGTGAGGTTTCTCCCTCTTAAAGGTCTCTTTAGACATCTTTATTTGTTTTTGTTTTTTTTATAATTGCTGTCAATAGACCACCGAGTCCATCGACCATAGCTTTCTTTTTTTAATACCATTTTTGTCTTTTTTCAAAGACTTTTGAGCCGTTGATGAGAATTGAACTCACGACCTCTTCCTTACCAAGGAAGTGCTCTACCACTGAGCCACAACGGCCATTCTCATCAAGTAACTGGAGCGGGAGACCAGGCTCGAACTGGCCACCTATAGCTTGGAAGGCTATCGCTCTACCAAATGAGCTACTCCCGCTTTTACGAACATTAAAAGAACTAGATCTCACGAGATTGATCACTTGGAGATGCAATATACGTAAAATTTTGTGGGCAGAGTAGGGTTCGAACCTACGTACTCGTGAGAGAACAGATTTACAGTCTGTCGCCTTTAACCACTCGGCCATCTGCCCGTAACACTTTTGAGCCGGAAATGGGACTCGAACCCGCGACCTGCTGATTACAAATCAGCTGCTCTACCAACTGAGCTATTCCGGCTTGTTTATCCCATTACATAAAAGAACACCACCCAATTTTGGGATGGCAAAGGTAATGGAATTCTTTATTTATCAAAATTTTAGAGGTGATTTTTATCCCAAAAATCAAAAAATGTTTAGAAATCAATGAAATATGGACGAAATGGGGACGAAAGGGCAAAGAAAAAGGCCCAATGGGCCTTTTTTGATATTGTAAAATCTTGAATTAAGCTGCGAGTTTTTCTTTTTTCTTTTTCAACTGATTAATCACCGAATCAAATGCATGTTCAAAAGAACTTTTAAATGATTTAGAAGTCGATTTCACAAAGCAATCTTGCTTGGGGATGTGAATTTTAATTTCTACCACTTTGTCCTTAATGGCATGCACTAAATTGTCTAATTTCAAGAAGACCTCTACCCTAGTAATTCGATCATGAAATATGGCGAGTTTTTCTAGTTTTTTTTGCACAAAATCTAATAGCTTTTCGTCTGCGTCAAAATGTACCGTCTGAATGTTGATGTTCATAAAATTAATTTTTAAAAGAAGTTAAAAAATTAAGAACTGATCAGCGTAGCATGCCATCGCGCTGCAGTAGTAAGGTACCACAAATTCAAAAAGCAAACAATGATTTATGTCATTATTTAAGAAAACTTTATGCTTTGGGATGTGCCTTAGAAAAGACGGCTTTTAATTGGTCAATGGTGTTATGTGTATACACTTGAGTAGCAGCCAAACTGCTATGGCCTAGCAGTTCTTTGACTGCGTTTAAATCTGCCCCATTATTCATTAAATGTGTGGCAAAACTATGTCTTAAAATGTGAGGACTTTTCTTTTGTAAAGTAGTGACTTGGGCTAGGTATTTTTTGACAAAACTATAGACGGCTCTGGGCTGTAACATCTTCCCATTTTCAGCCACAAATAAATAAGGATTCCCTTGCGCTTCTGTTGGTTTTTGCTGGATATATAATTGCAATTCTGCAGCAAGCGCTGGACTAATTGGCAAGATCCTTTCTTTGTTCCCCTTACCAATCACTTTGATGACTTTTTTAGCTAAATCCACCTGTGTTTCTTTGCATTGAATCAGTTCACTCAAACGCATGCCTGTAGCATAAAAAACATGGATCACCATTTTCTCTGTAAATCCTTTCCACCCTTCTGCAAAGGCTAAATTCGTGAACAATTGTTCCATATCCTGCTCTGTTACAAAGCTGGGTAATCTTTTATTGACTTTGGGACTAATCACTGTCTCCATTGGACTTTTAGTCAAAGCACCCTGCTGAATATGGTATTTAAAAAAAGATTTTAAAGAGGAAATTTTTCGATTCAAGGATTTACTTGACATTTCCTGTTCTTTCATACTTGCAAGCCAGCTGCGCACCAAAGTGCCTGTAATTTGTTGAAAGGCCAATCCCTCATATTGCGTTTCAATAAAATCAAAAAACTGCGTCAAATCATTGGCATAAGAAATGGTGGTATGTCTGGAATACCTTTTTTCAAATTGGAGATAAGCCAGAAAAGCATTTAAGGGCGGATATCTTGTTTGAATCGTCATAGTTAAAATTACGGCTAAAAAACAAAAAAGCCCCTT
>JBBAJV010000014.1:0-4785 GCA_040403925.1 Sediminibacterium sp. | reverse complement strand
AAAAAGCCCCTTTTTAAGGGGCTTTAAAATATTGTTGAGTTTCTTTAGAAACTATCCTTCGATTTTACCAGAGAAGATTTGTTGCTTGTAAATCGCTTTCAATACCTGGAAACGACGCTTTACAGATGGCTTTACAAATGCTTGACGAGCACGTAAGTTTACTAAAGTCTTGCTTTTTTCAAACTTCTTTTTGTACTTCTTAAGGGCCTTGTCAATGTTCTCGCAGTCTTTTGAATCAATAATTAACATAATATATACCTCCTCAGGTGTTTTTAATTTGGAGGGCAAAGATAGGATTAGAATTTAAAAAAACAAATTTTTAGTCCATTTTGTCTCCACAAATCTATAAATAGGGCCTTTTAGTCAATTAATCCATAATCCCCTTCCCTTTTAGTGCCCCAGAAATAGCTTGATCCATGACACGTTCAGCAAATGGCCTGGTCAATTCATTCAAGGCCTCGGTTTTGCCCTGGATTAAATTTTTATCTTCCATCGTGATGGCCAATTGCAATGCTTGCATCGCTTCTGCAGTTTGCATCAACTCTTCTTTAGACAATAAAGCAATATTTTTTGACATGAACTTTTCAGTCACTGATAAAATCTGTTCTGCTTCTGTTTTTGCTTCTACCAAGGCTCTTGTAGCAATATCTTCTTTTGCATAAGTAATGCTATCCATTAATCTTTGTTCCACTTCCTGGTCTGTTAAACCATATTGTGGTTTAATTTCAATGCTTTGGGTCAACCCTGTTCTTAATTCTTTTGCACGCACTTGAAGGATGCCATCTGCATTGATTAAAAATTGCACATCCACTTTTGGCAAACCTGCTGGCATAGATGGGATGCCTGATAAAGTAAATTCACCCAACTTTCTATTGTCTTTTACCAAGTCTCTTTCCCCCTGATAAATCGCTATTTGAATACCTGATTGTCCATCTTTTTGTGTGGTATATTGTCTTCCAGCTTGTGTTGGAATTTTAGAATTTCTTGGCAATAATACATCCATCAATCCACCCATTGTTTCAATGCCTAAACTCAATGGTGTGATATCCAATAACAACATGGATTGATTATTGCCTGCTAAAATATCTGCTTGCACTGCAGCTCCCAATGCCACTACTTCATCTGGATTCACTGTATCATTCACTGCTTGATTAAAAAAAGTAGCCACTGTATTTTTAACCAATGGTACCCTCGTACTTCCCCCTACCATCAACACAGTATTGATGTCTGAAACTTTCAAACTCGCGTCCTTCATAGCTTTCGTACAACAATCCATTGTTTTATTAACGATAGATATAATTAATTTTTCAAATATTTCTTTTGTAATGGATAATTTTTCGCCAGCAAAATTCGTTTCAAAATGCGATGCATTGGATAAAGTTATTTTTGCTTCTTCAGCAGCTAATCTTAATTGTTGCTTTAATATTTTTTGATCCTCTAATGTATCTATTTTCATTAACCCCATCCAGTATTCTATGATGGCTCTATCTAAATCATCTCCTCCTAAATAAGTATCTCCATTGGTACTTAACACTTCAAATACACCACCACTTATTTTTAAAATTGAGATGTCAAATGTACCTCCACCTAAATCATAAACTGCTATTGTTTTTTCTTCTGAAGGATCCAATCCTAATCCATAAGCTAGACTTGCAGCAGTGGGTTCATTGATGATTCTTAGCACATCTAATCCTGCCAACTTTCCTGCGTCTCTTGTGGCTTGTCTTTGTGTATCATTAAAATAGGCAGGCACCGTGATGACCGCTTTGGACACTGGTGTTTTTAAAATATGTTCTGCCCTATTTTTTAATGCCGTTAAAATATGTGCACTTAATTCAATGGGTGAATAAAACTGATCCCCAACTTGCACTTTAACTAAGCTGTCATTATTGTCGTCAATAATTTTATAAGCAAAAAAGTCCTGATGCGTTTGTATGTCTTTATAACTCTTACCCATCAAACGCTTGGCACTAAAAATAGTATTGGCTGGGTCTGTTTCTAAATAAGGCTTCGCTGCCGCACCCACTTCTACATTACCAAAATGATCAAAATGCACCACACTTGGCACAATACTACTACCATCAAACTCTTTCAGCGCAATTGGCATCTTGGTCTCCGGATGGATAATGGCCACTAAACTATTGGTTGTCCCAAGGTCAATCCCTACAATCATTTCTGGTTGTTGTAAACTACCTGTTGCGATATTGATGCCTATTTTAGCCATGTATGAAATTTTACAAATTTACCTGCTCAACGCAGTTTTTAGGTTGCGAAATTAGGAATGAATTGCTGATAAGTAGTTATTTTTGTCGAAAGCGCCCATTATGACATTGATCCAAGCACTGAGATGGAGAGGTATGATTCAAGATATTATGCCAGGTACAGAAGAACTGTTCGAGAAAGAACAAGTATCTGGCTATATTGGTTTTGATCCAACTTCTGATAGCTTGCATATTGGAAGTCTGGTTCCTATTTTGTTATTAGTGCATTTACAAAAAGCAGGACATAAACCTTATGCTTTAGTGGGCGGTGCAACAGGTATGGTGGGTGATCCTAGTGGAAAAAGTGAAGAGCGTAATTTATTAAGCGAGGAAATTTTAGCACATAATATTGCTGGTGTTCAAAAACAATTATCCCATTTCTTAAATTTCGATAGTACCCTACCCAATGCTGCCGAAATGGTGAATAATTATGACTGGTTCAAAGATTTTAATTTCCTTTCTTTCATCAGAGAAGTTGGAAAACACATCACTGTGAATTATATGATGGCCAAGGATAGTGTGAAAAAAAGAATTGAAGGCGATACAGGTATGAGCTTTACTGAATTTACTTACCAATTAGTACAGGGCTATGATTTTTATTGGTTGTATAAAAATAAAAATTGCAAAGTACAAATGGGTGGCAGTGACCAGTGGGGCAATATTACCACAGGTACTGAATTGGTTCGACGCAAAATGGGTGGTGAAGCATTTGCTTTTACTTGTCCTTTAATTACAAAGGCCGATGGCGGTAAGTTTGGAAAAACAGAAAAAGGAAATATTTGGTTAGATGCGAATAAAACTTCTCCTTATCAGTTTTATCAGTTCTGGTTAAATGCTAGCGATGAAGACGCAAAAAAATGGATTAAGATATTTACACTACTTCCCTTTGAAACCATTGATAAACTCATTGCCGACCACGAATTAGCTCCACAAGAAAGAATTTTACAAAAAAACTTAGCGGCTGAATTAACTAAATTAGTACACAGCGAAGAAGATTTAAATTTTGCTATTCGTGCTACTGAAATTTTATTTGGAAACGCTACTACTGAAGTATTACAGTCTTTAAACGAAGCCCAGTTATTACAAGTAATGGAAGGCGTGCCCACAGTGAATGTAACACTCGCCCAACTCACAGAAGGCTATGACTTAGTAAGCTTACTTGCAGACACTCAAATATTCCCAAGCAAGGGCGAGGCCCGTAAAATGTGGCAGAGCGGCGGTATTGGCATTAATAAAGAAAAGATAGGTGCCGATTTTACCAGTGTTACCAAGGCTCAATTATTACAAGGAAAATACATCTTATTACAAAAAGGTAAAAAGAATTATTATTTAGTGATTGCAGATTAATAATTATTTGATCGCCTTCCACATCTCTTCTGCAACTAAGGCGTTTCCTTTTTCATTCAAGTGCACTCCATCATTGGTTAATATATCTCTATCCTTATTTTCTGGATTATGTGCTACACTATATTCATGAAAAATACTTCTCAAATCAACCAAACCTAATCCATTCTCTTTTACATATTTTCTCATCCAACTACTGTAGGCATTTAAATCGCCGTCTTGTGAATTAGAAAAATCATTTTTTTCACCAATGGCAGCGGGTGTCACTACAATTACTTTTGCACCAGTGGCTTGTATTTTTTTCACCACCGCGTCATAAAAACGACCAAATTTATCAAAATCGGTACCTGTATTAGAACTTGATTTATGCCATACATCATTCACCCCTACCCAAATTACCACTACATCGGGTTTTTTTTCAAGTACATCCTTTTCTATTCTTAAGTATAGATCATAAATTTTATTACCACTTACGCCTGCCCCATTTAATTCAAATTTGTCAGCTGCCCCTTTTGCAGCTATCATATTTTGTAAAACATCAATATATCCCCCTTTATATACTGCAGCTTCAGTAATAGAATCGCCAAAAAAGACCACTTTCTTTTTCTTTTCCTCTCTAAAAGACATCAAGAATAAACAAGCGATAAAAGCGGTTAGAAGTGTTAATTTAATACCCATAAAATAAGGTTATTGGTTAAATAATATATTTGAGAGCTTAAGTTAGGCCAATTTCAGAATAATGTCTTTAAATTGCATTATTATTTGGAAAATTTTACGCCGAACCCTATTTTTGCAGTTCATTCTATGAATGACTAGAGGATTGCCTGATGGTGTAACGGTAGCACAACTGTTTTTGGTGCAGTTTGTCTAGGTTCGAATCCTGGTCAGGCAACCAAACAAAAAAGAAGCCGCAATGTAAGTTGCGGTTTTTTTATGCCTAAAGAGGATGTATGGAGCAGCGAGTGAAACAAGCACAATGTGCCGACAAGGCAAAAACAAGCTCGCTTGATTTTTGGATTGGAGTAACATTGTAAAATTGCGCAGCAATTTGCTCCATATTCATAGGGAGCGATGAGGGTATAAAAAAACCACTAGCGTTACTAGTGGTAGCTTCTTTATTTGATGTTGGGATTTTCCATCATATAGGAAGACCGAGCGAAGCGAGGTCAATCCTTTTTTT
>JBBAJV010000013.1:13085-57045 GCA_040403925.1 Sediminibacterium sp. | reverse complement strand
ACCCAGGGCCCATACATTAAAAGTGTATTGCTCTACCAACTGAGCTACCAATTCTAACCCGTTTCCCTTTTGAGGAGTGCAAAAATAAGGATTAATCGAAACAAACCAAATAAATAGGCAACTTTATTTCCCCAAAACAGCTCCTAAGTGGTTCATCTTCAAATAACAATTACTTTTGTACAAACACATTTTTATGTCTGTATTCAACAATAAAATCGTCGTCATAACGGGTGGGTCCGATGGCATAGGAAAGGCTTTGGTAGAGCAGTTTCTAGCCTTGGGCGCAAAAGTTGCAACCTGCGGAAGAAGTCAGGAAAAATTACATCAATTGCAAATGCAGCATCCTGGTGCGTCTTTATTTTTAAAGGGTGTAGATGTGCGTAATGAACAAGAATGTGAACAATTTATTGCAGATGTCGTAGCTACTTGGGGACAGATAGATGTGTTAATCAACAATGCTGGAATCAGCATGAGGGCTTTGATCACGGAAACCACCACAGAAACTTTGAAACAAGTGATGGATATCAATTTTTGGGGCACTGTATACACCACTAAGGCGGCTTTACCGGCTATATTAATGCAAAAGGGGGTCATTGTGGGTGTATCTTCTATTGCTGGGTATCGTGGCTTGCCAGGTAGAAGTGGCTATTCTGCGTCTAAATTTGCCTTAAATGGCTGGCTGGAGTCTATTAAAACCGAATTATTGCACACAGGCACCCATGTGATGTGGGTTTGTCCTGGATTTACAAGTTCCAATATCCGCAATGCTGCGTTGAATAAGGATGCTAAATCACAAGGGGAGTCGCCGATGGACGAAGGCGTTATGATGTCTTCGGAGGAATGTGCTGGCCATATCATCCACGCGATTGAAAAGCGCAAACGTAGCTTGGTGCTCACTTTCACAGGAAAGCGTGCCGTTTTTATGAATAAATTTTTCCCGGGATTGGCGGATAAACTGACTTTCAATTTTTTCTTTAAAAACGGGCAGCTTATTAAATAGAGGCACTTGCTTTAAAGTATTGATACTCATTTAAAAATTAGGGCTTAATCATAAAATAAAGGACTTATTTTTTCGTTTAAGATTAAATATGCCATTAATAACTTTAACATCGGATATTGGCCAAGAGGATTTTATCATTGGTGCTGTTAAAGGGCAGATATTGTCAACTATTCCAGGTTGTGTAATTGCAGATATCACACATTATTTATCGAGTAAGAATTACCAACAAGGGGCCTATATTTTTAATAATGCTGCAAAATATTATCCAGCTGGAACCGTGCATGTGGTGATGGTGAACGCTTTTCAGTTTCCTTCGGATCATTTATTATTTGCACAGTATAATGGACATTATTTTATCACACCAGACAATGGTTTTTTAACCATGATGCTGGGTTTGAAGCCGAAAGAGATTGTTCGAATTGATTGTAAAGGTGCGGGCACATTCATTCAAATGACCGAGCGCATGGTGGAGGCGATTGCGTATTTTTTTGCTTCTGGAACTTTGGACGAGGCAGGTGAAAGAACCGATACGATTCAAGAAATCTATCCAATGCAGCCTACTTTGGGTCCAGATTGGATGGAAGGGCAAATTTTATTCATAGACCAGTTTGAGAATGTAGTAGTGAATATCCGCAAGGAAGAGTTTGATTTTCACGCCAAGGGCAGGTCCTTTAAGATTGTATTTACCCGAAATGAAACTATTCAAACTTTAAGCCAAAACTATGGATCCGTTCCTGTGGCCGATAAGATGGCCTGGTTTAACTCTGCTGGCTATTTAGAGATTGCAGTGAGAGGTGGGAATATGGCAGGTTTGTTTGGTTTGAGTAAATACGACGAAAACCAGTCTAGTAAACAACGTCCTAACGATAACAAGTGGTTTTTCCAGATGGTGCGTATTTTCTTTGAATAGTTGATCATTTGTTTTTTCATTTGCCTTTTTCGGGGTATTTTTACACCCTATAAACACTTAAAATAGAACTATATGGCATACGACGTAATCGTTATTGGTAGTGGTCCTGGTGGATATCCTGCTGCTATTCGTGCTTCTCAATTAGGCTTAAAAGTGGCTGTGATTGAAAAAGAAAGCTTGGGTGGCGTTTGTTTAAACTGGGGTTGTATCCCAACCAAAGCATTGATCAAGAGTGCGCAGGTGTATGATTATGTAAAGCATAGTGCAGATTATGGTATCACTACCACAGGCGTGAATCATGATTTTGGCGCAGTGATTAAGCGTAGCCGAGGCGTAGCAGATAAGATGAGCAAAGGTGTTCAGTTCTTAATGAAGAAGAATAAGATTGATGTGATTATGGGTTACGGAAAAGTACATTCAAAAGGCAAAGTAGAAGTAAAAGCTGTGGATGGTACAACACAAGTCATCGATACAAAATATATTGTACTTGCTACAGGCACTCGTTCAAGAGAATTACCCAACTTAAAGCAGGATGGTAAAAAGGTAATGGGCTACAGAGAAGCGATGGTGATGGAGCAACAACCAAAGAGTATGATCATTGTTGGTAGCGGTGCGATAGGTGTTGAGTTTGCTTATGTATACAACAGCATGGGTACAAAAGTGACCATTGTTGAGTTTGCACCAAGAATCGTTCCAGTAGAAGACGAAGATATTTCTAAAGAATTAGAGAAGCAATATAAGAAGCAAGGTATTGAAATTATGACCAACGCATCGGTTGAGTCAGTAGATACCACTGGCACTGGTGTAAAAGCTTTGGTTAAAAAAGCTGATGGCACAACTATGACATTAGAAGCAGATGTGCTTTTAAGTGCTGTAGGTGTCGTTGCGAATCTTGAAAATATTGGTTTAGAACAAAACGGTATTAAAGTAGATAAAGGAAGAGTGGTGGTAGATAAGTTTGGGCAAACAGCTGTTCCAGGTATTTATGCGATTGGGGATTGTACTCCAGGTCAAACCTTAGCGCACGTGGCTGCAAAAGAAGGCATCAATGCTGCAGAACATATTGCATACATGGAAAAGAAGCATGCGCATATGCCAGAAGGAATCGACTACAACAATGTTCCGGGATGCACTTACTGTATTCCTGAAATCTCTAGCGTAGGCTACACCGAAAAAGCAGCTAAAGAAGCTGGATATGAAATCAAAGTAGGGAAGTTCCCATTTGTAGCAAGCGGTAAAGCTTCTGCAGCAGGTGCCACCGATGGTTTTGTGAAAGTAATCTTTGATGCAAAATATGGTGAGTTCCTAGGATGTCATATGATTGGTATGAATGTAACAGAAATGATTGCTGAAGCAGTTGTGGCTCGTAAATTAGAAACCACTGCACATGAAATCTTAAATGCAATTCATCCACACCCAACAATGAGTGAAGGCTTGAAGGAAGCAACTGCTGCTGCTTATGGCGAAGCAATTGATATCTAACTAGCTTGGAATAAAATATAGAATGGCTCGTGCTTCAAATGATTTTGAATGCGGGCCATTTTTAATAAGGTTGAATATAAACGGATTTTAAGGAACAACGCAAGATGAAGTACGAAAAAGAAATTAATAGAAGAAAAAGCTTTGCCATCATCTCTCACCCGGATGCGGGCAAGACCACGTTGACAGAGAAATTATTGTTATTCGGTGGTGCCATCCAAACTGCAGGTGCTGTAAAGAGCAATAAAATTAAAAAGCATGCTACTTCGGATTTCATGGAGATTGAGCGTCAAAGAGGAATCTCTGTCGCCACTTCGGTGATGTCTTTTGAATACAAAGGGAATTTGATCAATTTATTGGATACACCAGGGCACAAGGACTTTGCCGAAGATACTTACAGAACTTTAACTGCAGTAGACAGTGTGATATTGGTGATAGATTCTGTGAATGGGGTAGAGCCGCAAACAAGAAGGTTGATGGAAGTGTGCAGTATGCGTGCCACACCGGTGATTGTGTTCATTAATAAAATGGACAGAGATGGTAAAAACAGATTCGATTTATTAGAAGAGATTGAGGCGGAATTAAAAATTTCTTTACATCCCATGACTTGGCCTATTAATAGTGGTAAAGAATTTAAGGGCGTGTATAATTTACATGATAAAAGTTTACGTTTATTTACAGCAAGTACCAAAGCAGACGATGAAGATGTGGTGGCGATTGGTGATTTGTCTAGTCCGGTCTTACAACAAAAAGTGGGTGACCGTGATGCCGATTTATTAAGAGAAGATGTAGAATTAATTGATGGGGTATATGGTGCATTGAATCCGGCAGATTATTTATCTGGTGCGATTGCCCCTGTATTTTTTGGCTCTGCTGTCAATAATTTTGGGGTCCAAGAAATGTTGGAGACCTTCATTCAGATTGCGCCCACACCACGTGATAGAGAAACAAGTGTTCGAAAAGTACAAGCAGGTGAAGATAAGTTCAGCGGATTTATTTTTAAAATCCATGCCAATTTAGATCCAAAGCATCGAGATAGAATTGCTTTCATGCGTGTATGTAGCGGCAGGTTCGAGCGCAATAAATATTATACACATGTACGCTTAGACAAGGACGTTCGATTTACCAATCCTTATACTTTTTTAGCACGCAATAAGGATATCGTGGAAGACGCTTATCCTGGCGATGTGGTGGGTCTTTTTGATACTGGTAATTTTAAGATTGGAGATACACTCACCGAAGGCGAGAAGTTTTACTTTACAGGCATCCCCACATTCTCTCCAGAGATCTTTAAAGAATTGGTGAATAAGGATCCAATGAAGACCAAGCAATTGGAGAAAGGGATTCAACAGTTAACAGACGAAGGGGTGGCACAGTTGTTCACGCAATTTGGCGGCAATAAAAAAATCATTGGTTGTGTGGGTGACTTACAGTTTGAAGTGATTCAGTACCGTTTGTTGCAAGAGTATGGAGCAGCTTGTGAATTTAGAACACTTCCTTTTTATAAAGCTTGTTGGTTAACCTCTACGGATAAAAATAAATTGAACGACTACTTGCGTTATAAGCAGCAGAATGCGGCCGAAGACAAGGATGGATCACCAGTGTATTTAGCACAAAGTGAATGGTTCTTAAATACAGAGATCACCAATAATCCAGATATTACATTCCACTTCACCAACGAAGTCAATAAATAAAAAAAATTACGAAGCTAAATTCGTTAAACCTATTTTATGAAGTCAAAAACTTTAAAGCTGAACAAGGTCAATATCATCACACTAGGTTGTAGTAAAAATTTAGTGGACAGTGAAATGCTGAGCGGTCAATTGGTGGCCAATGACATTGATGTCGTGCATGAAAATAAAAAGTTAGACCATAATATTGTAGTGATCAATACTTGTGGATTTATTGATAAGGCGAAGGAAGAAAGTGTGAACACGATTTTAGATCAAGTGGCATTAAAAAATAAAGGTAAATTAGATAAGGTCTATGTGACGGGTTGTTTGAGCGAAAGATACAGAGGCGACTTAGCTGCAGAAATACCCGAAGTAGATGCTTGGTTTGGTACCATGGAATTGCCTTTGATATTGAATCAATTAAATGCCGACTATAAAGCAGAGTTATTGGGTGAGCGTTTGTTAAGTACGCCACAGCATTATGCGTATTTGAAAATTAGTGAAGGCTGTAATCGTACTTGTTCTTTTTGTGCCATTCCTTTAATGCGCGGTCAGCATGTAAGTAAAACCATCGAACAATTGGTAGACGAAACAAAAGGCTTAGTCAAAAAAGGAGTGAAAGAGTTGATGTTGATTGCCCAGGAATTAACTTATTATGGATTGGATATCTACAAAGAACGTGCCTTGCCTAAATTATTACATGCTTTAGCAGATATAGAAGGGGTGGAGTGGATCCGTTTACACTATGCGTATCCTTCTAAATTTCCTTTAGACATATTGGACGCCATGCGTGAGCGTGATAATATTTGTAACTACATTGACATTCCATTGCAGCATGCAAGTAATAATATGCTCAAAGCCATGCGTCGTAATATTACCAGAGAGGATATGACCGAATTGATTCAGGAAATCAGAAAGCGTGTTCCGGGCATTGCCATTCGTACGACTTTGATTGCTGGATTCCCTGGAGAAACATTAGAGGACATAGAAGAATTAAAGCAGTTCTTAAAATTACATAAATTCGATCGTGTAGGCATCTTTACATACAGCCACGAAGAAAATACAAGCGCACATGATTTGGTGGATGATGTACCAGCGGAAGAGAAACAACGCCGTGCCGAAGAGATCATGGAAGTACAACAAGAGATTAGCCTTGAAATCAATCAATCCAAAGAAGGTCAGATTTTAAAAGTATTGGTGGATAAAAAAGAAGCTGGTCGTTATTTAGGCCGCACTGAATTTGATAGCGTGGAGGTAGACAACGAAGTCGTGATCAATACCAAAAAAAGATTGAAGCCAGGTGATTTTGTAATGGTAAAAATTACGAAAGCGTACGACTATGATTTAGAGGGCGATTTAGTTGACTAGTAAAGGCAGCAACAGTCACTGTACTAGCAATAAAATAGCCCATCAAAATATAGCTACTTGCAGTAGAATAGTTTTGTAGTCCAAACCATCCACCATAATAAAGGATGGCTCCAACACAAATGATATTCTTTACTATTTCATAGATCAATGCTCTAGGATTGCGGTCCATTAATTCTGTTAAAGCATATACTTGTGCAAAAACAAATAAGCCATAGTACATCATATTGGTAAGTCCAATATTAGCTACATTGCCAAATAAATAACTTACAATTAAGAGTAGACAAAATAATTGGATCCATAAATAAATGATCATCCCTTTTGGAGCAGGGGTATCATATTTTTCGAAATGGTACACATCTTCAATTTTGTATACTGGATATTTTTCAACCACATCTGCTGGTCTCCACCCTAGTGGCATCAACCAAACACGCAATTTATCTTTCCAACTTTGAGTATGCCAAGCATCTTGCATCAATAACCAAAGATGCATAAAATTTATTTTGATGGGATTCCAAGTGCGCACTGGTCTTGTAACGCCGTATACAGCAGTTATTGCAGGGGTTTCTTCTTGGAAAGTACCAAACATACGATCCCAGAAAATAAATATTTGACCATAGTTCTTATCTAAGTATTCTGGGTTAATAGCATGGTGCACACGGTGATGTGCTGGTGTAACTATGATATATTCTAGCCATCCCATTTTATGGATATGTTGCGTATGGTACCAGAACTGTGCAAATAAATGTAAAGGAGCTACCACTGCAATCACTTGTTGTGGAACACCAAACATAGCAGCTGGGATTAATAGAAAAGCATAAATCCTAAAATACACCGAGATGCTTTGTCTTAATGCACAGGCTAAATTAAATTCTTCACTACTATGATGTACGATATGGTTGTTCCAAAAAAAGTTCACAGTATGTGCTAAACGGTGCACCCAATAGCCTGCAAAATCTAAAGCTAAAAATGCAATTACATAAAGCATCCAACTAGATTTAACTTGATAAATAGTCAAGTGCTCCACCAGCCAACCATAACTAATAATAGCAATGCTCAACCCTAAAACATCTTTGGTTGAATTGGTTACTCCCGAGCTTAAGCTAGAAATCATATCCATTGTTCTAACGGTATCATTGCCTTTGCGCCATCCGTACCATTTTTCAAATAGTACCAATAACAGAAATAGGGGCATAGCAATAACGAGAATCTTACCGTAGGTTTCCATATGGGGTTGTTTTAGCGAGCAATCTTTTGTCCCGTAAAAGTATTATTTTTCTTTCAATATCGAATAAAATGCCTTTATCAATGCATTTTTCCCGAAATTTGCCCACGATGTCTCAAAGCAGTATGCATATCCCATTTAGTTCAACGCATGTATTCTCTACATTAATCAATGATTATTTAGAGGGTAAAGGCAAGGCGATGGATTTTGTGCACTACGCGCCTAATGTTGAGGGCTATCGAGCGGCGATCAAAGGTCGAAAAAAACATCCAATCAATCGAAACTTATTGTTTGATGTATTGACAAAACAATACAGCAATCTTCTACAAGAAAAAGCAGTCAACAATCAAATTGCTTTGTTAAAAAAGGAGACAACTTTTGTTGTCACCACGGCACATCAACCAAATTTATTTACAGGGCCCTTATATTTTTTTTATAAAATCATTCATGCTATTCAACTAGCAGCAAGTTTAAAATCAATATTCCCTGAATATGATTTTGTGCCAGTGTATTATATGGGCTCCGAAGACGCAGACTTGGACGAAGTAGGTGCATTTAATTTAGACCATAAGAAATGCGAATGGGTGACCAAACAAACGGGTGCTATTGGAAGAATGCAGGTAGATGATGCATTATTAAAATTGTTACAACAATTAGAAAGTTATTGGTCTATACTACCTCAAGGAAAAAAAGCCTTGGAGATTTTAAAAGAAGCGTATCAAAAAGGAAAAACTATTAGTGAGGCTACTTTGTCTTTTGTGCATGCATTTTTTGGATCCAAAGGTTTGCTAGTATTACAACCGGATGATACTGCGCTCAAAGCAGCATTGATCCCTGTCATGGAAAAGGAATTACTGACGCAGTTTTCTCATCAAGCCATCCAGCCAGCAATTGCTGCATTGTCAAAAGACTACCATGTACAATCCGAAGGCAGAACGATTAATTTATTTTATTTAAAAGACAGTATTAGAGGAAGAATCGAAAAGCAAGGCGAACAATTTATAGTGGTGGATTCGGATATTCAATTTACAGAAAAAGAAATCATAGCAGAATTGCATCAATACCCAGAAAGGTTCAGTCCTAATGTCATTTTAAGAGGGGTGTATCAGGAAACAATTTTGCCTGGTATTGTTTTTATTGGTGGAGGAGGAGAACTAGCCTACTGGATGGAATTGAAAAATGTGTTTCAAGAAGTGGACGTGCATTATCCATTATTACAACTTAGAAATTCTTTTTTATTGATGCGTCAAAAACAAGCTGAACAATGGGCGGCCATGCAGTTTGATGAACAAGATTTATTTAAGCCAATCCTTGAATTAGAAATAGCTTATGTAAAAAAACACGCATCCCAAGCATTGGATTTACAGGATCAAATGAAAAACTTAACTACTTTATATACGACGATCAAAAATGAAGTGGAAAAAGTAGACCCGACATTAGGTACACACGCCGAAAATTTAGCACAGCAAGCAAAAGCCAAGTTAGCATCACTAGAAAAGAAAATGGTGCGTGCCGAAAGACGCAAGCAAGCAGTGGCTATTCAACGTATACATCGTATTAAAAAGGAATTATTTCCACAGGATAATTTACAAGAAAGAGAAGAACATTTTTCTAAATGGGTCGGTCAATATGACCTTTCTTGGATAGACACTATCATGGAAAAGTCTACAGGATTGGAGTCTAGATTCAGCATTATCAAATTTGACTAAGCGTCAAATTGATTCTCCCAATTGGATTTCAATTGATTTACTTTCTCTAATACTTCAGATTCCATTTTTGATTTGTAATCGTCCATTGCCAAAGCAATTGTTTCGTTATGTGTACCAATAATTTGCGCAGCTAATAAACCTGCATTTTTAGCACCATTTAATGCCACTGTTGCAACGGGTACACCCCCTGGCATTTGTAAAATGGATAAAATACTATCCCATCCATCTGCAGAGTTAGTCGATTTGATAGGTACTCCAATTACAGGCAAACTAGTTAATGCGGCCACCATACCTGGTAAATGTGCAGCGCCACCAGCACCTGCAATAATTACTTGTAAGCCTCTACTTCGCGCTGTTTTTGCATATTCCACCATGCGATCTGGTGTGCGATGTGCCGAAACCACTGTTAATTCAAATGGGATATCGAAAGATTTTAAAATATCAGCAACTGCCTGCATGATAGGTAAATCACTGTCACTTCCCATGATAATCCCTACAATTGGTTGGTTGGCCATAAAATGTATTTACTGCAAGATACAAATTCGTATTTAATAAGGAATCAAAACCCCCTTAATTGCTCAAATATAGTAGAAGCCTGATAACAAAAAATTATCCTAAAGCGCGCTTATAGAGTTGTATGGTGTTTTCTAAGCCTAAATAAAGCGCGTCACTAATGAGTGCGTGGCCAATGGATACTTCTTTTATGTAGGGGATTTCTTTGATGAGGTAGGCCAAGTTAAAACGGTCCAGATCATGTCCTGCGTTAATACCTAGTCCTAACTCTTTTGCTGTCGCTGCTGCTAATTTATAATCCAATATCGCTGTTTCTTTTTCTCCTTTTGCAAATGCACGAGCATAAGCTTCTGTGTACAATTCTATTCTGTCAGTGCCAGTTTTTGCTGCCCCTTTCACTAATTCAATACTTGGATCAACAAAGATAGAGACACGAATACCTGCAGCTTTAAACACCGCAATGATATCTTTTAAATAAGCTTGTTCTGTAATGGTATCCCAACCATGATCGCTGGTTAATTGGCCCAAGGTATCTGGCACCAATGTTACCTGTGCTGGTTTGGTAGCTAATACTAGGTCAACAAATTTTTGTTCTTTAGGATTGCCCTCAATGTTGAACTCTGTATGTATTTTTTCCTTTAAATCATAAACGTCTTGGTATCGAATATGTCTTTCATCTGGTCTAGGGTGCACAGTGATGCCTTGGGCGCCAAAACGTTCACAATCTAAAGCCACTTTTACTAGATTTGGGTTGTTGCCGCCACGACTATTTCTTAGGGTAGCTATCTTATTTATATTTACACTTAAATGAGTCATGAGCAAATTTAAGTTAATTTTGCATCTTAATTATCACCTCATGGCTTATTCTAATTTAGAAGCTTGTTTATTGGATTTAGAACGAAACGGACAATTGCTTCGAATTAAGGAGGAAGTAGATCCTCATCTGGAAATGGCAGCGATCCATTTACGCATCCATGAACAAAAGGGGCCAGCCATTTTATTTGAAAAAGTGAAAGGGTCTAAGTTCAGGGCCGCCTCCAATATTTTTGGCACATTAGAAAGAAGTGAATTTATTTTTAGGGCTACTTTACCACAGGTGAAAAAATTAATTGAAATAAAAATTGATCCTGCCTCTGCATTAAAAAATCCTTTGGCTGCATTAAGTGCATTGCCAGCTGCGATCAATGCATTGCCTAAAAAAAATCCAATCAGTCAACCAGTCACTTACGAAGAAATAAAAATTAGTGACCTGCCTTTGATCAAACATTGGTCCATGGATGGAGGTGCTTATGTCACTTTACCACAAGTATATACCGAAGATGCAGATAAGCCAGGCATTGCAAATAGTAATTTAGGAATGTACCGAATTCAATTAACGGGTAATGACTATGTGCTAGATCAAGAAATTGGTTTGCATTATCAATTGCATAGAGGGATTGGCGTACATCAAACAAAGGCCAACAAAAAAGGGATGCCTTTGAAAGTAAGTTGTTTTGTAGGTGGACCACCAGCGCATAGTGTCGCTGCTGTGATGCCTTTGCCAGAAGGATTAAGTGAAATGAATTTTGCAGGCGTGCTTGCAGGTAAAAGATTTGGATATACCTATAAAGACGGATTTTGTTTGAGTACAGATGCCGACTTTGTGATTACTGGAGAAGTGTATCCAGGAGAAAATAAACCAGAAGGTCCTTTTGGGGATCATTTAGGATATTATAGTTTACAACATAGTTTTCCTTTAATGCGCGTGCATAAAGTGTATGCGCGTAAAAATGCCATCTGGGCATTCACAGTGGTTGGAAGACCACCACAAGAGGATACCAGTTTTGGACAATTGATACATGCTATGACTGGTGCTGCTGTGTCCAATGAAATTCCTGGATTGAAAGAAGTGCATGCAGTAGATGCAGCAGGGGTGCATCCATTATTATTGGCCATTGGTAGTGAAAGATACACGCCTTATTTAACCATCAAACAACCGGCAGAAATTTTAACTATTGCCAATCATATTTTAGGAACAGGTCAATTGAGTTTAGCTAAATTTCTTTTCATCACAGCGGACGACACCAATCAAATATCGACCCATCGTGTGCAGGCATATTTTGAATATATTTTATCAAGATTGGACCTTAGTAATGATATCCATTTTTACACTAAAACCACGATGGATACTTTAGATTATTCAGGCGATGGATTAAATTCAGGATCTAAAGTAGTGATTGCTGCATATGGAGATGTAAAAAGAACTTTAGCAAAAACTGTTCCTGAAAGATTACTGAATTTAAAGATGGATGCAAGCCTAGTCATGCCGGGTGTGATTGCAGTCAATGCAACAGCTTTTAATACAAATACGTTACAGACTGCATTAGCAGGGCAGGGCGAAGCGTTGTTAGCGCAAGAAGGTGTGGTCATGATCATTAGAACGGAAGACCCAACATGGATGGCAAGTGATTTAAATAATTTCTTATGGGCTGCGTTTACAAGAACCAATCCGTCTCATGATATAGAAGCCATTGATGCATTTACAACAAATAAACATTGGGGTTCAAAAGGACCATTGGTTTTTGATGCGACCATCAAGCCACATCATGCACCGCCTGTATTAAAAGACGCAGTGGTTGAAAAAAAGGTAGATGCTATTTTAGAAAAGTACGGGTATTAAATAGCAACCTCCATCCAAGTATGGTCTGCTAATAATTTTACTGTTGCAATAAATTGTGCAAAAGGTCCTGCGCCTCCGCCCCATTCATGAGGAGCAACCATTGACAAAACATGCGACCCGTCTTGCTTTTCGTAGACATGGTATATCTGTCCTATCTGCGGTTTGAAAGTAATTTTTGCTTCATAAATCATCATGCTCAATTCTTTTCTTTTACGAATTTCCTGAGCTTGCCTTGCAAGTAATTCAATTTGCTCTTTAATTTGATTGAGCTGCATATTGGTTTGATCCTCCATCGCAGAGAGTGCCTTATGCTTAATAACCCCTTCTTTGGTTGGACGAATGGCCACACTGCCTGCAGAAGAGGCATAAGGCAATACACTTAGTTGCTTATGGTATACTTCAATATTTTTGAAAGGGCTTTGGTCTTCTTTGAAGCCCTCATGCGTCACTTTTAAAAATCCATTTGATAAAATTTCATGCACCACTTTTAGGTTCAATATATCTTCCTTAAAAAATTGCACGGTTAAGCAAGATGCATTGTTGATTTCGGCACTTATGGTATGGGCTAATTCGGTATTGTCAAAATCCATGGGTTGACCATTGGGATTCACTTGGTATTGTGCATAGAATGCATCATTTTCTAAGTTGACCCAATTGTGGCTAAAACTTAATAAATGACCATTTGAAACAGTCTCGATTTTATAATTACCCGATTTGGGAACTGTTTGATATTCGAAATCACATTTCTCTGGAAACAACTGCCAGCTGGCTAAAAAATTATAAGCTTGAACCATAAAAGAAACAACAATTTTAGGCTTAAATGGTTGAGTTAAAAGGCCTAAAAATTAGTTTATTTCAACATAATTTGGCTTCTCCACGATATTTGAATTGTACTTGTATCTAAGATTGGTAATAAGGCTAAAATTCCATGGACTAAGTTGCTGATTTGTTCTTGGGAAATAGCATCCTTTTAATTCAATGGTCCCAAAAACAAGGTTCTCATTTCTTACTCTAATACCAGAGCCAAGTGCAGTATAGATATCGCCTTTTAGAATTGGGTCACCCATAGTCCTTATATAAGTTAGATTCCCAAAAACAAATGGGGCAGATTTAAAACCCAATATTGGACGGTTATTATACAGCACTGTTTCCCAGTTACCAGAAATACGTGTGCCTCCTTTAATTTGTTCTCTATTCAATTGAGGAATACCATAAATGCTATTGATTCTTAAAGCTTCATTGTATTTATTCTTTAAGGTTTGGGTAAAGCTTAAGTTGATTATTTGACGGTAGCCATAACCATTGTTTAAGTACTTTAATTTGCTAAACTGTTCAAGGCTTGCAAGGAATCTTAGGTCTTGTAAAGATTGATTGATATAGCTACTCGCAATATTGGCGATGATATGGGTGTAGTTTTCTTTTTTAGAAAGTTGGTATTGTTCAAATTTAAAACCTAGGTAAGGTGCGGTTTCTTTTTCTATTTGGTGACTTGCAATTGTCCATGTTAAAGATCGACCAATTGGTAAATCCTCATACCTTCCTAGCCCGTATACATACCTTGTGCGATACACTGATTGTCTAACAAGGATATAGGAAATAAAATCTGCTTTTAGATTTTGATAGTTCCTGTCTAATTGCAATAAATAGTCAATGGGTCTTTCTTTAAAATTATTTTCAAGATGCCTATATTGAATAAATTGCCTGTATTCATTTATGTTGATGCGTTTTTTTTGCTTTGTGAGTTGATATCCAACCCAAATATCTTTGTGTTTTAAATTATAGTTCAACTGCTGGTCAAATATGGAGTCCCATTTTCCAGGAAAAACATTTTCATTGACTGTTTCTAAGAATTCCATTCCGCCAAGCCACTTGCTATTAGGGTGGAGGATGGGTCTTTGAACACTGATATAGTCTTTTCTTGCAGATAATACATTATTGGCTAGATTATTCCCAAATTGATTCACCCCCGCATTGATAGAAATAAAACTTCCAATTAGATTACTTAAACCAAGATCATAACCCCATCCTGATTTTGGTATTCTTTCGTTTTCAAAATTTTGAATCAATTGTACACTATTACCCGTACCCAATAAATTAATATTATTGATTTTAGCTGAGTAAGCATTATTGTTATTGATCAATACTTCGCCCCCATAGTTAAATAAATCTTTAGTCACCACAATGATATCCACTTGGTTGGTATCGTAGGGGGTCATCTTTACCGATATTTTAGCATCTTGTATATAACTCAAATCCCTGAGCCATTTTTCATTGTAGGCAACAATAGAAGGGTCAAAAATATTCCATTCATTAAAAAATAGGTTTTCTCTAATGGCCCTTGTCTTAGAATTTGAATGCAATTGAATTCCAAGCTTGGTAAAAAAATTTTTCAGATTGGACTCATTTGAATCAATACTGGTCGAAAAATTATGTTGCTCAATGGTGATGCTATTGATTCTTTTACCGGCATAGGAATTGAGCGTACGAATTTGATTCAATAAATTTATTTTTGTACTATCAGTCATCGATTGTGACTTGCCTGTGATGGTTTTTTTTGCTTTTTTAAAAATGTTATTTTGCGCATGAATACTTGGTGTTAAAACAAGTTGTCCTATCACTAATATCAATATAGCAGGTAATAATATTTTTTTATGCATTCTATTTTATAGCACTTTTACAACTCTCTGTTTTAATGCGCTGATAGGGATATTCAATAGTTTACCAATAGGCTTCCCATTTCTATAACTAATCACCCTTAAGATGGTCACATCATCTGGTATCAAAAATGCTTGGGTAAATGGATTGCTATATTGATCTGGCATAGACTCATCGATGGTATAATAAAAATCCAATCCACCCACTTCTCCCTCCATGCTCGCAAACATTTCAGCTTTTGTATTTAAAGTGGTTGTGACAATAGGGTCATAAATGCTTTTTGCATATTTAATTTTGAGCGTATCTAAAATGGCAAAATGAGCTTCTACTTTTTCTGAAAATTTATTCCAGTCTTTACTCAATTTTGGGGACCATGCTACTTCAGCAATGGCCATGAGTCTTGGCCAAGCCATGTATTCTAGGTTTCTAATATTTTGTAATTGCTCACTCCATAAATTACCTTGATTGCCTAAAATATATTTTTCATCTACGCCCTCTGGCACTGGCTCAAAACTATAGGTCTTTTTCATTCTTAATCCGGCATACACAGCACCTTCTGCAGTGGCTTCGCCTTGGTAATAGTCCAGGTAATTATGTGAACTAGGACTCATCACAACTGGATGTTTTTGTTTCGCAGCTTCCGTACCACCCTTAACACCTCTCCAACTCATCACTGCAGCTTCTGGTGCCAATCCGCCTTCTAGTATTTCATCCCATCCCATTAATTTCTTTCCTTTTGATTGCATGATTTTTTCTACACGTCGTACAAAATAACTTTGCACTTCCTCCTGGTTTTTCAAATTTTCTTTTTGCATCAATGCTTTGATGTCCTCACTTTTCGCCCAATTGTTTTTTGCAGTTTCATCCCCACCCATATGCATGTATTCAAATGGAAATAGGGTAGCTAGCTCACCAAAAATGATATCCAAGTATTCGTACACTTCTTTTTTAGATGGGTCTAAGTTATTGTCAATTTTGGCTGTGATATGTCCATTCATTCCAGACCAATCTATAAAATCATCTCCTGCGTTCACTTGGTAAGGATAATTTGGAGTCGTACTTAGTTGAGGATAGGCTGCCAAGAAAGCCATGCTATGACCAGGTATATCAACCTCTGGCATGATTTCGATATTTTTTGTTTTTGCATAGACCACTAATTCCTTAATATCTTCTTGCGTATAAAATCCACCATAGGTTTTTGGTTCTTCTAAAGCTGGCTTAGTGATATTATGCCATTTACCAATTCGATTGGCTCTCCATGCGCCCACTAAGGTTAATTTTGGCAATGCTTTAATTTCAACCCTCCATCCATTGTCATCGGTTAAATGAAAATGTAGTCTGTTCAATTTATACATCGCCATTTCATCCATCATTTTTTTAACTTCTGCTACTGTAAAAAAATGACGACTTACATCCATCATGAATCCTCTCCATTCGAATCTTGGGACATCATTGATTTGAACATAGGGTAGGGTCCAATTGATTGTCTTATCTGTTTCATTGCCGTAAATAGCTGGTGGACATAATTGTAAAATACTTTGCCATGCATACAATGCACCTGCATAAGTTTTTGCTTTTACATGAATGCCTTTTTCATTGATGGTTAATTGATAACCTTCTTTGCCTAAGGCATTCTCATTCACTTGCTCAAAATGGATCGTGGCATTTTTCTGATTAGCTAGTATTACTTTTTTTCCTGTCGCTGTATTCAATCTTACAGTCATTACTTTACCTATCTCTTCAAATGCAATAGGAACTTGAATTGAAATTACATTTGGCAATTTGAATGTTCCATTGCCAATTTGTATTGCACTTGGTTCTGGGATAAGCTTTATCTGTTGTGCTTGAATACTTTGTGTTATCGATAATGCTATTAAGAAGGCGCTAATTTTTTTGAAGACCATTTTGCTATTTTTATTCCTTAAAGGTACTGAAAATAAAAAACCCATGCTGATAAAATCAACATGGGTCAATAGGGAGAAATTGTTATTTCTTTTGTCTTAAAGACTAGTATCTGTAAGCATCAGACTTAAATGGACCTGCTTTAGGTATGCCTAAATAAGCTGCTTGCTCTTCTGTCAATTCGTCTAATTGTGCACCTACTTTAGATAAGTGTAAACGTGCAACCTTCTCATCTAAATGCTTAGGTAATACATACACTTTATTTTCGTAGTTCTTATGGTTAGTCCACAATTCAATTTGCGCTAATGTTTGGTTAGAGAAAGAGTTACTCATCACAAAAGATGGGTGACCAGTTGCACAACCTAAGTTCACTAGACGGCCTTCTGCTAAAACGATTACATCTTTACCATCGATATTGTATAAATCTACCTGAGGTTTGATAGTGTCTTTAGTGTGACCATAATTTTGATTCAACCAAGCCATGTCAATTTCAATATCAAAGTGACCGATATTACATACAATCGCTTTATCCTTCATCACTCTAAAATGCTTTTCGTTGATCAAGTCTCTACAACCAGATGCTGTAACAATGATATCTGCTTCTTTCACAGCGTCAATCATACGCTTCACTTCATAACCATCCATCGCAGCTTGTAATGCACAGATAGGATCAATCTCAGTTACCATTACACGACAACCCGCACCACGTAAAGAAGCCGCAGAACCTTTTCCTACGTCACCGTAAGAACCTACTACTGCAACCTTACCAGCCATCATCACATCAGTCGCACGACGAATCGCATCCACCAATGATTCTTGACAACCATATTTATTATCGAACTTAGATTTAGTCACTGAATCATTTACATTGATTGCAGGCATTGGTAAAGTGCCTTTTGCCATACGCTCATATAAACGGTGCACTCCTGTTGTTGTCTCTTCACTTAAACCTTTGATACCTGTAACAAATTGAGGGTACTTGTCTAACACCATATTGGTTAAATCACCACCATCATCCAAGATCATATTTAAAGGACGATCTTCACCGCCGAAAAATAAAGTCTGCTCAATACACCAATCACCTTCTTCAATACTTTGACCTTTCCAAGCAAACACACCCACCCCTGTTGCAGCAATCGCGGCAGCAGCTTGGTCTTGTGTAGAGAAGATATTACAAGAGCTCCACTTTACTTCTGCACCTAAAGCTGTTAAAGTTTCAATCAATACAGCAGTTTGGATGGTCATGTGCAAACAACCAGCAACACGCGCACCTTTTAATGGTTGACTAGGACCATATTCTTCACGGATACTCATCAAGCCTGGCATTTCTGCTTCTGCTAAACGAATCTCTTTACGTCCCCATTCTGCTAGGGTAATATCTGCTACTTTATAAGGTAGGCTAAAATCGATGTTTTGTAAACCTGACATATTTAATAATTTTTAGAGTGTAAAGGTAGTTTTGTAGGATAAAATGACAAAATATTTGATATTTTTAGGATATTCAGCTATTTTATTCTATTTTTATGATGATTTATGCTAAAATAATATGAAAAACACTGCTCCATTAGTAGATTCGGCTAGTCCTCAACAATCTATCTCCTTAGATGAGAAGGATTTAGCCATTTTACGCCTCTTGCAGGAGAATGCAAGGATCACGGTAAAAGAAATTGCCGATCAAATTCATTTGAGCACCACGCCGGTGCATGAGCGTATTAAAAGGCTTGAGGCGGGTGGGGTGATTAAGCAATATGCCACTTTGATTGATGGGACAAAAGTAAAAAAGGGGCTGATGGTCATTTGTTATGTGTCTCTAAATCAGCACAGTAAGCAGTCAGGTGGTCAGTTTATTAAGTTAATAAATGACTTACCCGATGTGGTGGAATGCTATAGTATTTCGGGTGAATTTGACTTTATGTTGAAAATTGTGACCGAGGATATGAACAGTTATTACAATTTCCACGTCAACAAATTAAGCCAGGCCGACAATATAAGCCAGGTACAAAGCGTTTTTATAATGGGTGTCGTTAAACAAACCCATTTAATAGTATAATCATCATCACTCATGAAACACTTCATTATGAAATATAATAAGTATCTAGGTATGGGGTTAATCCTGTTTATAGTAGTGGGGTCTTTTTATAGTTTAAGACCAGATCATATAACAAGGGCTATTGTTATGCAATATCCTTTTGTTTTACAATCTGACAAGGTCGTTTCTTTAAGTACCTATAGAGCAGATACTGCTGAAACAGATAGTACACCTTTAATAACGGCGAGTGGTTTTAAATTAGATAGTTTGAATCCAAAAAAACACAGAGTGATTGCCATTAGTAGAGATTTAAAAGAATTATTTTCTTTCGGAGATAAAGTAAAATTAACCAATGCCGGAAAGTTTGACGGTGTTTGGATTATTCATGATGTAATGAATAAAAGATACAGAAACAAGATTGATATTTTAATCAATCATGGCGACCGCCAACTAAGTTTAAAAGGAGTGGTTATTTCTAAGATTTAAAAACGAAGTTTTATTAGAAGTTCAATCGCATTAAATAGTCGTCCATAAAAAAGCCATTGCCAATATCGAATTTAAATTCAGCTTCTTTTATAAATCCATGCTTTAAATAAAAGGTATACGCTGTATTTTGCTTGTTTACTTGTAAGAATAAGGAACTTGATCCCGCTGCCTTGGCAACTTCAATTGATTTATTTAATAAAGCCTTTCCAGCTCCAGTGCCTTGAGCAGAGGGGAGGACGTATAATTTATTGAGTTTATGTGCAATCTCATTTGAGTCTTCTTCTTTTTCAGGACTCACTGAACAAAACCCTACAGCATCCCAGTCGCCATTGCGGACATTGTCGAAATTGTGAACATTGGAGTCTTTGATACTTGCAATATAAAATAAACAACCCGTATTCATTTGTGTAGCTAAGGAGTCGTCGCTATACATCCAGTCCAACATAAAATCAATTTGCTCCTGAGAAATGATATGCCCATAAGTGCTGGGCCAGGTGCGCTCAGAAACAGATCTGATTAATTCTCTGTCATTTATGCCAGCTCGTGTTATTTGAATTTCGGTCATTAGATTTTTTTGACGATCCTAATTTTTTATTACCCTGAGTATAATTGTAAAAGATATATTAAAGTATGATAATTAGTTAACCTAACTGCGCTAAACTTTCTTCAATCGTTTGGATTCTAGCCAATGCGTCAGACTTCTTTTTTTGTTCTATGGCAATGACTTCTGGTTTTGCATTTTGAACAAATTTTTCATTCGCCAATTTCTTATCTACACTTTCTAAGAATCCTTTTTGGTGTGCCAGATCTTTTAATAAGTTTTCTTTTAAACCTACTGTATCAATTGCTTGATCTGCTACTAAGTAGAATTTATCTTTTTCCAATGCCACCACAATACTTGATCCAATAGGGGCATTGGTATAGGCCACGCTTTTAGCATTGACTTGCTTTGCTAAAATATTTTGTATGGTTTGGTAGGCTGTATTGTTATCTGATTGAATATGTACATCAATCGCATCCTTTGGTTTAATTTGATTTTTATTTCTAGCATCACGCAAAGTAGAGATCACATTCTTTAAAAGTAAGCCAGCATGCAATACTGTTTCGTCTACTTTGCTCACTGGTGCTAATTCCTGCACACATAAATCCTGTGTTTGAGGTTTTAGTAAATGATGTATCTCTTCTGTGATAAATGGCATGAAGGGATGCAATAATTGTAATAAATCGTCGTAAAATGCAATACTCTTTTCAAATACTTTCGCATGGATTGGTTGCTCATAGCCTGGCTTGATCCACTCAAGGTACCAGCTGCAATAGTCATCCCATATCAATCCGTAAATCGTTTTCAAGGCTTCGCTTAATCGGAATGTCTTAAGCATTTCGTCTACTTCTAATTGTGTGGCACTTAGTTTTGCTTGGAACCAATCCATCGCGAATGCTGCATCTTCTGGGATAGGACCTTCGTTACTTTGACGAGGTTCCCACATTTTTAATAATTTGGTCGCATTCCAAAGCTTACTATTAAAATTTCTGCCTTGCTCTAAAGTAGACTCATCAAATAATAAATCATTTCCAGCAGGAGAGGCAATCATAATACCAAATCGAACTGCATCCGCACCATATTGGTCTATCAATCCTAGGAGGTCTGGGGAGTTGCCCAAACTCTTACTCATTTTTCTGCCTTGCTTATCACGCACAATACCTGTGAAGTACACATCCTTAAATGGAATCTTTCCCATGTATTCTTCGCCTGCCATAATCATCCTCGCCACCCAGAAAAAAATAATTTCTGGTGCAGTGACTAAAGTGCTGGTAGGGTAGTAATAATTTATTTCTGCATTATTAGGATTGGACATGCCTTTAAATACTTCGATAGGCCATAACCAACTACTAAACCAAGTGTCTAAACAATCTGCATCTTGATACAATTCCTTGCCAACTGTTTCGGGATAAGTGGAGTGAACTTTTTCAAGACTAGCTTCCACATATACATTGCCTTCTTGATCATACCATGCTGGTATTCGATGGCCCCACCATAATTGTCTACTGATACACCAATCTTTGATGTTCTCCATCCAATGACGGTACACATTTTTAAATTTAGCAGGATGGAAATGAATTTCATCCGACATTACTTTTTCTAAAGCAGGTGCTGCTAATTGTTTCATATCCACCCACCACTGCAAACTCAATCTTGGTTCCACAATGGCGTCTGTTCTTTCACTAAAACCGACTTGGTTCACATAGTCTTCTATCTTCACTAAATTACCCGATGCTTCTAAATCTGTGGCAATGATTTTTCGAACTTCTATTCTGTCTTTTCCAATATACATTGGTGCAGCTTCATTCATTGTGCCATCCTCATTCAAAGTTTCTATGACTTCTAAACCATGTTTTTGTCCTAGGTTAAAATCATTGATATCATGCGCAGGCGTTACTTTTAATGCACCAGTTCCAAATTCAATTTCAATATAATCATCTGCAATAATAGGGATGCGTCTATTGATCATTGGCACAAATGCATGCTTACCAACTAAATGGGTATACCTAGGATCTTTTGGGTGCACACAAATGGCAGTGTCACCAAAAATAGTTTCAGGACGTACAGTGGCAATAGTAATAAATTCTTCTCCAGGTACATCTAATTGATACCTGATATGGTACATTTTTCCATTGACTTCCTTATGGATTACTTCTTCATCACTCAATGCCGTCTTTGCCTTCACATCCCAATTGATCATGCGTTTGCCACGATAAATCTTTCCCTTTTTGTATAAATCAATAAATACTTTTATTACAGTTTCGTAATAGTCTGGGTCCATGGTAAACGAAGTGCGCTCCCAATCCAAACTACAACCCATCTTCCTTAGTTGCTGTAAAATAATACCGCCGTATTTTTCCTTCCACTCCCAAGCATAACTCAAAAATTCCTCACGACTTAAAGAGGATTTAGCAATCCCTCTTTCTCTCAACATCGCAACTACTTTTGCCTCTGTGGCAATAGATGCATGATCCGTACCTGGCACCCAACAAGGATTCATCCCTTGCATACGCGCACGACGCACTAAAATATCTTGTATCGTATTGTTCAAGCAATGGCCCATGTGTAAAACACCAGTCACATTTGGAGGAGGGATGACCACGGTATAAGCTGGCTTGTCATTGGGTAAGCTATGAAAATACCCCTGGTCGATCCAATGTTGGTACCATTTTATTTCTACTTCACCCGGTATAAAATTTTTACTCAATTCCATGCTAATTGCTTTTCCTATAATGAGTTACAAAAATAAGGAAAAGCCACTAGCTATTATTGACAAAAAAATGCGAACTTGGCGACCAATGGAATTTGCAATTGTAGACATAGAAACCACTGGCGGAATGCCCCATACACATGGGATCACCGAAATCGCAATTGTGATGCACAATGGTGTCGAAGTAACGGGTAAATATGTGACTTTGGTGAATCCAAGACAAAAAATCCCTCCATTTATTGTGAATATGACGGGGATTAGTGATGAAATGGTAGCCCAGGCACCGCTATTTGAAGAAGTAGCGCCTCAGATATACAATCTATTAAAAGACCGCATTTTTGTGGCGCATAATGCAAGCTTTGACTATTCTTTTGTTCGATATTTATTAGGGAATTCAGGATATGATTGGTCGGCACCTAAATTATGCACCATTCGGTTAAGTAAAAAAGTATTCCCTGGTTTAGCTAAATATGGACTAGGTTCTTTAACGCGTGAACTTGGTATCCGCATCGAAGGACGACATAGAGCTTGGGGAGATGCGCAAGCCACTGCAGAAGTCTTGACCATGGCGATTAAAAAAGAGGGGATGGCCCCGATCCATTATTTATTGGCTAAAAAAGAAGTCAGAAAAAAAGTTGTGCCACCCACAGATGCATCAAGTGATGAAGACAGTACTGAAGCAATTTAGAATTAGCTTCTATGTATAGGTATTTCCCTATTCCTTTTTAAGAGGATTCATAAAAGATTAATTAATACTCCGCAGTGACTCCTGTATAATTTTGAGGCGTGATTTTCTTTAATTCTTTTTTCAAGGCAACAGTTATTTTAAGACCATCAATGAATTTGTGTATGGATTTTTTATCAATCTTACTATTACCTCTTGTTAAATCTTTTAATGCCTCATAAGGATTAGGGTATTGTTCGCGACGCAAAATGGTTTGAATGGCTTCGGCTACAACTGCCCAATTATTTTCAAGGTCTTCATTGATTTTCACTTCATTTAAAATCAATTTTCCTAAACCTTTTTCAATAGAATTTATGGCAATGGTAATATGACCAATAGGCACGCCAATATTTCTTAAAACGGTAGAGTCGGTTAGGTCTCTTTGTAATCTGCTTATTGGCAGCTTGGCTGAAAGATGCTCTAATATTGCATTTGCGATGCCTAAATTACCTTCTGCATTTTCAAAATCAATTGGATTGACTTTATGCGGCATCGCACTAGATCCTACTTCGCCTTTCTTAGTTTGTTGTTTAAAGTAATCCATAGAAATATAGGTCCAAATATCTCGCGTTAAATCAATCAATATGGTATTCAATCTTTTTAAGTTATCGCAATGTGCAGCAAAATGGTCGTAGTGTTCAATTTGAGTGGTGAACTGCATACGCTCAAGGCCTAATACATCATCCACAAACTCATTGCCTAATGCCACCCAATTTTTCTTTGGGTAGGCGATATGGTGTGCATTAAAATTTCCTGTAGCACCACCAAATTTTGCAGCGTAAGGAATGCTACTAAATAATTCTATTTGATGGTTGACTCTTTCTACAAATACCATGAGCTCTTTTCCTAGAGTGGTTGGAGAGGCAGATTGGCCATGTGTTCTAGCCAATAATGGCACTTTCTTCCATTGTTTTGCAAATTGGTATAATCTGTTTTGCAAATTAATATAGGCGGGTAAAATTTCAGATTCCATTGCGTTTTTCCAACTAAGTGGAATAGCCGTATTGTTGATGTCTTGAGAAGTCAATCCAAAATGAATCCACTCTTTCAATGCGCCTGCCTTATGTTGGTCTAAAATTGCTTTTAAAAAATATTCAACTGCTTTTACATCATGGTTGGTAGTGGCTTCGATGGCTTTGATTTTTGCAGCATCTTCCTCCGAAAAATTTTCAACCACTTCCAATAAGGCTTTTCTTAAACCTAAAGGAACTTTAAAGAACTTCTTATCTGCTAAAAACAAAAAGTAGTGTACTTCTACTAATACGCGGTACCTGATAAGGGCATATTCAGAAAAATAAGCACCTAGTGCTGCTGTTTGTTTGTGGTAACGACCATCGATGGGTGAAATAGCGCTTAAATGAGACATATAGTTTGCTTTAAAACAATTTGAATGAATATCTTTGCACAAAGTTAATTCAATTGGACAAGAGATGGCGCATTGGGGTGGTAAGTTATTTCAACACACAACCCTTATTATTGGGGATAGAAAAAGCTGATTTTTTATCAAAAATAGAATTGGTAAAAGACTATCCAGCAAAGATAGCACAAGCCTTAATCGACGGCCAGATTGATATTGGCCTTGTTCCAGTAGCCATTACGCCGTTTTTAACAGACCCTCATATAGTTTCAGAATACTGCATTGGCACTAGGACTAAAGTGGCATCGGTCGCTATTTTCAGTAAAGTCCCTATGGATCAAATTGAATCCATTTACCTTGACTATCAAAGCAGAACATCTGTAAAATTGGCAGGTATACTATTACAAGAATTTTGGAAAAAGGATATCCAGTTCTTAAAAGCCGAAGAGGGGTATATTCAGGCGATTGAAGGAACAACTGCCGGGGTCATTATTGGAGATAGGGCACTCTCAAATTTGACAAATTTCGAGTATGTATATGACTTAGGTGAAGCTTGGATTACACATACGGGCTTACCTTTTGTATTTGCTGCTTGGATGTCGAATCAGCCAATACCAGATGCGTTCAAAATCCTTTTTAACAATGCAAATGCCTATGGCGTGGAGCATATTGAAGAAGTATTAGATCAACTTCCTGCAAGAACACATGATTACAACATGGAGGCATATTACACTAAAAATATTGAGTATCGATTGACTGACACAATGCAACAGGGCATGCAATTATTTTTAGAGAAAGTGAAGCTGTTAGCGCCTTAAAAATCCAAATAATTTATTTTTCAAAAATCCTTGAACTAAATCCTTTAGTTCTGGAGCTGGATTAATCCAAATCATTAATTTATAGAAGCCAAGTCCATAGATAGTGGATTTAATTGCAATATTCAATACAAAATTGGAGGTAGATGGGATGACGTAAACTAGTAACATAAAGGTGATACTTAAGATCAAAAATAATCCATGCTTTAAGGTGTAGGGCTGCAAATTAAATTTCTTATATAAGAATAAAAAGCGAACACTATTGTATAAAGAAAGTGCAGCCAAATTAGAATAAGCCAATCCAATCAAAGAATAGTTACTAATTAAATAAAAGTTCAAAGGAATAGATAAAACAATGTAGAATAGGTTGGTAAAAAAATCGAATTTCCAATAATTAGAAGTGCCAATAATTTGTCCATTCACACCAGTAGCAAGGTCAATTAATTTTGCTAGGCCCATAATAAAAACAATAGGCACAATAGCATCGTAGCCTCCACCTTTATTATGGCTTATCCAATTTAAAAAAGCAACAAGGTTTTCAATATTTAACCAAATTAATCCAAATAATAATAAGCCAATAGCTAAAAGATTAGACACACTTTTATGATAGACATGTTTGATATTGGCAAAGTCTTTATCCTTCCATGATTTAGCCAATACAGGGATGCTGATGGAGGTTAAGCTTCTCTGTGGAATTTCCATAATGGCAGCTACATAAGTGGCGATGGCAAATATGCTTGCATCACTCAGCCCTTTTATAACAACAATCATGGCAGTATCATTGGTCCTTGCTAGTAAATTAAAAAACTGGCCTGCAAAAACAAATAAAGCAAAATTGAGCATCTTCCACTTAAGACGTCTTGTTACACTACTTATTTTAAAACTTTTAAAGGACCACTCTTGTGAGGTAGATAAATTATAAATCAACAATAAAGTAGGGATGACATAAATGCCGCTGAAAAGCAAAATGAATTGATCTAAATTAAGCCACTTTAATCCAACTGCAAGGATCAAAATAGTGGTCAATATTCTGACTGCAGTTTCTCTTAAAAAATTCGTGAAGACGCCTTTTTGCAAGCCCCATGCAAAAGCTTCAAGCCAATAAAAAATTATTAAAAAGAAAGTGTACGGATACACATAGTTGAAGTAAGTAGCGAGGCTTGGAGATTTACCTAATTTTCGGATGATGAAATCTTTATTCTCCCAACCAATCCACATCATCAATCCAAAACCTAATAGGTTAATAAGTAAAGTTAAAAATGGCAATTCGTTTTTCTTTGGCCCCAAGTAATGGTTATAAAATGGGAAGAATTTATAGACCACAGGAAGCGTGCCTAAGGTACAAAAAACAGATAGGGTAGCGCCAATATCAATCATGGCTCTAACTAGTCCTTGGTCATTTTTTGAGAAGAACATGGGGAATAGTACCAGCAAATTCACTGCACCTATCACAAACCCAATCATGATAAAGATAGACGACTTGATACCTTGCTTTTGGATAATACCCATGCTACAAATATATTGCAATTAAGCCTAAGCAGGTCCTTCGTATTGGATAATTATCCGGCTTTATTTGTACTTTCCTGTTAACCTATTCTTAAACATTTTCCAAATGGATTGAAAAGATATTCTGGACTCAGTATAAAGGACCTCTTTTTGATCTATGAGTTTACTAAGGCATTCTACATACCAATCTTTGTGTTTCTCAACAATATAGTCAATGATTTGTCTTTTGTTTGGATGGGTATCATTCGCCAGAGTGGACTTATTGGTTTGTCTATAATAAAGTAAAAATTCAGGAATTAAATGTACATCCCACATGGCCTTAGTTAAACGGATATAAAATTCCCAATCTTCATAACCCAATTTCATATTTTCATCATATCCACCAATCTGATCCCAAGCTTCCCTTCTTACCATTGCACATGCAGGGCATTGATTGGAGAATAAAAAATTAAAAGCATTTCCTCCTCTAGGCTTGGAACTCCCTTTTCTGTTTCCAAAATATCGAATATAACTAGTGACTACGCCAGTTGCAGGTTCATTATGCAGCACTTGCATTGCCTTCTCAAAAAAACTAGGGTCAAAATAATCATCTGCATCAAGTGCCACTATGATATCTCCTTTTGCATGCGCCACCCCAAAATTTCTTGCAGCAGACATCCTACCATTTTCTTTATGCAATACTTGAATCAAAGGATCCTTTTCAATTTGAGTTAAGACTTCAATGGTTGCTGCATCTGTTGATCCATCATTGACAATAATAATTTCATTGGCAGGCAAGGTCTGCAATTTTAATTGATTGATTGTTTCTGGTAAATACTTACCATCATTATAACATGGAATGATAACACTAATCATATTGTAATCTAATGGATTTGTTTATAACAGAAAATATTTAATTGCACATCGTAGGGTGTGCCTGTTTGTTTTTGGTAAAACGGACTTGTTAGTTGGTCTGCGGCCATTTTAATATAGACATGGAACCCAATGGATTCGACTTGTTGGAGCAGTGTATGCAATTGTTTAGTTTGATCTACTTTACCATGGTATTCTAAGAAAAAATGGTCTACTTTTTTTAGACAATCTAAGCAATCTGCAACCACCTGAAATTCTGCCCCTTCAATATCCATTTTGAGAAAATCAATATGACCAAATTGTGCTAAAAAGCTAGATAGCCTGATTGCTTTTACTTGATTTGCACTTTGGTTACTAAGGTCTATATGGCTGGCTTCGGAACCCTTGCTTGAGAAAGATAAATTGGTTTCCTCTATCCAAACTGCTGCTTGATGTAAATGGGTATTTGTAAAACCATTGACTTGAGCGTTCTGTTCTAGTATTTGAAACAAAACGGCATCTGGCTCAAAAGCATGTAAGGTTGCATTGGGATAAATGGTTTTAAAGTAAAGACTACTTAATCCAATATTTGCACCACAGTCAATAATGAGTGGTTGTTCGTTCTTGGTTTGGAATCTATAAATTTCGTCTAAAAAAAGTTCTTCATAGGTTTTGATTAGTTCATAAGGGCGCTTATAAAACACTTTAAAGTCCTTGAATGTAAAAAGTTTAATGGAATCCTCGTCTTGATGTTTTAGGATGCGTTTTTGAATCCATGAAAAACTTTGAAATCGAGGCTTTGACTTTGATTGAGTTAGCTTTTTTCGAATCCCCTTTAGTATATTTGTAATGAACATAATTTTTGTTTGATGACTGAATCCCTAATTTCTATTTGTATCCCTGCTTATAAAAAGCCTGAATATGTAGTTCGTGCCATTCAGTCTATTTTAAAACAGTCTTACAAAAAAATAGAAATTATCATTTCGGACGATTCTTCTAATGAGGATATAAAAATAGCGATTCAGCCTTATATTTCTGATATTGACATTAAATATTATCATAACCAGCCTGCTTTAAAAAGCCCAATGAATTGGAATAATGCATTGGATAAGGCCACTGGTGATTATGTCATGTTATTGCACCAAGACGATTGGTTGCATGATGCCAATGCCTTAGAGCTATATTTAAATAGCTTTTTGAAGCATCCAGAACTTAGTTTTGTCTTTTGTAAAAACACAGCGATTCAGCCCGATGGTATTCAATTAAACCTGCAAGCCATTAAGTCTTTGTTAGGGAATATGGATCAAAAGCCCCATCATATTCTTAGAGCCAATGTTATTGGGCCACCTAGTAACGTGATGTTGAAACGAAGTATTCCTGTTCGTTATGATGAAAATTACATTTGGCTGGTGGATGTAGATTATTATGTACAATTATTGGAGGCAGGCTATTCCCATAAGTATCTAGATCAACATTTGGTGAGTATTGGATTACACGAAGATCAAACCACCGTTTTTTGTAGGAATAATGAAGACCTAATAGTAAAAGAAAATATCCATTTTGCGCATAAGCTAGGCCAAAGCGCTTTTTCAGATATCTTGATCTATGATTATTATTGGCGTCTTTTGAGGAATTATAAAATCAGATCTGTAGATACATTACATGCATATGGAGTTGTCCCAGAAAAGATACTTCCAGTAATACTGCATCAATTAAATTGGGAAAAACATTGTCCAATGTGGCTGCTTAAATTTGGCCCTTTCTCTAAATTGTTAATGAGCCTAAACTATTTCACAAGGCCTACTATTTGATGTATTTTTTTAACATCAACGCCTTTTTTTCTACAAATTTCCAAGAGAGTATGCCTAATGCAAATGCACCAATGCTAGCATAAAGAAATAATTCAAAACTGCTAGGTTTGCAATAATAAACAATCAATTGTTGTAATGGGAATGCATACAGATAGATGCCATAAGAGGGATCCCCTAATTTTTGATGTATCCAACTGGCAGCCTTTGATTGTTTTTGCCCAATATACAATATGATAAATGGCAAGCAGGTAAAAAGCCATGCACGATCTATTTTAAATACAATCATTGTCAATAACAAAAGTATGGACCCCCAAAACACATAACGACTTGGTGTCCAGTTTTTCCAATCGATACAAGCCAGGAACGAACCAGTCATAAAATAGATACTCAAGTCAAAAACGATCTCCAAAGGAATTGGCTTTTTGATACTAAGTAGTGCTGATGAAAAATAGATGTTACCAACTGTCAATACGACCATCATGCCAAGCAATGTCCATTTTAAGGCATTGATGTTTTTTTGAATAGGAAATAATAAGAGTAAAACAATATAAAATAAGAATTCGAATTCAATGGTCCAAAGTGATCCATTGATTGCCCTGGAAGGTAAATGATCAAATACCCCAGGGATATAAAAAGTTGGATCAAATAATTTTAAATTAATCCAAAAGTAATTGTGGATGACAGGATTCAAAAGATAGGGAACATTTGTTGTTGGATATATAAAATAGAGCACTCCAATTGTTACTAATAAAACAACGATTAAGCCAGGGAAAATGCGTAAAATTCTTTTTGCTAGATAGTCAAGGATGCTTTTACTTCTTGTTAAACTTTGTAGAATTAAATAGCCACTGATGACAAAGAAACCCTTTACACCAATAAAAGACAATATCAAATAATTGTCAGTAAGTTGACCTAATGGGTCAGATTCTCCAATACCATTTAATACATAGGAATGCGAAACAATCACAAACCAGGCAAACAAGATCCTCAATAGATCAAAGTTATTTGCTGCCCTTTCTGTTTTGATAGCCGGTCCTGACATGATTGTGTAGATGAGGTTGCAAATATATCTTATCTTTAATTTGATTACAAAGCTTATTTATGTTGTTATCTATCATTATTGTCAATTACAATTCAGGTGCATTGCTACTTGATTGTCTTCATTCTGCGGAGCAGGATTTGTTTGACCTAGACCAGGTTGAATGGATCGTTGTTGACAATAGCAGTAACCAAGCTGATAGGAAGCTTATTACAACCGCTTTTCCAATGGTGCAATGGGTAGATATGGAATACAATACAGGCTTTGCTAGGGCAAATAACAAAGGGATTGAACAATCAAATGGGCAACTTGTTTTGTTATTGAATCCAGATACATTATTAAAGCCAGGAGTGGTATTAGCAACTGCCCATGCATTGATACAATCTAATTTAGTAGCAGCAGGGGTGCAATTGATCCATCTAGATGAGCAGCCTCAATTTTCGGGTAGCAATTTTATGCTAGGTGGATTGAATCATTTATTGCCTTTGCCATATTGGGGGGCATGGATTAAAAAAATTGCAGTCTTATGGATACAAGAAAAACCTGCATTGATTGAAGCTCCAGCTTATGCCGAAGTAGATTGGATTAGTGGTGCATTCTTAATGGTCAAAAAAGCGTGTATTCAAAAGGCGGGCATGCTTGACCCTGAATTCTTTTTATATGCAGAGGAAGTGGAGTGGTGTTCAAGACTTGGCAAATGGGGGAAGCTGGCCATCTTTGGTAAATACACAATTGTACATTTAATTGGTCAGTCTATTCAGGAAGCTGCTGCATCCGATGACAATAGCTATACCAACTTGACTGATAAAAAGGGGTTACAATTAATGGTGTCCAATCATCTAAGAATCAGAAAACAGTATGGTGTCTTTTGGTTTCTTTTCCAGTTGCTCAATTATACATGGACAATTCCTGTGTATTTAGTTTGTGGAATTATTGATGCGCTTTGGAATAGTAGGCCTCCATTGCAAATGCTACAATCATGGTGGGGCTTTACAAAAAATGTGTTTGAGTTATGGCTGATTACCCCAATAATCATTGCAAGGAAATCGCATTTTTATAAATACTTGTAGGCTTTATAAAATAGTCAAGTTGATCTAGGAAAAATGATGAGCTTATTGGTTCAACAATCCTTTGAGTGCATCAATTCTAAATTGAATGATGGGCCAAGATTTTGCAGGTTGTAATTGAAATGTGTATTTGATGCCAAGTAGCACAGCCGCAACTAGTTTAAATAAATACTCTATCATTTTAATAATATACACTTTTTGTGAAATTGCTTTTGTCCTTGCTCTTTCACCTCTTCCAATGCCACTTGCAACCCGATACATGTATTCTGGTGTCAATTTTTTTACTTCAACTACATGATGCACACAAATGCTAGGGTCATAATAAATTTTTTCTCCAAGCGCGATGATTTTATAAAATAATTCTTTGCCTTCGCCGCCAATTCTTAGTGTGCCAACTACTCCAGGGATTGCTTCATTAAATCCACCTACTAAGTCAAATGCTGATTTTTTTAAAATCATATTTGATTCAATTGGGTACTTCCCATTTTCAAAGGCACAAGCAACTGGTGCATAATCAAAATTGCCTACTAGGGAGGATACATAATAGCTCATCCATGCAGGTTCTGATGGAATATACTTTGGAATAATTTTACCACCAAATCCTACAACGGTAGGATGGTTCTGTATGTGTCGAATGATATTTTGAATATAGTCTTGGGTTGCTATTGCATCGTCATCCATAAAGCATAACCAATCTGCTTTTGCTAATTGAGCTCCTTTATTTCTTGCAAAAGAAGCTCCTTGTTGCGTTTCTGTAGCATAATAAAATTGACCATCAGGGTTGGCAGCGCGCCATTGAATAAAAACCTCATCAGTTCCATCGCTTGAATTGTTATCCACCACAATGACTTCAAAATCCTCCTTTGAAGCTGTTTGATGGTATAAGCTATCTAATGCCCCTCCGATATACGCAGCACGATTGTAACTACAGATGACAACAGATACAAGCATTATTGAGCTGATTTTTGCTTTTTAATAAACTGTTGGATCGTCACTGCAATGAATGCGGCTAAAGCCAACCAAAGAAGGATAGATGCAATGCCTGCAATTTGTTTTGCGCTAGTAACAGAAGCAGGCTTGAATTCAAATCTTATTTTATGATCACCTGCAGGAACAACCAATCCTCTAAGTACATAGTTTACTTTTACAATGGGGGATTCTTTTTCATCCACATATGCTTTCCAGCCATCTTTGTAATAGATTTCACTAAATACGGCTAGTTGTTTAGCATTTGTTTTAGCTGAGTAGTTTACTTCATCGTTCTTATTATCAATTAACTGAATCCTTGCATTTGAATCAACTTGTAATCCAGCTAAGGCATCTATCTTATCTTGCTCATCCATCACTGCAGTATCTTTTGGATTAAAATAGCTTAGGTGATCCATCACTGCTCTTGGCCCTTTTTTAAATTCAATCCCTTTTACAAACCAGGCATTACCTAATGCACCAGTGTTAGGAGTGGTATCAGATGCCATATTACCTGAGATGATGTATTTTGTATTCATCATATTCAATGTAGGCAAGCAATTAGGAAAATTATACCATTGGTTTTCGATCAGATCTTGGTAGATACTTAATTTAGCAGGATTGTAACCTCCCACTAATTTGTGGTGATAGGCCATGATAGCACCCTCATTGAATGCAGTTTGAACACCTCTTCTAAGGTCAATCATTCTATAGTTAGTCTTGTCTTTTAACAATGCGTTATCTAATGCAGTTAGCGCAAAAACATTTTCATTTTCTGAAGCTTCTATATATTGACTTGGCTTCAGGTATTGCACATTGATTTGAAATAAGTCTACCAATGTTAAAATTCCAATTGCAACAATGAAAAAAGACGCTTGTATGGATCGCTTAATATATAAGTAGATGAACAAGAAAGCGAACCCAATAAAAATAAATGTTCTAGTTAAGTCAGATTCAATAAATCCCTTACGATCCTCTGCAATGGCATTCACTAAATCTCTTGCAGGGCCTTCAAATGCTGCTTTTTGATTTGAATCTTGTATTTGCGTAATTTGACTCATCAATTGTTTTTCACTTTCCGATTTAAAATCTGAAGTAAAATACAATCCCAATAATGCCACAAATACAAAGCCTAATGTGATCCAACTGATTTTATGTTCTTGTAAGAAGCTTTTTAAATTGGTGGCTTTTAAAGTAGCACCGATACCATACATTGACAGAATGCCAATTAATAAAGTTGGTACAACAATGATCATACTTGGTGCACGGAACTTATTATAAAGTGGCAAATATTTTAATATCATTAAATTGAAAGACTCAAAATAAGAGCCAGCTGCCAGCATGATAGATAATACAATGACAGCACCTATCCACCAACGGTTTGGATTTTTATTGCTTCCAAATCCGATGCAAGCAAAGAAACAAATGATGATGCCTACATAAGGAGGGCCTGCTGTGAAACCAATGCCACCCCAATAAAATTGTAAGAAAGATTGTAATTGCTGTCCCACTTCTGGTTGCATTTGTTGTAAGACTTCAATTGCTTTTGATTTAGCAGGATCCACTAAATTAGGATCATTAGAAGCACCATATACATGTGGAAACATCATGACTAAAGGTTCCGATAAGAACATGCTATAACTTAATGCATAATCTTTATTCAAACCTGTATTGGTGATTTTACTATCCTTTGTAGCCAATGCGCTACCGCCTCTAATAGATGCTTTGCCATATTCTGCGGTACTCATCAACATAACAGCATTCACTGCTAAGCCCATCATGCCGGCAACAAAACTAAATCCAATGGTCTTAAGAATATGCGTGTACTCTTTTGCTATAATCCATTGCACTAAATAAAAGATAGACATCACTAGTACAATGATTAAGCCATAGTAATTAATTTGAAGATGGTTTGCCTGAACAAACAAGGCGGTTGCAATAGCGGTACAAATTGCACCTAAGTAATATTTCTTTTGAAAAATCAATAAGATGGCGCCAATAAAGAAAGGCAGATAAGCAATGGCGTGCATTTTAGTCATATGTCCCACTACTACAATAATTGGATTGTATGTTGCATAACTATAAGCCAATCCTCCAATAACGCCAATCAAAGTGGAGAAGCCAAGAACCTGTGCTAAAAAATAAAAACAAAGACTTGCTAAAAAAAACAGACCTACAGGCTCTGCTAAACGTAATGTAAAAATGCCATCTAATGCACCAATGGTGTAGGGGCTAGCAGGGATTCCTGTAATCTGAAATGTGGGCATACCGCCAAACATACTGTTGGTCCATAATGGGGTAATGCCATATTGGTCTCTATAGTTAAGGGCGTCTTGCGCCATGCCTTTCCATTGCGTTACGTCCGACTGCTGCAATACTTTGCCTTCTAATGCTGGTTTGCAATACACAATGGCTACAATAGCAAAAACGGCTACAGCAATAAGATGTGGTAGGGCAGACTTAAAAAGAGACTTAAACATATGCATTATTTTATAGTAACAAACCTACAACTAAATGGGCTTTTTTGTACTTTTAGCTCCTTGTAAATATCAACAAATGTCCCCACGCTTCCCATTGGCCTTTTTTTCTAAAGTAGCAGTCATTGTTAACCTTGGCTACCTGTTTTCATCGCTATTTTTATTCATTACATGGATGAAGATACCCCGTGATATTGCACAATTTATATCAGTAATGGGCTTGGAATTAGCTCCCTTGATCAACCTTATTTTTGCATTCGTCCTTTTAATTCAACTCCTTCAAAAAAAACTAATTAATTTACCCTCATGGCAAACTATTTTCAACCTTAGTATGTTATTGGTTCAAATAGCCCTTCTATTTATTTAAACACAAGTATGATACATCAAATTTTAAAAGACAAACCCACCAAATTATTTTTGGGAATTACCGCATTCTTTGTTGCCAATGCACTTATTGCAGAGTGCATAGGGGGGAAGATTTTTTCACTAGAAGCTGTTTTTGGTTTTAAACCAATGAACTTGACTTTATTTGGTGAGTCTGGATTGGCATTTAATTTAACCTGTGGGGTGTTGTTATGGCCCTTAGAATTTGTCATTACAGATATTGTGAATGAATATTATGGCCCAAAAGCTGTAAGACGAATTAGTTTAATTGCGGTGGCATTAATCAGTTATGCTTTTATCATGTTTTATTTAGCCATGTCAGCAGCCCCTGCTGGATTTTGGGTGGAGTCAAAAATGCAAAATGGTGTCCCAAGTATGCAATTGGCATTTGAAGCCATTTTTGGTCAGGGGATGTGGATCATCATTGGAAGTATCATTGCATTTATGGTGAGTCAGTTGATTGACGTAACAGTGTTCCATCAAATCAAAAAAAGAACAGGCGATAAAATGATCTGGTTAAGATCTACTGGTTCCACAGTGGTGTCTCAGTTGGTGGATAGTTTTGTGGTACTTTTTATTGCATTTAAAATAGGTAACGGATGGGCATGGTCTACTGTATTAGCAGTGGGAGTTGTCAACTATATGTATAAGTTCACTATGGCAATTGTTTTAACGCCATTGATTCATTTGATCAGAAATCGAATCGAGCACTATGTGGGTGCAGAAACAGCAGATAAAATGAAGCGTGAGGCGATGGGAGAGAAGGCGGGTATTTAAGCCAAACTTTATTTTGCAAAAAGTTCAATCAACATGTTGATAGCCACTTTATCTATTGGTAAAGTCATGGCATCTTCTGAAATTTCATTGAATGGTAGCCATCTTAAATGTTCTGCAGTGCCATTAGGATCTATAACTTCTTGGGGTAAAAAATCAAATGCTTTTTCTTTTGTTTGAATGATTGTAGTATCTGCAGTATGCACTAAATAGTAGATGGATATAATTTGGTCTTTATGATTGAAGGCAGAAATTTGAAAAAAATCTGTGGTGTAAAAATGATCTCCCACATGCACTTCGATACCCGCTTCTTCCATAAATTCTCTCGCCAAACATTCTCTAGTGCCTTCGCCAATTTCTAAACCGCCTCCAGGTAATTTAGTAATGTAGTTACCTCTAATAAATTCATCGCTGACTAATAAGCCCTTTTCAGGGTCTAATAAAATTCCATAAACACGAACATTGAATAAAGGCATGTAAAATTTATTTTAAATGGATAGTTCCTCGGTAAACAAAAGTCGCAGGACCTTGAAGCCAAATATGATTAAAATACCCGCCACCTAAATTGTTAAAGCTAATAGCCAATTCGCCACCTAAGGTTTGAATGGCTACTCTATGTTCACCAGCCTTATGTAAATGTGTCGTAATGGCCGCAGCAGTGACGCCAGTTCCACAACTATAGGTTTCATTTTCTACGCCTCTTTCATACGTGCGCACAAATAAATGGTCTTTTTGAAATTCAATGAAATTCACATTGATACCATCTGCCTTAAAACGCTCGTTATATCGAATAGTTTTTCCTGCTGTTACCACATCAAACTCCTTGATATCTTTTACTAATTGCACATAATGAGGAGATCCAGTGTTGGTTACAAAAAAGTTGTGACCAGTTTCTACTGCATTGACGTCAGACATTTTTAAATGTATCCATCCATTGCTTTCAATTTTTGCTTCGTGCGGGCCATCGATTGCAATAAAAAGATAATTTTCTTTCACAATCCCATGATCATTTGCATATTTCACTAAACATCTACCTCCATTGCCGCACATTGTCCCCTCAGTACCATCCGCGTTGTAATAGGCCATGGAAAAATCATAATCATTGGCTGTGCCAAGCATTATCAATCCATCTGATCCAACGCCAAATTTCCGATCACATAAAAATGCAATTTGCGCATTAGATAAAGCAATATTTCCTTCTCGGTTATCGATGATAACAAAATCATTGCCTGTGCCTTGGTATTTTGAAAATTGAATCTCCATTGGTATAAATTAATTAGATTAAATTGTAGCAATAATACCTAAACTTTTTTGAATCATATGGTCTACCGCTTTTGCGCCATCCTTGCTAAATGCCTTTTTGACTCTATTAGCCACAATCACATTGATACTTAAACACTGGTGCCCCAATAAATTACACAGCCCATAAATCGCACTCGTTTCCATTTCAAAGTTCGCAATATGATAGACCCCAAAACTGAAACTAGTCATTTGATCTACTAAATTAGGCATCCTTAAAGGCAATCTTAAAATCCTGCCTTGAGGTCCATAAAAACCAGGACAGGTTACTGTGATGCCATGATTATATCCTTCGGTAAAATGCTTTAGCAATCCTGCACTCGCACTAGAAATATAAGGTTTGATATGATGTGCATGAATATTGGTATGTTGTTCAAAGGCTGCTAATATTGCAAGCTCTTCGTTATTGTTATTTGGTTGGTAAAAATGCAATAAATTATCTACGCCTAAACCATGTGTACCAGCAACTAATTGATCTACGCCCACTTCAGCTTGCAAAGACCCACATGTGCCAAGTCGAATAACGGATACCGATTTTTTAATTTCATTAATGCATCTTGTTTCAAAATCAATATTGACCAACGCATCCACTTCGTTCAATGCAATATCAATATTATCGGGCCCAATCCCTGTACTCATCACTGAAATACGCTTTGTGCCAATATAGCCTGTATGGGTAATAAATTCCCTGTGTGCAGACCTATGCTCAATTTTATCAAAGTATTGACTAACATTGGCCACTCGGCCCGGATCGCCTACTGTGATGATGGTATCCGCAAGCTCATCGGGGCGAAGGTCTAAATGATAGACTGCCCCTCTAGGATTAATGATTAATTCGGAAGCGCCAATGGGCTGTTGCATAAGCAGGTTTTAGATTACAAATGTCGCTTAATTCGATTTAGTGGTAAAATTCTTTTATAATTAAGTTCTTTGCGTTAATTTCGCCTTCCAGTAGGGTCCTGTGGCCGAGTGGTTAGGCAAAGCTCTGCAAAAGCTTCTACAGCGGTTCGAACCCGCTCGGGACCTCGATACAAAGCCTCTCACGAAAGTGAGAGGCTTTTTTAATGCGAGCAGCGTCAAGAGCTCGCTCTTGTAAGCTAGCGAGTATTAAAAAAGCCAAAAGAATGCTTCGCATTCTTTTGAAAGGCTTTGGGTAAGACGAGATAGCCGAGGCGGTTGACAGCGAATGAAATGAGCTGGCTTCCCGGTGCGATTTACTTAAAGGCTTTGTCTAGCGAAACTGTTTATTTTTTTATTTCGGTTAAATATATGTAAAATAAAAAGGCTAATTCAGCAAAAACTAATAATGCATAAAATGAAAAGTAGATGATTGTGAATTTCTTTTTATTTTTTACAAATAAAAAAATGATTAAAAAAGGTATCGCAAGAATGATGTACCTGTATATTGAAAGCATACTTTATTTTTTCTTATTTATCTATTTATACTAGTTTTGTTCAGGCTTAATATTAACTTTCCCATCTGGTCCTAGGTCAGTATCCATATTTATTGTTATGATAAATTTACTAGATGTAGTCCATCCTATATTTTGACCTAGAACATTAATGCCATAAAGACTTGTTCCTCCAATTGTAAATGTTGAAGTTAAATTATTTTTATCAAATTTTATATTAGTTGTTGTTAATTGAGTCCATATTTGCAAAAATGTAATACCGGTATAGAAAATTTGCGGATTCCCAATTACTTGACCATATATATCCGTTTCATACCATAAATTTAATATACAAAAAGAAAGCGGAGAATTATTTATTCCAAATGTTCCATCGAAAATACTTTTTGGAAAAGCATAAAACTGCACTTTATGCAATCCTGGCTTACCAGGATCATCATAATTATCATCTGAATATTCGCTTGATGATTTCTTTTTATTTAGATTAGTGTCTAAGCCAATTTGTACAAACTCAATTGTATTTAATTCTTGATACAATTTCTTAAATTCCTGAATAGATAAAATTCTCAAATTAGAATCCTTTAGGACTTCGTCTTTTTTTGAAGAACTTAAATTAATATCTTGTTGATTTTTTAAAATACTAATTGTTCCTTTATTCCCAACAATAGAACGAATTGCTGCTACAGGATCTTTATCAACCTGAGATTGTTTGGTTACATTTGATTCTTTTTTGCAACCAATAGTAATAATAAGGAGCGCAATCATTAATAGGCCTCCATTTTTAATAAATTTCTTAATTTTCATGTTTTTTGATTTGTTTAAACAATACTACCTCATTACAAAAAGCCATTTTTGAGTATTAATACGCTTTAATTAAATTTTGAGTATTTTTACACTCATGAAACATTCCCAAACCATTGGCATCCTCCTAACTTTATTGTTATTCTTTTGTACTACTCAACCATTAGTAATCATTGAAAGCAGAAACTGGGTAGTAACAGGATGGGATGCAGGCGAAACTAATTTTGGGCAGTCAGGTAAATTCTTAATGTATATAGGTATACTAGCGATTGTATTTTTTGCAATACCATCTATCAATGTAAAGCGATTCAATATGGCATGGGCAGCATTGCTAGTTGCATGGAGTTTTAGAAACTATTTAGTGCTATCTACTTGTGCAATGGGGGAATGTCCTCAAAAACAATGGGCACTTTATGCATGTATCGTTTTAAGTTTTGGAATTTTAATCATGACTTTTTTGCCCAAGCTTAAAACAAAATAACCCTCTTTTGGAGGGCTATTTATTATAAAGTTAAAGAAAGTTATTTCGCTAATTGCTCAAGTCCTTTTCCAATTAATTGAACGGCTTCTTTAATTTGTGCTTCAGTAATAATCAATGGAGGTGCAAATCTAATTTTATCTCCATGGGTTGGTTTCGCTAGAATCCCTAATTCTTTTAAGTATAAACATAAATCCCAAGATGCTTCAGGATTATCATGTTTAATCACAATGGCATTTAACAATCCACGTCCTCTAATAGATGCGATAAATGGAGAATTTAAGTTGGCTAATTCAGCTCTTAAAATTGCACCCATTTTAAATGAATTCTCAACCATCTTCTCGGTCTTAATTACTTCCAAAGCCTTCATAGCAACTGCACAAGCCAATGGGTTTCCACCATAAGTGGATCCATGTTCGCCTGGCTTAATTTGTAACATGATCATATCATCTGCAAGCACAGCAGCAACAGGAATCGTACCGCCACTCAATGCTTTTCCTAAAATTAAAATATCAGGTCGTACATTTTCATGATCACATGCTAGTAAAGTGCCTGTTCTTGCTAGTCCAGTTTGAATTTCATCTGCAATAAATAACACATTGTATTGAGTACATAAATCTCTAACGCCTTTTAAGTAGCCATCTGTTGGAATCACCACACCAGCTTCACCCTGTATTGGCTCCACCATGAACGCTGCCACATTTGGATCTTGCAATGCAGTTTCCAATGCAGCTAAATCATTGTAGGGTACCAAACCAAATCCTGGCATAAAAGGGCCAAAGCCATTGTAGCTTCTTGGATCTGTTGAAGACGAAATCGCAGCTAAAGTTCTGCCCCAAAAATTACCTTCTGCAAAAATTACTTTCGCTTGATTTTCTGGAATCCCTTTTACAGCATAGCCCCATCTTCTCGCTAATTTAATCGCCGTCTCACCACCTTCAACACCTGTATTCATAGGCAATACTTTATCATAGCCAAAATAGGCAGTGATGTATTTTTCATACTCCCCAAGAAGGTTATTATAAAAAGCTCTCGATGTGAGTGTTAATTTTTGAGCTTGATCTGTCAAAGCTTTAATGATGGCAGGATGGCAGTGACCTTGGTTGACAGCAGAGTAGCCGCTTAAGAAATCAAAGTATCTTTTACCATCTACATCGTATAAAAAAACACCTTCGCCTTTTTCAAGCACGACAGGAACGGGATGATAATTGTGGGCACCGAATTGATCTTCAAGGGCAATATACTTTGCAGTGTTTGCACTCGTTTGTATGGGAGTAGACATGTACTATTTCTTTAAATAAAAATGATAAAAACAGGAGGCGTCAAGTTCATGTAAACTTGAAATAAAATAAAATCTAGGGGCTTAATATTACCCTATGGGATGGTTCAGAAAATCTAAATTAGAAAATAAGAATTTTGCCTTTATCATGCAGCTAAGATAGGGTTTTTGTCTAATTTTCCCACAATTGGCCTTACATTCGCATAAATACATCTGTTTTGGAACCGCTCGTATCAATCGTTATTTTAAATTTTAATGGGGCTAATTACCTGAAGACTTTTTTGCCTTCTGTATTGACGACGTCCTACCAAAACAAAGAAATTGTGGTGGCAGATAATGGTTCAAAAGATAATTCTTTAGAAATACTTGCGAAATATTTTCCTACTGTTAAAGTGATTCAAAATCCAACCAACGAAGGTTTTGCAGGAGGGTACAATTGGGCACTTAAACAAGTTCAAGCGGATTATTATATTTTATTGAATTCAGATGTGCAGGTGGATGCAAATTGGGTGGCACCGATGGTACAATTAATGGAATCAAATCCTACTATTGGTGCATGTCAACCAAAAATATTGGCACAAAAAGAGCCTACCAATTTTGAATATGCTGGTGCAAGTGGTGGATGGATAGATGCCCTTGGTTACCCTTTCTCAAGAGGTAGGATATTTGATGTATGTGAACAAGATAAAGGGCAGTATGATAGCGCAGAGCCTATATTTTGGGCATCTGGAGCAGCTATGATGATTCGTTCAAAGTTGTTTCATGCATTGGGCGGATTTGATGCCAGTTTTTTTGCGCATCAAGAGGAAATTGATCTTTGTTGGAGAATGCAATTAGAAGGCCATGCATTGTATGCTTGTCCTGGTGCAGTGGTATACCATGTAGGTGCTGGCACTTTACCTAGAGGTGGTAGAAAAGTATTTTTAAATTTTAGGAATAATTTAATCATGTTAAGTAAGCATCTACCTATCCAAGAATTAATATGGAAAATGCCATTGCGTTTTGCACTCGATGGGGTATCAGCTTGGAAAGGCTTATTGACTGGGGATGGGTACTTTTTTACAGCCATCTTTAAGGCACATTTAGCAGTAATGGGGTATTGGTTAACAGGTAAAGTCAACAGGAGCAAAGCTTGTAAACCAATGGCTGAAATGGGGGGTGTTTACAATGGATCTGTTGTTTTTCTTTACTTTTTGAAAAACAAGCAAAAATTTGATAAAATTGTCACCAAACAGGTTCATTATTAAGAACTTGTTGCTATTTTTGCATCCGTAATTATACACTATGTCACAAGAAATACAAGAAACATCTACCAATAAAGATATTGCTAGGAACTGGGTAAGTTCTTCAAAATTCATCTTTTACGTAACTGTTTTCGCATTATTAGCACTAGGTCTAGGGAATTGTGCTAAGTTATTCAACGGTCGATACAAAAAGTCTGTAGTGGAAGTGAACCCAAGTTCACAGTATAAGCCAGAATATAAGTAGAAAAAAATTTTGTTGGTGTGCGTTGATTCCTTATTTTCGCAGTCCAAAAATTAGTTCTTATTCAAGCGAAAGTAGCTCATTTGGTAGAGCACGACCTTGCCAAGGTCGGGGTGGCCAGTTCGAGCCTGGTCTTTCGCTCAAAATCCCGTTCTTCGGACGGGATTTTTTTTAGGTCAGCAATGACGCCCTGGTGGTGGAACTGGTAGACACGCAGGACTTAGACACTGTTCTCGAGGAGAACAAAAATTTGAGTGCACTTCGAGAAATTGAAGATGTAGAACTCCGTAAATTCGGCGAACCCTTTTAAATGGGAATACCGAGCGAAGCCCGAAAGGGAACGTGTAGAGACTAGACACGGAGCACCTAAATCGCAAGATATGGTGAAGGCATAGTCCAGACTACAAACCGGTAGTGGGTGGTGAAAACCATAGTAGTAAGAAAATCCTGTTCGCCGCAACGCGAGTGCGGGTTCGATTCCCGCCTGGGGCACACAGCCTCTCACGATAGTGAGAGGCTTTTTTTATGCGAGCAGCGTCAAGAGCTTGCTCTTGTAAGTGAGCGAGTATAAAAAAAGCCAAGTAGTTGCGAAGCAATTACTT
>JBBAJV010000013.1:0-12985 GCA_040403925.1 Sediminibacterium sp. | reverse complement strand
CGAAGCAATTACTTCAAAGGCTTTGGGTAAGACCGATATTCAAGGAAGACGGTGAACGAAGTGAACCGTCAGTCCCTAAGTTTGTTTATATTAGCATCACGTTAATTATCTATTCATGTCTCAAGAAAATATCTCCAAAAACTTTTTAGAACTCGTAGCAATCATGGATCGCTTAAGAGCAGAATGTCCATGGGATAAAAAGCAAACCATTCATAGTTTAAGAAGTAATACCATCGAAGAGTTGTATGAATTAGTAGACGCTATTATCGAGGAAGATTGGCAAGGGATTAAAGAAGAACTAGGAGATTTATTATTACATATTTTATTTTATACCAAAATAGCATCCGAAAAAAATGAATTCAATTTAGAAGAAGTGATAGAGGGTATTTCAAAAAAATTAATCCATCGTCATCCGCATATTTATGGGGATGTAAAAGCAGACACTGAAGAGCAAGTGAAATTAAATTGGGAACAGTTAAAGTTGAAAGAGGGAAATGGCACTAAGACTTTATTAAGTGGTGTGCCCAATAGTTTACCTGCGATGGTGAAAGCGTTAAGAATCCAAGAGAAAGTAAAGCAAGTGGGTTTTGAGTGGGAGAACAAGGAGCAGGTTTGGGATAAGGTCAACGAGGAGATAGGGGAACTACAACATGAGATTGCCCAAAACGACAGGGAGAAGATGGAAGACGAATTGGGGGATGTATTTTTTAGTCTCATCAATTATGCACGATTTTTAAAAATAGATCCTGAGACCGCCTTAGAAAAAACGAATAAAAAATTCAAGCATCGTTTTGAATTAATGGAAACCTATGCTAAAGAAAATGGGTTGGATTTAGCCAAACTAAGTCTTGAAGAAAAAGAAGCCATTTGGCAATCCATGAAATTGAAATAAAGATCGTAATAAAAAAAAGGCACTCAATTGAGTGCCTTTTTTTTATAAAGTAGGAGACTTACTCATTCAAATTCAACATAAACGCATAGTTCCCAAAGAACCCAGGATAAACCCCTGAAAGTTTTACAGTACTGCCAGTTAACTTCTTTAAAGCTTCATAAAACTCTTCTATATTTTTTACAGGCTGATCATTTACATGGGTTATCACAAATCCTTTTTCAACCTTGCTCTTTCCTAAAATACCAGTCCCTAATTCTTTTACCATTACACCGCCTTCTACATCATTTTTTTCGGCAGTGGCTTTATCAATGGTTTCTAATTTACCACCTAGTTTTTCGGCTGCTTTACTGCTACTTGCTAAATCGGTATTACCTAGTTTAGCTTTTAAAGTGGCATTGAGTTTAAGGTCTTTATTATCTCTTTTTACTGTGATGCTAATTTTATCATTAGGCTTGTATTTTGCAATTTGCTCTTGTAATTCTGGAGAAGAAGTAACTGCAGTGCCATTTATTTTAGTTAGAATATCACCCACTTTGATGCCGGCTGCTTTAGCTGCACCACCTTCTAATACATCCGTTACTACAATACCTTGTACATCTCCAATCTTTACTTTATAGTCGGACTCTAATTTCTTGATTTGCTCTTCACTTAATTCCTGTTGAGGATAAGAGATGCCCAAGTAAGCACGTTGAACCGTTCCATATTTTACAATATCAGTCACTACTTTTTTTACCATATTCACAGGGATCGCATAAGAATAGCCTGCATAAGAACCAGTAGGAGAGGCAATGGCAGAGTTAATGCCCACTAATTCACCACTCGTGTTCACTAAGGCGCCACCGCTATTGCCTTGGTTGACAGCAGCGTCTGTTTGTAAAAATGATTCAACAGGTCTATCGCTCTGTCTTGAATTAATATCAATTGATCTATTTTTTGCACTTATAATCCCTGCTGTAATAGTTACATCTAAGCTCAAAGGATATCCAATTGCTAAAACCCATTGTCCTAATTTAATTTCATCACTGTTGCCGTATACTAAATAAGGTAGGCTAGAAGCATCAATTTTAATCACTGCAATATCACTGCTTGCATCGGTACCAATTACTTTTGCTTTATAGGTTTTGTTATTGGTTAAGGTTACATTGATTTCATCTGCTCCATTCACCACATGATTATTGGTTACAATATAACCGTCTGCTGTAATCAATACACCACTGCCACTTGCTCTTTGTTCTGGTTGCATTCTTGGGCCACCAAAAAAGTCTCCGAACATATCCTCATCGCCAAACAAATCACTCAATGGGTTTCTTTGTCTAGGTTGACGATTTTGTTGCACTTGCTTTGCATTGGTCTTGGTTTTAATATGCACCACAGCAGGGGATGCTGCATTGGCAGCAGGTGTAAAGTCGACAGTAGTTGCCGGGGCACTACCATTAAAAAAACTGGCATAATTTGCTGGCAATTTACCATCTGTTTCAAAACTTGAATTGGAGGTTGAAATTTTACCATAAGCCCACATACTTGCCACAGTTGTCATGGCGCTAATACCAACAATAGCTGCTACATTTTTTAAGTTCATATTCATACTTTAATTTTTAATAGTAAAAGAATCAGTTCAATTTATATTTACAAATTGTATACCAATTTAGTTGTAATTTAATATAGCTAAAATTATGGTACAAATTCTATCAAGATGTTTAACAAAAATTAAAGAAAAGAGTTTGAAAATCCTGACATTTTTACAATATCCTAGAAAAGAAGACTACGCCTATTTCAAGCCTGATAAAAAGGCTAAAATGTCTACTCCGTCTGCATATTGGGCTAAAAGGGGTTTTTGCAAACTGCCAAAAGGAAGCTGGTTTTTCCCCACCACACATTGAATTTCATCCAAATTGAATGGAGGGATGGAGCCCAATGGGTAATGTTGGTAATGAATTTGGCTAATGGCTGCAAATGGGGAAGCGTTTTCGCTCATTAGTACACCTCCTGAATCCATATATAATTTTTTACCCATCATCATTAAAGCCAATTGATAATCATAGTTGTGCTTGTATTTATGTTGGTCTTGTAGGTAGTTGTATTTTTTTAAGGCAGTCAAAAATGGGATAAAATCGTAACCTTCTGGCACCCAAATCTGGGTCACATTCCTACAACCCATTCCATAATACAGCATACAATCATCTGCCAAGGAAGCCAATTCTGCCAAAGTTTCAGTCCCATCTAAAATGGCAATAGAAGTTTTATTCTTGCGAATGATATGCGGAAATTTACCAAAATAATATTCAAAATAGTTGCCTGCAGTATTACCTCCGGTGGCGATATAGGCGTCGCAATTTTTTAACTGTTCTTGCACCAAGATTTGAGTTTCAAATGCAGGGTTAATTTCGATTAAACTTGCAATAATAAAGTCCATCAATACCTGGTCTTTGGAAGACCTTTTTACAACAGCTGTATGTCCTGCAATAAGTGTACTTAATAAATCATGAAAGCCTACTAACGGAATATTGCCAGCCATTACAATGCCCACTTTTAAATGGGTAGGATTGTCTGCTAAAGAGGGATACGCAGCAGTCCATTCTTTGAGGGGTGCTTCCTTTAAAAACTGCTCCCTTATTTGCTGGATGGCTTGATCAATGAATTCGGGCAAAAACCACGCATTTTGTTGATACGCAGCTAATTTCGCTTCAATTAATTGGGTATTATTTGTATCGGATAATTGTTGTCCAAGGGTGACAAAACCTTTAATTCTTGCTTGTAAGTTCATGCTTGTGTTATATCTTTGTAAACAAAAGTACGTTACTAAAATTTAAATATTTTTTATGGCAATCAAAATTACAGATGAATGTATTAATTGTGGCGCATGCGAGCCAGAATGTCCAAATAACGCGATCTATGAAGGTGGAGTAGAATGGGCTATGGCCGATGGTACTTCATTGAAAGGTGCTTATACTTTAATGGATGGTACAGCTGTTGATGCTGGCGCAAGAATCACCCCTGTGGCAATGGATACCTATTACATCACACATAATAAATGTACAGAATGTCAAGGTTTTCATGAAGAACCTCAGTGTGCTGCTGTTTGCCCGGTTGACTGTTGTATACCAGATGAATTATACAAAGAAACAGTGGATGAATTATTGGCTAAGAAAGAAAAATTACATTTATAATTGAATGGTTTAAAAAGGGAGTCATTTCCCTTTTTTTATTGTCATATTTTTTGGTGCGTTATCAAACCAATATAAAGTGGGTCCTATGAAAATAAAAGTGGCATTGGTGACAGGAGGATATAGCTCCGAAGCCGAGATAAGTTATAAAAGTGCAAAGACGGTGTTCAATGCATTGGATAAAACAAAATTTGAAGTTTATCAAATAGATATTCATCCAACAGGATGGTGGTATGAAAATACAGTAGGTGAAGAAGTGGCTGTTGACAAAGCTGATTTCAGTATTGTAGAAGGTGCAGAGCAAATAAAATTCGATGTGGCGCTAATGTGTATTCATGGCACTCCGGGGGAAGATGGAAAATTACAGGGCTATTTTGATATGATTGGCTTGCCTTATACTAGTTGTGATACCGCTACATCTGCATTGACATTCAATAAAAGATTTACGGTGGCAGTTGCTGGTTTTGGCGGAATTGATGTGGCTAAATCTTTACATTTATTTAAAGAACAGACTTTAAGCCCAGAACAAATATTATCCAATCTTACATTACCTGTATTTGTGAAGCCTAATAATGGAGGTAGTAGTTTTGGTATTAGCAAAGTGAATCAAGCGGGTGAACTACCTATAGCATTAGAAAAAGCATTTAAAGAGGATACACAAATTTTAGTAGAAGAATTTATAAGTGGTAGAGAGTTCACCATTGGTGTATTTAAATCCAAAGGTAAGATTACGGTATTGCCAATCACAGAAATCAAGACAGAGAACGAGTTTTTTGATTACGAAGCAAAATACCAAGGGAAGAGTCAAGAGATTACTCCTGCCGATATCACTACAACAATGTTTGATACCTTAACGGCTGCTGCACAAAAAGTGTATGCTATATTAAATTGTAGAGGCGTGGTTAGAATTGATTTCATTTATGATGAAGCTGCAGAAAAAGCATACATGTTAGAAGTGAACACCGTGCCTGGACAAAGTGAGGCAAGTGTGATTCCACAGCAAGTCAAAGTAATGGGTTGGAACTTAACAGATTTTTATGGTTGGATTATTGAAGATAGTTTAGAACAAAAATAAAATCAAGCAATTTGAAACTCATTGACGACATATTAAAAAAGCCACTGTGGATGAACATGCTTATAGGTTTTGGAGTAGCTATTTGCTTGTTCATTATTTTCTTTTTCTCGTTGGGATGGATTACCGGGAATGGTGAAACGGGAAAAGTACCAGCAGTGATTGGATTGGATGTGCTTGCTGCAGAGAAAAACTTAATTGCAGCAGGTTTTGATGTAGAGTTACAAGACTCCATATATGTGGATACCCTTGCTAGAAATGCAGTGTTGAGACAAACGCCAGAGGCAGATGAGATTGTGAAGAAAGGCAGGACAGTTTATTTAACAATTAATCGTGTGGTTGCGCCACAAGTAGATATGCCAAACCTTGTTGGGTTTTCTATCAAAAGTGCAGAAACTTATTTAAAAGTATTGGGATTAAGATTAGGTTCAATACAAATGGTCCCAGATCAAAATAAAAATGTAGTCATAGACCAATTAGTCAATGGGCAACCCATTGCACCGGGTTCAAAAATATCTTCTGGCACTTTAATACATTTTTTAGTGGGAGATGGGGGTGCTTCTGGAGGTATGACAATGCCCGATTTAGTAGGACTCACTTACGAACAAGCCAAGGCGCAGTTAATGATTTTAGGATTAAATCTTGGTCTAGTTTCTGTGAATGGATCGATTGGAGATAGCGCATCTGCATTTGTATTTGACCAAAGTCCAAGTGTCTATGGAAGTCAGTTGGATTCATTAGGGATGCCCATCCAAAATATGATCTCAAAAGGGTCAACCATTAATTTAGTATTGGATAAAGTAGCACCAGTAAAAGTAATTAGAGATTCCATCCAATAATAAAAAATTACGCATTAGTAATACTATAAATTCAAAAGTTCAATTATGCAAACAATTACAGTCGAGGCTTTAAAAGCAAAAATAGATGCGGGTGAAAAACTTAATTTATTAGATGTTCGTGAGCCGCATGAACATGCTGCATTCAATATTGGCGGACAATTATTACCTTTAGGTTTAGTTCAAGCTCTAATGTTAGACGAAGTAGAACACTTAAAAGACGAGACTTTGTATGTGTATTGCAGAAGTGGTAATAGGAGCGGACAGGCTTGTATGATGATGGAGCCTTATGGATTTAAAAATGTAGTCAATGTAGTAGGCGGTATGTTGGCATGGCAGGAAAAATTCCCTGGATAATCTTTTATTTATATTCTAAATTACTTTAAATGAAAAAACTAAGTGCATTATTATTAATGGCTACCCTAGTATTTAGTGCTTGTAATGTTGATGGCAATAAGCCGTCGGCCTATCACGATAATGCTAATAGAGAAGACAGCCTTTCTGGCGGCGTAAAATTAATACCTATTAAAACAAGTAAGGGTGTATTTAATGTATGGACAAAAAGAGTGGGGAATAATCCAAAAATAAAGGTTTTATTGCTACACGGTGGGCCTGGTTCAACACACGAATATTTTGAATGTTTCGATTCCTATTTTCCTAAAGCGGAAATAGAATATTATTACTATGATCAATTAGGTTCTGCTTATTCCGATAACCCTAACGATTCTAGTTTATGGAATTTGCCACGATTTGTAGAAGAAGTAGAAACTGTGAGAAAGGCCTTAGGTATGGATTCTTCTAATTTCTTTTTATTAGGTCATTCTTGGGGTGGTATTTTGGCAACCGAGTATGCGCTTAAGTATCAAAAAAATTTAAAGGGGCTTATTATTTCTAATATGGTGCCTTCTATTCCTGATTATGTAAAATATGCCAATGAGGTATTAGGGCCAAAATTACCTAAGGAAGTCTTAGCAACAATTCGTGCCTATGAAGCTAAGGGCGATTATACAAATCCCGAGTATTTAAAGATCATCACAGACTATTATTATCCAGAACATATTTTAAGAATGCCTGCAGCCAATTGGCCTGATCCTGTAAAGCGTGCCTTTGCAAGAATGAACTATCCTTTGTATTTAAAAATGCAAGGTCCTTCTGAATTTGGGGTGGTAGGAGACGCAGTATTAAAGAATTGGGATCGCAAAGCCGATTTGAATACGATTACAGTCCCTACTTTAAGTATTGGTGGCGAGTTTGATACCATGGACCCTAAGGCTATGGAAGCGCTTTCTAAACAAGTAAAAGATGGTCAATTCTTATACTGTCCAAAAGGTTCACATATGTCTATGTATGACGATCAGTTTACTTATTTCACTGGTTTAGTTAAGTTCATTAAAGGAGTAGATTCAAGAAAGTAAAGTTCTATGTTTTAACTATTTTTTAAAATTAGTCATCATCTAAGGTTTTATAAAAAAAGGCCCTGAAAATTCAGGACCTTTTTTTTGGGTTAAATCTAACCCATACTCAGGGGGAAGGAACATTTTTTATTTCAAATCAATCTTTAAACTAATCCAATAATTTCTTCCAGCCATTGGGTAGTAATTATTAGAGGTGGTAACACTGCGATCATAGATATAACTAAAAGTATATCCATTGGGCGCATATTTTACATCCAATAGATTGTTGGCATAGAACTGTAATAGCATCGTGAATTTTGTTTTATTCAAAATAGTCCAATGTGCATTGATATCGTTGATAAAATAAGCATCTAAGGTTCTATCCTTATTCTGTGTGTTGTCAAGGAATTGTTTTGAAGTGTATTTGGTTGTCCAGAAAAAACTCAGCTTATCATTTGGTTTCCAATTAAAAGTACGGTTGGTTGTTAAAACAGGGGATAAAGCGATATTGGTATTTTTATGCTGGATAGCCACTTGGGTGAATTGATCATAATCATCTAAATACTCCGTAAATGCCTTAATCTTATTTTGACTCAATGTGATACTATAACTTGTATTGTATTTTTTATTCAATGCATATTTTACTTGTAATTCTATACCTGCTCTATAGCTTTTTGGAACATTGGTTCTGGTATAAGCACCCACATCATTGATCTTGCCTGTCAATACCAATTGGTCTTTATAATTCATATAGTAGACATTTGCATTAATAGCATATTTGGGTTTCTTAAATTCAAATCCCGTCTCCCAATCTACTAACTGCTCTTTTTTTGGCTGTTCTATTGCACTTGCCTCAAAATCATCTCTATTAGGTTCTTTATTGGCCACAGCAACACTTGTATAATAAAAAATATTTTTTGATTGAAAGGTTAAGCCCATTTTAGGATTAAAGAAATTAAATTTTCTTTCAATGACTAAATTTGTATTTTTTGTAAATCCATTCATTTGATGGTTCACGAATCTGTACTGTAGGTCTATAAAACTTTTAAATTTTTTTGTCAATTTTCTTTCCCATTTCACATAGGTGTTCATTTCCTTCTTAAGTGCATCATTGTCATAGTATTTAAAATTTGACGGAGCGAAAGTATTTGACAAATAGGGTAGTGTGCCAAAATGTAGTCCATCATAAATACTCCAACCGCCACCGATTGTCAAATCATTTAAGCTATCCACGTAGGAGAGTGCTGCAATCTGTCCGTAAAACTGATTATCTAACCATCTTCTTCTAACTAAGTCAGCTGGTACGTTGGCTTTACCTGTGATATCGATATTGTAATCGGCAAAACTCACCCCTGCTTTATACTCTTCATAATAGCCTTTCCCAGTGGTTAAATACAATGCAGTATTCCATTTCCAATTAGGATTGATGTTCTTATTGTAAAACAATTGATAATGTGTTTGCGTATAATTATCTGTTTGATTTTCGTAAGGTGCACCTGCTTTTTCTGTTCCAGCTGGATTGAATATTCTATTCGTTGTAAGTAATTCCTCCGGCACGCCATACCATGCTTGGTAAGTTTTTTCTTTACCACTAAAAATATTTAACCTCAAAGAAGATTTTTCACCCCAATAAGTACTGCTTACATAAAAGCTTTTTAAATCACTAGTTGCTCTGTCAATAAATCCGTCACTTCTAATTGAACTCACTCTTCCATCAATAGACAATTTATTATTGAGTAATCCGGATCCAAAAACAAGGTTATTTTTAAAGCTATTAAATGACCCAGCTGTATTTTGTAAGGACAAATAAGGAGTTGGATTGTAGTCGTTGGTCATTAAATTAACACTAGCGCCAAATGCACCAGCGCCATTGGTAGATGTACCAACACCTCGCTGAATTTGTATGCTATTAACACTAGATCCAAAGTCTGGTATATTCACAAAAAAGGTACCCATACTCTCTGGATCATTGTAGGGAATACCATTTAGTGTAAAGTTAATTCTTGTGGCATCCGTACCTCTTATTCTGATGCCTGTGTAGCCAACACCAATGCCTGCATCTGCATGCACAACAACCGAAGGGGTATTCTCAAGTAAAAAGGGAAGGTCTTGACCAACATTGTTTAATGCAATTTGTGCTTTGCTGATATTCGTTTTAGCAAAAGGGGCTTGCTCACTTACGCGTATGGATCTAATCTCCAATGGTGGTAAACTTCTAATACTATCTGTGTATTTATTACTACTATCCTTTTTAACAACAAACTTTGCAGGTTGTTGCGCCATCAAAGGAACAAAAAATATAATCGATACCAATGTGCCCAATAACTTAGTCATAGCTAATTGTTTAGTTTAATAATGGGAACAGGAAATAGCTATGAGAAGAGGCGCAGAAATTGCGGTGACCTTCCCTTCGCAGGCATTATCCTGTTCAGGTTCAACGGGTTTTATCTCAGCTTTTTACAGCACCCCGAGGACGGCACAAATATAGGATGCTTTTTTTAATTGAACAACTGTAACTTTAGTCTAAGCCTTTCGTTATACGATAAAATAACCCTTCAAATGAAAAAAATAGCTTTATTCGCCTGCCTTTTTATGGCATTTACGGTTCATGCTCAAACTAAAATGGGCGTGATTTATGATGAAAATGTACAGCTAAGAAAACTGCCCAATTTTACATCCATCCGTGTTTCCAACGCCATTGAATTATTTATTAGTCAGTCCAATAAGACAGAAGTTGCAGTAAGTGCCACATCGGATGAATATAGAAATAGAATCATCACAGAAGTAAGTGGGGGCACCTTAATCATTAGAATGGCAGATAATAGGTGGTGGAAATTTGGAAATGAAGATTATAGAATCAAAGCCTATGTGAGTGTAAAAGACTTGTATGCGATTACTGCTTCAGGTGCTACCAATATTAAAATAGTGAATGGATTAAGCTCGGAGAAATTAAAGATCAATCTTGAGGGAGCGAGTGATTTAAAAGGGGATATCAAAGCAGGCACTTTAATGGCAGATTTATCAGGCGCTTCTAGTTTCAAGGCAACAGTGCAAGCCAATGCATTTTCGATGAAAGGTTCAGGTGCATGTGCTTTTGAAGTATCTGGTTCAGGGGATGATTTGATTTTAGATGTATCAGGTGCTACTAGCGTTAAAATGTATGATTATTTAGTGAAAGGTGCGTCTGTGGATGCTTCTGGTGCGAGCAGTGTAAAAATTAATGTATCAGGAATACTAACGTTGCATGCGACTGGCGCAAGTAGTATAGATTATAAAGGAGCAGCCGCTATCAAAGACATGCAAAGCTCTGGGGCTTCTAGTGTGAAGCATAGGGATTAGAACCTAGGTTTTATATCCATTAGCACCTTTTCAAGTTCAGTGCTAATGGATATGGTTTTATACAATCTATGGCTTAAGTAAACTTGCAAACCACTCCACATTGGTTTGCATTGTTTTTAAAACCATTCTTGGTTCACTAGGTCCATGTGGTTGTCTAGGTAAAACCAAAAGCTTCACAGGAATATTTCTTCTTCTTAATGCATTGTAAAACATAATTGAATTACCCAAGGGAACTCTTTGATCTGCTTCTCCATGTTGTAACATCACAGGTGTTTGTACATTTTGAACATATCTTAATGGTGAATGCTCGCTATACATTGACCAATTATTCCATGGATCTGATTTAAAGTAAGAAGGTAAAAATCCTTCAATATCGTCGGTCAAATTTTGAAAACTAAGATCTACCACAGGTGCTCCAATGGAAGCAGCTTTAAAACGATTCGTATGTCCAACAATCCAACTACTCATAAAACCACCATAACTCCAACCCATCACACCTAACATAGTCTCATCCGTAACGCCCATTTTAATCACCTGATCAACACCATTCATTAAGTCTATATAATCTTTACCACCCCAATCCTGTCTGTTGGCCATTCTAAAAATATTGCCATAACCACTTGATCCTCTCGGGTTTGGTCTCAAAATAGCATATCCGTCTTCGCTTAAAGCGGCTAATGGGTAAGTACCCTGGTTAGAGGCGATACAAGTTTGACCAAAATTACCAGCAGGGCCACCATGAACATTTAATAACAAGGGCACTTTTTTACCAGCAGTATAATTCAAGGGGTAAGTTAATAAACCTTCTATCTCTAAACCGTCTGCTCCTTTCCATTTAATAAGTTCGGTTCTAGCTAAAGGCAATGAAGCCATACCTGCATTGATAGAAGTAATTTTCACAGGAGCATACTCATTTAATTTACTTACATATAATTCAGGAAACTGTGAAGTGTTTTGTAAAGTGAATGAAATATAGCTATGTGTTGAATTTATTTTAGCAGCACCTATATAATTTTTTTCACCCTTGCTTAATTCATTCATATTTTTTCCATCCACGCTTAATGTATAAATACTAGTCATTGTTTTATTGGCTTCTGACCATAGAATATTTTTTCCATCTGCTGTCCAGCCTAATATACTTCCATCTTCATTTGGGGTTGCTTTTAATCGCCAGGTTCTTCCATCTGCTAGAGCATAAATTTTTGCATGTTTTGCACCCGGCCAATCGTTCGGGTTTTCAGTACAATAATAACTAATCAAAGTTCCATCTGGACTAAACTGAGGAGCAGATTCTCCAGCTGGTGTATTGGCAATATTTTTAACGACACTTGTTTCAATATTGATTAATGCTATATCGCTATAGTTATTATCATTGGCCTTGGTAGACTTACCATAACTGTATACAATACTTGTCCCATCCGCGTTCCAATCAAATGAATACACAGAAATATTTTCTTTCGTCAATAATTTTTGCATATATTTTTGAGAAGAATCTTTATGATGAATCCAATATACTTGTAATCGGTTTTGCTTTAATTCTGTGTCCCAGATATACCAATCGTTTTTTACTTTTTTATTTTTTTCTTCTATATCTGTTGCAGCATCTGCTACTATCACAGCAATTTTATTTCCATCATTACTCCATTCAAATTCACTTATGCCCCCTTTGGTATCTGTAATTTTTTCTGCTTCTCCCCCTGCCACTGGCAAAATGTAAACATTATTTTTTCCATCGCGAGAGGAAGTAAAGGCAATAGATATATTATCTGGGCTCCATTTAGGGTTTGAATTATTTTTATCTCCAGTTGTTAATTGTTTAGGATTAGATCCATCAATAGCGCTTATCCATATTTGATTGATATATTCGCTTCTATCGTCTGTCATCATAGCTTCTCTAATGGTATACACTACCTTGGTTCCATCACCAGAAACTTGCGCACTACTTACATTTTTAAATTTTAATACTTGTTCTGGGCTCCAATTTTTTTGTGCCAGTAAAATAAGGGGTAATAGGTAGACAAATAAGAGTAATTGATACTTTTTCATAAGATATGTTTTGGTTAAAAATTAGCTATGTCAATTTAAATCATTTTGGTGGTTTATGTTTGCAAAAAATTCCCCTGATTTGTGCAACTCTATTTTTAACTTTTTAAGCGCAATTATGAATGTTCATCAAAAACCCTCTTTATGCGCTAGTTTCAATTTGATAAGTATAAACTTGTTTAAGAAGCAATAAACGCCTATCTTTGCCGTCCAAACATCGCGAGGTAGAGCAGCGGTAGCTCGTC
>JBBAJV010000012.1:56608-62804 GCA_040403925.1 Sediminibacterium sp. | reverse complement strand
TAATTCAATTTTTCACTGCTATTTTATTGATTTTCATACTCAAAAGGGTAAATTTCTGCCCTATCTCCCCACTATTTTTTTATCTTTACCCAGGCAAAATGAGATCATCTGCCTAGCTAAACTATTCATTGACTGTGACTAAGGATGGCTTTGCCATATAAATTTTAACACATGTTCAAATCATTTCTTAATGCTGCGCTTTGTATCGCTCTTTTTGCATCCTGTGCCAAGTCGGGTTACGATGAATCTGTGGTATACAATAGCAATTTTAATACAGGAGATCAAACTGGATTAAACGGAGCAATTTTGTACAAATACAATGGAGCCAATATCATTGGTAGGTATAACAATGGTGGATTTACTTTAAACTTAGCCAACCTGCCAAAACATAAAGCTATCCAAATAGAAGTGGTGCCCTATTTTCACAATAGCTGGGATGGGAATAATAATTATGGAGGGATAGATGGACCGGATATTTGGAGGATGCAGGCGGATGGGGTGGATTTAGTCAATGCAACATTTTCGAATACGCCATGCAATCCTTTGTATTGTATGTTCCAATCCTATCCTGTAAAATATGCTATTGTTAATAATCCCCCAATGACGGACGCCATTAAAATATTCGAAGGTACTGCAGACAATTGCTCAGGTATCAATACAAGTTCGGCGTACCGGATCGTAAAAACAATTTCACATTCCAACAGTACCCTTAATCTTAGCTTTAGAGATTTTTTAATACAAACCAATGTCCCTAATTCAATCTGTGATGAATCATGGAGTATGGCGAGCATTGTGGTTAAAGTCATCAACATCCCTTAATTTTTTTTTCTTGTTTAAAATACATTTTCCAACCATTAGTCAATTTGCGGCATTGTTAATGCTGAATATATCCAATGCGGTATTTCAGTTATTGGTGATTCCTATTTTGATTCATTATGCAACGCCTATTAAGTTGGGCGTGTATTTTATAGCGCTATCATTTGGTGTATTGGCTTCTATCTTGGTCAACTTTGGTAGTTCCCAAACAGCGGTAGTTGAAATAAGAAGAGCTACTAACGAAAATGAAAAAGCCGTCATCAGCGCAGAAACATTGGCGATTCGTTTTTATCCATTATGTATGGCTGTCCTTGTAACAGTTGGGGTAGCAGCCATTACAGATAAGGGCATTTATTATCTAGCAATTTTGCCTATATTATTGGCAGAGTTCATTAATCCACAATTTTATCTAACTGCAGAATACAAAATAAACAAATACAGTATTTTAAATATTGCTATAAGGATGTTGGTCCTAGGAGTCATCTATTTTTTTAGAAACAGCGATCAATTAATTTTTATTGCTTTATTCAGTTCTGGCTTAGGTATGTTTTTATTAAATGCTTTATTTTTTAAACAAGCTTTTTTTGCTCCTCAATTAAATGTTTTATGGCCTTCTATTAAAAGAATCGTTGCCTTAATTAAAACACATGCTTTAATTGTTGGCAATGGAATTACAGTGCATTTACAACAATCTTTATTTCTATTTGCACTGCCTGCTTTTGCGAGCCCTATCTTTTTATCTGCCTATGGCTTAATTGATAAATTAATTTCTAGTTGCAGGATGATGGTGAATGCATATAGTGCGGCAGTGATGCCAAAAGCGGCTGGCGAACATTTACAAGGCGCTGCGCAATGGCGTACTTTAAAAAAACAACAAAATTCAATTTTAGCATTGGCATGTGTTTGCGCGGGCTTGGTCTTGTATTTTTTCCCACATTTTATTTTATCCTTATTGTTATTAGGCAAGTCGAATGTGGATGCAGCATTCATGGTGGAAGCGACGCGCTTATTACAATTAATTGCTGTCGTGCCTTTATTGATTGCACTAAATGTATTAAACGTATCAGAATTAATTTTAGATAAAAAATTCAAATCATATTTTGGCGCTGGTTTAATTGTATTATTAATTGCAGTGTTGTTTATACTATTCCTTTACCTTGGTTTGCCTATATACACTTTGGGATATTACCCAATGATGATTGAGGGTGCTTGCCTAGTGATTTATTTTTTAATCATTCAAAGCAATCGATCCAATGGTTAAGTATAGTCTAACTGCATTGGCTTGCTTGGTGGTTGATTTATCTATAGGACAAACTATACAATCCAATACCCTTGTTGATTCTATAGCTGCCTATAAGCCTATTGCAAAAACTGGTGTAGCATTTAAATTACTGCCTATTGTCAATAAGCTGCAATATGTGGGGGATCATCCTTATGACTGGAACGACGGTGTGATGATTCCTGCTAAAGGTTGGCAACAATATTTCAATGCAGGTGTCAACTTAAAATGGAAACAATTTGAGCTACAAATAGCGCCTGAATTTGTGGCTGCTCAAAATTTAAGTTTTGAAGGGTTTGGCGCGGAAATGGATGAAATACAATGGCGTGACTATTACAGGTTCCAAAATTTTATTGAGCAACCAGCGCAATTTGGAAAAGGACAATACACTAAATTGTTCATTGGCCAGTCCTTTTTAAAATACAATCTTAAAAATACCACCATCGCAATAGCAACTGCTAATAAATGGTGGGGTCCAACAAAGCGTAACGCTTTAATATTATCTAATAATGCGGGAGGTTTTCAGCATTTAAGTATTGCTAATAAAAAACCAGTTCAAACAAAAATTGGTACGTTCAATTATGAATTTGTTTGGGGGCTTTTAAAAAATAGCAATTTGCAACCGGCTCAGCCTACTAAAACATACAGAGGCAATAAATTATTTGTATCAAAGCCAGATACCAGCAGAATGTTTCAAGGATTCAATATCAATTACACGCCAAAATGGTTTAAAAATTTAACCGTGGGTGTTGCGCAAAGTTATGTTCAATACACTAATCAAGTTACGGGTATCATACAATACGTACCTATTAAAAATATAGTACATCGTTTGCCCAATGACCTTCCTAACAAACCTATCATTCTAACTGCGTTTAATTTCAATTACCAACTTCCAGCAGCCAATGCAAGTATTTATGGTGAATTTGGATGGAACCTTAACCAAACCACTTCACGTAATTTTATTTTACAGCCTGATAAAGGCATAGGGTCGGTGCTTGGTTTTAGTAAAATATTCACAACCACAAAAAAACATTATTGGGAATTTTTGGCAGAGATGACCAACCTACAATTACAAACACGTGTCGAACAATTTTCAAGTGGCGCGCCACCATCTTGGTACTTAGGTGCTGATGTGGTACAGGGATACACCCATAATGGACAAATCTTAGGGGCAGGCATTGGTCCTGGTGCCACTTCTCAAACTATTGAACTCAATTGGCGTAACGGAAAAAACAGAATTGGTTTAAGTGCAGAACGTCGATTACATAATAATGACTTTTATGTATTCTCATTTACCAATTCTGGGGATTTCAGAAGATGGTATGTAGATTTTGCAACTACTTTAAAAATAGATTGGACTTTTGGTCGTTGGGATCTTAGCCCAAGACTGAGTTATATACAAACCAATAATTACAATTGGTCACTATTTCAACCTCAAGAAATTTATTTTGTTCCTGGTTATGATAAGCAACAATTTATAGGTCAACTTAATCTTAGATATCATTTATAGATGCAGAAAAAATTAGCCATTGTTTTAATCAACTGGAATAGTTTTGAATTGACCAAGGATACTTTGGAATCAGTTCAACAAACGACTTATAATAATTATGATTGCATAGTAGTGGACAATGGTTCGGTGGATGGCTCGGGTGATTTAATTGAAAAGTCATTTCCTAATTGTATTGTTTTAAAATCATCCACCAACAAAGGGTTCACTGGGGGTAATAATATAGGGATGGACTATGCAATGCAACATGGATACGAATACATTATGATGCTCAACAATGATGTAGCAGTGGAGCCTAATTTTTTAGAACCTTTGATTGCTAGATTAGACCATGATGCTTCAATTGGCGCGGTGCAACCATTGATTTACTTTCATCATGACCGTAATTTGATTTGGAATGCAGGTAGTAGGTATTTGTCATGGATTGGTCTTCCACTTACTTTGATGTATTTTAGAAAAGATCCATTGCGATTACAAATAAATAAGCAAAAAAAGATTGATTGGATCACAGGCTGCGCGTTTATGATCCGTGCATCAGTTTTAAATGAAACCGGAACCTTAAAAGAACCCTATTTTATCTATTTTGAAGATGTAGACCTTTCTTTTAGGATTAAAAAAGCTGGGTATCAATTGGCCTATGTACCTGAGTCTGTTATTTACCATATTGCCGGGATGTCACATAAATCTAAAACCAAGGAAAAAGAGGGCTTCTTGAATCCTAAAGTACATTATCTAAATGGCCGTAATAGAATTTGGTTTTTAAAAGCACACACCCCTTTTTGGGCAGTTCCTACCACTTTTTTTTACCAATTTTGCTATTATTTAGGGGTATCTTTCTATTTTATAAGTAGATTGCGCTTTAATAAATTAAAGGCTTGGGTATCGGGGATTAAAGACGGATTACTAAGCTCAGTATAATTGTATTTATAGCGTTAAAAATATTATTTTTTGAAAAAGATTATTATAACAGGGGTCGCAGGTTTATTGGGATCTAGATTGGCAGAATGGATATTAGCGAACCAACCTAATTGTACCATTATTGGTATTGACGATTTATCTGGGGGCTATCAAGAATATGTGCCAGTTGGTGTGGATTTTCACCAATTAGATTTAAGTAAGGATACGATTGCGCCTTTATTTGAAGGTGCTGATATCGTATATCATTTTGCCGCTTATGCTGCTGAAGGGTTGAGTCCATTTATTAGAAAATACAATTACAATAGCAATCTTGTGGCGACAGCAAATGTGGTGAACGCTTGTATCGAACATAATATTGGTCGCTTGGTATTTACATCAAGCATGGCAGTGTATGGACATGGCAATCCCCCTTTTAATGAATCCCATCAACCCAATCCTATCGATCCTTACGGCGTTGCAAAATATGCTTGCGAAATGGACATTCAAATTGCAGGCGAGCAGCATGGATTAGAATGGTGTATTATTCGTCCACACAATGTGTATGGTCGTAATCAAAATATTTGGGATCGCTATCGCAATGTATTAGGTATTTGGATGTTCCAACACATTAACAATTTGCCTTTTACCATTTTTGGTGAAGGGGATCAACAAAGAGCATTTTCTTCGATCGATGATTGCTTATTGCCTTTATGGAAAGCAGGAACGGATGACCGCGCTAAAAAACGCATCATCAATATTGGTAGCTGGAAATACTACACGATCAAAGATGCTGCGGAAGTATTGAAGAAAGTGATTGGTAATGGTGAAATCAAACACGAACAAGCACGTCACGAAGTGAAAGATGCATTGCCTTCACATGAACTAAGTGTCACTTTATTAGACTACGAGGACAAAACTAGTTTAGAGCAGGGCTTAACCGATATGTGGCAATGGGCTAAGCAACAACCAATACGTGTTCAAAAATCCTGGGATAACTACGAAGTTGAAAAAGGTATTTATGGCTTCTGGAAAAATAAAAAATAATAGATTGAAATTCATTTTCAACAAGGGATACAAGGCAACTAGGTATCCCTTTCTTGTTGGTATATTATTGATGCAATTGATTTTATTGCATGAAACTGCGAATGCACAATCTATTTCTTTAGACCAAGAATGGAGAACAGATTTAATGCGCAGAGAACAGTTACTTGGTAGATTTGATTCAACTATTTCTTTTTTACTAAATCCAATTTATCTAAGTGCTAAAGAATTAAAATCAATTGGCACGAATTCAGTAAGTCCTTATTTACAAAAAAAAGGCAGATCATTTTTAGGTAAATTAGGGTATGTAGATTTAATGCCTGTGCAATTACAACAACAATATGTAACAGATATTCCATTTAAAACATTGGATGGTCCAATGCTTGCAAGTAGTGGCTATCAGGTAATGGCGTCTGCAGGCGTATTTGCAAAATTGGGTCCACTCACTATACAGTTGCAGCCTCAATGGGTGAACGCGCAGAATAAAAGTTTTAGTAACAATATTCAAACTAATAATTACAACAAATTATTTTGGGGCAATTCAAGCATACGTTTAAACGCAGGTCCTGCATCCATTGGTATTAGTTCAGAAAATATAAGTTGGGGGCCTTCTGTATTCAATCCATTATTAATGAGTGGTCATGCTCCTGGCTTCA
>JBBAJV010000012.1:37314-56508 GCA_040403925.1 Sediminibacterium sp. | reverse complement strand
AATGGTGTTTTCTTTGAAGACAATTTAGCATTCAGCAATCCTAGTAAAACCAAATGGGTGGATTTTGGCTTACGCTTAATGGCAGATCACCCAATAAAACGGTGGATCATTAGTTCAAGCATAGCCATTAAAAGATCTTATAATTATCAATGGTCCCAACCTGCAGATGCCTCTGGGCTTGGTTTTAATAACCCGAATGATTTAAATAGCTTTTTGTTTACCTTAGGCATTAAATCTATGTAAAGGATGTTGCTGCTCTTCCCACTTATTTATATTACAGCTTTTATCTACGGGCTCTTTCATTTAGCAAAGTCTAAAATGCAGGGCTTATTGGTATTCTTGATTTTTGGCTTGCCCATTTACATCAATACCATGTCTGTAAGTTTTGCTTTTGGATTCGCTAAGGCCATTCCTTTTCTTCAGTTTTTCAAAGAATTTATAATTGTTATTAGTTGTGTAATCATTGCATTTAGTGTACATGAGTACAAAAAAATAAAATTGCATTTTATTGATAAGCTAGTGATTTTTTTCTTTTTTTATACCCTTGCTTATTTTATCCTTCCCATTGGTAGTTACAGTATCTTTTTTAAATTATTAGCGCTTAAAAATATCGCCTTCTTCCCCCTATTGTACTTTATTGGACGTTTTATCAACTTTAAGCAATTGCATTTAAATAAGATATATGCATTTGTTTTATTTGTAATCATTGTAGCATTTGCAGTGGCCTTGATTGAGAAATTTACAAACACACACCTCCATGCTTTTACGGGTTATGCCGATTATAACCTTAAATTTTTTGATACCGAACCTACTGGGAAGTATGGACTGGGTTGGACTTTCGAAACAGAGTCTGGGTCAAAGCGTTTTGGCAGTATCTTTTCAAATCCACTTGAGTTTGCAGCAGCCATCATATTAGCCCTAGCGATTGCACTTGGTGTGATGACTCGAAAGCAAGAAAAATTAGGTATCTATATGGACTCCTTTCATGTCCTTGCTTTGTTCGCCACCTTCTGTTGTATTTTATTTGCTGCATCTCGTGCTGCTTTTGTAAGTTATTTTTTAGTCATCTATGTATATGCATGGATTGCCAATATGAAAAAAACACTTTTTTATTTTCACACCCTTTCAATAACAATCATCATTATTTTCTTTGCTTTTGTAGAGGGTGACTTATATGATTATGTAATCAATACAATTAATTTTACCAATACCTCCAGTATTGGCCATGTGATTGAATGGTTAAACGGTTTAGAAGCAATGGCTGAAAAACCATTGGGTTTAGGATTAGGAGAGTCGGGCAGGGTGGCGAATGCTTCCGGTGACAACATAGGAGGCGAAAATCAATTGATTATTATTGGCGTGCAAGCTGGCGTGATTGCCATGTTCACTTATTTAACGATTTATATTGCATTACTAGTGTTGGCAGTGAAGCAACTTAAATTTGCAAAAGGTCAATTTTATACACTTGCCTTGATTACGGTTTTATTGAAAGTGGGCTTGTTTATTCCTATGTTTACTGCCAATATTGACGCATATATTTATGTAAGCTTTCTTTCTTGGTTTTTATCTGGCTTAATGGTCAATTTTTATCAATCTAAAACAGAAGACCTAGTATGATTCGTGTAGCAATTGATATTAGAGATTTAAAATTAGCTACCACAGGTTCTTTAACTTATTTAGAAGCCGTAGTGTATGAATTTAAAAAAGGCAGACCTGGATTTGAGTTTTTATTTTTTGATACCAACTATGCACCTTATTTAGGAAGCAATCCATTGTTGAAAATTAGAGAGCATATTCGTTTTTTTATTTGGAAACAAATTACTTTGCCTTGGAAGGCCTATCAACATCAATGTGATATTGTTTTTTGCACCGATTATTTTGTACCTATTTGCAAATATAAATTTGTTACTATACCTGTATTCCATGATGCCTTCTTTATAGAATATCCTGCACATTACAATCGCCTTTGGTTGGTCTTATTCAACTTCTTTGGTTTATGGGGTGCAAAAAGAGCGGGTAAGATTATAGTTCCAACCCATTATGCTGCAGAAAGAGTAGCCACTTGTTATCAACTACCAGTCAATAAAATTGAAGTTGTTTATGAAGCACCCAAAATCACTTTAGATCAATTAGAATTATTAAATGAGGTAGATCCTAGCTTGCCAAAGTTTGAAGGAAAATATATTTTACATGTTGGCACTTTTGATAAAAGAAAAAATATTCCTTTTTTAATCAAAGCATTTAAAGCCTTGGTCCAACAAGGCCATACAGATTTAAAATTAGTATTAGTGGGTAGCTCAAATAAAAAAATGAATTCTGATGCTAGCAATGAAATACTCGAACTAGCTAAAGCACCCGAACTACAAGATAAAATCATTTTAACGGGGTATCTGGACAAAGGGAATTTGTTGACCATGTATCAAAATGCATTCATTTATGTTTTCCCTTCAGTGAACGAAGGCTTTGGCTTGCCTATTTTAGAAGCATTTAAGTTCCAACTTCCATTATTAATTGCCAACAATACCTGTATGCCCGAAGTTGCTGGAGATGCTGCCATAGGATTTGATCCCTATAATGTAAAAGATTTAGTTGATCAATTAAAGCGCATTATGGAAGATGATTCCCTAAGAATGGATATGATTCAAAAGGGCAATGCACGTTTACAAGATTTTAATTGGAAAAAATCCTGCGATCAATTACTTGATATCTTTAAACAAGCTATTCATTCATAATGCGCATTTTATTATTACATAGTTCATCAGATTTATACGGCGCAAGTAAAATATTTTTACAAACCGTGACTTTATTGCGCAAGCAAGGGCATCAATGTATAGTTGTTTTATCTAATAAAGGCAATTTAGAAGAAGCACTTGAATTGGTTGGAGCAGAAGTGCATATTATTAATTTGGGTATTATTCGTCGTAAGTATTTTAATATCGTTGGTTTGTTCAATCGATTAAAAAAATGGAGCATAGCCACTACTTTGTTAAACTCCATCATTCATTCACATCAAATTGAATTGGTCTATTCAAATACCGCATCCGTATTAATTGGTGCTTGGGTGGCAAAGAAAAATGGATTAAAACATTTTTGGCATATTCATGAGATCATTGAAAGCCCTAAAATTTTACATTGTTTTTTAAATTGGCAAATGCGTAGAGGTGCTGATAAGTTAATTGTTGTTTCTGATGCAGTCGCCTCCTGTTGGAAAGAAGGCTTAACAGATAAAAATAATTTAACCAGGATCTATAATGGGATTGAGCCAATCATTCAGCCTGTTTCGAATGATTATAGAAAACAATATAGTCTGCCAGAAGATGCAGTATTACTAGGACTGGCAAGTAGAATTCATGTGATTAAAGGACAGCCTTATTTTTTAGCCATTGCGAAGGCACTTAAGGCAAGAAGTGCTAGTTCCAATATTCATTTTTTGATTGCTGGAGATCCTTATCCTGGTCAAGAATATTTAGTAGACGAAATGTTTGCTTTAATCCGTGAATATAAATTGGAAGCAGAAGTACATTATCTTGGAAAAGTAGAGCAGATGTCAAATTTTTATGCTGCTATAGATTTGTTAGTAGTTTCGTCTGTTCAACCTGACTCCTTACCTACCGTCATTCTTGAAGCGATGCAATACGGTATTCCAGTTGCTGCCACTTCGCAAGGTGGCGCTTTAGAAATGGTGCAAGAAAATGAAACAGGTATTTTCATTCCTTTAGACAATGCAGCATTGGCTGCTGAAAAAATACATGCTATCTTGCCTGCAAGCATTCGCCATCAAATGGGCGCCGCGGGTAAAGAAAGGGTAGTGACTTATTTTAGTCAAGCTGCTTTTGAAAAAAACATGAAAGCAGTTTTTGATAATTAACCATGCAGCAAAATTTGAACCATATCAATTCAACCTTAAAACTTGCAATCATTGGTTCTCGTGGTTATCCCTATGTGTATAGTGGTTATGAAACTTTGGTGAAAGCCTTGGCGGAAAGATTGCCTGCAAAAGGCGTGGAGATTACCGTGTATTGTCACGCACATTTATTTCCTGACAAACCTTCTCATGTCAATGGGATTCGTTTGGTTTATATTCCAACACTTCCTTTTAAATCCTTGGCACAACCCATCCATTCCCTTCTTGCTTTTTGGCATATGGTTTTTTCCAAGGTGGATGTGGCCTTGGTTTTGAATGTGAGCAATGGTCCTTTTGGTTTGATTGCTCGTCTTTTTGGTAAACCCACTATGATGAATGTGGATGGCCTTGAATGGTTACGTCCTAAATGGAAAGGCTTTGGTGGTGTCTATTTTAAATGGGCCGCTAAAATGGCGGTGCGTTTTATGGACCTACTCATTACAGATGCCGATGCCATGCAAGCCATCTACTTAAAAGAATTTGGTGCCAAATCGGTGGTGATCACCTACGGCGCCGAAACAAGTGCAGGCGCTGACTTCCCCTTTTTAGCTGAGTGGAACTTGGCAGAAAGGGATTATTATTTAATTGTGGGCAGGATGATCCCCGATAACAATGCAGATATTTTGATTGAAGGCTTTATCCAATCCAACAGTACTAAAAAACTAGTGATTGTTGGTGATGTGCCTTATAAAGACGCTTATGCCGATAAAATTAGAAGCTACCAAGACCCTCGTTTGGTCTTTACTGGCTATGTCCGCAGCCCTGAAACCCTGGCTTCGCTCTATAAATATTGTTATGCCTACCTACATGGGCATGAATTTGGTGGCACCAACCCCACTTTACTTAAAGCCATGGCCAATGGCTGTGCGATTGCTGCTTTAGACACCGTTTTTAGCCGTGAAGTGCTCCAAAACGAGCAATTTGGCTTCTATTTCTCTAAATCCGCTGCCGATTGTACCCGCTGGTTTAACTGGGCCGAATCGCATTTCATTGATATTGAGGCTAAAAGAGCCATCATACACCAAGGAATAACCGAAAAATATACTTGGGAAACGGTCTCCGATTTATACCTTTATCATCTCAAATCTTTGGCGAATAAAAAATAGAGGTGCATGCATTGGAAACAGCGTTATTATAAAAATAACTTAATTGGCATTGACGCCTTGAGTTTGGTTTTATCGCTTTTTATAGCCATCTATATCAAGCATCAAGCTTTTATCTTCCCCTCCTCCTTTATTGATTTTTTATTTTTTGGTTTATTGTTGGGCTTTTGGTTTTTAGCTGCCCACAAATGTCGTTTATACCGTAACCGTATTTATAAAAAATTCCCCGAGGAAATTTTATTTAATTTCTATTCCAACGCCTTATTTGTAATTTTATTAAGTGCGTTTTTGTTTTTAACTAAATCAGCCTATGCGAACTTATTTCGTTTTAGTGTTTTAGTGAGTTTGCATTTTTCTATTTCGATTCTTGCAAAATATTATATCCGTAAAAAACAACACCTTGCATTTGAAGGGGGTACATTAAACGATGCGGTGATTATTGTAGGTTACAATAAAACGGCGATTGAGTTTTTTAAAACATTGAAGGAGCACGTTTACTATGGCTATAAATGTGTTGGCTTTATTCATGACGAAGAACTGCATAGTCAAGATAACACAGAGGGCATCCATTTTTTAGGGAAGATCCGTGATTTAGAAAATGCTTTAAAGGCGCAACATATAGACGAGGTGATTATTTCTTTACCTAGTGAAAAATCATGGGACATTCGTTATTGTGCTGATATTTGTGATCAACTGAATATTCGTGTTCGTTTGATGCCCGCGCTTCAAGACTTAACTACCAAGTCCGAGGAGATGGATAACCTGGGTTTGTTATCGGTGATTAATTTAAATGAACTGCCACTTGATAAATGGGAGAACAAGTTTTTTAAAATGTTATTTGATAAATTATTTGCAGGTTTATTTTTTGCAACCATTGGTTGGTGGTTATTTCCAATCATTGCTATTTTAGTAAAGCTTGATTCCAAAGGGCCGGTATATTATCAGCAAGAACGTTGGGGTGTAAACAACCAACCCATTATTTGTTATAAGTTTAGAACCATGCATTCCGAAAATGGATACAATGGCCACAGTAAAGAAGATTTTGAACAAACCTCTCGCAATGACCCACGTGTTACACGCCTAGGTAAGGTATTGCGTAAATATAGCATTGATGAATTGCCTCAGTTTTGGAATGTTTTAAAAGGGGAGATGTCTGTGGTGGGTCCTAGACCGCATCCAACGCCTATGAATTTAGAATCCATGAAGAGTGTAGACAATTATTTAAAGCGACATATGATTAATCCGGGTATTACTGGCTGGGCGCAGATCAATGGTTGCCGAGGCGAAGTGCGTACCCATGAGGAAATGGAACAACGTGTGAATTTCGATTTGTATTATATTCATCGTTGGTCCTTTACTTTAGACCTGCAAATTATTTTGCAAACCATCATTAAAATGTTGCGCGATAATGGCGCCTACTAAAATATTTTTTAACATGCATCCTAAAAAAATTGTCAAAATAGTATTTTGTATTTTATTATTGCAGACAATGATGCAAAACATTTCGCCATTAAACGCACAGGTGCAATCCCATCAGTCAACAGTGATTGATTTTTTAAGTCGCATGGCGCAGAAAGGAAAAATTGAATTCAACGATTTTATTAAACCTGTTGATCGTAAAATTATATTTCAAAAATTAGAAGAGCTGCAAACCCAAAAAGATTTATCTGCAATAGAGCAAAAAGAATTGCAGTTTTTTATTGCAGGTTTTGCATTAGAAAATCCAAAAGTTATAAAAATTGGGAATAGCACAAGCCCTCAGTTTATTGCCTTTAAAAAATTAAAGTCAAATCCATCTGCACAACAACATTTGATTGCTTACAAGGACAATGATTTTGGTATCATCGTTGATCCAGTGGGTAATGTTACAATACATTCACGAAATGGTAAATCCAATACCATCCAAGGGAAAGGCTTTCAGCTTGCGGGTTACGCTGGTAAGCGTATTGGTTTTCAATTGAGTTTTATGGACATCAATGAACAAGGGCGTTTTGATTCGCTACGTATGGACAATGAATTACCAGGTTTAGTAAAAAAGGGAACAACGAATCCAAAAATATTGAACTACTCCCAAATGAACGCCAGTTTAAGCTATCGTTTAAATAAGGGTATGATCACAGTGGGTCAAGATCAGCATGTGATGGGTTATGGTAAATATGGTAATATTGTTTTATCGGACAAAGCACCTGCTTATCCTTTTTATGCGCTCAACTATCAACCTAGCAAATGGTTAAAATTTAATTATATGCATGCTTGGTTGCAATCGGGTGTGTTAGATCCTCGTGCTACCTATGCTTTAAACAATAAAGTGTATGGCGGTGTGCGTCAACAATACCTGCCTAAATTTTTTGCAACACATTCGGTAGAGATTGCACCTATGAAAGGATTGAAAATTAATTTAGGTGAATCTATTATGTACAGTGAAAACTTACAATTGGCTTATATGTTGCCTGTCACTTTTTTCAAAGCATTTGACAACCAAAAATTTGCAGATAATATTTTGACTGGATCCAATGGGCAATTCTTTTTTGGATTTAGCAGTCGAAATCAATTACCGAATACGCACTTATATGGTCAGTGGATGATTGATGAAGTAAGATTGAGCACTGCATTTAATGCTGGCAAGTCACGTAATCAGTTAGGGTATCAATTGGGCGCTACGGTCACAGACTTTTTTGCGCATTACCTTAGTTTCAATGCAGAGTATACGCGCTTAAATCCTTTTATGTACCGCAACTTTATTGCTGCTCAAAACTATTCCAATGCCAATTATAGCCTAGGTGACTGGATGGGGTCCAATGCGGATCGGATTTTATTAAGTGCCAAATACCATCCTAAAGCCAACTTAAGCCTGGAAGCTTTTGCCTTTATATTGCGTAAAAATGGGGAAGCCAATATAGAAACACAGTATTTTGCCGAGCCTCAACCTAAATTTGGCTTTAACCCACAATACAAGCGCACTAAAATGGGCTTAAATGCGCAATATGAACTCTGGAATAATTTGATTTTGAACTTTAGTTATGCCAATACCTTCCAAAAACCTAGTATTGGCAAAGGCAAATGGTTTTCAGATGTCAGTTTAGGGATTTGCTGGAATAAATTTTAGTAACTTTACATATATAAGAAGATAATAATGACATCATTTTTTGCAAAAACAAAAAGCATCCTGGTTTTGGCTGCTATTTTTTTAGTTGGAAGCCTTGGTGCTCAAGACTTAAAGAACCTTAAGATCAATCAATTGTCTGATCAACAGATGATGCAGGTTTGGCAGCAATTTTCTGCTAAAGGCATGTCTGAATCTGAAGCCATGAAGATGATGGTAAAAAAGGGGCTGGGTCCAAATGAAGTGGGGATGTTTAAAAAAAGATTAGTAGGGATTCAGGCTGCACAAAAATCAAAATTTGGGACAAGTGCTTCTAACAAAAATTTCATTAAAGACACTTCGATGTTTTTACAAGATTCTAGTTGGGTGAACGAAGTGCCATTTATTCGCACGAATGATAAATATTACGGCTATAGTTTTTTTAGCAATCCTAATACAGAATTTCAGCCTAATTTAAATATAGCCACTCCCAAGAATTATATCTTAGGTCCTGGTGATGAATTAAATATTACTTTAAGTGGGTTGAACGAAACAGATTTTGATGCAAAATTATCTCGTGATGGATCCATCAAAGTAGAATATGTTGGACTCATCTCTTTAACAGGCCTGACGATAGAACAAGCGAAGCAACGCATTTTTGCACGCATGGCTAAATCTTATCCTGCTCTAACAATGGGTAAAACAAAATTGAATCTAAGTTTATCCAATGGCAGGTCTATCCGTGTGACAGTGATTGGAGAAGTAGAACGTCCTGGTGGTTATCAAGTTTCTGCATTAGCAACTGTATTTAACGTGGTGTATATTACTGGTGGCCCAACAATCAATGGTACATTAAGAAATATCCAAGTGATTCGTAACAATAAAATGATTGCGACAATTGACTTATATCCATTTTTACAAAAAGGAGTATTGCCTGCTGACATTCGTTTAGAAGACCAGGATGTATTAGTTTTCACAACTACCTTAAAACGTGTGGAGTTTGCTGGTATGGTGAAGCGTCCAATGGTCTATGAATTATTGCCTACTGAAAACTTGGCACAAGCTTTGGCTTTTGCTGGTGGATTTAATGATTCTGCATTTACGGATCGTTTAAAGATTGTACAATTAAATGGCCGTGAGAAATTATATAAAGATGTGGAGACAAGTTCCTTCATGAATTATATCCCGATGCAAAGTGATTCTATTTTTGCAGAGAAGATGCAACCGCTGTTTGAAAATAAAGTAACCATTACAGGTGCTGTTTACCGTCCCGGTGAATACGGATTTACGCCACAGCTTTCTCTAAATAACTTACTTAAAAAAGCAGATGGCTTAAGAGCTGATGCATTTTTGACAAGAGCCATCATCAAACGTGTTGGAGTGAATAGAGAAAAAACAATTGTTTCTGTTGACTTATCTACCTTAAGTACCAATGACATTGCATTGAGTTCAGAAGATTCGATCCATGTATTTGCAAAAGACGATTTAATTGAACAACAATATGTAACAATTGATGGTAATGTGCGCAATCCAGGAAAGATTTTATTTAGAAAAGGCATGCAGATTCAAGACTTGATTGCACTTGCTGGTGGCTTCATGAATGACGCAGCTTACCATAGAGTAGAGCTTTCTCGTTTAGAGAAAAATAGAACAGATGCTATGAGCAATCAAATGGTAGACTTGATGAAATTAGAATTAGACGCAGCACTTATGAATAAAGACGCTTCTTTGACTTTAGAGCCACAAGATTATATTTATGTACCTAGATTATTGAACTATAAATTTATTGGTGACGTAAAAGTGCGCGGTGAAGTATTGTTTCCTGGAAATTTTGCTTTAGAGCGCCGTGACGAAACCATCCAAGACATCATTAAACGTGCAGGGGGCTTAACGCAATATGGTTCATTGAAAGACTTACAAGTTTTCCGCTATGGTACAAGAATAGGCGTGAACCTTGAACAAAATGCAGCAAAAGATATGGGGTTGCTATTGTTACCTGGCGATAGTTTATTTGTGTCACGCAACGACCCTTATGTTGAAATTGTGGGTGCAGTATATAATCCTCAATTAATTCGTTTTGAATCAAGCAGTTTTAAATCTTATATTTCTGCAGCTGGTGGTTTAAAGAATAGAGGTTCTTTAGCTAAAGCCTATATTCAATATAGCAATGGCATCAATCGTAAGACGACTAAGTTCTTGTTCTTTAGATTTTATCCAACTGTAAAATCTGGCAGTAAAATTATTGTACCAGAAGTGCCTGAAAAACAAAAAGGATTATCCATTGCCGAAATCACTGCTATTACTTCTATCATTTCTGGATTGGTGAGCTTAGCTGCCATTTTAAAATTAAACTGATGAACGCTCCGAACGATATGTCTAATTATCCTTACGAACAACCTTTCTCTTTTGCGAGTTGGTTGAATGGCTGGGTCGTAAAAATTAAAAAAGTCATTAGTGCAAATGTTAAATTAGTACTAATCATAGTATTGATTGGCGCTGCTTTAGGATTAGCGTATAGTATTTTTAAACCTGTTCGTTACAATGCAGAAATCACTTTTTCTGTAGAGGATAGTAAAAGTATTGGTGGTGGATTATTATCATCGCTTGGCGGTTCTATTGGAATGGATATTGGTAGCTTAGCGGGTTCTGGTAATGGGGTATTGTCTGGAGACAATGTACTTTCCTTATTAAAGAGCAAGTCCATGATGGCTGAGTGTTTGAAGACACCGTATCCAATTGCGAATAACACTAGTTCAACTAAAAATAATGCAGTTGCAGATTCAAATAATAAGTCTGCAATTGCTAATTATACAATAGCCGATCGCTATGCTGATGTATATGGTTTAAGAGAAAAATGGGCGGGTAATGAAAAAATTGGTCGCGCAATCTATTTTGGACAACCAGATCAAAATGTACGCTTGCAAGATAGTTTATTGAAATTGATCATTAAACGCATCGAAGAAAAAGAATTGTCTGTGGTAAAGCCGGATAAAAAATTAAGCTTCTTTAGTATTGCTATCAATACAAAGGATGAGCTAATGAGTTTAATGATTACTAAAGGTATCATTAAAATTACAACCGATTTTTATGTAGATGCTAAAGTAGGTAGATTAAAAAATAATATTGAGCGTCTTGAAAAAAGAACAGATAGTATTTCTAGTTTATTGAATCAACAAACTTATTCTGCCACAGAAGATGCAAGATTATTATTAAATGTAAATCCTGCCGATATCAATGCGCCAGTGTACTCTGAAATTTCACAACGCGATAAAATGGTTTTAACAACTATTTATGCCGAGTTGATGAAAAATCTTGAAGTGTCTAAAGCTGCATTAATACAAGAAACCCCAACTGTTCAAATTGTAGATCAAACAGGCTTCCCGCTTGAGCGCATCGAAACAGAATGGTATGAGGGGACACTTCTTGGCGCATTGTTATCCCTTCTTGCGATAACAAGTCTTCTTTTATTTAGAGAGAAGGATTAAAGTCTTCCTCCATATTACACTTACTCAAAGTCTTTTCTGCGTATAAATACGCTAATTCTACATCTCATATAATTCAATATTGCAGGGCTGTTGATTTCTGCAAATATTTAATTTGTTAAAGGTAGTATTTTTACTACCTTTATTTTTTATTAATAATCAAGCTAAGTATGAATACAATAAAAGTGGTGATTGAGAAAACGAAAGACCATTACTCTGCATATGCAGAAAATATCGATGGTATTTTTGGTGCTGGCGAAACTGTTGTGGAAGCGAAGGAGTCTGTTTTAAACGCAATCAAATTATTTAAAAAATATAATAAAACCAATCTCCCTAAAAAGCTTCAAGGTGAATACAAAATCAAGTATAGATTCGATACCCAAAGTTTATTAAATTATTACAAAGGCGTTTTTACCAATGCATCTTTTGAAAGGATTACAGGCATCAAGCAAAAACAAATACAACATTATGCTTCTGGTTTAAAAAAGCCCAGAGCTGCTCAAAAGCATAAAATTCAACTTTCATTACATAAACTTGCTGAAGAATTAATGGAGGTTGAGTTGTAGATTATCATTTTCAAGACTGAAGTCTTTTAAATCCAAGACTGCCAGTACTCGCTTCGCTCGCACTGTCTTCTTCCGTATTGAACTTGGATCTAGTGTTTAGGAAACACCTAATCCCCGTTTTATTCATAACTATTTGGTTAACAAAGTATTAATACCCACAAATGTGTAGTAAGTGTGTAGGTAAATGGGGTTTTGCTACACACGGTGCAGCACACTTTAATACCCACTAAAAGGAATAATCCGGAAGGTGAAATGAAGTCCATTTGGAAATAAGGTAGCGATGATAATAAATTATTGAATAAGATTCACTTCCATTTCTAATGTAATAAAAAATTTTTCTAAGACAGACCTTTGTATATTTTGGGCTAGTTCTAAAATATCTCTCCCTTGTGCATGCCCGTAATTAACTAGTATTAAAGCTTGCTTTTCATAGCAGCCCACTTGATTTTTTCGATACCCTTTCCAACCCGCATTTTCAATAAGCCAACCAGCATAAATTTTATATAAAACGTCCACTTTATTATATTTTAAATCGGGGTATTTTAATATTAAGTTTTGAAAATGATTTTCATTAATGACGGGATTTTTAAAAAAGCTACCTGCGTTTCCTAATAATGTTGGGTCGGGTAATTTAGATCGTCTGATTGAAATAATGGCTTCTGATACTTCCTTGATTGTAATATTAGTAGCACTTTTTAATTCATCTGCAATAGCGCCATAAGATATATTTAAAACAGGATTCTTTTGTAATTTAAAAATAACCGAACAAATTATTATTTTATTTTTTAAGCTTTTTTTAAAAATACTATCTCTATAGCCAAAATAACATTCCTTATTATTTAAACTAAAAAATTGGTTGGTTTCAATATGGTATAAATTTACTTTTTCAATAACACTGGATACCTCTATCCCATAAGCACCAATATTTTGTATAGGTGCTGCACCTACTGAGCCTGGTATCAATGATAAATTTTCTATCCCTCCCCATTGCTTATTGATGGTATAATCTACAAAATCCTGCCATGGAACGCCTGCGCCTACTTCAACCATTGCTGTCTGTATTGTCTCTTCTAGTATTTTGATATATTGGATTTCATTTTTTATCACAACCCCTTTGATATCATTGCATAGTAATAGGTTGCTTCCTCCCCCTAAAATTAATAGGGGCTCACTATTTTGTGTTATTATCTGTAGTTCAGGCAAACAAAAAATAGTTGCTATTTCATTCGTATTTTGAAAACGAATAAAGTGTGCAGCTTTTACATCAATCCCAAAAGAATTATAAGGAGCTAAACTTACATTTTTAGTATGTGATACCATAAGTACAATAATATTACTTAAAATATTCTGTTTTGACCTGTTTGATGTATAAGATTATAGGTAAATTTGGAAAAGTTTAATCATGAAGTCATTTGAGGTACAAGGGGGGTATAAATTAAGTGGTAATATTACCCCTCAAGGGGCTAAAAATGAAGCTTTACAAGTGATATGTGCAGTATTGCTTACCTCTGAGCCAGTTACGATTTGCAATATCCCTAATATTATTGATGCGACCTTATTGATAGAGGTATTAGTGGATTTAGGAGTTAAAGTCACACATGTAAAAGAAGGAGAATATCAATTTAATGCAAGTCAAATTGATATTGATAAACTTAACGACCCTGCATTCCAGAGAAAAGCAAATAAACTTAGGGGTTCCGTGATGATTGCAGGTCCTTTATTAGCCAGATGCAATCATTCATTTATTCCCAAACCAGGGGGCGACAAAATTGGAAGAAGAAGAATGGATACCCATATTATGGGGTTTGAAAAATTAGGTGTGGTTTCGGAATACAAACAAGGTGATGGCTTTTTTAAACTTTCAACTAAGCAATTAATTGGTGCAGATATTTTATTAGAAGAACCCTCCGTTACTGGTACTGCTAATATTATTTTAGCGGCTGTGATGGCAAAAGGTCAAACTACTATTTATAATGCCGCTTGTGAACCCTATATTCAACAGCTTTGCCACATGTTAAATAGTATGGGCGCAAAAATTTCTGGTATAAAATCAAATTTATTAATCATTGAAGGTGTTCAAGTATTAGGTGGTTGTAAGCATACCATTTTACCTGATATGATTGAAGTAGGATCTTTTATCGGATTAGCAGCAATGACTGGTTCCGAAATAACAATAAAAAATGCTGGTGTGCAACATCTTGGCATGATCCCAGAAAAATTTCAACAATTAGGTATTCATCTTGAAATCAAAGGAGATGATATTTATATACCTGCACAAAATAGTTATGAAGTAAATAATTATATAGATGGTTCTATTTTAACTATTTCTGATCATCCATGGCCAGGACTTACCCCCGATTTATTAAGTATTTTATTAGTGGTTGCAACACAAGCAAAAGGAAGTGTACTGATACATCAAAAAATGTTTGAGAGCAGATTATTTTTTGTTGATAAATTAATTGATATGGGTGCGAGAATTATTCTTTGTGATCCACATCGTGCAACAGTGATTGGCTTAGATCGCACACAAAAATTAAGAGGCATTACGATGAGTAGCCCTGACATTCGAGCTGGTGTCGCTCTATTAATTGCCGCATTAAGTGCCGATGGGATAAGTATTATACAAAATATTGAACAGATAGACCGCGGTTACCAGTATCTAGATCAAAGGCTAAATCAACTTGGTGCTAAAATAAAAAGGATTGACTCTTAAGGGAGTATTTTATACAATGCAAGACTGCCACAACTTGGCGCCTTTTAAAAATCTAATGTGGTTTCGCCAATACTGCCAGTACTCGCTTCGCTCGCACTGTCTTCTTCCGTATTGAACTTACTCAAACCCTTTCAAACCATCCCGCTGTGCGGGATAGTTTGGGTTCTTCATCTCTCACCAACTTACGAAAGCAAGCTTTCGACGTTGTCTCAAAATGAAGAACCCCCAACACTTCGTGTTGAGGGTTTGTGGTCTCGCCAAGAATCGAACTTGGATCTAGTGTTTAGGAAACACCTATTCTATCCATTGAACTACGGGACCATCGAATCGCTAGGACCCGAGGCTTAACAAGGCCAAAAGACCCATTAAGGAGGGCAAAAATAACTATTCTTTTTTAAGCATCCATACTTTATCCATCCGGCTCTTTATTATGCTATAATTTGGTATCTTCACAGCTCAAATCGACATCATTATGGGCTTTTACAATATCATTATCAAGTTTCGTTTTTGGTTAAGCTTAATGGCCATTTTTGGCGCTGCTACCCTTCAATTAACCGATCTGGCTAATTTTTGGCCTGTTTTCCCATTGTATATGCTTGGTGTGATTGGCCTATTGAGTCATATTTTTATTGGTCCATTGCGTTTAGTGCAAGCACCGATGGAAGCGGGTAATATCGAAGAAGTGGAGCGCATTTTAGCGACCATCTGGTTTCCTGGTTTATTGTACACGCCTGTAAGAAGTACTTACTATACTATTAAGGGTAATATTGCCATGGCAAAACAAGATTTTGACACAGCCGAGAAGCACCTTAAAATGAGTAGCAGTCTTGGCTCAGCAATGCCTGAAGCGGAGGGTGCAAATAAATTACAATTAGGGATGATGTCCATGCAAAAAGGGGACACTAAGCAAGGCGAAGCTTATATCCGTGCCGCAATTCGTGCGGGCATTCCTGATAAAGAATCTGAGGCAGTGGCTTATTTAAGTATGTGTCAAATTTTTATGAATAAGCGTGAGTTCCGCGCTGCTAAAGATTTTTTCCGCAAAGCAAAAGCTTGTAAACCTTCTACTAAACAAGTGTTGGATCAAATCAAAGAAATAGAGAAATACATTTCTCGTATGCCTGGTTAATTTTTAATTGACTTTTTCTTTAGAAAAACTTCTAAAGTATAAATACGCTGTTATTGCATCAATTGGATTTTTATTATTGCTGCATGAAACAAAGAATATACCTAGATACTTTAGTTATTGGCGGAGCCTTTGATGAAGAGTTTAATGAAACTACTAATCTTCTTTTCGAAATGGTTGAGAAGAAAAAATTTATATTAGTCATTTCATCATTAACATTAAATGAACTTGATTTAGCACCAACCTATATTAAAGACTTTTTTAATAAAATAGACAGGTCTAATATTGAATTAATAAGTTCAAGTCCTGAATCGGAATTATTAGCAAATTCTTATATTTCAGAAAAGGTAGTTGGGCAAACAAGCTTTGATGATTGCCATCATATTGCAATCGCCACAATATTAAAAGTGGATATACTTGTTAGTTGGAATTTTAAACATATTGTAAATGTATTTAGGATTCGTGGTTATAATTCTGTAAGTTTGAAATTGGGATATAGTCAAATTGAGATAAGGTCACCAAAAGATATAATTGAATATGAAACAGGTAAATAAAAATTTTGATACTGTTAAAGTTTTTAGAGGTATAAAAACTCAATTATCTGAAAAGCTATATAATATGAATGGCGCTGAGGTTGCTTGTTATTTATCAACTTATGATGAAACTTATTATAATCAATCAATTGCTGAAACTAGGCTTAAGTATAAAGATGTAATTGATAGAATGAGTTTCTCTGAATTTGCCTCTTATTTAAAAAAATAAGCAAGTCCTTCAAGAAAATATTTTAAACCCACTTTATCCGAGTGGGTTTTTCTTTAGAAAATTTTCTAAAAAATCATAACGTATAATTACGCCGAAGATTAATTCAATAAATAGTTAACTTTATTATACAGAATTTTTTAAAAAGTAAATAAACAGTACTATTTATGCCTAATCAAAGTTTAATTAACGAGCAGGAAAAAACTAGAAATACACTTTATGGTATTTTGGCTTTTACTATTTTTTTAAGTCTTGTTGTAGATCATTATACTTTAGTTAATACTAAACATAGATATTTAATAAATATTGCTATCCTTGGAATTTGCGGAATAGTATTTTATATAGGACATAAAAAGCAACTCATTAATAAGGCATCATTAATATTTACAATTATAGCAGTTGCAATAATTGTCACAATTTCCTTACTCAACCGATAATTATGATTAAGAAACTTACAATTGCTGAATTTGAAAGAAATATGGATAGTGAGCTTGATCAAATTGGACAGAATATTAAGGATTACATTATTATAAAAAGACCAAAGGGTAAAGAAAATGTAGTTATCCTTTCATAAGAAGCTTATAATTCGATAGCAGAGACAAAGTATTTATTAGAGAGTATCCAAGAGCTCAATGAAGGCAAAACAACAAAAATTTAATCAGAAGATCTCTGGAAATAGACTTTACCGATATGGTCTTAGTTGTAATACTTGCCCATACATATCATTATTAATGATAAACTAGTTTAATAGTATATTTTTTAATTGTATATTTTAAATTTTACATATTTAGAACATGTAATAATTTCATCATTTTGTTTCAATAGTTAAAAAGGATTCACGTAATTTCGGTAAAATTTTTTTTTATGCACAATCTCCCCCTTGCTGCCTTTGCTTTGCTTTTGTCTTTTTGTTCAAATACTTTATTTGCACAAGCAACTAGCAATTCAATCGAAACCAATTCAACAAATAGCATCTTAAAGTATAGCAACAATGGTAAATTGAATTACAGTTACCGTAAACTTGCAAACAATCATTTTAGTATTGATGTCATTTTCAAGAACGATCAATTTATTTATAAGCAAGAGATTGACACTTTGCAAATTCATTCTGCAGAAGCTTTTACATTGCTAAAACAAGATCTACAAAATGCTTTGACTGCTTTGCAAAATGCCAATAGTAATTTTAAAATTGAACGTGCTAATTATATGCTCTCTTGCAATGATACTGGTGTGTCTGGATTATTTGTTGTCTTATCCAACAAAGCAGGTAATATAAATACAGCCAATACTAAATTTCAAATTAAAGTTTTACTAGAATGGCTGTATACCATTGAGTTTGGGAAAAGCTAAACAAAGAAATCTAATCAAAGAAAAATAATCAAAGAAGAAAATTCAATAAAGCAGCTTCAAAATATTTTAAAGAAGGTCTCGAAAATTCGGGACCTTTTTTATTATTTCAATATTTTCTCTATCGTTGGTGCAAAATGTTGATGTTCTAATACATGAATTTTATCTGCAACCGTTGTTGGTGTATCGCTAGGATCAACAGCACATCTTGCTTGAAAAATAATATCGCCTTCATCATAATGCGCATCTACCCAATGAATCGTAATACCTGTTTCTTTTTCTCCAGCAGCCACCACTGCTTCGTGCACATGTGATCCGTACATGCCCTTGCCACCATAATTAGGTAACAATGCTGGATGAATATTTACAATGCCTCGTGGGTAAGCGTTCACCAAGACCGCTGGTACTTTCCATAAAAAGCCAGCTAGTACTATAAAATGAATATCTGCATTTTGCAAGCTTTCTACATAACCGGTGGAGGCAAATTCAGTTTTATTGATCATCAGGGTTGGAATCCCCTTTGATTTTGCCATATCCAAGACACCTGCACCCGGCACATTGCACACAATTAATGAGATTTTAACCGGGGTGGACTTGTTTTCAAAGTATTCGATGATCTTTTTAGCATTGGATCCTGCACCTGAGGCAAAAATCGCCACATGTATTGGGCTAGTGGATGCTGAATGACCAGATCCCAAAGTTTCAGAGGATGAAGCCGATCCCATATTCGAACTTGGCCCTCCGCTCAATCTGCCCCATATCCTCCCCAAATAACCCTTAAAAAAGGAAAACTGTCCAGTTAGAAAACTCACAAAAATCACCGAAAAAGGCCATAAAATGGTCAATAATAGGGGATAAATGAGCCAATATGCCAAATTTTTGTCCAAAAACACCAATTTCAGGATTTGCTTATTTAGGTACCCGCTCAAACTTCCTCCCAAGGCAAATGTGGTCATGATTAACCAAAATTGTACCTGGCCAACCCCCCACTTTTGCTGTAATTTATTAATACTTTTCATAATATAATCAATCGTAACTGCGAAAATCCCCCTTAAATCCTTTAATCCCCCCTCAAACCTTTAAATCTCATCCTCAAATCCCAAAATCTCCTC
>JBBAJV010000012.1:32465-37214 GCA_040403925.1 Sediminibacterium sp. | reverse complement strand
CCTTTAATCCCCCCTCAAACCTTTAAATCTCATCCTCAAATCCCAAAATCTCCTCCAATCCAAGGCCCCAAAGGTCCTCTTTTTTTCGAATTTCCTCAACAAGATTTTATAAAATTTATAGCCATAAGTTGGATGCTTACAATTTTATGACATTCATCACCTAAAACCTTCCCACACGATTGAAACTCAATTAGAAAAAAGAAAAAAAAACTTGCAATAATCAAGCTTTTTAATGCGTTTCTTAGTTAATTTTGCGCCGTTAAAGGATATTTTTCCATACTTGACATTCTTCGTGCATATGACAACTTTAAGAAACCTAGTTAAGATCGTAACGATCTTCTTATTTATCACCTTTAGTGCTGCTATAGGTAATCAACTAAATGCGCAAGACGGTAAAGCACTTTTCTCTGCGAATTGTGCTTCATGTCACGCGGTAAATAAAAAGCTAACTGGTCCTGCTTTAGCTGGCGTGGAAGATCGTTGGCCTGATAAGCAAAACTTGTATGCATGGATTAAAAACTCTGCTGCATTTTTGAAAACGGGTGACCCTTATGCGACCAATTTGTACAATGAGTACAACAAAGTGGCGATGAATAATTTTCCTGGTTTATCGAATGCCGACATTGATGCCATCTTAGGTTATATTAAAACTGTTCCTGCTCCAGGCGCAGCGCCAGCAGGTGGTGCAGCTGTAGGGGCTCCTGCTCCTGAATCAGATAACGCTTTAGTGTTTGGAATTTTAAGTTTGGTTTTAGCAGTGCTTGCAATTATTTTAATGCAAGTGAACAGCAACTTAAAAAAATTATCAGACGAAAAACTAGGTGTGACACCTCAAACGCCAGTACCTTTTTATCGTAATAAAAGATACATCGCCTTCACAGCTATTTTGTTATTTGTGTTAGGTGGTTATTATACAACAGTAGGTGCAATGAATTTAGGACGCTCTAAAGATTATCAACCAGAACAACCAATCTACTATTCTCATAAAGTGCATGCTGGTGTAAATCAAATCAACTGTCAATACTGTCATAGTGGGACTTATCAAGGCAAGCAAGCGACTCTACCAAGTGTGAATGTGTGTATGAACTGTCACACTGCTATCAACGAGTACAAAGGTGATCCTTTAGTAAGAGAGAATGGGGAGATTGTAGATGGTACTGCTGAGATTAAAAAATTATACAAATACGCTGGATTTACAGAAGGTCAACCTTGGGATGCCACTAAAGCACAACCAATTGAGTGGATTCGTATCCACAACTTACCTGACCACGTTTACTTTAACCACGCGCAACACGTGAACGCTGGACAAGTTGCTTGTCAACAATGTCATGGTGAAATTCAAAAAATGGGTGAAGTAAAACAATACTCTGACTTAAGCATGGGATGGTGTATTAACTGCCACAGAGAATCAAAAGTGCAATTTAAAGACAATGGTTTTTATAGTATCTACGAGAAATTCCAGGAAGATCTTCGTACCGGAAAAATTGATAGCGCTAAAGGTATCACTGTAGAGAAAATTGGTGGTACGGAGTGTCAAAAATGTCACTACTAGTTTTTTAAAAAAAATAGTAGTCATCAAGACTAGAACAATATAAAAAGAAGATTTAAAAAAAGAGACGCGTAATATTTTATATACATTACTATGGAGCAAAAAAAGCACTGGTCAAGTTTTGGGGAATTAAATAATTCTGAAGCTTATAACAAAGATGTGAAGGACGAATTCAAAGAGGAACTTCCTTTTGTAGAAGATGAATCTGTTCTTGCAAAGAGCGGTAGTTTTTTACAAGCAAAAGCACCTCGTCGTGATTTCTTAAAATATTTAGGATTTAGCACAGCTGCAGCAGCTGCGGCAGCGAGTTGTGAAATGCCCATTAAAAAAGCGATTCCTTTTGCGAACAAGCCAGAAGATATTGTACCAGGTATTGCAGATTATTATGCAACCACTTATGTACAAGATGGTGACGTGGTAAGTGTACTTGCGAAAGTGCGTGATGGTCGTCCTGTCAAATTAGAAGGAAATGATTTATCTGCCATCACGAATGGTGGAACTTCTGCAAGAGTGCAAGCTGCTGTGTTAGATTTATATGATACTGCTCGTTTACGTTTTCCTTTAATCGCTGGTAAAGAAGCAAGCTTCGAAGCCATTGATAAAGCCATTGCTGCTGAATTAGGTGGTAATGTAGTGTTGGTTTCTAGTTCAATTACTTCTCCTTCTACTAAAAATATTATTGCGCAGTTTTTATCTAAACATCCTGGTAGCAAACACCTGACTTATGACGCAGTTTCTCACAGTGCGATGTTGTTAGCAAACGAAGCTGCTTATGGTAAACGCGTAATGCCTTCTTACCATTTTGATAAAGCAAAAGCAATTGTGTCTTTGAGTGCCGATTTCTTAGGTACTTGGTTAAGCCCTGTTGAATTTGCGAAGCAATATGCAGTAGGTAAAAAAATTGATGAGAAAAATATTTCAATGAGCAAGCATATCCACTTTGAAACAGTGGCGAGTATGACTGGTTCTAATGCGGATGAAAAATATTTATGTCGTCCTTCCGAAATAGGTGCAATTGCACTTGGTTTATTAAACGCTGTAAAAGGTGGAACTGTAAAGGGAGTAGATGCAACTTTGAAAGCAGGTATTGAAGCTGCTGCAAAAGCATTGACTGCGCATAAAGGCGCTGCACTAGTTGTTGCTGGTAGCAACGATGTAAACGTTCAAATTTTAGTGAACGCCATCAACGATGCAGTAGGTGCAAATGGCAACACAATCGATTTTGGTACTACATTAAATTACCGTCAAGGGATTGATAGTGATTTTGCTGCTTTCGTAGAAGATATGAACGCTGGTAAAGTCAACACAGTTTTATTTGTTGGCGCGAATCCTGTTTACTCTTGGCCTAACGCGGATAAAGTAAAAGCTGGTTTAGCGAAAGTAAAAACCACGATTTCTTTCAATGAAAAATTAGACGAAACAACTTCACTTTGTAAATATGTAATCCCTGCGCCGCACTTTTTAGAAAGCTGGGGTGATGCAGAACCTGCAACAGGTCATTTCTCTTTCATCCAACCAACCATCGCGCCTTTATTTAAGACAAGGGCTTTCCAAGATAGTTTGTTGAAATGGGCGGGTGATGTAAATGATTACACTACATACTTAAAGAATTTCTGGTCTATCAAATTAGGTGGTGTGACTGCTTGGGATAAAACATTACAAGCGGGTGTGATTAATTCAACACCATCTGCTGCTGTGGGTGCATCTTTGAACGGTGCTGCTGTTGCTTCAGCTTCTGCTGCAGTGGCTGCTAAAAAATCATCAGCTAAGATTGAATTAGCATTATACCAAAAAGTAGGTATCGGTGCTGGTCAAGGTGCTTCTAACCCTTGGTTACAAGAATTACCTGATCCAGTAACACGTGCTACTTGGGATAACTATATTATAGTATCACCTGCCATGGCAAGAACATTATTGAACATTGATTTAAACAATCCCGGTCAAGCAGATGCGTACGAGGTTCAACCTCCTAAAAAAGTAGTGAAAGTAACTGTAGGTAAAACGAGTATAGAATTACCTGTATTGATTATTCCTGGAACACATCCTTCTACCATTGGTATCGCTGTTGGTTACGGCCGTACAGAAGCCTTAGGTAAAGCGGTGATTGGTACTGGTAAAAACGCCTATCCTTTTGCTAGCTTTAATGGTCAAACGATTTCTTTTGATCAAGCGGATGTGCAATTAACAGTTACAGATGAAACTTATCTTGTTGCATTAATACAAACGCATTTCCGTTACGACACTGCTCAAGGTAATCGTACAGAAGTGGTGAAAGAATTGTCTTTAGCATCTTTCTTGGCGCATCCATCTGAGATCCGCGAAGAGCGTGCACATGAATTGAAAGGTCAAATCATGGGTGGCGAAAAAATGACCAACGACGAAGTGTTAGCGAACTTCGAGAAACAAGGTACCATGTACCCTGTGTATGAAAGACCAGGTATCAAGTGGGGTATGAATGTGGATTTAAACACTTGTAATGGTTGTGGTGCTTGCGTAGTGGCTTGTAATGCAGAGAACAACGTTTCTGTTGTTGGTAAGCCAGAAGTTTTACGCGGCCATGAAATGCATTGGTTACGTATCGATAAATATTTTAGTGGTGATATGGATAACCCAAATGTGGTATTCCAACCATTGATGTGTCAACATTGTGACAACGCTCCTTGTGAAAACGTTTGTCCAGTTGCTGCAACCAACCATAGCTCTGAAGGTTTAAACCAAATGACGTATAACAGATGTATTGGTACACGTTATTGCGCGAACAACTGTCCTTTCAAAGTGCGTCGTTTTAACTGGGCCGATTATACTGGTGCGGATAGCTTCCCTGATAATCAAAAAGGTGAAGTGAACGATGTGGTATTGAATATGAACGACGACTTATCAAGAATGGTATTGAATCCAGATGTAACGGTTCGTTCTCGTGGTGTGATTGAAAAATGTTCTTTCTGTGTACAACGTTTACAAGCTGCAAAACTAGAAGCGAAAAAGGCTTCTCGTCCAATGGTGGATGCAGATGTGAAAGTGGCTTGTCAACAAGCTTGTCCTACACATGCAATCAGCTTTGGTAATGCAAATGATAAAAATAGTGACATCACCATGGTGCGTGCAGAAAATCCTAATCGCAACTTCACTGTGTTAGAGCAATTACACGTGTTACCGAATGTGACTTACTTAGCAAAAGTTAGAAATGACAATGCAAAAGC
>JBBAJV010000012.1:7014-32365 GCA_040403925.1 Sediminibacterium sp. | reverse complement strand
AATATAGATTATAAAAATTTAGAAATAGACGAAGATGCATATTAAATACGAATCACAACTGCGCGAACCTTTGGTGTACGGTAATAAAGACTACCACCAAGTAACCGAAGATATTTTGCGCCCGATAGAAACGAAGCCTACACGTTTATGGTACATCGCCTTTTCTATAGCCCTTATCTTATTATCGTTTGGCGCCTATAGCGTTTACCGTGAGGTGACTTATGGTATCGGTCAGTGGAACTTGAACAAAACCATTGGATGGGGTTGGGATATCACCAACTTCGTATGGTGGGTTGGTATCGGTCACGCGGGTACATTGATCTCTGCGGTATTATTATTGTTCCGTCAAGGTTGGAGAACAGGTGTGAATCGTGCTGCAGAAGCCATGACTATCTTTGCTGTAATGTGTGCGGGTCAATTCCCGATTTTCCACATGGGTCGTGTTTGGATGGCTTTCTTTGTAATGCCTTATCCTAACTCTCGTGGTCCATTATGGGTGAACTTTAACTCTCCATTATTATGGGACGTATTTGCGATCTCTACTTATTTCACAGTATCCTTGTTGTTCTGGTATTCTGGTTTGATTCCAGATTTCGCTACAGTGCGTGATAGAGCATTTACAAAATTGCGTAAAAAATTATATGGTATCGCTGCATTTGGTTGGACTGGTTCTACTAAGCATTGGCAACGTCATGAGAGTTTGTCTTTAGTATTAGCAGGTTTATCTACTCCACTTGTATTGTCTGTACACACCATTGTATCTTTTGACTTCGCCACTTCAGTGATTCCTGGATGGCACACCACCATCTTCCCTCCTTACTTCGTTGCTGGTGCGATCTTCTCTGGATTTGCGATGGTGCAAAGTTTGTTGATCATTGTTCGTAAAGTATTTGGATTAGAAGATTATATCACCATTGGTCACATCGACTTAATGAATAAAGTAATTGTATTAACGGGTTCTATTGTTGGTATCGCTTACTTAACAGAATTATTTATGGGTTGGTATTCTCAAAATAAATATGAGGGCTATACTTTCTGGTATTCTCGTGCTTATTTATTTAGCCCTTATGGTTGGAGCTATTGGGGTATGATGGCTTGTAACGTATTGTCTCCTCAAATTTTCTGGTCTAGAAAAATGAGAAGAAACGTATTCGTTACTTTCTTCATGAGTATCATCGTAAACATTGGTATGTGGTTCGAGCGTTTCGTAATCATCGTTACCTCTTTATATCGTGACTATTTACCATCTAGCTGGTCTGTATACTACAGTCCTACCATTTGGGAAATTGGTTTCTATGTAGGAACATTTGGTTTGTTCTTCACTTGCTTCTTCTTATTTGCTAAATACTTCCCAGTAATTGCTGTTGCAGAAATTAAGTATGTATTAAAGAGAAGTGGTGAATCTTTCAAACCAGGTATGGAAAGCATTGAGGCGCAACCTCTGGACAAATTTGTTCATGACAACGCGCACTAATCGCTTTTAAAAAAAGAAATTATTTGGATCTGAATATTAATTGAAAATAATTATGGCACAAAAGAAATTCGTAGTTGGTTGTTTTGATGACGAAGCAGTTTTATTTCCTGCAGTAAAGCAAGTGCGCACTGCTGGGTATAAAATCAAAGATGTGTACACACCATTTGCAGTGCACGGTTTAGACCATGCGTTGGGTATGCGTGAAACAAGTTTGCACACTGCTGGTTTTATTTATGGCATCACTGGCACCATTACAGCAGTGAGCTCAATCAGCTGGATCTTCACAAAAGACTGGCCTTTGAATATTGGTGGTAAACCACATTTTGCTTTGCCGGCTTGGATCCCAATTATTTTTGAGTTAACCGTATTATTTGCTGCAGTAGGTATGGTGTTGACTTTTTGTTACCTATGTCAATTGGCACCAGGTGTAAAAAAGCACCACTTCCATAAAAGAGCCACAGATGATTTATTTGTGATGGCGATTGAGTGTACTGATAAAACAAACACCGATGATTTATTGGCTTTATTAAAAGCAAACGGTGCGGTGGAAACAGATGTGCAAGTAGCGGAAGAAGATTGGTGGTTTGGAACTTATGATAAGGAAGAGCAACTTGCGGGGCAAGTTTCGATGTAAGTGACCAACTTTCAAAGTTGCTCGGTAAACAAAAGAAGAGAATTTATAAACTGATTAAGATATACATGATGAAGAAATATTTAATAATAAGCTTTCTAGTAGCGGTAGTTGCTTTGGTTAGCTGCTCTGATGTAAAACGTAAGCCAGGTAAAGTGTACATGCCGGATATGGCTTACAGCCGTGCTATTGAATCTTATACCGATTTAGCTTACTTAAAAGACCAAGGTATTCACTTTGATGCAAAGCCAGTGGTTGGAACTATTGCACGTGGCAAGGAAATGCCTTTCCCTTATGCAATGGACAAGCCAGGTGATACCACCAACTATATTGCTTCTAAGTCTGTGGTGAATCCAATCGATTCATTAACTGCAAAAGAAACTGTAGAAGCAGAGCGTTTATATTTAATCAATTGTGGTATCTGTCATGGCGCTAAATTAAATGGGAATGGTCCTTTATATAAGGATGGCGATGGTCCTTATGCTGCAAAGCCTGCAACATTGGTTGGAGACATTAAGTACGAGAGCATGCCTGCTGGTCAAATGTTTTATTCTATTGCATACGGTAAGAACTTAATGGGTTCTTATGCATCTCAATTAAACAAGCACCAACGTTGGATGATTATTAAATACATCAAAAACAAACAAGCTGCAGCAGCAACGACAACTGCAACTGCCGCAAAATAATAAAGCACTTATTTAAAAGATTTATAAAAGAGAAAAGATGGCATCTATAAAAGAACAATTTGAAATTCCTGGTAGACTAAAAACATGGTCCTACTCCTTAATTGGTATTGGAGGCGCTGTGTTATTGTACGGTATGTTTACCAAAGGATTTAGCAGCGACGAGCATGAGCAAGTTCATTTTTGGGGTACATTAATGTACAATACAATCTTTTGGACATTGATCTGTAATGCTGCTATGTTTTTCTTAAGCTTTAGTGCCATGGCGCAAGCGGCATGGATGCAATCCTTCCGTCGTGTTCCAGAAGCTATCTCTACGATGGTACCTATTTTTGGTGGCATCACTTTGATGGTTTTATTCTACATCATCTTTGATCATAAGCATCATATCTACCATTGGTTAGATGCAGAAGCGGTGGCAAAAGATCCAATCTTAAAAGGTAAAGTGGGTTTCTTGAATCCTACTTTCTTTGTGATTTGGACGACTTTGACAATTACATTATGGAGTTATTTTGGATATAGAATGCGTCAGTTAAATAACCAAGCAGATGTGGCGCCAATGGATGCACCAACTGCAAAAGCATTTAACATTCAAAGCATGGTGCGTTCAGGATTTTTCTTAGTATGGTTTGGTTTAACAGTGGCATCTACCGTTCCTTGGTTGTGGATGATGAGTATCGACGCACATTGGTATTCTACGATGTACAGCTGGTATACTTTCGCTAGTACTTTTGTAGCGGGTATGGCATTGATTGCATTATGGGTCGTGTACCTTAAGAATAAAGGGTATTTAGAATTAACAAACAATGAGCACTTACACGATATTGCTAAGTTCATGTTTGCTTTCTCCATCTTCTGGACGTATTTATGGTTCTCTCAGTACATGCTAATTTGGTATGCGAATATCCCAGAGGAAACTGTGTATTTTAAACACCGTATTCAAGGGCCATATAAAGGCATCTTTTACTTGAACTTAATCATCAACTTTTTGGCACCTTTGTTAATCTTAATGAAGCGTTCTGCTAAGCGTAATTACACATTAGTAGCGTTAATGGCAGTTGTGATTATCTTTGGGCATTGGATCGATTTTTACCAAATGGTCATGGGTTCTTTGATGAAGGAGCATGTTGAATTAGGGGTGTTGGATTTTGGTATCCTTGCCTTCTTTGTAGGTGTGATGATTTTCTTTGTTGCAAAAGCATTGGCAAGCAAGCCATTGATTGCAAAACATCATCCATTCTTAAAAGAAAGTATTATCCACCATACTTAATCAACATTTGAATAAAAATTATTTAGCGTAAGAAAATAGAAATAAGATTATGAGTTTATATTTATCCATAGCAATTATCGCCCTCATCTTTATTGTGATTTTTCAAATTGCAAAAGCAAGTGAGCACGTTTCTATCCTTAAAGGAGCAGAAGTTGCCCGTAAACAAAGCAACAAGATCAATGGTTTTTTAATGGTCGCGTTTATGGTGTTAGGCTTTGTAGGTATATATGTATGTAATGAGTATCTTTTTGACAAGACTTTGTTGGCACAAGAATCGGCAAGTGTCCAAGGAGAAAAAGTAGACCAAATGATTTGGATCACTTTAATAGTGACAGGTGTCGTATTTGTGATCACTCAGGTTTTGTTATTTTGGTTCGCATTTAAATACCAAGAAAACGACAACAGAAAAGTATTCTTCTTTGCGCATAGCACTAAGTTGGAGTTGATCTGGACTGCAATCCCTGCCATCACTTTAACTGTATTGGTTGTTTTTGGTTTACGTAACTGGTTCTTCTTTACTGGTGAGGCGCCTAAGAACGCCATGGTGGTAGAAGTGACTGGAAAGCAATTTGGCTGGATCTTCCGTTACCCTGGTAAGGATGCAGTATTTGGTAAAAAATATTATAAGAATATTGATCCTGCTGTGAATTCAGTTGGTATTGTTTGGGATGATAAATTAGCACAAGACGATATCTTAACAGAACAAACCATGTATGTGGTGAAAGGCACACCTGTTAAATTAATCATTGGTTCTAGAGATGTAATTCATGATGTAGGTTTATCTCATTTCCGTTTAAAGATGGACGCCGTTCCTGGTATTCCAACAACGATGTGGTTTACACCTAAGTTCACTACGAAGGAGATGAAAGAGAAAACAGGCAATCCAAATTTTGTGTATGAAATTTCTTGTGATCAAATTTGTGGGAATGGTCACTACTCTATGAAAGGTATTGTAGAGGTAGTTACACAGGAAGAATATGATATGTGGATGGCAAAGCAAAAAGCACAATACTTTGTGGCTTTCCCAGAGAAAGACCCGAGTAATGTGCCAGCAGCAGTGGGTGCGGACAAGGCAACAGTGAGTACTAAAAAAGTAACTGATAGCACTGCAAAAACAGCAGTAGCAAAAATGTAATTTAAAAATATTTTAAATAAAACGGTATGAGTAACGAAGCAACAATTATTGAAGACGTTCAAGTAAAGAGTACAACAAGTCATGATGTACATGAACATGCGGATCATGGACACCATGAACACCATGAAACATTCCTATCAAAGTATGTTTTTAGCATGGACCATAAAATGATCGCGAAGCAATTCTTGATCACGGGTATGGTTTGGGCAGTATTAGGTGGTTTAATGAGTGTACTTTTCCGTTTACAATTAGGTTATCCTGATGCAAGTTTTCCTTGGTTAGAATCACTTTTAGGCAAGTGGGCAAAGGGTGGTCAAATCACACCTGAAGCTTATTATGCTTTAGTAACTACACACGGAACTGTACTCGTATTCTTTGTATTGACAGCTGGTTTATCTGGAACCTTCGCCAACTTCTTAATTCCATTGCAAATTGGAGCAAGAGATATGGCGTCTCCATTTATGAATATGTTGAGCTACTGGTTCTTCTTTACAGCAAGTGTTGTCATGTTATCTTCTATGTTTGTAGAGACAGGGCCATTTAGTGGTGGATGGACTGCGTATCCTCCATTGTCTGCATTAGGGGATGCTTCTCCTGGTTCTAAGACAGGGATGGACTTGTGGATTATCGCGATGTCTTTATTCATTGTATCTTCTTTATTAGGTGGCTTGAACTATATCGCCACAATTTTGAACATGCGTACCAAGGGGATGAGCATGACGCGTTTACCATTAACCATTTGGGCATTGTTCTTTACAGCGGTATTAGGTGTATTGTCTTTCCCAGTATTGTTGTCTGGTATGATTTTATTAATTTTTGATAGAAACTTTGGTACTTCATTCTATCTATCTGATATTTTTGTGAATGGTGTAGGTGCTTTACCGAACGAAGGTGGATCTGCTATTTTATACCAACACTTATTCTGGTTCTTAGGTCACCCAGAAGTATACATCATCTTGTTACCTGCCATGGGTATGGTTTCTGAGATTATCTCTGTGAGCTCTCGTAAACCAATCTTTGGTTACATGGCCATGTTAGGTTCTTTGTTTGCGATTGCTGCATTGGCCTTCCTAGTTTGGGCGCACCATATGTTCGTTACAGGATTAAATCCATTCTTGGGTTCTGTATTCGTACTATTAACTTTATTAATCGCGGTTCCTTCTGCTATCAAAGTGTTCAACTGGTTGACAACTTTATGGAGAGGTAATATCCGTTTCACACCTGGTATGTTATTCGCAATTGGTTTTGTGAGTTTATTTATCTCTGGTGGTTTAACGGGTATCTGGTTAGGAAACGCTGCTTTAGATATTCACTTGCATGATACGTATTTCGTAATTGCGCATTTCCATATTGTAATGGGTGTGGCTTCTATGTTTGGTATGTTTGCGGGTGTGTACCACTGGTTCCCTAAAATGTATGGTCGTTTCATGAACAACACACTTGGTTATATCCACTTCTGGGTGACGATTGCAGGTGCGTACATGATCTTCTGGCCAATGCACTACGAAGGGTTAGCTGGTATGCCACGTCGTTATTTTGATTTTAGTATTTGGGAAAGTTTCAAGCAATTTGGTGAATTGAATAAGTTTATCACCATCGTCGCAATGATTGTGTTTGCTGTTCAAATCTTATTCTTGATGAACTTCTTCTATTCCATTTTCAAAGGACGTAAAGTAACTAATCAAAATCCTTGGGAAGCAAATACATTAGAGTGGACTACGCCTATCCGTCCTGGTCACGGTAACTGGCCTGGTGAAATACCAGAAGTACACCGTTGGGCATATGATTACGGTAAGGATGGGAAAGATTTCATTCAACAAACAACACCTGTTGGTGCGGATGAATCGACCCACTAAATTGTGAAAGCAATTCTAAAAGATTACGCCCAGTTGATGAAGTTCACCTTAAGTTTTACGGTGGTCTTCACCTGTGTAATCTGTTATCAGATTGCTCCTAATATTGTAGTATTCAATTGGTGGAATATTTTGATCTTAACTTTTGCAGGTCTTTGTATTACGGGAAGTGCCAATGCGATTAATCAGGCGGTGGAAAAAGACACAGATGCTCAGATGAAGCGTACAGCGAATCGTCCTGTAGCTTCTGGCAGAATGTCTCAACAAACTGCTTATGCATTTGCCATCATCGCTGGTATTGTTGGTGTAGGTTTAATGGCCTATCAATTCAATACCTTGTCTGCTGTATTGAGTGCGTTGAGTTTATTCTTATACGCTTTCATTTATACGCCACTTAAAAAAATTAATTCAATTGCAGTATTGGTAGGTGCTTTTCCAGGTGCCATCCCATGCTTAATTGGATGGGTTGCTGCAACAAATGAAATTAGTCCCATCGCATCTTTTATTGTAGATGGTAAAACTTATTCGAACGCGGGTGGTTACGCTTTATTTTTAATTCAGTTTCTTTGGCAGTTCCCACATTTTTGGGCGATTGCTTGGGTATCACATACAGACTATTCTAAAGTGGGTTTTAAATTATTACCTGCAGACAAAGGGCCTACCAAGTTCACTGCTTTACAAGCTGTGATGTATGCTGTGTTGATGGTGCCGATTGGGTTCTTACCAAACTATTTTAAAATTACTGGGGAGTGGAGCATGTGGGTGGTCCTTGTGGCGAATATTTTTATGGTTGTACAATGTGTACGTTTATACCAAAACATGGGTGTGCCTGCGGCGCGTCGTGTGATGTTTAGCAGCTACATTTATTTACCGATTGTTTATTTGGCATTAATGGCGAACAAAATTTAAAGAACTATTATGAGTACAGAAAAAAAGAAAGCACATCCTTATAAATTTATCCTTTGGGTAGGTTTAGGAAGTATCATCATGCTTTTTGCAGGGTTAACGAGTGCTTATATTGTAAAAAAAGGACAGGCCAATTGGTTGGACTTTGAATTGCCTGTGGTGTTCTGGTTCTCTACACTTGTGATTCTATTAAGTAGTGTAACCATGCAAATGGCTTTGAAGAAGTTTAAAGAACGTGAAATGGGTCAATATCGTGGATTCATCACTTTAACGGTATTACTTGGACTTGTATTTGTGGTGACACAAATCATGGGCTTTGGCGCTTTAGAGGCCAATAGCATCGCCCTAACTGGTCCTAGAAGCAATTCAGCGAGTTCTTTTTTATTGGTGATTGCTGGCTTACACATCCTCCACGTGGTGGGTGGCGTCATTGCCCTTGCAATCATCTTTTTAAGAGCTTATTCCGTGAAAACAAAATTTTACAATGCCTTGCCGGTGGAATTAGCATCCATTTATTGGCATTTTGTAGATATACTATGGATTTACCTTTTTGTGTTCCTACAATTTGTAGGATAGACTAAAAACCAATATTTTTGCACTGAAATTGAAACTGAACATGTCAACAACAACAGCCGCTTCACCAACTGAAGCAAAATTATGGGGTGGTGGAAAAAGCCCTTTTAGTGTAGAGTACGGAAAAGTAATGATGTGGTACTTTTTAATGAGTGACGCATTCACTTTTGGGGCATTCTTGATCTCTTATGGCACGGTTCGTTTTTCTACGAACGGATGGCCTGACCCAAACGTAGTTTTTAAAAGTTTCCCATTTGCACCAGAAGGGATCAATGCCCCATTGGTGTTTGTATCGGTGATGACTTTTATTTTGATTGTAAGTTCTGTGACCATGGTGTTGGCAGTACATGCTGGTCACAATATGGATAAGAAAGGGGTGGTTAGAAATATGATTTGGACAATTATTGGTGGTATCGCTTTCTTAAGCTGTCAAGCTTGGGAGTGGAGTCACTTATTCCATGAAGGTGCATGGTGGGGAAGAAATCCTTTTATCAATGCAGATGGCACAGCCTCTTCTACCAACTTCACAAACTTCTTCTTTACCATTACTGGTTTTCACGGTTTCCACGTATTCAGTGGTGTAATGATTAATATTATTATGTTGATTATGACATTAACCAACCAATTTGAAAAAAGAGGCCATTACAATATGATTGAAAAGGCAGGTCTTTACTGGCACTTTGTAGATCTAGTATGGGTATTTGTATTTACTTGTTTCTACTTATTATAAACTTATTTGGATCACGATAAGAAATTTGAAAAGTATAACGATTTTGAACTAACTAACGAATTAACGAACTATGTCACATACAAATGATACACACGCAGAGCAGGATGGTGGTGCTATTGCAGAAATTAAAAAAGTTACCATCATCCTTTCAGTCTTAACGATTGTTGAATTGATCTTGGGTTTCTGGATGATTGGAATGGAAAGCAAAGCTTTGGTGCTTGGTATTAAAGGTACCATCGTGATTTTGATGATGGCGAAAGCATTTTATATTGTTGCTTATTTCATGCACTTAAGACATGAAGTAAAGAACTTGATCATGACTATTGTGGTGCCACTTTCTTTATTCGTTTGGTTCATCATTGCGTTTTTAGCGGATGGTAATTCTTTTAGAAATTTACGCAATACCTATAATCCTTATTTTAAGGAGCAATCTACTATTAAGGTAGCGCAGCCAGCCCATGGAGAAGCGCACGGTGGTGGAGAGCATGAAGCTGCAAAGGGAGCGGGTGCAGCACATACTGATTCTGCAGCGAATCATACAGACTCTAGTAAAAAGAATGAGACTAAGCACGAAGATGCAAAGCACGAAGAAACAAAGCATTAATCTTTAAAGCTTATTGTTTTTGAGATTTCGCCTATTTTGGCTTGATTTCTTCAAAATATTCGAAACCACTCCAACTATTTGGGGTGGTTTTTTGTTGTAACTTTACATTCCATATAACTCCATCATTAGCATGTCTAAAAATTCTTTGCTCGGTTTATTTATCGCCCTAGTCATTCCAATTGGGTGTTATTTATGGCTTAAATCTGCAAGCGATACTGCAGTGTCCATGCCAAGACATTATTTATTGGATACGGTAGTGAGCCGAGTAGAAAAAGGCAAGACCGTTGATGATAGTATTTGGCATACCACAAAAGACATTCGTTTAGTGAATCAATTAGGCGATTCAGTTAATTTGTACCAACATGCTGGTAAGATCATTATCGCCGATTTCTTTTTTACAAGTTGTGGAAGTATCTGTCCCAAGTTGACGACGAATATGGCGAAACTGCAACAGTCATTTACTAGAGGAGGCAATAGTCGTAAAAAAGTATTGGACACGAATTTTATTCAATTCATTTCTTTTTCTGTAGATCCCGATCGTGATTCAGTTCCCGTATTAAGAGAATACGCCACCAAAATGGGTGTGTCTGCTGATAATTGGTGGTTGCTAACAGGAAGTAGAGATTCCATTTATAAGTTTGCATTTGAGGAAATGAAGGTGGATCAATTTAGTACAGAGCCTGTCTCTGCTGACTTTGTGCATACAAGCCGTTTTGTATTGATAGACAAAAAAATGCAAGTGCGTGGTTATTATAGTGGACTTGATTCTGCATCTATGTTAAAGCTTGCAAAAGACGTAGGCTACTTAATGTTAGAAAAAGACAAAACTAAAAAGAGTAAAGTATTCCAAGATATTGTGGATCTGAGTTGGTTGTGGTTGGTGATTGCTTTAATGGTATCAAGCTTTGTTTTTTACTTTACTAAAACAAGATTAAAAAATTAAAATTAAATATCGTCCGAACTGATATTTTAAATAGTAAATAAATATTTATGTTAGAACCTGTACTAAAGAAGAACGACAAATTGGCCTATATTTTAATTGGCGTTTTCTCTGTTATTGTATTAGCTGTAGTGACTTTTCTAAGCAAATTTACCTTGGATGTAGAATTGCCTTTTGACAAACATATTTTTGCTTTAATCAATGCGGTGATCAACTCAGCAGTGGCTGTTTTATTAATTGTGGGATTGATTGCGGTAAAACAAAAGAATTACACCTTACACAAGTCCATCATGCTCACAGGGATGGTGCTTTCATTGTTATTTTTAGTCACTTATATCGCACACCATTTATTAGCGGGTGAAGCCAAATTTGGTGACGCCAATTTTGATGGATTAGTGGATGAGGCAGAAAAAGCATTGTTAGGAAATACCCGTCCTTTTTATTTGATTTTATTAGGTACACATATTATACTCGCTGCCACTAGCTTGCCATTTATATTATTCACTGCATACAGGGCTTTAACGAGTGACTTTGCAGCGCATAAAGCATTGTCTAAAAAAGTATGGCCTATCTGGTTTTATGTGGCAGTAACTGGGCCTATTGTTTACTTAATGATTAAGCAGTATTATAATTAATATTGGTTAAAACTATAGATAGATAAATAATAGATCATATACCTTTAGGGTTGTAGAGTAAAAGATTAGAACTTTAGTTCCTTCGCCGGATCCCAAAATAATTTTTTAAAGTCCAAGACAGTCTCGTTTTGGACTTTTATTTTTTCCTTTTCTAAAAGTGTTTGCATAGTGGTAGGGGTTTCAAAATGTGCTTTCCCACTTAACATGCCATTGCGATTCACCACCCTATGTGCGGGTACTTTTGGTTTTACACCATGCGATGCATTCATGGCCCAACCCACCATCCTTGAGCCTCCTCCGGTGCCTAAATATTTTGCGATGGCACCATAACTTGTCACGCGACCCTTGGGAATTAAACGCACTACATCAAATACGTTTTGAAAAAAATTTTGGGTCTTGGGCGTGTATTGCATAAATAATTGGAGACTAAATATACAAAATTGAAGGGGGCATTATTGTAAACGGTTGAAATGAGATCAGAACTAAGCGAAGTTTTTATAAATGCTTTTTTAGGTCCTCTATGTCAACTTGTTTTTCTGGGTAGGCTTCTGGGGCAGTTACACTAGCTCCGGCTCTAATTAATTGTAGCCTCGTTTTAATAGGCTCAGGTACTGCGTCATAATCAAATGGACAATGTTTACAGGCTTCACCACAGCAATAGCCTCTGCCTTCGTGGTAAGCTGCAGTAAATACCCATTTCCCTTTCGGGTCTATATAATAATGTATGCCTTCAATCATTTTTTAACTATCTCTTTTACTTTTCTCTCTTTTTACTTTTTTCCTTTTACACTTCTTTCTTTGCTCTTGCCGCCTCGGCCTCCATTCTAATTAACTCACCCGCATCCATTGGGATGTCTTTGATGGCTTCTTTTAAAACGGCATCTAGCGCCAAAGGCAGGTCCTTACCAATACTAAACTGAATATAGTGAATCTTGCTACTCTGAGCGATATCCAATCCTTCGTAGTAGGTTTTTATTAAACAACGAGGATCTATGTTTTGTTCAGTGTATAGATGATCTGTTTTGTAGATTAGATCTAAGCCATACATTTCAATCACTTTTAGTGTGAAATTATAGAGTAGGGGGCTGTCGGTTTTCAGGTGAATGATGCCGTCATTTTTTAGAAACTGTTGGTACAGTCTTAAAAATTTAGGATGGGTCAATCGCTTTTTTGCCTTTGACCATCTTAGTTGTGGATCGGGGAAGGTGATCCATATTTCATCGACCTCGTGCTTGGTAAAATAATTAGAGGTCAATTCGATTTGAGAACGCACAAATGCCACATTCTTTAATCCGTCTTTATTGGCAATACTGGCACCTTTCCATATACGATTGCCTTTTAAATCGATACCTATAAAGTTTTCATTTGGAAACATGCGGCCCAAGCCAACGGCATATTCTCCTCGTCCACAAGCAAGTTCTAGAATAATTGGAGTATTTGAAATGATATCATTTGATGAAGTAGGGCTGTTTGAAGTTAGTTTGTCTTTGGTAATTGGCAAGTTGGCTATTTCAATTGGTGTTATACCTTTTTTTAATGCATCAAAAAAAGCAGCCCATTTGCCCTGCATGTCCTGTGGAAATTCCAAAACATTCTCATATGCTTTGATAGCGGCAAACTTGATTAATTTTTTCTGACCCATGGCGCAAAGATAAGATTAGAAAGACTTCTAAGATACTAATTGCTTTATTTATTTTTTATCAAATACATAATTACACGTATATTTATAGTCTTAAATACACGTGTAATGAAAACGAAATTAACCCTTGTAATGGATGACGAGGTGATCTATAATGCAAAAATTTATGCCAAGAATAAAGAGGAGAGTCTTTCTTCACTGGTAGAAAATTATTTGAAAGCGGTTGCGGAAACTTCTAAATTGGTAAATCCGAAAAAGTCTAATTCAAAAAAGACCACAAGTTTAATTGAAAAGTACCGAGGTATTATTCGTTTACGAGAGGACTATGATTATAAAAAAGAAATTGGCTTGTATTTAGTTAAAAAGTACAATAAATTAAAATGAAACATATTTTTCTAGACACCAATATTATAATAGACATCTTCGCTGCAAGAGCTCCATATGATATTGCAGCTATTGAGTTATACAGATTAGCCAAAGATAATAAAATTAAAATTTATATTTCAGCTGAATCCTTTACGACTATATATTATATTTTAAGAATCAATAAAATTACGCACAATAAATGTCTTATGATTTTTCAAGATCTTTTGAAAACCACAACTGTGATAACTACCAATGAATTAATTATTAGCAAGGCAGTGCATATAGGATTTGATGATTTTGAAGATGGAGTTCAATTTATTTCAGCTAAGTCCAACTCCAAAATCAACCTTATTGTAACTAGAGACAAAAAAGGGTTTAAAAAAAGTGACATTGCCATAGCGGATGCAAATCAAGCAATACAATATATTGTAGCATCTTAAACTCACAGCTTCATTAATTTCAATGCTTTTTGTGCAACAATAGGTGCAATCGCTACACCCATGCCACTCATGCGCACTGCGCAGTATACATTGGGCTGTAATTGTTCAATGATTGGTTTTTTGATTGTACCTATGCCCATCGTGCCACTCCATCTAAGCTCTATTTTTGGTTTTTTAGATCCCTGAGGTAGGATGCGCTTCATCATAAAATCCTCTAATACTTTTTGTATCGTAGCTGAAGTCTCTAATGAATAGGTTTTTTCATTTTTAAAATCTGCATTTCTTGCACCACCTAATAATAAACGATTGCCTAGGTTGCGGAAATAATAATAGCCTTCATCAAAATGGAAGCACCCTTTAAACTTTAAATTTTTGATAGGCTCTGTTATAAATACCTGTCCTCTTGCTGGCACCACATCTAAACCAGGGATGAGTTGTTTTGCAAATCCATTGGTACAAACTAAAAATTGTTTTGCTTCTAAAGGCGCGTCTAAGTTTGTTGTGATGGTTACGCCTTTTTTATGACTTTTGAATTTTTTGACTTCGGTGCTAAATAAAATTTGTACCCCTTTTGCCTGCACTGCTTTTTGCAAAGCCAATACTAATTTCGCTGAATTTAATTGGCCCTCTAATTGATTAAATGCCAATGCCTCGATGCCTTGAAAACCTAATTTTTGAATATCCTTACTTGCATTGGTATAAATAGGTAAGTATTTCCCATTCTTCTTTGGTGTCTTTAATGCAGGTGCCAATATCTTATTTAAATAAGCAATATCGTTTTCTAATTTTGAAATATCATATAGTTCACTCAATTCACTATTAGCCCCTTTATTTGCTTTACTTGTTTTTCCTTTTGCATTCTTAGCAGTTTTCTTTCCTTCAAATAATTCATAGCCACCCCATTGATTGTAGTCAATCTCTTTTGCCTTAAAAACTTTTTGAATTCTTTGTAATCCATCATAGCGCATCTTTACTGTCTCTATCATGGCAGCTTCACCCATTAATTGAACATCTGACATCAGTTCAGAGACACTTCCAAAACAAGAGAAGCCTGCATTGCGTGTGCTTGCCCCAGATGGGATGGTGCCGCGTTCTAATATAGTAATTTGCAACTTCGGGTTTTGATGGATGGCTTCATAGGCGGTCCACAATCCCACAAAGCCAGAGCCTACAATCACCAAGTCCTTGGGTGCAAAATAGGTTGATTGTTCCCAAACTGATATGGCCATATACTTGAATTTAGTATTCTAAGTTCCTACATTTTTATCAATAAACAACCTTCTCGAATTCATTCATCTTTAAAGAGTTCATTGAAATACTTAAATGGTATGTGCAGGCATAAAAAAAACCGCCCCAACTGGGGCGGTTTAAAGAACTTATTTTAAAGCATTAGTTCAAGTTAATCATTGAAGTATAAAACTATACTTTAATAATTCATACTCATCTTATTTTCCAAAGATATAACGAATACCTAATTGAGCTGTCCATACATCAAATACAGATGCATTTTTGCTTAAGGTATTTTTGATTAAACCAGTTGTACCATCTGCAAATTTCTGAGTCGCTAATTTGTAAGTAGGCTGATTGCTTACAACCGATTGGAATGCTAAGATTTGTGGATTAGTTGCTCTTTGAGATACACCCCAATTATCATTCAACATGTTTCCAAAGTTTAAGATATCCGCTCTAATTTGTAAAGTGTTGCGCTTACCTTTTACATTTACAAAAATGTCTTGTACAATTGATAAGTCAAAACGGTGTAACATAGGAATGAATGAACCGTTTCTTTCTGCATATTTACCATGACGAGTTTTTAAATAATCGTCTTGGTTGATATAATTCCAGAATGCAGCTTGTTGTTCTACTTCAGTATAGGTTCTTGTTCCTACTACTAATGGGATAAACTTAATATCTTGGAAATCCTTTGGAACAAAAATTAATTCGTTGTTGCTTACCCTGTCTCCGTTCATATCACCGCTAATGGTGTATGTGAATGGGTTACCTTGGTTACCAACATATCCAATCGAGATTGAAGTAGCACCACCACCTTTTTTACCATACTCTAATCTATATCCAAATTGACCTACTAAACGATTTGGTGAAACAAAATCAGAAGTAGATAAAGACAAATCATTGTTACCATTGATTGATCTTGCACCTGTCCAACTACCTGATGCGATTGAACCTGCACTCATAAAATCTTTTGCATTAGATGTAGTCCAAGCAAATGATCCAAATAAACCTTTATTATATGGTAATTCTAATTTCAAAGTCAAAGACTTAAAGTAAGAACCATCTTTGTTTGTTAAAACAATTCCGTTTGAAACATTATCATTTACTCTTACACCAGCATCAGTTCTTGCAAATAGGCTTCTTGTATCCACCCCTGTAAAGTTTCCAGTAGGTACATCTAAGTTCGCATTATAGTAATGCACTGCATTTAAATTATTATTGTAAATACCTTCAATCGTTCCAACTAAACCTAAAGGTAATTTTTGATCTATCGCAATATTCGTTTTCCATACTTGAGGAAACTTGTACTTAGCATCGGTAAATGCTAAGTCAAATGTAGACGGCAAAGTTGGTGTTGAAGGGATATAGTATTGACCAGGGTTCGCAGTAAAACCATATTTAGTTGCGCCTTTGTTATCACTATCAATATAACCTGTTAACACACCATTGTTTCCCACTTGGTTAGAGATAAACACATATGGAGGACGACCAGTGAATACACCAGTACCACCTCTTAATTGCGTTTGCTTATTACCAAATACATCTGCGTTAAATCCAAATCTTGGCTCCCATAAAATTTGAGTTGTTGGCATGACTGAAGTATTCAATTTTTCTCCTTTAGCAAAAGTCATTGCTGTAACAGCTGGATTTTCTAAAGAAGTTGGTTCAATATCAATGATGGCAGCTCTTAAACCAAATGTGAATTTGATATTTTTTCTAAATTGGTATTCATCCTGACCATAAATATCTAAACGAGTTGTTTTAAATACTTGCATTGGATCAACTGCACCTGGTAATGCAGAGTATCTATATTGAAAACGAGTTGGTAAGTTTGTTACAGATGGCTTTCCACCATTTGCAATACTTTCGTTCGCTGCCGCATAGAAACTTGTTAAAGAACTAAAAATGTAAACACCATTAGATGCCGGGTAGAACAAGTTGTTAGATTGGTATTTTTCAAAATTAACACCACCTGTTAAAGTATGCTTACCAGCATATTTTGTAATGTTGTCAGTAATATGAAAAGTATTGTAATCTAATTTGTTACTTGGAGTAAATGGATCAAAACCTACAGAAGCGTAAGTAGATGTACCACTTAAGATATCAATAGTTGGGAATAAAGTACTTCTATATTTTCTGTCTTCAATTTGTTTGTCATAACCCACAATCAATGAATTGTGTAAAGTGTTAGATAACTTACTGTTTAACTCTAATACATAAGAACGGGTATTATCCATAATAATATATCCGCTATTAGCAAATGCCATAGATAATTGCTGCGTAGTTCTGTTACCGTTACCTGCTGAGTTAGAATTAGAAACATTGATTTCTGCTTCAGAATCATGTTGTACATAACGAGCAGTTAATTTGTGTTTGTCGTTGATGTTCCAATCTAATCTTACTAAGAATTTATTACTCTTGTTGGCATTAGAATAACCTTCCCAAGCACCTGTGTTATAAGCAAACTTATCTTTCATAAAATTAGATAAGGTTTCCATATCGGTATAGGTTGGTCTACTGATTTGTGTACCTGTCGCATTTGGAGAACCTGTAGAAAACCAAGTCGTACCTGGTTCTGTACGTTCTAATGTTTCATAGTTACCAAAAATGAATAATTTATTTTTGAAAATTGGCGCTCCTAAACGGAAACCACTTACTTTCTCATCAAACTTAGAAGCCACCACTCGAACACCAGCAGCTTTATTACCCACGTACCTTGAGCTATTGTCTCTTTGTGTTTGATAGAAAGAACCTTCTATATCATTTGTGCCAGATCTAGTGACTGCATTGATACCAGCACCAGTAAAACCGCTCTGACGAATATCGTAAGGCGCGATGTTCACTTGTAATTGCTCTAATGCATCCAATGAAATGGCTGATGCACCAGTTCTACCACCTGCTTGTGCAGAATTACCTAAACCAAAACTGTTATTGAACTGAGAACCGTCAATTGTAAAGTTATTTAAACGAGCATCTTGCGCGCCAAATGAACTTCCGTTTCCGTTGGCATTGTACTTTGTAATACCATCGATTGTTCTTGCGCCTGCAATTGGAATATTTTGCAAGTCTCTTCTGGTGAATTGTTGAGAAGCACCAGTTCTTTCTTTAGAGAATAAGCCACTTCTATTGCTAGAAACAACCACTTCTGCTAAATTTGAACCAGTCGCTAATAAAACAAAATCAATATTGCTCGCCACACCTAAGTTGGTGCTTAAATCAGCTACTTGATTGTTCTTATAACCAACATAACTTGCAGCTACGGTAAATGGTCCACCAACTCTTACTGCTGGGAACACGTAGGTACCTGTTTTGTTAGTTACGGTTTTGTAGGTTGTACCTGTTGGCACGTGTGTTGCAACAACGGATGCACCTACCATTACTTCCTTCTTCTCATTTACAACAACACCAGAAATTGATGAAGTGGTAATTTGAGCGGAACTGATGATGGTCATCATGCAGCTTGTTAAAAACAAGATTGTTTTTTTCATTTGTTTTGATTTGATTTCGAAATATGTACTTAAATTGGTCGCATTTTAATAGGCTTTGGATTTGCCAAAATCTTGTTAAAATGCATCGGCAAAATTAACCCGAATCAATAAGGATTATCGTCTGGGAACGCCCAAAAGGCAAGAATTAATACTAAGTTAATGTAGGACTTCACGGTCCTTTTAGCCCCCTTTTGTTCACTAAAAGAGGTGGTTTGTAAACTAAAAATATAACATAGTATAAAATAGTATAATATATAAAATTTTTACTCCTTTTTTTGAGCCTATATTATAACAATTTGTTAATATTTCGATTATATTCGTATTCTAAATTAAAATCAATCACATGAGAAAATTTGTTTTATTGTCTTCTCTTGTCTTTTGTTTTGCACTTCAAGTATTGGCTCAGGGATCCAAGAAGATCTCTGGAAAGATAGTTGACCAAAAAACGAAGCAAGGATTAGGAGGCGTAACAGTGAATGCTGGTAAAGTGAATGCTTTATCTGATGCAAATGGTAATTACCAAATTAACGTTACAGATCAAAAGTCTGTAAATTTTAGTATTATCGGATACGCAAAGCTTTCTAGAACTATTGGTGCTACTACTTCAATTAATGTTGAATTAGCATCTGTGGAAGCGGTGTTAGAAGAAGTTGTAATTACAGGGTATGCACGTGAAAACAAATCTAAATTCGCGGGTGCCGTAACTACAATTAGTGGTAAAACTGTAAACGATGTACCAGTTGGTTCATTCGACCAAGCTTTCCAAGGTCGTGTTCCAGGTATGTTGGTAAACTCTGGATCTGGTCAACCAGGTTCTAGTGCTGTTATTACTATCCGTGGTATCAAATCGCTTCAAGGTGCTGGTGCGCAACCTTTATATGTGTTAGATGGTGTGCCAATTCCTGCATTTGATATGCAAACCCTTAATCCAGATGATTTTGAATCAATCACTGTATTGAAAGATGCGACTGCAGCTGCGATCTACGGAGCTAGAGGTGGTACGGGTGTAATTGTTATTACTTCTAAAAGAGGTAAGGCTGGTAAAAATGTAGTGACCTACAAAACGCAATACGGTATCACTCAACGTCCAAATTTTGACAGGTTAAACATGATGAGTACACGCGAGATGTTAACTTATGAGGAAAGAGAAAAAATTGTGAATAATCCAGGATGGACTTGGTCTGCAAATAACCCTGTAATTCCTGCTGGCATGACTGCAGCATCTAAGAAATTTTCATTAGATAGTTTGAGCAATATTAATATAGACTATGCTGACATCTTCTATAGACAAGGTATTTCAAAATCACATGAGTTAACTTTAAGTGGTGGATCTGATAGAACGAAGTTCTTCTTATCTGGTGCTTATTTTGATCAAGAAGGTATTGATATTTATTCTAGCCTTAAACGTTATACGTTACGTTTTAACTTAGATCATTCAACTGATAAGTTTACTGCTCAATTCAACTCTACTTTGGGTTATTCAAAAACTCAACAATCAGAAGGTGAAGCGCAAGGTAATAGCTCTAGGAATCCATTCCAAATGACTTTCAGGGCTAAGACCTATGAGAATCCATACAAACCAGACGGCTCTTTGAACTTTGGTGCAAATAGTACAATGGCGTTAAAAAACGTTGCTAACTTAATAGAAGGTCTACAAAATACAAGTAGAACTTTTAACCAAATTAAACTGGTGGGTAATGGCTTGTTAGCTTACAAGATTTTCCCAACCTTAACTGTTAGAAATAACTTAGGTGTAAGTGTTTCAAATAATTATATTAGCCGTTATGTAAATGCAGATTCTTATGTTGGTTCCTTACAATTATTCCAATCTGGTGTGACGCAAGAGTCAGCTGGCTTATATACTGAGTTTATCAATACTTCATCTGCTGTGTATAGTGAGAAATTTGGCAAATCTGAATTAGAAGCATCTGCTAATTTCGAGATGGTTAGAGGCTACCAAAAAGCTTTAGGTTTTACTTTGTATAACTTAGACAAGCGTTTGACTCTAACAGGACAAGGTAAGTCAGATTTACCAACGAACGGTGCGGCTACTTATCCTCAAAATGCATCTAGTGCAAAATCTGGATTTGGTATCCGTTCTTATTTTGCTACTACAAAATATACTTATGACAATAAATATTCTTTGAATGCAAATATTCGACGTGATGGTACTTCAAGAATTGTGAACGAAGAGAATAGAGAAGTAACTTCTTGGTCTGCTGGTTTTACATGGAATGCTTTACAGGAGCGTTTCTTGAGCAAGCAAAATATTTTCTCTGAATTGAAATTGAGATTGTCATTTGGTATCATTCCAAATATTGGTTCAATCCAAACATCATCTTATGGTGCGGGATTACAATCTGTTACCAACTACCAAGGACCTCAGGTGCCTTCATTTGGTACAACGTCTTATGCTGGTTCTACCCTTCCGGGTTTAGCACCTACTGGCCCAGGTAACCCTCTTTTGAAAATTGAGAGAGTTCAAAAAGCAAATATTGGTATCGACTTTAGTGTATGGAACGGTCGTGCTCGTTTTAACTTAGATGCATATGATGAGCAAACTTTAGACTTATTTGTTAACCAACCGTTGTCTGGTACAACAGGTTTCTCTAGCTTATATATCAATGCTGGTAGAATGTCAAACAAAGGTTTAGAATTAAATGCGAAAGTGGATGTAGTTAAGTCACAAGATTTTGGTGTAACACTTGGCGTAAACCATTCTTATAATAAGAATACCATTGAAAACCTAGGTGCTGTGAATGAATTCTTCTTAGGCACATTCGTGATTAGAAAAGGTTTATCTTATGGTACACACTATACACTTAATTACTTAGGAGTTGATCCTGCCACTGGTAATCCACGTTACGAAGCACCAGATGGTACTATAACAAATGATCAGGCTAAAGCAGGTCAATTTGATAAGTTTGGTAACTACTTACCAAAACACCAGGGTGGTGTAGATTTTGAAGTTCGTTATAAAGCATTCTCTATTTCTGGTTTATTCTCTTATCAATTTGATGTTAAAAGATACAATAACATCAAGAGCTGGATTACAAGAGGTATTCCAGGTTATCAGTCTGCAGTTAGAGCTTCTAGAGTGTTAATTGATAATCAATGGCAAAATCCAGGTGATAATAAATTATACCAAAGATCAGGTGTTGATAGAGGCTTTACTTCTGATGATATTGAAGATGCCAAATTCTTACGCTTTAGAAACTTAGTTGTTGCGTATCAATTGCCAGCAATCAAAGGTACTAATGGGAAGCCATTGTTTACTGGCGGAAGATTATACCTACAAGGTCAAAACCTAGCAATATGGAGCCCTTGGACTGGTCTTGATCCAGAAGATAGTAACAATATTAGTTTGAGCGAATATCCTAATCCTGGCATGTTTACATTAGGTTTAGACATTAATTTCTAATCAACTAAAAAATGAATAAAATGAGAAAAAATAAATTGGTTATAGGTTCTTTTTTAATGTTATCCCTTTTTGCATCATGTTCCAAGGTGATTAATGTTAAAGAAACCGACTTCATCGGCGGAGACATCGCTTTGAAGAATGTTTCAAATGTTGAGTCAGGCCTTATTGGTGCTTACGCAACAATGAACGTAGAAATGGGCATCTTGTTAAACAGTGTTTTTACCGATGAGGTAAGAGTCGCTGAGTTTTACAATGCTGCAACTGTTCATGAATGGCAATATGGGTCAACAGATATCTCCATTAGAGATAACTTTACCGCATTCCCTATGTATTACAGAACGATAGATAGAGTAAATAGGGTTCTAGAAGCATTGCCAAATGCAAAAGCTGCTAACGCAACCGAAGAAGCGCTAAAAAGCAGAATTAAAGGAGAAGCTTTATTCTTAAGAGCTTTCTGTCATTTTGGGTTATATCAATTTTATAGCAATACTTCGGATGGTTCGGCCTTGGCATTAGCCTATATGGAGACACCTTCTTTAACGCCTGTTGCTAGAATTACGGTAGCACCTTATATGACTAAATTGAATGCTGATTTAGCTGCTGCTAAATCTCTTGTGCCAGCTACTAACGCAGATATCGCTAGAGCTTCAAAACACGCAGTGACTGCATTACAAGCAAGAGTTGCTTTGTATATGAAAGACTATACGAATGCAGCTACCTTTGCAACTGAATACATCGCTGCATTCCCATTAGCTTCTAAAACAAACTTCCCATTAATTTGGAAGGATGCAAACAATAGCGAAGTGGCATTCAAATTAATCAGAACAACAACTGCTGGTGGTAGAATTGGAACTTTGTACAGAGGTACATCTGCAAATGCAGCCAACATCGGTACGATTACTTGGAGACCTTCATCAGCTTTATTAAATACGTATGATCAAGTAAACGATGTTCGTTATGCTGCTTATTTCTTTGAAGAGCCTGTATTAAAAGCAAGTTCTTCAAGATCTATTGCTGCTATTTTGATCAATAAGTATGCTGGTACCACCTACGGTACGCCAACTGAATTATTAGCAGATGGTAAAGTATTCAGAACTGGTGAAATGTATTTAATTCGTGCAGAAGCAAGAGCAGAAACAAATGATTTAACTGGTGCTGCTGCTGATGTGAATGCTTTAAGAGATGCTAGAATTAACGGCTATACTGCTGCTAGTTTTGGTTCAAAAGGGGATCTAATTACTGCTATTATGAATGAGCGTTTCAAAGAATTACCATTTGAAGGTCACCGTTTCTTTGATGCAAAAAGAAGAAACATGGCGATCACTCGTTTAGCAGCAGATGCGCAAAACAATAAAATAACTTTAGAGCCTGGTAATTTTAGATTCCTATTACCAATCCCTAACTCGGAAATTCAAGCGAATCCATTGATGGTTCAAAACCCTGGTTACTCGAACTAATCAATCTACCTAAATAAAAAAGGGTGCCTCAATGCCATTGAGTGCACCCTTTTTTTTATCTTGCTTGTAGTATACAATCATCATCATGTCATCCATCATTCAATCCTGCTTATGAAAAAGTACCTATACATCCTCATTTTTTCTTGTGCAACACCTTCTTTGTTTGCACAAATCTCCGGTAATGCTGTCCCGACTGTGCAATTTGTAGATGCCAATGGCCGTATTTTACCTGCAGGTGTTGCTGGCGTACAAGGCACACCCTATTTATTTGAAAAATTTGGCCAAGGCAAAGTTGTTTTTGTGAATGGGATGGAGTCTGTTGATTCTAATTTAAACTATTCATTGGTTGATCATAAATTATATTATACGCAAAAAAAGGGTTTATATGTGGTGAACCAACAAGCAAAAGAGTTCACCTTATATAGTGTTGACAAGGAAAAAAATAAAATCTCAAAACAGTTCATGTGTTTATTTCCGAGTGTAGACGACAATACCCCAGCAACTTTTTACGAAGTATTGGGAAAAGGCGATCATTTACAATTACTAAAATACACAAGCAAGCGCATTAAAGAATCTGCTGTATATGGCGGAGCGCCGCTCAAGGAATATGTTTTGGACGATTTATTTTATATCTATGATAAAGCAGCTAAAAAAATGCTTGCAATGGGTAGTACACTTTCTTTGAAATCGATTAAAAAAACCTTGCCAAATTATACTATTCAGATGGATGCATATTTGAATGCTAATAAATTAAATCTAAAGAAGGAGGAGGATATGATTCAATTACTTCAACAATTAAAGGCTTCATCTAATTAAAATAAATACAATGCATTTTTATCGCATCTTCTTGTTCCTTTCTTTTTTTATGACACATGCAAGTGTACAAAGTCAAGTGCAGTCTGATGCGAAACTTTCCAATGAAAATTTATACAGACCTCGTTTTCATTTTACGCCAAAGCAAGGTTGGATGAATGATCCTAATGGGATGATTTATTTAAATGAGCAATACCATTTGTTTTATCAGCATTATCCAGAAGGAACAGTATGGGGTCCAATGCATTGGGGGCATGCCACAAGTAGTGATCTGGTGCAATGGAAAGAACAACCTATTGCATTATATCCAGATTCAATCGGGATGATTTTTTCTGGCTCTGCTGTATTGGATAAAAATAATACGAGTGGCTTAGGACGGGATGGTATTGCGCCATTAGTTGCCATATTTACACAACACAATATGCCTGGTGAAAAAGCAGGCAGGACTGATTTTCAGAATCAATCCATTGCATATAGTTTGGATGAGGGGATAACTTGGACTAAATACGCAGGAAATCCTGTACTTAAAACCCCGAATTTAAAAGACTTTAGAGATCCAAAAGTAATTTGGCATGAACCCACTCAAAAATGGATCATGAGTTTGACGGTTGCTGATCATGTTGAATTTTATAGTGCACCTAATTTAATGAACTGGAGGAAGGAATCCGAAATAGGTAAAAATTTATTTGCACATGGTGGTGTTTGGGAATGTCCAGATTTATTATATTTTAATGTGAATGGAAAAAGGATCTGGGTTTTATTGGTGAGTATGAATCCAGGGGGCCCTAATGGTGGCTCTGCTACACAATATATAGTGGGAGACTTTGATGGCCATACATTCAAGCCTTATGCTACCGATATTAAATGGATGGATTATGGTCCAGATAATTATGCGGGGGTTAGCTTTTCAAATGTAGGGGAAAGGAATATATTAATTGGTTGGATGAGCAATTGGAATTACGCGAATGTAGTGCCTACAGAAAAATGGAGAAGCGCCATGACTGTTCCTAGGGAATTAAGTTTAGTACAACAAGAAGAATATTCAAGTACTAATTCAAAT
>JBBAJV010000012.1:0-6914 GCA_040403925.1 Sediminibacterium sp. | reverse complement strand
AATTCAAATGAATTCCTTTTAGTGTCCAGTCCTGTAAAGGAATTGAAGAATGCTTTTGCTGAAATAAGTTCTAAAGAAAATATTATTCCAAATCGAATTGACATTAAAGATATCAAGGCAACAGACTTTGAAATCATCCTTTCAAATACATTCAATGAAAAAATAGTTGTTGGTCATCATGCCGACAAAAAACAATTTTATATTGATAGAACCAAAGCAGGTGTTTCAAATTTTAACCAAGGGTTTGCTGCAGTAGCAGTAGCACCAAGGCTTTCATATGCAATGAAGATGGACCTGTCTATTCTATTAGATAAAACATCCATCGAATTATTTGCAGATGGCGGACGCACTGTGATGACGGCTTTGTTTTTCCCAACTTTTCCTTATACAAAATGGGAAATAAAATCCAAAGAAAAAATCCCTACAAGCTCCTTCAATTTATATTCCTTTAAATAGTCAGCAAACTTTTTAAGCCTTCACTTGTTATTTATTTATGCAACATTTCACTCCTACCGAATGGCAGTCTTGGAAAAGATTTTACAGGGCTAATTTTATCAATAGTTTAACTGGATTTAAATCGGCTAGTTTAATTGGCACCATTAACGCGGAGGGCGTGCCTAATTTAGGTATGTTCAGCAGCATCGTACATATTGGATCTGATCCTGCATTAATTGGTTTTATCAATCGCCCAATAGCGGCCGCGCCGCATACCTTAGCGAATATCAAAGCAAATGGTTTTTATACAGTGAATCACATCCATCCTTCTTTTATAGATAAAGCGCATCAAACAAGTGCCAAATACCCAGACGAAGTCAACGAATTTACAGAAGTGGGATTGACCGAGGATTATATTGATGGCATCCATGTGCCTTTTGTGAAAGAGAGCCCAATCAAATACTTGCTTTCCCTAAAAGAGATTGTCCCTATTACATTGAATGCCACTTTTTTAGTAATTGGTCAGCTAGAGCAAGTGTTAATGGATCCTGCACTCCAACCAACATCAGACGGCTTTTTGCATCTAGACCAAGCTGGTAGTATTTGTAGCAATGGCCTAGACGCTTATTATACCACAGAATTAGTAGATCGCTATGATTATGCAAGGCCAGGTGTGCCGGTTCAAAAAATAACTACCAAAAAATAGTTAATTCATTTTCTTTAAGTGCTTTAATAGTAGTCGTTTTCGATTACTAGCTTATCTTTTATAAGCATAAAATCATATATTTAACATGCTAAACTATTTTTCTAAATAATCTTAATCAGTAGAATGAAAAAATTATTAATACTTATCACTTTTCTTTTTCCTGTATTATCCTATGCTCAAGAAGGATTTAAGGTTACTATGCATATCAAAGGGCTTGGAGAACATCAAATTAAAGCAAGTATTCAGAGGAATGGCAAATATGTGATTGATACACTTACTAAAATAGATACTGATTTAGTGGTATGGAAGGGAAAGACAGTAGACCCTCAATTAGTTAGGGTAGAAGTGATGGATACAAGCCTCTACCTTCGAGTAGGAAAAGCAGTCATGGCCCCTCCTGCACTTACGTTTTTATTGACCAATACAGATATAGAGATTGAAGCGGATGCTAAACAAATTTTTATTGGGACAATTGAAAGTAAAAATCATGAAGTTCAATTATATAATAGTATTCGTAATGCAGATTTAGAAGATGCAAAAGAAAACTGGGCTTTGCAACAGACGCAAAATAGAAAAAGGAATTTAAATGATACCATCGGCAATTATGATATTACGCAGCGATTACAATATTTAAAAAAGAAAAATCAGGCGATGCGTATTCAATTTTTGAATGATAATCCTGCCACTTTTACTAGTTTATTAGTATTGCAATCTTTATTCTTGATTTTGCCAATCAGCGAATCTGAAACAAAATTTTATGCATTAACCGAAGAACAAAAAAATTCGAATACGGGTAAAGCACTAATCTTAAAAATCGAAAGCAATAAAAATACCGCAACAGGTAAGCCTGTTATTCCTTTTGCCCAAATGGGGATAGATGGAGCGATGGTGGATGTAAATGCATATAAAGGGAAAGTTGTTTTAATTGATTTCTGGGGCAGCTGGTGTGTGCCTTGCAGAATTAGTCATCCAGCATTAAAGGAATTGTATGATCAATACAAATCAAAAGGTTTTGAAATTATTGGTATTTCTAATGAGATTGCCAATAGCAATAGGGACAAAAAAAAGCAAGACATCGCCTGGCGTAAAGCGGTTAAGGAAGATGGGCTTAGTTGGCCACAGATCCTATACGATTCAGCCATCAAGGATATTGTAAAGGAGTATGACATCAATGGTTACCCTACTAAGTTTTTAGTAGATCAAAATGGCAAGTTTGTAATGCGTATTCTAGGTAATAGTGAAAAATTACACGCAGAGCTTGCTGCAAAATTAGCGGTATTGATGCCTGATTAAACCTCAGCCCATTTTTCATAAAATTGATTTTGACTTCAATACCTTTTTTGGTAAATTACATCAAATCGATGTATATGAATCCTTGTCAATTTGATGGTGCAAGAAGGGACTTTTTTAAAAAATCAGCCGCTGTTGCTGCACTATATTTAACCCCATCTGTTTTAGTGAAGACTTTTGCTGCAGACAGCCTAGTGCCGATGCCGATTGCAAAAGAAAAATTAAAGTTTATCCTAAACGGCAAACCAGTTGCAGTTGAGATTGATGCAAGAACAACCATGCTCAATTTATTAAGAGAAAATATAGGGTATACAGGTACTAAAAAAGGATGCGAGATGGGGCAATGTGGTGCTTGTACTATTCATGTGAATGGCAAGCGTTTAAAATCATGTACGCAATTAGCCTTGAACCATCAAAATAGTCAAATCACCACAATAGAAGGACTTGCGAAGGGAGATCAGCTGCATCCTATGCAGGCTGCATTTTTAAAGAATGATGCTTTCCAATGCGGTTATTGCACATCGGGACAAGTCATGTCCGCAGTGGCTTGCGTGAGAGAAGGCAAGGCTACAAATAGAGCAAGTATTCAAGCTTATATGGATACGAATATTTGTAGATGCGGGGCCTATCAAAATATTGTAGATGCAATTGTGGAAGTGGCAAAATCTGGCGCTAAAATTTAATCCTTTTAATTTTCTATTATGAACAATATTCATTTACATAAGCACAATACAAATAGTTTTAAAATTAATTTTGAAGACGAACGCGTAGATGGTGCAGATAAAGTAACAGGCAAAGCAAAATATACAGCAGAGTACAATTTACCGAATATGGCTTATGGTGTATTTGTGACAAGTAGTATTGCAAAAGGCACCATTAAAAATATAGATACCGCAAAAGCATTGGCATCGCCTGGTGTATTAGATGTGATTTATTATGCGAACTGTCCAACAGTGCCTGGTTATTCAACGAATGCTGCAGAGCGTCCAAAAAATGTTTCTGAGTGGCGTGGTCATAAAGTATTATACGATAATCAAGTTCGATTTTTCGGTCAACCTATTGCACTCATTGTAGCGGATAGTTTAGAGAACGCGAATGCTGCCATTCGTTTAGTGCGTGCAGAATACGAGTCACAAGCTTTTGAAACTAATTTTGATTTGGTAAGAAAAGATCCCGCAAAATTAAAAGGAACAGTGGCCTATAAAAGAGGCACAGAAAATGCATTTAAAACAGCGTCTGCTTTTATTGAAGCAGAATATGCGATACCTGCCGAAGTACACCTTCCAATGGAGATGCATGCTACCATTGCCTTTTGGGAAGGAGATGATAAAGTAACACTCTACGATAAAACACAAGGACCTAAAAGTACACAAACTACTGTGGCCCGTACTTTTGGTTTACTAGATAAAAATGTAAGGGTGATTGCAGAAAATGTAGGTGGTGGTTTTGGTAGTGGTTTAAGAAGTTGGGCAAATGTGCCTGCTGCTTTAATTGCTGCTAAAAAATTAAACCGTCCTGTGAAAATTGTATTAACCCGTCCTCAAATGTTTTCATTGGTGGGTTATCGTCCGCAGTCTTGGCAAAAAATTGGTATTGGCGCGGATGCTTCTGGTCGTTTTGTTGGCATTACACACGAAGCCATTAGTGGTACATCTCGTTACGAAGATTTTAGAGAAGGCATTGTGAACGTCTCTAAATTTTTGTATGCATGTGAGAACGTAGATACAAAATATAGTTTGCTACCACTCGATGTAAGTACACCAGTATGGATGCGCGGTCCTGGCGAAGCCACTGGTTCTTATGGTTTAGAGGCTGCAATAGACGAGTTGTCTTATCAATTAAAAATGGATCCAATAGACTTAAGATTAAAAAACTTTACCTCTGTAAATCCTGAAAATAAATTGCCTTTCTCTGATAATAATTTAAAAGATTGTTATGCTTATGGAAAAGAAAAAATTGGTTGGAAAAATCGTCCTACAACGCCTGGTACATTAAAAGAAAACGGATGGTTAATAGGGTATGGTATGGCGAATGGCGTTTTTGGTGCAGGTAAAGGAAGTGCCTCTGTGCGTGCTTTATTAAACAAGGAAGGAAAATTGACATTAGAATGTGCAGTGAGTGATATGGGTCCAGGCACCACCACCTCCATGACTATCATAGCCGCAAATGCAATGCAAATGCCTATTGAAAAAATTAAATTTAAATTAGGCGATTCTGATTTACCTCCTGGACCATCACAAGGTGGATCAGGCACAACCTCTACGGTAGGATCTGCTGTGGACTTGGCTTGTACGACTTTAAAACAAAATTTAAAAGACCTGGCCATTAAACTAGTTCCCGCTTTTGCGAATTTAAAATCAGAATTGTTAGAAGTTAAAAATGAAACTGTACTTGCCATTGCTGATCCAGCTATCAAAATCACTATTGTAGATTTATTACAACTAAGTCCTGATAAACAAATTGATTTGACCATCGCATCTTCAGGTAAAACTGCTGAGCAATTAAAGTTTACAAGCAATTCTTTCTCTTCGCATTATGTAAAATTGGCGGTGAATCCTAAAGATGGCACCATTAAAATTTTACAAGTCGTGACCACGGGAGATGCTGGAAAAATTATTAGTCCTAAAACTGCAAGAAGCCAAATGATTGGTGGCGTAGTAGGTGGTATTGGGATGGCATTGACAGAGCAATTGGAAATGGATCATGTGTCTGGACAAATTATCAATGCAAGTTTTGGCGCCTACCATGTGCCATTGCATTCTCAAATTCCACCAACCGATGTTTGGTTTGTTAATAAACCAGATGTCAATATGAATTCGATTGGCGCAAAAGGCATTGGAGAAATTGCTTTGATTGGTTTTGCAGCCGCTGTCACCAATGCAGTATACAACGCCACTGGAAAAAGAGTAAGGGATTTACCCATTACGCCTGCGAAACTGGGATTTAAGGGGAGTGCACCAAACTTTCTATAAGCTGTGTCCATTAATTATTAATTTCTAATCCTGCTATACCCTTATCAATTGCTAATATTGTTTTTAAAAGTACATTAGTTCCATTTGTAATATCTAATATTGTTGAAAACTCTTTAGGTGAATGACTAATACCACCAACACTAGGTATAAAAATCATAGCCGATGGCGCTATGAATGCTACTTCCTGCGAATCATGTCCTGCACCACTCTGCATAAGCTTTGTTGTTAATCCCAATTCATTTGAAGCATTAAAGATGACTTGCTGTAAAACTTTATTGGTTAATGCTGGCTTAGAAGCATTGGCTTGCAATTCAAACATGATTTTTACTTTAGATTCATTCGCAATTATTGCTGCACGTTTTTCAATTTGTGCAAGGAGCATATCTATCTTATCATCTGACAAATCACGAATCTCTAAACCAAGCACTACTTTGCCTGGGATTACATTGTACGCACCTGGTTGTAACGTCATTTTCCCGACTGTACCCACATGATTTCCCTCCACACTATTCACCACTTCATTGACTGCGATGACAAATTTAGATGCTGCCAATAACGCATCCTGTCTCCTATTCATTGGAGTAGTACCCGCGTGATTTGCAAAACCTTCCAATGTAACTATCCAATGTCTAAGACCCACAATACCTTCTACCACCCCTATCTTTAAGTTTTCGCTTTCTAAAATTCCTCCTTGCTCAATATGCAATTCCAACCAAGCATGAAGGTCTCCTTTGTATCGAATACATGACTTAATTTGATCAGGATTTCCGCCAATGGCTTTTATGCCTTCCGCCATAGTTAATCCAGATTGACTTTTTTGGAGAAGCCCTTCTGGAGTTAAATTTCCAACCATTGCAATACTCCCAATAGTTCCACCTTCCTCATTAGCAAAAATGATCAGTTCAAGCGGATGATCTGTAATTATATTATTTTCATTTAATGTCTCTATTATTTCTAATGCACCTATTGAACCTACTGTGCCATCATAGTTACCTCCGTCTGGCACCATATCAATATGTGAGCCAAAAGCAATTGGTTTTAATGAAGCGTTCTTCCCCTTACGTTTACCAATAATATTTCCTGCAGCATCAATTATTGGATTCAACCCTGCTTTTTTCATCAAGTCCATGAACCATGCCCTTCCTTCAATATCTGCCTTTGTATAGGCAACCCTGTAGCCTCGTCCCTTTTCGTCCAAACCAAATTTCGCTAATTCAAATATGCGATTTGATATACGATTTGAATTCACTTTAAAAGTATCGGCAGTTGCCATACTATTACTAAATGAATTTTTTATTCCAAAAGCTGAAATGCCAAATGCTGTTAATAAAGAATTTTTTATAAAGGTTTTTCTTTTCATGTTTAAATTTATTCTATTTTCTTTAAATAGCAGTTAATGTGTTTTTAGAATTAATTGTTCATTGTACCATTCATCATCAGCGTTACCTCTAATGGTCATAAAGAAGCCTCCCTGAAAATTCAAGAAGGCTTTTATTTGCTGTAGGGGGAGG
>JBBAJV010000011.1:0-66257 GCA_040403925.1 Sediminibacterium sp. | reverse complement strand
AATGATTTGGTGGAATCTACTTGAGCAATGCAATTATTAAAAATGAATATCAAAAAAATTAAACAGGTCAAACGCATTATTAAAAGTACTAAGAATGTTTATATCCTTCGCCCAAAACAACAAAGGACACATGATTTAACGCAAAATCTTGATTTGTAGTTAGTTGTGTTTTCACAAAACCGAAATCAACCGATTTTAACCGAATTCAGGGGGTGTTTTCCTCGCACAGGAGTAAATGTATATATAAGGAAAGAAATTAAAATTTATAGCTATAACCCACTCTTAATACTTGTGTTTCATAATAATCGTTGCTTGTATAGATAAAGCCCTGTCCCTTAATTTCTTTTTTGGTAATCATGGTGTTTAATAAATCAGTGGCATTAAAAAATAATTCTCCTTTACTTTTTTGAATTACTTTTTTAATACCCACGTCTAAAGAAAACCTAGAATTTATTTTTCCTTGTGGTATAATATCTGGTGCTAAATAAATTGCTGCAAGTTGTGCATCTATATTTTTAGCAAAATGAAAGGTGTTATTTAGTTTTAAATTACCAGAAAATATTTCTTGCTTAGCTGCCGAAAAAAGATGTGTTGTTGGATATTTATTTTCAACCGAAAATGCATCTATTTGATTTTTGTATCCATTTAGGTTAATACTGAACTTATACTTTTTTGAAACTTCTTGAGCGTAAATAATTTCTACACCTGAATTATAACTCTTGTTCACGTTTTGAAAAGTTGCATAAATCAAATTACTTGGTGGTGTAGTACTTGATGTTCTCGTAATTGTACCATCTGATATTCGGTGATAAATGGCGTTATATAAACTACCAGTTTCCCAGGTTCTTTTATAGGCTAATTCTATTATATTCGTGAATTGAGGTCGTAAAGCAGGATTTCCAACTTTTATAATTTCTGCATCATCATATTTAGGAAAAATACGAATATCCACTTCATTAGGTCGGTCTACTCTTCGGTTGTAAAAAATTGAAAATTTATTATTATCATTCATCTTATACGCTAAACGCAAATTAGGAAAAGGTTGCGTATAATTATAACTATCGCTTTTATACACAATATGATTAGGGTTAACGTCGTATTGAATTTTTACACACTCAACCCTTACACCTATTTCTGCTTCCCATTTCTTATTTTCCATTATATAATTTTCATATAAAGCTGGAATGAACTCTTTATAAGTAGCCCATCCACCCGCTTTCATATCTAATACAGAATTGACTCCTGGAATAAATTGCATATTTGTAGGTATGCTTCTGTTACGTAGTTTTATCCCGGTTTCAATGCGACCATATTTTAATGGTTTAATATAATCAAAGTTAAAGTCATATACTTGTTCGCCTGATACTAACTTAAATGCATCTGTACCTGTAGAACTTGGTAAAAAATTATCATAAAAATACTTCTCATCTTCCCTATGAAAAGTATAATTAAAGCCAATATTTAATACATGGCCTGGTTCTTTAAACTTATGTTGATAATTAGTAGTTGCCATTATGGTAGTCTTCAATTCATCTTCTAGAAACTGCCAAAGTCGTTTGCGTTGTGTCAAATTCTCATTAAAAAATGGTTGATCACCTCTGTCAATGATTTTTTCACTTCCAAAAAGTCCAGAAAAAGTGAATGTATTTTGGTCATCAATCAAATAGTCAATGCCTGATTTTAACGTTGTAAAATGGGTATTTCTGTTTCGTTTTAGTTGAGAATTAATAACATCACCATTGTCATAAATTCTTGTTACAAATTCATTTTTATTTAAGGTCTCGGTATATAGATAATCTCCTTGAAAAAATATATTGACTTTGTTCTTGCGGTAATTAAGTGATGTGCTTGGGTTAACTTTTGGCGTAAATGTATACTGAGGTCTGATAGTCGGTAGATTATTTTCTCGCACCCAAAGAGACCCAACACCTGTTGTAAATCCAATTTTACCATTAAAGCCTTCACTCTTGTTTTTCTTATAAATTATATTAATTATCCCTGCATTGCCATTGGCATCATATTTAGCGGAAGGATTATTAATGATTTCAATTTTTTCAATAGCAGAGGCAGGTATATTATCAAGTCCAGTTTGACTTCCAAATCCCGTTAATGCCGTTTGCTTACCATCAATAAGGACAGTTATTTTATCACTACCACGAAGCTGTACTTTACCATCTTGAACAGTTACGCTTGGTAAATTTTGCATAACCTGTAATACCGAACCACCACTTTGACTAAGATTGTCTTTTAGTGAAAATGTTTTTTTATCCATTTTCTCGCTTATCTGATTAGCAGACCCTGTTATTACAACTTCTTGCAAAGCAGTCGATTTTTCTTCTAATTCAATTATTTTAAGATCTAAATATTCATTTAGATTCCCAACAAATAATGGTTGGTTTCTTGATGCATATCCAATGTATGTAAATTCTAAAAAATAGGTTCCAGAATTCACCTTTGATAAATAAAAACGACCCTCTTCGTTAGTTACAGTTCCACTCACAAATGAGCTGTCTTTACCCTTTTTCAAAACCACATTTACAAAAGGTAAAAATGTATTACTTTTTTTATCTTTTACAATTCCCGACATATTTGCACTTATTTGTGCATTTGATATTGAAAAAAATAGAAATGGTAGTATAAAGGTCAAAAAATAAGTTCCTCGCATTCGTAAAATTAACTATAAATAATACTTGTTAAAGGTAAAATAAGTGCTAAATCAACCGATTTTGACCGAATTCAGAGGGTGTTTTCATGACACAGAGTGTTTATCCTATAATTAATTAAATATAGCTTACCTTTCGTCCACTACTTTTTTAATGAATTCAATCCAACCAATTATGGTCAAAAATGTAACATATTACCTGCTTGCTAGTGTAATATTTCTTGCTGCCTGCAATATAAATAATCCCAAAATAAGTGAAGATGATGGTCTTTCTGCATTCAGTGCTGACAGTTTAAGACTTCATGTAGCCGAGCTATCCCACGACTCGCTTCAAGGCCGCAAACCATTTACGCAGGGGGAGACCAAAACGATTGCTTATTTGCAAAAAAAATTCAAAGAAAATGGACTAGAACCTGGAAATGGAGACAGTTATCTCCAAGAGGTACCTATGGTCAATATTAAAACCACGGCTGCACCGGAAATGAAAGTTAACACCTCAAAAGGTAGCTTTATGCTAAAGGGCCTCGAAGACTATGTAATCTGGACAGATAAAATAACAAATAAAGTAAGTTTGGAGAATACTGAAGTGGTATTTGCAGGATATGGGGTGAATGCGCCTGAACATAACTGGAACGATTATGCCGGTTTGGATGTAAAAGGGAAAGTAGTGATGGTGTTGGTCAACGACCCGGGATTCGCAGCAGGAGATTCCTCATTATTTAAAGGCAAGACTATGACCTATTATGGACGCTGGACTTATAAATTTGAGGAAGCAGCAAGGCAGGGAGCCAAAGCATGTTTAATCGTTCATACTACCGAAGGTGCAAGTTATCCATTCAAAGTAGTACAGACTAGCTGGAATACTTCCAAACTAAGACTTGACGATCGCGGAAAAAATAATACCTATACCGATATCAATGGATGGCTTTCACTACCTGCAGCAAAGAAACTAATTGCAGCAGCAGGTCGAGATTCATCTAGCTTTTTTGCTCAGGCAGATAAAAAAGGGTTTAAAGCCGTTTCACTTGATATAAAATTGAGTACCAGTTTAGCGGTAAAGACCACCTTCAATAAATCCATGAACGTGATTGGAAAAATAACAGGAAGCAAACGTCCTGATGAAGTAATTATATACACCTCGCACTGGGATCATTTGGGTATAGGATCTCCGGATGAAACCGCCGACTCAATCTATAATGGCGCATTTGACAACGCCAGCGGAACTGCAAGTCTTTTTGAGTTGACTAGAGCATTTAAAAGCCTAAAAATAAAGCCAGAAAGAACGATTATTATATTGGCGGTTACTGCTGAGGAACAAGGCCTCTGGGGATCTGCTTATTATGCCCAAAATCCAATTTATCCTGCATCAAAAACTGTAGCAAATATTAATATTGATGGTGTGAACCCGTATGAAAAAACAAAAGACATCATCATTGTTGGGCAGGATCAATCAGAGCTAGAAGAATATTTGAAGGAAACAGCAAGAAAAGCAGGACGAGTAATTTCCTACGAAACACATCCGGAAGCTGGACAATATTACCGATCCGACCATTTTAATTTTGCGAAAGCAGGTATTCCTGCACTTATGACCTCTAACGGAGTAGATGTTATAGGAAAAGAACCTGGTTATGGTCAAAAAATAGATGATGAATACACTGAGAAACATTATCACCGCCCTTCAGATGAATATGATCCGAAAAATTGGACATTCGATGGTGGTATTGAAGATATCATACTACTTTTTCAAGTAGGTAAAAGATTGGCATTTGAAGAAAAAATGCCACAATGGAAAGTAGGATCTGAATTCAAAGCAAAACGAGGGGAGAAATAAAGTATTTTACAACATTAAAATAGTTATTAAGTTTTAAAAATACGATTGAGACCTCTAGTAATAGGGATTTCAATTTTTTCTAAAACCTCGCGCAGCGTAATAAGGTATTTATTGATTAGCTTCAACCATATTTTGACCTTGAAAACAGATGCAGTATAACAAGGATATTGCAAATAATTTGCAGCTTACTTTTTAAAACAATCAATATGATTAACTTTTCAGCAAAGTTTCTTCTCACAATCCTTCTCTTTGTTTCAACTAATGCTTTTACACAATCTGAAAGTATTATTTTGAATGATTTAAAATGGGATATGACTTCACCTGCTAGTTCGACTGAGCTTTTTATACCTTCAGGAAATTCTCAAATTGCTGGTCTAATTTATAATGCAAATGGTTTACAAAAACACCCTACCTTATTGCTTTTGCATGGTTACCCAGGAAATGAACGTAATCTGGATATTGCACAGGTTGTAAGAAGTCGTGGATGGAATGTAATATATTTTGATTATCGTGGTTCTTGGGGAAGCCAAGGAAAATTTAGTTTCAAGAACTGCGTGGAAGATGTACTCAATGTTGTTTCATTTTGCAATAAGTATCAGGACATTTTAAAAATTGATACTTCAAACATTGTTCTCTTTGGACACAGTATGGGTGGATGGGTTTGCCTTAAAGCACTACAAGAGTTACCTACAATCAAAAAAGGGTTTGTATTATCAACTTGGGATATTGCTAAGGATTTTAAAAATGTTTCAAATGAAAAAGAAATGCTCAGTATAGTCAACGACCCAAATATCGCTGGCAAGTATTTTGTTTTAAATACGTCCCTTAAAGATTTATATACACCTGTTTTACAAGATAAAACTTATTTCAATTTATTAAATGATGCAAAATCATTAGGTGATAAACAAATTATAATGATTGACGAGCATGAAAAAAATAGTCAATTAGCAGAAAAAATTAAAGAATCTAATAAATCATATTTTGACTACTCGGTTTGGCAGACTGACCATTCATTTACAAATAAAAGAGTATCATTAATAAATAAAGTTCTATCCTTTATAGAAAAATAATTAGCTTAAATTTTAAAAACCTCACGCAAAAACAACAAAGGACGATAACTAGACGAACTTAATTGTTTTGATATAAAAAAAAATAGCCTAATTTTACACTAAAATCAATTGAAATGATAAATCTCTCCATCATTGCTCAAATTTTAGTTGCGTTAGCAATATTGATTATTTGGGTATTCCGGTTTTATAATGTTGAAAAAGAATTTAGGTCTTACGGATTAAGCGACTTGACCCGAAATATGGTTGGGGCAGCTAAAATAGCTCTATCAACCCTCCTAATTGCTGGTATTTGGTATCAGGACTTATTATTTGCTTCATCATTAGCTATGGCATTATTGATGTTAGCAGCCCAATATTTTCACTTTAAAGCAAAGCATCCTTTGCTTTACTTCGTACTATCTTTTATACTCTTAGTTTTTTGTCTCTTTATTGCCGCGGTATCAAAAAATCTAATCTAAAATGGATTTAAGAATTTTAGCATTGATTTTTTCGAGTGCCTCCTTTTTATTTTACGGAATTACTTACTTCACTTCAACAAAAATGAAAAGTGAGTTTAAAAGATTCGGACTAGAAAAGTTTGGCGCAATAACAGCAACACTTGAGATAATGGGTGGTGTTGGTTTAGTTATTGGTTTAAAATTTAATGAAATTTTAGTTATATCATCTGGTGGGTTAGCATTATTAATGTTTCTTGGTATTTTGGTCAGAATAAAAGTTAAGGATTCTATTTTGATCACCGTACCAGCCTTGTTTTACATGCTATTAAATTTATATATTCTGTTGTCATAAAGCAATCATTTCTTATAACATATCCAGTATAAATAATGGCAGGACTTGAACTAAGAAATGACAAAACATCACGCAAACCTCACGTAGCAAAGGACCCACGATTTAACGTAAGTCCTTGATTTTCAATTATTTGATACTTTATTTAACTATTTTGTGTATTTGTTAAACAAAATAATTCCATTCGTTGTTTTTTAAATACAAAAATCAAATGATTATGATAGAATGGGAATCATATACCAACGAACTTGAGTTTGAGTAATAGTTTAATACAAGAATGAGTGGCAGTGAATTAATAGAATTGTTTCATACAATCATCTAAGGGATCATCCATTTATAACTATCATGCACATAATCGAAAAAAGCCCTTCTATGGCCTGCATGGTTTAACCACAACCATTCTAATGATTCAACTTGTATGGAAACAATACCAAAATTCTGAGCACCTACTTCGCTTTCTGCTAAAGTAAAATTTTCCTGCTCAACCTCCTCCGATAATCCACTGGTGGGTATAGCTGAAAAACTAGAGGGACTGGCTTCTGTTAAATAACAACGTCTACTAGACAGACTCGTTTTTTGCCAGGCTTCAGAAGTCATTTCATCATTAAAATGTAAGATTGCTTTACCCTTTACCCTAATTTGAACACGAGTTGATGGATCGTAAAACAAAGCACTAATGGAATCATTATTTTGTAATTCTTTCCATTTATTGCTTCTGGTATCGGTATGAAAACGAAGTTCTTTTAATAAAGGGTGAGCCTTCCTAAGTACAACAGTTCGTGTACTCACCTCACCATTGTTTATAGTTGCCACACATGAGGTATGAAAAGGACTTCTACTTTTTATAGCTCCATTAACCAATTGGATCCAACAATCTTTTTCAAGTTCATCTATACTATAACCAATACTGTTGATTGTTACTTCATCCTTGGATTGGTCTATATCCTTTTCATTATTCATTTCAGGTTAAAGTTACTGTTCTTATGATAGATTATATAACCCAATTTAAAGAGAATCCAAATAACATAATAACTTTGTGTATATGAAAACCAAAATATGCGCTTTATGTCAAATGGAAGCAACTACACTATATAGGGTGCAAGTGACTAAAGGCAAGGATTGGATTTTTGTATGTACTGATTGTTGTAACAAAGTCAAAGTAGAACCAAATTACAGATATGGCGGTACCTGGAAAGGAGATCGTCATTAAAATTTAAATAAAGTCTTATGCCTAAAAGAACTTCCATGAACGATATAAAGCAGTTAGAAGCATTGAACGACCTAGAACGTATTGTTAAGGACAAGCGTAATGATAAAAGAGCAGGTGCTAAAAAAGAACGTAGAAACAGGCATTACGTTAAAGTATTAATTAAGCATCAACTAAAACATCATGGTATTGAACCAACAGAAAATACCGAAGAAATTACGACCGAGGACATATAAAATAAAATTCTTTTAAAATTGATCTCTTTTCCAACTCACGCTAACCTTAGATCCCTCTGCCATGATGATAGAGCTTGGTAATTGATTGTTTAAATTAGAAAAAGCATCTCCATACATCATCCCAAAATCACAATCAATATGATTATTCAATATTTTGTTTGTCATCCACTTTGGATGATGTATCCTATACTCCTGTGTGCTGAAGGGAGTTAGTTTAGTAAATCCAAAATAACGTTCAAAAATAAACTCTTCAATGCTGGATGGCTCAATTTGATATTTGTTGGTGTCCGTTTGAACAGAAATTGAATTCCATTTGTCTTTCATCTTCCACTCGTAATGAATATGCTTATTTTCTGCTATGTCAATAGTATTTTTAGTTGGAATAGAAATATAATGCTCCTTATATAATTTATTTGCTAAGAATGCTACTATCTTGAAAGGCACCGTTTCATTAATGAATACAACCCCTTTTTTTATTTTCTTCCCTTCTACCTTGCGCACATAAAATCTAAGGTTAATCTCTTCAAATGATCCAAAAAACGGGATAGGTAAGCCAAATAAGCTTGTGTTTTTAAACATGAATCCAACAAGGCTAACGTAGGTTTTGTACTCATAAAAGTCTAGTTCCACCCCTTTTGGTAAGTATGGTTTTAAGATAGATGGCTCTACCTCATAGTTTGCCATAATTAGATTTTCCCAGTTCGCATTTAAAAAAGTGTTCACCATTATTAAAAAACAATATTAGATGACAATTGTTCACTGGATAAGGATCAGATATTAGATCTGCTATTGAAAAATGAATGAGCCTATGAAGTCGTTAAAATATCATTTAATGTGTCTTTTTCTACTCTCTTTAAATAGGTAGCTCTCTTTTCCTGAGATACAAATGGCACACTCCAAAATTGTCTTGTTTTGGTTTTAAACCATCCAAATACAAAAGAATATACCCCCATGATTAACCTTAATTTGACTGAGTTTAGGTAAAAAAATAGTACGGGCAAGCCTGGAGCGCCATGTGTTAAGTAGGTTCTCACTTTTTTATGCCCAAGTAGCGGCTTGGGATAACCATATAGTTTTGAAATTGGTATAAACTGATAGGCAAAGCCTGGGGTAAAAATTTGATCAAAGAAAGATTCTAAAGCAGGAGTAGTTCTAAACCACCAAGTAGGTGATATAATATAAATTCGGTCTGTCCAAGTGATTAAATCTCTGTATATTTTAACTTTATCCTCTCCAAAGGAAAAGTTTACATTCTCCTCATAGAGATCAATGACCCGTAATGGCTCATTTTTTGAGTTTAATGTAGATTCAATCGTTTTAAAAATACCATTGTAACAAAAACTTTTTTTATCTGGGTGTGCAATAATGATTAAGTTATTCAAAGGTTTATTTTTAATTTTATATTTCGAAAGTACTAAGTTACGAATGTAAATTAAGAAAAAATCGTTTCTGCTCGTTATATTGGTTTTACTAAATTACGATTAACCTAATTGCATGTCCAATAAAATTCTACTAAATATATAAGTAGTATTATAGAGAAAAAAAGACATATGCTAAATAAGCGAAGATCATCGTTATACCATTACTTAAAAAATTCACCCAATGATTGTCCAACCATGCCAGACCTTTAATCAATTGAGCATCTGATTGAGCCTGCTTGAATTCAATCCACTGATCTCCTTCTTTCCATAAAGCTTGCAAGCTACTGCCCAAAATACTATCTACTAGCATACCTGCCATACCTATTCCAACTACCAATAATAATTGAATGGTAGTCATTGGAAAAATAAGATATAGATATGCTGACAGTAATAACAATGCCACCAAGCCACCAACGGTACCCGCAATAGAAATGCCCCCCGATAAGCCAGGTTGCATTGCTCGTAGATTAAGTATATTAACGGTCTTCCCACGAATAGCAGTGCCTACTTCACTGCTTATTGTATCACAGATACTGATTGCAAAGGAACACCATGCAAGCACTTGCCAGTGTGGCTGATCAGTTAATCCATATAAAATATACAATACCGCACCTACCCACCCATTTGAAAAAACTTGAGCAGCTGTTCGTTTCTCAGAAGGATGACTCGCGCAAAATAGCCTTCCTGCAATAGATCCAAATACCAATAAAAAAACAGGAGCAGACAATGCTTTCCATCCACCACTCATCCATAAAATAGCTGCCAACCATACTGCTGCTAAAAAACCAGTTTGATCTAACCATTTTTTATACATAGTCCACCATCCTAGCATCACTAAAAAAAGTACCATGCTTAAAACCCAAATTGAATTACCTAAAAAAGGTGTTTTAAGAATCAGCTGAATCCATGCAACAATGAAAACAGGCAAAAAAAAGTTATCGCTTCCCCTCCATGAAAATAATTCTGTTAAAGTAGGTAAGCTAGCAAGTAATATCCACCAACCAGGATGTAAAGCAGGGAAACGAATAGCAAGGCAAATAAGTGCTGTCACAAAAAAAGCGAAAGCGCCTTGATAAGACTTTATTTCAGATAAGAAAATGTATTTCGGATATCCCCATATTCTACCTATCCACCCGGCGCTTGCGTCACTCACTGCTAAAATCCAAGCTGCAGTTGCAACATAATAGGGGTCTGCTCCAATCATCAATAAGCCACCTAATGCTATTGGGAACAAGGCTATCCCATATGAGGGTTCCTGCTGCACCCACCATTTAAATTTAAAAAGAATCACCAATAACAATAAACCCAAACTAACCAACACATTTCCAAGTAAATATGTATCTAGCCCATGATCAATTGTATAGGCTGTAGTTCCAATAGCAAATATATGAAGTAACTTTCTGCCAAAAAAAAATTCTAGCCAACCTTTTCTAATAGCAAGCTCAATTAGTATAGTAAAAAATAATATTGCTGCTCCAGCTAAAGAAAAAAGAATGAATGACGACATATTGTAAGATAATACGTAATTTAACTAAATGTTTTTAAAAGAACTAGAAGATTATCCTTGGTTTCCCCCTTTTTTAAGGAAAATGCAATTGGAATATGTAGGCTGGATAAGTGTGCATTTAAGATTATACCAACCTATCCTTAAGTTGTTGCAAGGCTTTCCGTCGAATAACTGGATTGACTTAGCAAGTGGAAGTGGCTGGCCTGCTTATTACCTCCAAGCAAATTCTGAATATAAAATTCATTATACATTAACAGACTTATATCCTACCTCCTTTTCTAATGAAGTGAAGAAAAATTTGGCCTTTGACCATGCATCATTTAATCTACTTGAATTTCAACCAAAGTCTGGAACGCAGTATACAATATTCAATTCTTTTCACCACTTTAGCTCGGAGCAGCAAAAAGCATTCATTCAAAAAATAAAAGAAGCAAGAGCAAGCTGCATCATCACAGAAGTGCTGGAACCCACCTGGCTTTGTTTAATTCAGGTCTCAGTGGCTGCATTCATTCTGCAACCACTCACTGCTTGGGCGATAAAACCCTTTTCATTCCTGCGCATTATTACAACTTATTTACTACCCATTCAATTAATAACAGTTGCTTGGGATGGATGGCTTTCTGTTTTTAAAAGTAAAACAATTGACCAGTATAAAGCATTGTTCAATAACCTTAACGATAATCATTATAATGTAGATGTAAAAAGAATAAAACAGTTAAGAGGCAACCTTATTATTATCTTAGTTAATCCTATTACACCATGACCTTACACACTATTTGGAAATTCAGTCGCCCACACACTATAATCGGTTCAATAGTAAGTATTGTAGTGCTATTTTTACTCCAGGGAGGACGTCTTTCGGAGCATTTTATGTTTCTTTTTGCCACGCTCCTATCTGCCTTAGGTTGTAATATTTGTATTACTGGTTTGAATCAGATAATAGATGTTGAACTAGATAAAATAAATAAACCGAATCTTCCAATCGCATCAGGTGAACTGGATATGGAAACGGCAAAAAAAATTGTTTTTATTGCAGGAATGATTGCCCTAGTTGTATCAGCACTTTTACATTGGGTACTGTTCTTACTAATATTAGTTATTCTTCTGTTGGGAATTGCCTACTCCATTCCTCCTATACAATTTAAAAAACACCATTTACCAGCAGCCTTGTCCATAACAATTGTCAGAGGTGTTCTCGTAAATATTGGAATGGCTGTTCATTTTGCTGGACTCATTCATGGAAATTTTGTGATTCAACCTGTTATTTATCCGCTCACTCTTTTCATTTCTGCATTTAGCCTGGCCATTGCATGGTATAAAGACTTACCAGACAGAGCAGGTGATGCTCATTTCGGATATAAAACATTTCCTTTACTTTATTCACCCAAGTTGGCATTGTATTTAGGAGCAGTAATTGTATTAAGCGCCTACGCTTATTGTATTTTTTGGTGCTTCAAAGCATCGGAACAATTATTGTTATATAGTTTAATTGCACTTAGCATTGGATTCTTATCTCAGGTGCTAGCTGTTCGATTAAACGAACTAGCTAGTATTAAAAGATTCTATCAACTATTTTGGGTATTCTTTTTTGCAACTTACCTCAGCTTTTTATGGGTACTTTTATAACTAGAACAGTGAGAAGCAGCAAAATATTTTTTAGATAAAATATGACTAAAAAGCCCTTATGGCGCATACACAGAGACTGAGATTAGGGGTGTTTTCCTCACGCAGTGGCAGATTATGAAACTATATACTTATTTAAAAGCTGAATTAGTGTATTTGCTTGTTGAACACCAGGCTGTCTCCATTTAATTTCTCCCTTTGAAAAAATTGCAAGCGTTGGCACACCAGATACATTTAAGGCTGAAGCTAGCTTTTGATTTTTATCTACATCAATTTTTATGATACGAACCTTACCCCCTAACTTATCTCTAACTTGTTCCAAAATGGGAGGCATCATTTTACAGGGACCACACCACTCAGCAAAAAAATCAACTAAGACGGGTATATCTCCTTTTATGATAGTTCCAAATGTTTCAGGGCTAGACACGGTTATTATTTTATTTCGGTAAAATCTATATGTTTATCATCTTACTCTAATAACGCTTTAGACTTATAAGTTGGCGTATAAGTGCATCCATTGTATCCACAACCAATTTTATACTTAGCAGTTATTATTGCATATATAGCCAAGAATAAGCCAAATATACCTGACATGTAATCATTTTGTACGTATCCTGTATAACCCATTGCTATACTCAGTAATAATCTAAATGTTAGCGTATAATCAATTTTAGAAAGTAATTTTCTCATGTTTAGTATTTTTACAAATTTAAACCAATGAAAACGACCTGTTTGTGACAATTATTACATTCCTTCAAATAGCGTATATTCACTGTAGAATTTAACTTCATATGTTATCCAAAGAAACCCTTACAAAACTATTCCCAGATTGGGAGGACGGCTTATACGATGCCATACTCAATGAAGCAGAATTGAAAGAAGCAAAAGCAGGTACTACTTTATTAAAAATGGGTCAGAATATCAAATCTGCCATGTTGGTGGTAGAAGGAACCATTAAACTTTATCAGGAAGACGAAATCGGTGGTGAATATTTTATGTACCATTTAAATCCAGGTGAAGCATGTGCTGTCACTTTGGTATGCAACTATCATCATGAACAAAGCCAGGTATTAGCAAAGGCGGTGACTGATATACAATACTTGTCCATCCCTATAGAATTTATGGAAAAGTGGTTGAACGAATTTAAAAGTTGGCATTATTTTGTAATTAAGACCTACCGAAGCAGATATGAAGAACTTTTAAAAACAATTCATGAAATTGCATTTAAAAATATGGATGAGCGTTTAGAATTTTATATTCTAAAATATGTGAAACAATTTGGTGCCATTGTGAATTTAACCCATCAGGATATTGCCAACGATTTAAACACCTCAAGAGAAGTCATAAGTCGCCTATTAAAGAAAATGGAGCATAACGACTGGATTGTTATGAACCGAAACTCTTTTGACTGGATCAAAAAATAATACATTTTAGTGTGATATATGTCACCCAATTAAGTATTGGGGTAATGTACTTTTGTACGAGTAAAAAATATCAAAATGCAAAATATAATTAAATCCATTAAAGAAAAAAAGGGCACTTTATTAGACGTTAGAAGCCCTATGGAATTTGAAGAAAACCACATCCCAGGTGCGATCAATATCCCTTTAGATATTATTGAATCCAATATGAAGCAAATTTCAGCAATGCAAAAGCCAATTGTTGTCTATTGCTTAAGTGGAGGCCGTAGCTCAATGGCTACAGGCATCTTACAACAAAATGGTATCCAAGACATATATAATGGAGGCGGAATTTTTAGCTTAAATAACATCATAAACAATAATTAATATGTTCTCTTTTTTCAAAAAACTATTTGGCCCTGGAACTGATTTTAAAGTACTCAAAGAGGCAGGTGCTATTATTTTAGACGTTCGTTCTTCTCAAGAATTTGATAGAGGCAATATAAAGGGATCCAAAAATATTCCTGTAAATACAATTCAAAGAGAAATCAGCAATATTAAAAAGTGGAATAAACCCGTTATTACAGTTTGTCAAAGTGGCGCAAGAAGTGGTATGGCTAAATCTGTACTAAAAGCTGCTGATATCGAAGTATATAATGGAGGTTCTTGGTTTGGACTTCAATCAAAACTTAGATAATGATGACTTTAATATTTCAAAAGTATAAAAGAGACTTAATAGGCATTACTCTTGGAGCGGTGGCTGGTTTCTTATATTGGAAATTTGTAGGTTGTTCTAATAGTACCTGCATGATTACATCTAAACCAATTAACAGTACCTTGTATGGCGTCTTAATGGGCATTTTAGTAGCAAGGATTTTTAAAAAAGACAAATAAATTTATTCCATCATTAAACTTTATATTATGAAAACAAATATGGGATCATTAGACAAAGCATTAAAAGATGTTGGTAGAAAGAAAATGAAAACTGATTTAGTTAAAATAAAGACCAACCACAACAAAGTAGAAAAATAAAAAAATATTTAATTAATTTTCTTAATCTCTTTCAAATCAGCAATGTCCTGACTTCTGCCTGACGCAGTTTTGTTAACTATAAATTCTTTAAGTCCGATATACTTAACTTCAATCCCATTCACATCCACATGTAGTTTGTTTGGAAAAGCATCTTCAAATTTAACACCATCAATCGTATTCAAGATATCAATTCTCAAAGGCGGGTATCCTATTTGTGTAACATAACCTTCTTGCATAAAATCAGACTTAGTTAGACCTAGACTTGATAAACCAAATTCTTTTATTGTAATAACTAATTTTTCTGCATTAGTTTCTGAACTATTGATCCAAATATCTAAATCACCAGTATGTCTTGGTTTGCCATGAAATGCTAATGCGTAGCCACCAACCACCATATAATCAACCTGGTGTTTATTAAGCAGCGTTACAAAATCTTCAAAATCTTGGGCTAATGTCATGCTCTCAGTTTTCTTCTTACTACATGTGACTTATCCATCCTAGTAGTTTTTAAATCTACAGTTTGAGATATTAAAAATGTCACCGCTTCAAGCCTTTTTATTAATGGTTGAGCTAACCAATAGTTCAAATCATTCCTTTTTTCGTCCAATGATTTTAGTGGCGCTTTATGTAAAACTGGTGCAATATTCATATTCAGAATTGAGTATAAAGTTACTTAAAATTATGCGTTTTAGAATGGTGTTTTCATGAAACAACAAAGGACCCACGATTTAACGTAAGTCCTTGATTTATAGTTAGTTATTTTTTCACAAAACCGAAATCGACCGATTTCAATCGAATTCAGGGGGTGTTTTCCTCACGCAAGGATTTAACTATTATTGTTAATTATTCATTCAACCAATTTGCAACTCTTTTTTCAAAAAATGCTGCCATTCCTTCTTGAGCATCCTTTGTTTTTTTTAAGTCTTCTAAAGCCTTCAGTAAATAAGGTAATTTTTCTTTATCTGCCAAGTTCCCTAATTTTTTAAGCGCTTCAAAACCAGAATAAATTGCTTTGGGAGCATTTTCGATGATAACTTTCATTAATTCATTGGTCTTGTCTTTTTCTAAAAAACCATACACTATACCTAGCTCCTTTGCTTCACTAGCAGTGATTTCCTTGGCAGTTATACATAAATCTAATGCCTTATTTTGTGGTATATATTTTATTAAAGAAGCCAACACCTGAAATGGAAAAATACCTCTTTTTACTTCCGGTAAAGAAAACTTAACTTCTTTCTTTGCAAAGATATAAGTACACTCTAAAACAAGTAAGAAACCACCAGCAAGTACATCACCCTCTACAATTGCAATGCTGGGTTTATTTAATTGACTAATAGCTGTTGCTAAAGAAATATTTTGATTTTGAATTTCAGGATTTAAAATATCTAATTCAGGATTTTCAAAAGTTTTCATATCCATCCCTGAACAAAAGACGGGCCCCTCCGCATTGATCATAACCAAACGCACCGTTTTATTTAAGTTAGCTTCAGCTATAGCGTGACTTATTTCATTTACCATTGTTGGGGTAAAGGCATTCCTTTTTTCAGGCCTTGCTAAAGTCAACTTAAAAATATGTTGATCTATACTTGTTTTGATAAAATTATATTTCATGCTATCATATTTTGAAAACTAGTTTGTAATGCTAGAATTTGTTCATTACTTCCTCTTTTAAAATAACGTAACAAGTCTTCCGTTGGGATATTACCCACCATGTCATTGTTTGCAAAAGGGCAACCACCAAAGCCTAAAATAGCGCCATCAAACTTTCTACAACCCGCATCAAAAGCAGTTTTTATTTTTTCCAAACTACTCGTTTTTTCGGAATGAAAATGAGCGCCAATTTGAATGCTTGGGAATTGTTGAATACTTTCCTCAAACAGTTCTTTAATTTGTTTTTTATTGGCTTCTCCTGTAGTGTCGGCTAAAGAAAACTCTACTACGCCTAAGTCTGCTATTTTTTTTATCCATTCAAAAACCAATTCCTTGCTCCAAAATTCTCCATACGGATTTCCGAAAGCCATCGAAATGTAAACCACCGGAATCTTAGCATACTTTTTTGAAATTTCAACTATTTTTTTAAGTTTTTCAAATGAAGCTTGTATAGTAGATTTTGTATTCCGAATTTGAAATTCCTCAGAAATAGAAAAAGGATAACCTAAGTAAGTAATTTTATCAAAATTACAAGCTTCTAATGCCCCTCTTTCGTTTACTATAATTGCTAAAAGTTTTGTTGTATTAAGCACTATTTTATCCAATACTTCCTTTGTGTCGGCCATTTGGGGTATCGCTTGCGGGGAAACAAAACTTCCAAAATCTATACAATCAAAAAGATTACTTTTTAAAAGATTATTAATATGATTTGCTTTTTTTTCTGCAGAAATCATATCTTTCATACCCTGAATTGCATCCCTTGGACAATCCACTATCACTATTTCATTTCTATTTAACATCTTTCTTTATTTCTCTAGAAATGACCATCTTCTGTATACTTGATGTCCCTTCCCCTATCGTACACAACTTAGCATCTCTAAAATATTTTTCGGCAGGAAAGTCTTTTGTAAAACCATAACCACCAAAAATTTGGACACTTTCATTAGATACTTTAACTGCGGTTTCAGAAGCAAAAAGTTTAGCCATAGCACTCAGCTTTGTCACTTTTTCTCCATTGTCTTTGAGCATTCCTGCTTTTCTAGTTAAAAGCTCTGATGCTTCAATATCAGTGGCCATTTCTGCAAGTTTAAAACCAACTGACTGGAAATCAAATATTTTTTGATTAAACTGTTCTCTTTCATTGGCATACTTTAAGGCACATTCATAAGCTCCTTTAGCAATGCCCAAAGACAATGCTGCAATTGAAATTCTTCCGCCATCTAACAATTTTAAAGCTTGGATAAAACCATCCCCTTCTTCCCCGATGACTTGGTCTTTATGTAGTTTACAATTATCAAAAAATAAACAAGCAGTTTCAGACGCCCTCATGCCTAATTTATTTTCTTTTTTCCCAGCAGAAAAGCCTGTTGTTCCTTTTTCAATAATAAAAGAAGTCATGCCATGACTATCTCCTTTTTCTCCAGTTCTTGCAACTACTACTGAGACGTCTGAACTTATGGCATGGGTTATAAAATTTTTAGATCCATTTAAAATATAATAATCACCCTCTTTTTGTGCCACTGTTGTCAAGCCTCCTGCATCAGAGCCCGAACCCGTTTCGGTAAGTCCCCAAGCACCTATCCATTCGCCAGTTGCCAATTTAGGAAGGTATTTTTGTTTTTGAGATTCGTTTGCAAAACTTAAAATATGATTGGTACAAAGTGAGTTATGTGCAGCTACAGATAAACCAATTGAACCACAAACTTTAGATATTTCGTCCAAGATGGTTATATATTCTTGATAGCCCAGTCCAGATCCTTGGTATTGCTCAGGCACCAAGATGCCCATAAAGCCTTGTGTACCTAATTTTTTAAAAAGATCTAATGGAAAGGTTTGATCCTCATCCCAAACCATCACCATTGGTCTTATATGTGTTTCCGCAAAATCTTTAGCACTCTGCCTTATTAAGTCCATATCCTGGTCCATTGTTACTATTATTAATTGTTGAATTGATTCTAATTTAAAATAAAAATCTCTATTTATTTTATACTTTTACAATTTACTCCTATTTAAGGAATAATAGGATTTAATCAACTACATTTAATAAATTTTTATTTAATAATAAAGAATAATTTTATCCAATTGCTGGCAATTTTAAAAAGAGCACTAATTTAATAATTGAGTCATAATTGAAACACAAATAAAATGATTGAGCTTTTAGAACTTTTACATAAGAAAACTGAAACACTGAAACTGGGCGGAGGTGTTGAAAAAATATTAAAACACAAGAAAAAAGGAAAATTAACTGCTTGGGAACGAATATTTTATCTATTAGATTCAAATACAGAGTATGTTGAAATAGGAAAGTTTGCAGGAGATGGCCTTTATGAAGCCGAAGGTGGCTGTCCAAATGGAGGTGCAATTTGTGTTTTAGGATATGTAAAAGGCAGACTATGTGTTATTGTTTCAAACGATGCCACTGTAAAGGCTGGAGCATGGTTTCCAATTTCTGGAAAGAAAAATCTAAGAGCACAAGAAATTGCAATGGAAAATAGGCTTCCTATTATTTACTTAGTTGATTCAGCAGGAGTTTATTTACCAATGCAAGATGAGATTTTCCCAGATAAAGAGCATTTTGGTCGCATATTCAGAAATAATGCACGAATGTCTTCCATGGGAATACCCCAATTAGCGGCAATCATGGGAAGTTGTGTAGCTGGAGGTGCCTATTTGCCTATTATGTCTGATTATGCCTTTATTGTGGAAGGGACAGGCTCTGTGTATTTAGCAGGCTCCTATTTGGTAAAATCATCTATTGGTGAAGAAGTTGATGCTGAAACTTTAGGGGGAGCATCCACCCATTCTGAAATATCAGGCGTTACAGATAACAAATATCCAAACGACAACGCATGTTTAGATGCAATAAAAAATGTAATAGATAAAATTGGGCATAATCCAAAAGCAGGATTTGATAGAAAAGAAGCAGTTCTTCCAAAATTAAATCCTGAAGAAGTTTATAAAATTGTACCCTTAGATCGAACGAAGCCATATAATATGCTTTCAGTTTTAGAAACTATTGTTGACGAAGGCACCCTAGATGAATATAAAAAAGATTATGGGAAAAGTATAATCTGTGGGCTGGCTCGAATTGATGGTTGGGCTGTGGGTATTATTGCTAATCAAAGAGAGATCGTTAAAGCAAAAAAGCCAGGTGGCAAGACAGAGCTACAAATGGGAGGCGTTATTTATAGTGATTCGGCCGATAAAGCTGCTCGATTTATTATGAATTGTAACCAACAAAAAATTCCTTTGGTATTTTTTCAAGACGTATCTGGCTTTATGGTGGGAAGTAGATCGGAACAAGGGGGAATCATAAAAGACGGTGCTAAAATGGTCAATGCGATGGCCAATTCAGTGGTGCCAAAGTTTACTTTTATTGTTGGAAATAGCTATGGCGCTGGCAACTACGCTATGTGTGGAAAAGCATATGACCCTCGCCTTATCTATGCTTGGCCAACTGCTCAAATGGCTGTGATGAGTGGTGCAGCGGCGGGTAATACTTTACTGCAAATACAAGAAGCAGCTTTGAAATCAAAAGGTTTTGCAATTGGGGCAGATGAAAAGAAGGAATTATTGGATAAAATATTGAAACAATACAACGAACAATTAAGTCCTTATTACGCAGCCGCTAGACTTTGGGTGGACGGTGTAATTGATCCCATCGAAACACGTAAAATAGTGAGCATGGGAATAGAAGCTGCTAATCATGCACCTATTACAGAACGTTACAATGTAGGGGTTATCCAGACATAAAAAATCGTAAATAAATTATACATAATTTATTGTAAAATCGATTCTATTTAATATTGATTATACGTATCTCAAGACGCTGAACAAAGAATTAGTGCCCTTTAATCCAACCGCCGTCCACTGCCAATGACTGCCCAGTAATATAACTCGCTCTGTCACTTACTAAAAATGCAGCAGCAGCAGCAAATTCTGCAGGTGTACCAAACCGTTTCATCGGGATACTTTCTTTTACCTCATTTACTTTCGGATTTTTTTCAACAAGATTTTCAAGTCGGTTGGTGCTGGTGTAGCCTGGTAACAAATTATTAACCGTAATACCATGAATGGCAACTTCATTCGACAAACTTTTTACCAAACCCAATAAACTCGTTCGTACGGCATTGGATGAAATTAGGTTTTCAGCAGGTTGTTTTACAGCAACAGAAGTAATGGTAAGAATACGTCCGAAACCTTTTTCTTTCATACCTGGCAAAACTTGTTTTATAATATCCACAGCACTCAAAAACAGTAAATTGTAAATATGTTTCCAATCATCTAAATTGAATTGTTCGAATGCACCAGCGGCAGGGCCCCCTGTATTGGTAACTAAAATTTCAATATTTCCAAAGGCTTTTACACTTTGTGCTATCAAATTTTTACGCTGCTTTTCATCTGTAATGTCGCATACAAATGATGCGACATGATTGGGTGCAATAGCTTGAATTTCAGCTTCGGTTGCAGCTAATGCCACTAAATCAGTACCGCATATAATTACTTTGGCACCTTCTTTTGCCAATTCAACCGCAACAGCTTTACCCAATCCTTTACTTGATGCCAGGATGAGCGCAACTCTATTTTGTATTCCTAAATCCATTTTTTATTACTTGTTTTTTATCATCCATCCTTTATTATACTATTTCCGTAAATAATTATCCGAGCCATCAATCCAATCTTGCCTTGGTGGTGCAAAAGTATCAGTTTCGATAACCTTACCAATCATTAAGGCTTTGTGCCGGCGATTTCCCGGAATAACTATTACATCACCCGGCAATAAGTCAACATTATTTTCTTCATTATCATCAAACCAAAATCGAAGCAGCCCTTCAATGACTTCAGTGATCTGTTCATTTTCGTGAGCGTGCCACGGTACCGTAAATCCATCTTCAAATTCCATTTTGGCAATCATTAATTTTTCTCCATGAATGAATTGTCTTTTCATTTTCGAGTTTACTTGTTCTACGGGGATATTATTCCAATTGATTTTTTCCATAACGTATATGTAATTTTAGTTGATTTAAGAATTAATTATACTGGTACTAACCAGTTATGTTTGTCTTCAATGGTTCCTGCTCTTAGCCCGTTTATTTCACGAAAAAGCATAGTGCTAATTTCTCGTTCTTCTACTTTTGGCAAAACCATTAAATTGTCGCCATGTGTAATTTCGGAAATATGCGAAACTACCGCTGCGGTGCCTGAACCAAAAGCCTCTTTTAAAGCCCCATTTTTATACGCTTTCAAAATTTCATCAATATAAATATCCCGAATCTCAATCTTAATGTTTTTTTCTTTCAAAATATCAATAAAATAGGTTCGGGTTGTTCCTTTTAAGACAGCACCGCTCAGTTTTGGTGTTAACACTGTATCATCAATTACAAAAAATAAATTCATCATGCCTGCTTCCTGAATTTTTTTAAATGTAGGGCTTTCAAGCCAAATAATTTGATCAAACCCTTTTTGTTTAGCCAACTCACTTGCTAGTAAGGAACCTGCATAATTGCCACCCGTTTTGGCTTCTCCTGTGCCGCCAGGCACTGCTCTAATTAGTGTTTGCTCGGTAATTAATCTAATGGGTTGTGTGAAATAAGGTTGAACAGGACCAGTGTAAATGTAAAAAGTGTAGGTGTCAGAAGGAGTAACTCCCAATGAACTTTCTGTGGCTATCATGGTTGGGCGCAGATACAAAGCACTTCCTTCTGCTTTAGGAATCCAGTTTATTTCTAAGCGAGTTATCGCTTTTAAGGCAGTTAAAAAAATATCATATGGCACTACAGGCATGCACATGCGTTCTGCCGAAAGATTAAAACGGGTAACATTTAAATCTGGACGCAATAATTTTGGAATTCCATCTGGACCCATAGTGGCTTTCATCCCTTCAAAAATACATTGGCAATATTGTAAGGCCTTAGATTGAGGGTCTAATACAAAACCTTGATATGGTATGATTCTGAAATTGCCCCATTGACCATCAGCATAATCCATCACAAACATATGATCTGAAGTATGTTTTCCAAAAGGAATATTATCAAAGTCTATGTCTTTCAGCTTTGTATTTTCTGTTCTTGTAATTTTAATATCCATGATTAGATTTTTGCTCAAGTTTAATCTCAAAAAACGAGTTCTCAGTGCTGCTGATTTTTTAGTTCTCGTATCTATTTTTGAGGTGATTTAATTGTAGATATTAGGTTGCAACGTTGGGAAGGAATCGTATTTTAAAATAATGATCTGTGAAGATACATGCCATAGTTAACTATTAAGAAGCTGTTCGAGTTAAAAATTAGTTTTAGGTGGATTCTAAAAATTACTTTTTTATTTTGATTAAAAAATCGTGGGACCCGTTAACCGATTTTCTCAAATCATGATAAATTTAGACATGTTTTCATATAGTAAATATAATAAAAGATATAGCTACCCTATGTCAGTGATTGATATTGAAAATATGAAAAATAAAAACCTCACGCAAACCTCACGCAAAAACAACAAAGGACCCACGATTTAACCTAAATCTTTGATTTTTAGTTAGTTACATTTTCCTGCCCATTTTTGCAGATTCACAGCCAAAATTGGTAAAGAAAGCGGATTTTGATTTGCTTAAAAGGGTAAAGATACTTGGTCATTTTATTAAAAAGTAATGGCCAAAAATCAATGTTTAAAAAATAACCATTTTATACCCTATTTTTAAAGTAGATTTTTAAAAAAAGATTAAATAATTGTTAATTTATAAAATCTTTTGTAATTTGACTTTTTACTTAAATAAACATAAACAGAATATGAAAAAATTACTTCTTGTTTTTGCATTGTTTTTGGGATTTCAAGTATCTCAAGCACAACAATCTAAAGTTCAAGGGACTGTTTCTGATGCTCAAGGAAAACCTATTGCCGGAGTATCAATCACCCTTAAAGGACAAAAAGCGGGTGTTGTTTCTGAAAACAACGGAACATATTCAATTTCGCTTACCAATTCAAATGGCACATTGGTGTTTAGTTCTATTGGCTACAGTGACAAAGAAGTGTCTATCAATGGCAAAAGTACAATCGATGTTGTTCTAACTGCCAAAGACGACAATCTTAACGAAGTGGTTGTCGTAGGTTACGGTACACAGAGAAAGAAAGACATCACAGGATCTGTAGGAACAGTTAATGCATCACAAATCAAAAACTTATCTTTGACAAGTCCAGAGCAAGCATTGCAAGGTAGAGTTGCGGGTGTGAATGTAACTTCTTCTTCAGGTACACCAGGTGGTGCAATCAACATCAATGTTCGCGGTGTGGGTACAATCAACGGTAGTGCGCAACCATTGTACGTTGTGGATGGTATTCCTATTGCTACAGGGTCTTTCTCACAAATAGGAGTGGGTAACCAAACTTTAAACAGTTTGGCAGACATCAATCCAAATGACATAGAATCTTTGGATGTGTTAAAAGACGCCTCTGCTACAGCGATCTATGGTTCTAGAGGTGCGAATGGTGTGGTATTGATTACCACAAAAAGAGGTAAGAATCAAAAAACTAGATTCTCTTACAATGGTTATTATGGCACACAAGAAGCATGGAAAAAAATTACACCATTAACTGGTCCTGATTACCAAGCTTTATTACAAGAGAGTCTTGGAAATAGATATGGTGGAAATCTCGAACCATCTGCCTATTTTGGCGCTACAATCCATGATAATTCAACAGTGAATACCAATTGGCAGGATTTAATTTTTAGAACTGCTCCGATTCAAAGTCATGACATTAGTGCACAAGGTGGTAATGATAAAACAAAGTTTTACATTGGTGGTAGTTATTTCGATCAAGAGGGTACGATTCTTGGTTCTAGATTCCAACGTTACAACTTTAGAATCAATGTGGACAACCAAGTTTCTGAAAAATTCAAAATTACAACAGGTTTAACAGGAAGCAATACGATTCAAAACCGTATTCAAAACGATAATAATATCTATGGTGTATTAAGTACTGCGGTATTATTAGCATCTGATATTCCTGCATACAATGCAGATGGCACTTATGGCAAGGACCCATTGTCTTCTGTAGAAAGCCCATTACTTGCTGCAATTGAAAATTACAATAAAGTAAACAATAGCAGGGTAAATGCTAATTTAGGTGCTGAATACCAATTCATTCCTAAATTAAGTTTAAAAGTGAATTTAGGTGCTGATTATGTGGCATTGAATGAAGCTAGATTTTATCCTTCTATTGCGAATGCTGGTGCAGGTGTAAAAGGTCAAGCAACTGAAGCTTATAATAAAAGCATGAACTTGGTGAATGAGAATATTCTTTCTTATAAGCAATCTTTTGGAGACCATGAGTTAAATGCGATCGCAGTGGCTTCTTACCAAACACAAAAATTTGAGTCTCTTTTTGGATTGGCAGAGAATTTCCCAGGTAATTCAATCAAGCGTTTATCTGCGGGTTCTGTAAAGAAAGATGCATCAAGTTCTGGTAGTGCTTTTGGTATCATTGGTTATGTGGGAAGAGTAAACTATGGCTATAAAGGTAAATACTTATTAAGCGGTAGCATAAGAAGAGACGGAACTTCTAACTTAGGCGCTGACAAGCGATGGGGAACTTTCCCTGCGGTGTCTGCTGCTTGGAGATTCTCTGATGAAGGTTTCATGCGTAATCTTAAATTCTTAAACAATGGTAAGATTCGTGGATCTCATGGTACTAGTGGATCTAATTCTGGTTCTTTATTTGGTTCTTTACCATTGATCAGCCCTGGTGCGAACTATTTAACTTCTGCAGGTTTAGCGCCATCTCAATTGGGTAATCCATCATTGGGATGGGAGACTTCAACTCAAACAGATATAGCATTGGAATTAGGTTTTTGGAATAGAATCACTTTAACAACAGAGGTGTACAACAGAAAAACAGACAACTTGTTAACAAGTAGAGGTTTAGTGGGCAATGCTGGTTTCACCTCAGTAAGTGATAATGTAGGCGGAATTACAAACCAAGGTTTAGAGATTTCATTAGAAACCAGAAATTTTGTTAAGCCTAATTTTTCTTGGACAACGAATTTCAACATCACTTTCCAAACAAATAATGTAGACACTATTTTTGGTGGCAATCCATTTGCTTCTGGATTTGCTAGCTGGATTCAACAAGGTCAACCATTGAGTTCTTTTAGAGGTTATAGAGTAGATAGAATTTTCCAGAATGTTTCAGAAATTGTTACATCAAGAGATGGAACTGCTGCAAAACCTGGAGACATTCGTTGGAAAGATTTAAACAACGATGGTGTAATTAATTCTGCTGACCAAGAAATATTAGGAAATGCACTTCCAAAGTTCTTCGGAAGTTTAACTAATAATTTTACGTACAAGAATTTTGAATTAACAGTGTTCTTCCAGTTTGTTGGTGGAAATAAAATTTACAACAATAACAGGGCATTTGCGGAAGGTATGAATAGTTTATTTGGACAATATGCGACTACTTTAACTAGATGGACGCCAACCAATACAAATACAACCATGCCAAGAGCAGTATATGGTGACCCTGCGAATAATCGACGTACATCTGATAGATGGCTTGAAGATGGTTCTTTTACACGTTTGAAAAATTTAATTTTTGCGTATAATTTAGATTCTAAATTAGCATCAAAAATGAAAATATCTTCTTTGAAAGTATATGTACAAGCGCAGAATTTAATCACATGGACGAACTATTCTGGATTTGATCCAGAGGTAAGTACATTTACAACAACGAATACTGCACAAGGAACAGATTTCTTAACATTCCCGCAAGCCAAGACGATCACTTTTGGTTTGAATGTTGGATTCTAAATTAATTATCAATCATTTAATAATTTATCAAATGAAAAAGATGCTATATAAAATTTTATTATTTTCTACTTCTTTATTCATGCTTACAGCATGTGAGAAGGTAATAGATCTAGCGCCTGAAACCTCTTTAGATGCAACGACTGCATATAATAATAGACAAGGGGTGGAAGCTGGTTTATTAGGCTGTTACAACGCGTTACAAAGTACTAGTTATTATGGACTAGAATACTGGGCGTTGTCTGACATGTATGCTGGTGTAATTTCTCATACAGGTACTTTTCCGACTTTTGCACAATATACAAATAGAGCAATTCTGCCAGATAATACAAATACTACTAATGGTTGGAATCAAATTTACAATGGTATCAATCGTGTGAATACAATCTTAGTTTCTGCTGAGGCAGTTACTGATCCTGCTTTTGTAAAAACACAAGCAATTGGGGAAGCGAGGTTCTTGAGAGCTTTGATGTACTTTGACTTATTAAGGGCTTTTGGCGGAAGTTCAACAGGTTTTACTAAGAGTGGTAGAGGTGTGCCATTGAGAACTAAGGCAACCCTTGGTCCACTGGATGCAGTACCAGTCGAACTTGCAACAGAAGCGGCTGTTTGGACACAAATTATGGAAGACTTAGATTATGCCATTGCTAATTTAAAAGCAAACGTTGCTGGTCGTGCAACTGCAAATGCTGCAAAAGCTTTAAAAGCTAGAGCTGCATTGTATACTAAAGACTACCTTACTGCAGAAACACTTACGACAGAAGTAATTACTGCTTTAAAAGGAACTGGAACTGGCTTGGCTTCTGATTATAGTTCTTTATTCTTAAGTCAAAACACAAGACCTGAAAGTATTTTTGAATTGTCTTATGACATTAACAATACCAACTCTATCGCTTTCTATTATTTCCCAACAACTTTTGGTGGTAGAAATGAGATTGGCTCAAGTGCGACTTTAGTAGCACAGTCTAGTGCGGATGGCAGAAAAGCAATGAATGTATTTTTGATGGGTACAACGAATAAAACTAGAAAGTACTCTAGAATCAACGGTACAGATAATGTCATCATCATTCGTTTAGCTGAAATGTATTTAACTAGAGCGGAAGCTAGAGCTTTGAAAGCTGTTCCAGATTTAACTGGAGCTTTAGCTGATTTAAATATAATAAGAAATAGAGCTGGTTTACCAAGTTCTACAACTAGCGATGCGACAACTTTAGTTACTGAAATTTTAGCAGATAGGTATTGGGAATTTGCACATGAAGGTCATGCTTTCTTTGATTTCAAAAGAACTGGTCGTTTGTCAACTGCTTTGACTGGTTTTTCTGGAGCAAATGCATACAGAGCTTTATATCCAACACCACAAAGAGAAATCTTGAACAGTGCTGGTAAAATCACACAGGTTACAGGCTATTAATTAAGCAAATGATTTAATAAAAAAAGGAGTACTTAATAAGTACTCCTTTTTTTATATCGGTAGTTAATTTATAGTACTTATTTAATAAATATTTTTTCTAATTTTTTTCTTTGAATTTTTATGATAGCTGACTCTATAGATTTTTCAGGTTCTATGATATTATATTCACCCCAAAAATTTACATCTGCAGAGTTGGGAATTCTATCAGACATAATTACGTAGGGGCTCAATTTTTGAGTGTTTATTTGAGCCTGACTGTCTTGATTTTCCCAATTAGTATTAATTAATTCAAAAGTAGTATTATAGCTAGTATTAAATATCCATTTATCCCAATTTAATTTAAATGTAATATCTCCACGAGAATAAGAAAAAATCCATTTATTATTTTGTTGTCTGTAATCAACCTGATAGTTAACTTCTGTTGGGTAAATATCAAGTCCTTTTGGTTTTTTACGTGTAAAAATTAGTCCTGCTTTGATTCTATTTTCAACATTAAGTTGAAAGGTTGCACTTATGATAGCAAGACTTTTTGCATCGATAAATAATTTTCCGGCATAGAGGGGATCAGGGTCTTCAAGGGATGATTTTTGTTTAAAAGAGATAATCAAGACCTGCTTATCATTAATTTGGGTATTATCCTCAAAGCGAAAATTATACAAATCAAATACATGTTCTGAGAATATATTACTTGGGTCTTTTATTAAATCAATAAATAAGGCTGTAAAAAGACCTCCTTCTAATTTAAAGTTTATAGTATCTAATTTAGTATAATCAACATTTTTTCTACCTTTTAAAATATCGACTTGGTCTTGTACACCTGATGAAAATGGGATTTTTTCAATATTGACAATAGATTCTAAAACTGAAACATAGGTACGTCTTTTCTTAATTGATTCTCTGTAAAAACCAACCATTTTTATAGAGCTATCTCCATAATTTTTTGAACGATTATTAAGTACATTTGAAAATAATTTATTGGCATCTATCACATTTACAACTACTTCTTTGAGTAGCATAATGATAGGTTCTAGATACAATAAATTTTTTTCTTGCTTCAAGTCTTTAATTGAAATAACTTTATCTTTGTACCCTAAAAATGAAATAATAAGACTTGCGTCTTGCCTATCTATAGGAATTTTGATTAAAAAATCTCCTTCACTATTACTGATAGTAGAAATGTTTGATCCAGAAACTGTAATACTTGCAAAAGTTAATTCATTCTTTGATTTACTATCCAAAATGGTTCCTTTAAAATATTTAAATGAACTAGAATCATTATTGTTGATAGAATTTATTTGTGCTTCTGATTGTATTATAACAAGAAAAAAGAAAAACAATCCCATTATGCACCTAAAATAAAATAGGTAAGATTTCATTTTGTTCATACATGTAAAGATTTAATTAAATTAAAATATATTCTCTATTGAAGTTAATCAATTTATAAGAATATAAAAAGGACCCACGATTTAACGTAAGTCCTTGATTTTCATGTAGAGTTGGTATTACGATTATCTAACTGGATACTTGGGGACCTAATTAGGTTCCACGACACAATAATTCATCTAACCTACTGATTTTAAACTATTAGTCATTTTCCTCTAAACTAAACACCTCATCAACTGTCTTGTTGAATACCTTACAAATCTTCATCGCCAAGACGGTTGAAGGAACAAATTTCTTCAATTCAATAGCGTTAATAGTTTGTCTTGTAACAGAAACCTTCTCCGCCAACTGTTCTTGTGTAAGATTATTCACTGCGCGTTCCACTTTAATCTTGTTATTCATTGGTAGCGTTTTTGTAGATTAAAAAATGAAACCTCAAAATGTAGATTAGGATAATAGTAAATAAGTTATATATCATCACGTGAAAGAATGGAATACCATGGATAAAAACAATACTAAAAAAGAGTAAAATATAATTAAAGAATACCGAGTTTTGTAATGAATTCAACCTAATTTGATTGATATATTCATCCTCTTTTTTTTCTTTGGAGAACATCACTAAAAGACCCCCAATTAACAATAAAACACTAATTAGATTTGGAATTAGTTCAATCTTATCTAATCTAATTGGTGATTTTGGTTGAGATAAAAATTCTTGGCCAAAATATCCAATAGTCCATATTTTGGGACTGAATGGTAATTCAGTTGCAAACATAAAAAATAGACCAGCTACTAAAGATGGTACCAATAAAATCCATCCAATTTTCTTGAAAGCGTGCGGAATGAGTAATGATTTCATAATTTTAATTTTTATCAAATGTAAAGTATAATATACATTTTGACAAATATTTTATACATTTTGTATATAATAATTTACAATATATTGATAATCAATCCCTTTTACACAAATAAATTTTTTAAAAAATGTAGGTCTTATTCCATTTTTCCTCACACAACAAAGGACCCACGATTTAACGTAAGTCCTTGATTTTCATGTAGCGAGACCGGGATTTGAACCCGGGACCTCAGGGTTATGAAGATTTTTTGTGAAAATGAACGCGTTGATTTGTAATGCGTTACGTTTTGGCAAAACCGAAATCAACCGTATTCAGTCGAATTCAGGGGGTGTTTTCCTCACGCAAGAGTGATTATGAGCAAGGTGGCTTTTTGATTACCCTTTTACATCACTAATTCACTTACATTTAAATACAAATTTAAATAACATGGAAAGAAAAGATTTTCTTAAATCAGGCTTAATCATTGGAACAGAATCTATAATTGGATCTACTAATGGGTTCTCTCAAAATCTGACAACCAATGAAATTGATAAATTAGTAGATGCTAATGGAAACTATGTACAACCGCCACATCCCTATGCTGAGAGTTTTTTAGAACCCTATATGAATGCTGAAACTTTACATTTACATTATACTTTTCATCATGGTGGAGCTACAAAAGCTGCCAATAAAGACGCTGCAATGATTAAGAAAGCGTTAGATGAAAATAACTTAAAACAGTTGATTACTGGACAAAAAAGTTAACTCACCATTCATCTTCTCATATTTTACATTCTATTTTTTGGACTAATTTAATTAACAAAAAAAACAGAACCTACTGGTGAGCTTTTAAAGAGAATAGAAAAGAGTTTTGGGTCATATGATAAACTTAAAGAATTGATTGCAGAAACTTCTAAAAATGTTGATGGTAATGGTTGGGGAATATTGGCATATCAACCATACACTAATGGTTTAATTGTTTTGCAATGTGAGAACCATGAAAAATTGACACAATGGGGTTGCATTCCACTATTAGTGATTGACGTATGGGAACACTCCTATTATTTGAAATATAAAAATAAAAGAGCTGATTTTGTTGATGCTATTTTTAATACCATCAACTGGGATAATGTTGCTCAAAGATTAAATGGTGCACTTAAACTTAGTATTTAGAAAAAAGGGGGGGGGGTCATGACACAAAAAACTAACTTCGGCCTATTAATTACACATTATGCATACCTATCTTATAAATGCGACTATTCAAATTCTACCATTAGCCCAAGACAAGCATCCATATGACTGGGTAGATGCTGCTATTACTGTGATACAGTCCTCTAATTTGAAATATGAGGTTAGACCTTTTTCAACTGAATTAGAAGGTAGCTACGAGCAGGTTATCAAGCTATTCAATGATGTGAATGAACATCTTTATGCAAAGAAATGTGATGAATGGATATGCAATTTACAAATCCAAATAAGAGCTAACGGCGATATTACTGGAGAAGAAAAAACTGCGAAATTTAAAATCTAATCAACTGAATTAGCTCGATTTGAGGGGGTATTTTCTACATGCAAGGAAAAACAAATACATGTTAAAAAATCGAACAAATTTGAATACTTAAAAACTGTAGATTCCCAAAGAGTTTTGAGATATTTGATACTAAACTGTTGTGAACCTTACGCAGAAACAACAAAGGACCACGATTTAAGGTAAGTCCTTGATTCACACGACGCCAGCATTGAACTACATTCTAACCAAATGTGATGGGATTTAGGGAAATCTATAGTTTGGTAGGCGTCTTAAAGAAGTTCCTTGAAATTAAATAAAGTCAGACTTAAATATCGTCTTTTTAATATCAAAGGTTCTTCAAATTTGAACTCATTCAGAACCACTTAATTTCAATTTTATTACACTCCCGTATTCACATTTAATTGAAAATGCATCTTTTAGTAAAGTTTGATTAACATGGCTTAGTATGGACCTAATTACACCTGCATGCGTAACAATAACTACTGATACAAAACATTGATTGGTTAAAATATCAAGGAAGGTTTTTACTCTTTGATGAAGCTCCATGAAATTTTCTCCACCATGGGGTTTTTGATTGACAAAATCATCCATCCAAATCTGTAAATCAACCTGATCAATATCATCCCATTTATTATTTTCCCAATTTCCAAAATCTATTTCTTTTAACAAGTCACTATATTCCAAAATTAAATGAGTGTATATGTGTTCATTTAAATATTTAGCAAGTATACTGCACCGCTTTAAAGGGCTAGTATATATTGCATCTATAGACTCAGGTAATTCTGATAATATACTTTTAATTGAAACTTCATAACTTACATCATCAATCTCAACATTCGTTTGCCCATAACAAATAGCTTTTTCAATTAAGGGTTTTGTATGTCTAATTAAATATATTTCCATAAAACTAATGCTGATAAGTAAAATACAACTTCACATAATTGTTGTGTTGCGCCAAGACAGTCACCCGTGTATCCACCAATCCATTTTCTAAAATAGTTAGCTAAATATACTTTCATTAAATAAACAGGAATGATTAGTAAAAATGCCATTGCATTTTTAAAAAGTATTATCGGAAGAATACCAAATAAGGATGCAATTAAAAAATGAGTAAATAAAAACTTTTTGGCGACTGGTTTTGCTTTGCTATCCTCGTTCTCTCTCAGGTATTCGTGTGTTAGTATGAAAGTAGATGCAGCCCATCTTGATAAAGCATGTGCAGCTATTAATACGATGGGTATTTGCAATGGTGTAAATGAAGCGAGTACATAAAATTTCGTGAATAGCATAAAAATAGAACCAATTACTCCATAAGCTCCTACTCTGCTATCCTTCATGATCATTAATATTTTTTCTTTAGTCCATCCACCACCAAAGCCGTCACATACATCTGCAAAGCCATCTTCGTGAAAAGCGCCTGTTAACAATACAGAAGCAGCCATAGATATTATAATTGCAATGGATGGGTTAAACAAATAATTAACCCCTAAAAATACCAATGAAGCTATTAAACCTACTATCCAACCAATAAGAGGGAAATATTTTGTTGCTTTATTTAAGTAATCAGCATCATGATTTACCCATCTAGGCACTGGGATTCGGGTATAAAACATAACAGCTGTTAAAAATATTTGTACTTCTTTTTTCATTTTTATTTAATCTTTATTACTGACATTTGCAGACTCGAAACTTGCCATTTCGTTTAAAAAATTTATTGCACTTTTAATTAAAGGAATTGCAATGGCTGCTCCTGTTCCTTCACCTAAGCGCATTTGTAAATTTAATAATGGTTTAGCTTTAAGATATTGTAACATTTTTTCGTGTCCCTTTTCACCACTGACATGTGCAAATATGCAATTCTTTAAAATAGATTCATCTATTTTACTTGCTATTACTAATGCGGCAGTGGCAATAAACCCATCCACTAAAATAATCATATTTTGTTTTGCTGCTTCAATGTATGCTCCTACCATCATAGCAATTTCAAAGCCACCAACTTTTTGCAACAGCTTTATTGGTTTATTGTTTAGTGCTTGTAGTTGATGCAAATGATATACTTTTTTGAGTGTTTCTATTTTTTGAGTAAGCTGTGCTTCATTAACACCTGTGCCCCTTCCAATACAATCTTCCGTATTCATTTGTAATATACTACTCATTATTAATGCTGCAGATGAGGAATTACCTATACCCATTTCTCCAAAGCCAATTGTATTACAACCATTTAAAACAATATTTTTCACTATTTCTTTGCCTTTTTCAATAGCGCTAAGGGTTTCAAATTCAGTCATTGCCTCTTCCAAAAGATAGTTTTTAGTACCTAAATTCATTTTTGCAGTGATAAAATTTTTAGCATCTATCAATACATTAAAGTCATAATTAACACCACAATCCACCACTTTTAATTGAATGTCGTTTTGTCTGCAAAAAACATTGATTGCTGCTCCCCCATTTAAGAAATTTAAAACCATTTGAGCAGTAACTGCTTGTGGATATGGATTTACTAGCCCAGTAGCAGCTATGCCATGATCGGAAGCAAAAACCACAATATGTGGATTGACAATTTGTGGTGTTAGACTATTTTGTATTTGTCCAATTTGTAAGGCAATTTCTTCGAGCATACCCAACGCACCCAAGGGTTTAGTTTTAAAATCTATTTTATGCTTTAATTCATCTGAAATACGAGATGGTGCAGTATTCATAATTAAAAATTTATGATTGTAATAATATATCACAGAACCAAAAACCTTTTGTTCCTACCTCTTTAATTGGAGTAGGATGGTCTTTAGTTTTTAATATTAATTCTTTATAGATTTTTTCTCCAGCAACAATATTCATTTTTATTTTAAAAAAAGGCGCTTCATAGCAAAAGCTGTGAAATTCACCATTTTCACCACAAGGATCAACATTTTTTGGTAGCTGGGACAAAAAACTATGATCAATAACCCTTCCGCACCAGTCTTTGTTTAAATAACCATCATTGATACAACAAGTGATTGTTTTAAAACCTTTCTCTATAAAATCATTTATCAAATGCCTAGTGTCTTCCTGCCAAATGGGGAATAAACAATTCATTCCAATCCCTCTCATTTTATCTTCACGATATTGTTTTAGGTCTTCTAAAAAAATATCTCCAAATGCAACTGTGCTAATTCCTTCTGATTTCACTTTTAATAATGTTTCATTCATCTGTCGTTCATACTCATTGTTATCAGCTTCATATACATACACTTTTAACAAGGGAATACCAATTGATGCGGCTTGTTCTTCAATTAGTTCTTCTCTGACGCCATGCATTGAAAGTCGCTTTAAGTTTCCATTAATGGTACTTAATAAATATTTTACTTCATATAAATCATTCTGTAAAACCTTATATAATGCATAACTGCTGTCTTTCCCTCCACTCCAACTAAACACGATGGGTATCTTATTCATTTTTATCATCTTTTATGTGTAAGGATATCCCACTAACCATAAAGATTACTTTACTTGCTTTATTTGCAGCATATTGATTTGCCCAACCTTGCAAGTCGGTAAACTTCCTACCAACCTCTGTTTCGGCATGCATTCCCATCCCTATTTCATTACTAATAATTATAAATGTTCCTTGTTTTTCGTGTAATGCATCAATTTGTAATTTAAAAAGATCCAAAGAATGATCAATGTTATTTTTAGTATCCATAAAAAAGTTAGTAAGCCATAATGTGACGCAATCAATAATACATACTTTATTTTCAATTGGAAGTAAGCTTACATTTCTTTGTTCCTCAAAATTTAACCATCTTTCATCTCTTTCATTTTGATGACGTTTTACTCTCTGCTCAAAATCATCATCCCAAACCTTAGCAGTTGCAACATAAACAGGATTATCTGACAAGGACAATGCTAATTTTTGTGCAAAACTACTTTTACCACTTCTAGCACCACCTGTAATAAATATGATCATACTTTTTTTTAATTTGTGATTACATTCTCTACATTGTAAGAAAATGTTTTATGCTTAAGGCGCTCAGGAATTTTAAATATATTGGGATGAAACAGCGCTGCTAGTAATTCAATGCCGTCCACTAATGTAGACGGTGATGGTTGCGTGAACAAATCAAAGTCTATTAGAAAAACTTGATTATTTTTTACAGCCTCTAATTCATGCCAATTTTCTTTAATTGATAATAAGGATAACTCTCTTTTAGCTCTTTCAATATGGAAACCGCAAGGAGCAATGACCAAAACCTCTGGATTGTATTTAGTAATCTTTTCCCAAGGAATTGTGATACTATTGCCACCGGGGTTACTTAACATATCAATGCCACCTGCTTGTGCTATCTGAAAAGGTATCCAATGGCCACAATTATAGATTGGTTCGATCCATTCTATAAGCATAACTCTTTTTAATGGCATTGAATGCAAACGAAGTGTATCCAAAATACTCGCTGTTCTTTTTTGTAAACCAGCTAAGTAAGTATAAGCTGCTTCCTCATGACCCATTGCAGTTGCAATAAGGATTGCTGTTTGATAAACATCCTGCAAATTATTAGGCGTTAGTGGAATTAGCTGTGGCTGTTTAGTTAGCTTTGCTACCGCTGCTTCAGTACATTTAGTGTCTATCTGGCAAACCTCACAAGTGTCTTGTGTAAAAATTATATCTGGGGCGATTTGCTCCAATATTGCTTCTTCTACATAATACAAACTTTTCCCTTGTGCTTTGCTGGCGGAAAATATTTTATCAATTTCTGCACTAGAGTAATTTTTACCTTCCATTACACAGCGAACCACTTTTTGTTTTTCATCGAGTGCTTTTTGGGGACACTCAAAAGTGATACCATATAATAAATGCTGTAACCCCATATCGTAAATCATTTGAGTGGCAGCTGGTAAAAAAGAGCATACTTTCATGTATTATAATTTAGAAGGTTAGTTATACAAATTTTAGTGCAGGATTTTTCGATTTCATCCACTCGAATGAGCCAAACATCATTAAACTATACACTAGTGTACCTGCTAAAAACTTTAACATAAACGGAAAGCCCTGTATGTAACATTGAAGTAGACCTGCCCAATCTCTGCTTAAAGGCAACATGGTTCTCAAATCGATACCTCCACTTACCCAAACTGTGAAATCAGCCAATAACCAATGTGTAAGTGCTGCCATTGTTGCTGAAACCAACACATTTTTTACAGTTATTATTTTTATTAGCCATTTTCCCATTAAAGTGATTATAATGAATATACCATAAATCCAGTACCATCCACTGTACATGATACCATATTTTCCATGCAAGACAAAGTACTGAATGATTAAATCGCTAGCGAAAAGAGTTAGTAATGGAAAAAAGACTGCTTTCCAATTTTTACTAAAATAGGCACCACCAAATAAACCCATGGCTCCTATGGGGGTAAAGTTTGACCATGGAGTAAGTTGTGCTGAATCTGGAATACGCATTGCAGCGACTGCAATCATAAATAAAGCGAGTACAGTAAAACGGGGATTGATTTTTTCAGTTATCATAATAATTGATTTAAAATAAAGTAGATTATTAAATTTCGTGATTTAGGAATTATAAATTTATACTTATGCCGGTCATAACGTTAAACTTTTTACTATTATATCCAACTACATCAAAGTATTGCTGATTGGTAATATTACGTAAATCAATAAATACATTTAATCTTTTTGAGTACTTGTAGCCTAAATAACAGTCTAAAGTATAATATTGAGGCATCTTACTTGGACCTGCATCATATTCACCTTTCAATCTAGTACCTATATACCGATAAGAAGTGCTTATGGTAAGTAATTTAGTGGGTTGCAAAGTAAGAACACTATTTAAAGTAATATTAGGACGGCGAAATAAATTTTTAACTTTTACTTTATTTTCTGTTCCTTCCCCATCTACATAGGTAAAATTATTGGACCAATTACCTATTGCACCAATGGCAATCGTACTCTCCATTTCAATGCCATAGTCTTGTTGTAGATCTCGATTTATATATTTACCGTCATATGTGACTGGGTCCGTAAAAAAAATAATTAAGTCTCTGGCGTCTCTTTTAAAACCAGTAAGCCTGAAGCTATTATTATGATTACGTGTAAAAGTTTGGAAACCTATTTCATAGTTATTACTTTTTTCAGGCTTTAAATATTTATTACCATACTCACTGTAAAGTTGATATAGCGATGGAATTTTATAAGCAGATGAAATATTGACAAATAGTTTTGTATTATCATTAATATTATATGAAGGATTAAAAGTAAAGGTTGAATTACTCCCATAAATACTGTGACTATTCAATCTAAAACCCACTTCTATATTAAATCTTTTTAAATCCCTGATTATAATAGAATTATAAATTGATGTATTATTTGCTTTTGCGCTATCACCTAACGCTGTTTTGTAAGGTCCATAATCACTAATACTAAAATAATTTTGCTTGGTATTCTGGTCAATGTATTGCAAACCAGATACTAAGGATATAGTTTTACTTAATGGAATATTACCATATATTTCTGTAATTGCACTATTACCATTATAATTTCCTTTAGAATATTTAGCAAACCCACCCACACTAGCACTATCGTCTGTAAAAATCCTCTCTGCATTTATAAATGTTTGAGATAAATTAAGTTTTATTTTATCTAATGTATAAGTCAACTCATGGTTGATAATAGTATTCTTGTTATCAATAACATTATCCTTGTCATCCTGAAATGCACCCGCATCAATATCTGCTTTATATTTGGCAAAACTTAATAAACTCTTTAAGGCAAAATGATTGCTAATTTGGTAATGAAGATTTGATTGAATATTATTTTGAGTAAACTTATCATTCTCAAAATTCTTAACACCCGTACTGTCGTAGGCCGATGAAAATCCATTACTATTTGTAAAATTATATCCCACATTATAACTCAACTTTTTTATGGCACCTCCAATGCCTGCATTGCCTCGCAGAGTATTATAGCTTCCATAACTTAGTAATGCCGTGGGTGTAATTTTATCTTTATTTCCTTTTTTTGTAATGATATTAATCACTCCAGCTACCGCATCACTTCCCCATAAAGTGCTTTGTGCTCCTTTTAAAATTTCTATACGTTCTACTTGTCCAATAGCTATATTATTTAAATCAAAGCTATTGTTAATTTGTGATGGATCGCCAACAGGAACGCCATCAATTAATATCAAAGCATTACCCGTACTTGCCCCACGAAAATATATATCCTGATTAGTACCTAAATTGTTATTTGCTCCGTTTATAAAAATACCAGCTTGGTAATTAATGATTTCAGTAATTGTTTTGCCTACGTTACGTTGTAATGTTTGCTGGTCGATAACGATTACTACTTTTCCTGTAGTGCTTTGTTTTTGTTCAAACTTTGTGGCTGTTACAATTACTTCATCTAAATCTTTTGTCTTAGAAGTGTCTTGAGCATGTAGCTGACTGCTGATAATGACAGCAGTCAAAACTAAAAATCTTTTTTTCATTTTTTGAAAAATTTTTTGTTGTGACTACTCCCGGTAAATAAAAAGATAGAAATATAAGAGTCCTAAGACGTTTACATTTCAAGCCTTTCTCCCGAAAGCTGAAAATTGTTGTTATAATGGCAGGTCTTCTGACTTACTCCATTGTTCTAAGCCTTCCCGTTTTAACAGTGGCAGATATTTAGAACAACACTAAAGGAGCTTACAGCTACGGGGATAGTTCCGGAATTTGACCGGATTCCCTTTTAATTACTATCTTTTACCTTAAAAGATTGTAAACCAATATTCAATAAAAATAATGAAAAATTTTGTAATGCCTTGTTCTAAGTTATTAACATCATATTATTATATTAAAGATGCTAGTTTGTACTAAGAAATGACAAAAACCTCACGCAAAACCTCACGCAAATCTCACGCAAAAACAACAAAGGACCCACGATTTAATGGGATTGCCAGCTTCGTTTCACTTCGCTGTCTTCCTCGATGGTTGCCTTACCCAAAGCCTTTCAACCTATTCGCTTCGCAAATAGGTTGCCTTTTTTAACGCTCCCCAACTTACGTGTGCAAGCACCCGACGTTGTGTCGCATTAAAAAAGCCTCTCACTTTCGTGAGAGGCTTTGTAGCGAGACCGGGATTTGAACCCGGGACCTCAGGGTTATGAAGATTTTTTGTGAAAATGAAGGCGTAGATTAGTAGTTAGTTATGTTTTTACAAAACCGAAAACGACCGATTTGGACCGATTTGAGGGGGTGTTTTCCTCACGCAGAGTTATCAATTATTTAGAAATAAGTATTCACCGCAAATTCGAACTGACCTATAAATACTTTTTTGAATGGGCTGATATTAGTCTGCTCAAAAAACACTAGCATCGCCTTCTTGTATTCAATAGAATCAATGGTTCTAAACGAAATTGGACAGAAGTGATTATTGATCAATATTGCATTACTTATAATCCTTGCAGTTCTCTTGTTACCATCTGAAAATGGTTGGATATAAGAGATGAGTACAAGCGATAACAAAGCCTTCTCAAATACATTTTTCTTTGAATTGATTAATGTACACATAGACTCAACTGCTTCTTTAATTTGAAACTCATTATCTAGTGGCTTATAATTCGTACCTGAGATACCTACTCTTCTACTTCTAATATTTCTTGAAATATCTAACTCTTTAACTAAAATACTATGAATATCTTCTATACTCGAAACATTTAATGGATTGATATAATTAGGATTTTTGATGATAAAATCCAAAGCATCTTTGTGATTTAACAGCATAGTGGCTTCATCCTTTGTCTTACCAGCAGCTGTTTCCTTATCTTTTAACAACCTTTCTGTCTCAAGTAATGAATAGGTATTGCCCTCTATCTGAGAAGATTTCCAACTTAAATCAATGACAAGACGCTCCAACTCATTCCTGTATTCACTCTTTGATAACTTAGATGAATTAGATTTAAACTTTTCTTGTAAGTTGTTTAATTGATCTAATTCAGTATTTGTAAAGATGGAGATATTTTTAAGTGTTTGGCTGATTAACTCGCTATTGAATTTATCTTGAATTATTCTCTCATCAATTTCTTTTTCAAAATACTGGTCAACTTCTATTGGTCGAATAATATTATACTCGTTACTGATTTCGTATTTTCTACTCTTTAGTTCACCAATAGCATTAATTAAATCCTCTGCTACTAATTCTTGGAGCTTTCTTCTTAATGTCGCGACACTAATATTCAAGTTCAATCCATCAAGTATTTCCTGAGAAGTACATTTGGGATGGTTCTTAATAAACTCAATTATTTCGATTTCTCTATTTTCAGATTTCTTTGGCATAGTTATTTATCAATCATAAAAATATGATTTATCAATCAAAAAATACACAAAATGAGCTATAAACTAGATTTTATTGATTGATAAAATAATAAAGTATTGATTAGTAGTTAGTTATGTTTTGATAAAACCGAAAACAACCGATTTTGACCGAATTCAGGGGGTGTTTTCCTCACGCAGAGGTATTATTCAATTCAAGTTATCTTAACAATTAAATAAAGACGTAAATTAGGTGGGATATATTAATTATTAAAATATATTACTTACCTTTTAATAGTAAATCACCCACTCTATTGCAATTCTAACGCAACAGCTCTATTTACACTTCTTGTAATCACTATCATTCCTAAGACTCCTATTTAATCATTGAGATAGGCTATACCCTATTCCTAAATCAACGCGTATGAAAAAACTATTATTATGTTTTCTTGTATCTGCATCATTGATTGCTTGTACAAACCAAGAAAAAAAAGCTGAAACATCTGAAGAGGACATAGACACCGGCACCTGGACTTCCTTAGATGCAAAAACAATTAAAGTAAGACAATTACTTGAATCCTATGGCAAAAATGACTCAAGCGTCGTTTATGAAATAATTTCTGATACGATAAAATTTAGTTATCAATTAGCTAATAACCAAGAAAACGGAGTAACTAAAGTAAATCCAGGTGGTCGTGTAGGATTTGTACAAGAAACTCGTAATGCTCATCAATTATTTAGTGATATAAGTTTAACAACCGATAACATGAGAACTTTTGTTAGAAAGGATGGACTTACCGCTACATTATGGTGGGGTATGTGGTCTGGAACTGGGAAATTTACAAAAAATAAAAGTACAGTTCCCGTTCATGCATATTTCTATTGGAAAGATGATAAAATTATAAGTGGAGGTCGTTTTTCTGATCCTACTACATATAAAGAGGAGATTGCGGCATCTCAAAAAAAATAACTAGTTCAATTTAAGTTTGAAAAAATACGACTGAGACCTCTAGCAATAGGGGTCTCTTTTTTTATTTATAAAAACCTCACGCAATAAAACCCAATGATAGCAAGTGTTTCAAGATAAAAAAGTGAGTTTTCCTCACACAACAAAGGACCCACGATTTAACGTAAGTCCTTGATTTTCATGTAGCGAGACCGGGATTTGAACCCGGGACCTCAGGGTTATGAAGATTTTTTGAGAAAATGAAGGCGTTGATTTATATTTAGTTATGTTTTCACAAAACGGAAATCAACCGATTTGGACCGATTTGAGGGGGTGTTTTCCTCACGCAGAGGATAATTCAAAAAATTATCTGAATTTTAGCTAATTAGTGACTTAATTGAATAAGTAGTAAATTTGTATCCTATTAGAAATATGAACACGCTATCTGCATACAAAAATGAAATAAATGCGCTTTGTGCTAACCACAAGGTAAGGAGCTTGTATGCCTTTGGGTCAGTCCTAACTCCCAATTTCAATACCAATAGCGATATAGACTTAATCGTTGATTTTAAGGAAATAGATGTGAAGGACTATGCAGATAACTACTTTGATTTTAAGTTCTCCTTACAAGATATATTTAATCGTCCAGTAGACTTATTGGAGGAGCAGGCTATAAAGAACCCTTATTTTAAACAAGTGGTCAATCAAACCAAAGAACTTGTTTATGGATAATGAAATAAAGGCGTGGCTTTATGATATTTTAAATGCTATCATGGAAATTGATAGTTTCTTTATTGATATCCCCAAAGAATTTTCAACCTATAAAGATGATCTTCGTACAAGAAGGGCCATAGAAAGAAATATTGAAATTATTGGTGAAGCATTGAGTAGAATTATTACAAAAGATGAGGCTATCAAAATTTCAAATGCTAGAAAAATAGTGGACACAAGAAACAGAATTATTCACGGTTACGATTCAGTATCTGATGAAATTATCTGGGGAATTGTTATCAACCATATCCCAATACTACAAACTGAAGTAAAAGGTTTATTAGCAGAATAATTAGTTATTTTAACTCAACAAATTCAGGGGTGTTTTCCTCACACAGAGGTATGAAATAGTCTAAATAAAGGGCATAAAGAAGCCGATCTGGTTGGATCGGCTTCTTTTGAATTAAATCAATATTAGTTTGTTCCTTTTGCACCAAAATAGGCAGCAGGAGCAGGTGATTTATATACTTTACCATTTAAAGTTAAACCTGTTGCAGAGAAAAATGGAGTGAAATTAGTTTTTGCACCAGTTAATGCTGGAGATCCAGTTTGTAATCTAAAATCCCATGCAGCATCAAATGTAAAACTAGTAACAGCTACTGTATTTATTGGGAAATTGACAAACTTAGGATCTTTTGTAGCATCTCCTGCAGAGGCAGAAAAAATATCGTTTGTTCCTATTACCACATCCTTTTGGCTAGCTTGAAATCCGTCAAAAGCAGTTACTGTTTTATTGGTTATATGTTGAGCTATGGTGCTTTGTTGACTTCCAGAAACATAGAAATTATAATCAATTTTACTATTTAAATCTGGACCAATTGTTGCACTTACACCAAAGCTTGGCGCTTTACTAGCGAACATAGAGTTAACAATTAAATTGTTATAAACATAAGCTAATACACCAGCTTCTAACCAAACTGAACCACCTTTTGGTTTGCTTGGATCTCTTCTCCATCCTGCATTAATAATTGTATTATTATAGGCATAAACTTCGCCTTGTGGCCTTGTTGAACTAGCACCAGAATTAGATAATTTAAGCCCATTTGTATTTGGACTAAACATAATATTTCCGGCAGCATCTACTTTTGTACCTGCTTTGGTGTTAATAGCTTCCCCGCCCGCTTCACCACATGCATAAAATAAGTTGTTGGTAAAAATACAACTTCCCCCTTGTACATAAATAGCGTCTTCCCCATTGCTTCTAAAAATAGAATTGGTTACTACATACTTTCCATTAGGATTATTCGTATTAAAAGCAACCATGTTTTCACCACCAGCAGCTTTAAATAAACCTGCTACAGATGATGGAGATGCAGCTGTTGTTGTTGCACCCGTATATTCTACAATTACATTATCTAATAAGATTTCAGCACAGGTAGTACTTCCAATAATACCACCCCATGCTCTTCCAAAAGTGTTAGCAGCTGTTCTTTCAGCAACAGGAATTGTAAATTTTACTGGAGCAGCTTTGGTTCCAACTGCATATAAATTACCATTTACAATAAACTCTATTTTGGTTTTGTTAGCATCTACTCCTCCAGTAGCAATGATAATTTCAACACCTTCTTCAATTGTTAAAGTTTTGCCAGCTTGAACATTAATTTGTCCAGTTACATTGACAGTAGAATACTTTTTCCAAACACCTTCTACATTTCCAGTAGCTGTAATTGCGTCATTGTTATTAACGGTAATTGCGCAAGTTGCAATTTCCATTTTTTCTACTGAAGTAGCAGTAATGATTGTGCTACCAGGCTTAATAGCAGTAATTAATCCATTTGCTACTTTTGCAATTGTGGTGTCAGAACTAGCCCAAGTAACTGCCTTGTTGGTTGCGTTCAAAGGCAAAATTGTGCTAACTAATGTTGCAGTATCTCCTGGTTTTAGACTAAGAGATGATTTAGACAAAGAAATACCTTTTACAGTAAGATCAACGTCTTTTTTACAACCAAATATGGTTGTTATTGCTAATAAAGCAATGATGATTTGTTTTTTCATGTTTATTTTATATTTTAAATTTAAAACCTAATTGAATATTGATTCCATTAAGATCTTTTCTTAATAATGTGCCATTATTAAATTTTTCGTAGCCAGAAATTGTTTCGTTTACTTTATTATATTTTTTAAAATATAAACTAACAGGCGTATTTAATAAATTATTGGCTTTAATAAATAAAATAGCTTTTTTTACTTTCTTTTCTAAAGAGGCATCTAGTTGAACAAAGCTACTTTGCCAAGTATCGTTATTTAAAAAACGGGAAACTGCAAATAATTTATCCCCTGTATAAACAGCAGCTATTTGAAAGTCGATACTATTTTTTATGTTTTTATAAATGAATGTTAAGTTTGCTAAATTAGCAGCCTGACCATTTAATTGTCTTGTTTGATTACCAGTTTTAAGTACATTTTTAACCGATGAATTTGGATCGATATTTAATTCGTAGTAAACTTTAGAAGTTGTAATAGAAGAATTGGTATAGGTATAATTAAACTTGATACCAAAATTGAAAAAATACTTTGTAATGTCTAATTCTAAACCGTAGTTTTTTGCAATACCAAAATTAGTTGGTGTAAAAAAGGAACGTTGCCCTTGATCAACTATTCCAGTTTCAATAGGATTATTGATATTTTTATAAAAAATTCCTATTAAAAATTGTTCTGCTGGCTTTGGAAAAAATTCATACCTAATATCAAAATTATCTGCAACTGTATGTTTTAAATCCGGGTTACCCATTTCAGTAAATTCTTCATTGATAATTTTATAAGGTACAATTTCAAAAAAACTTGGTCTATTGATAGATCTTGAATAGGACATCCTTAAATTCTTGTTTTGATTTAAAAAATACTTTAAATGTATACTTGGTAAAACATCCGTATACACTTGTTCACCAATATTCTTAACACCTGCTACTGGATTTAATAAATTGTAGCCTTGATTAGTGTTTTCAACCCTTACTCCAGTATTTAGTTGGAAATTTTCTTTCAATAATTTGGTTTGTAAATAACCGGCTGTTATTATTTCAGATGCATTATAATTTAGAGGGTCTCCTGTTGAGCCATAAGGATTGTAAACAGTGAATTTAATTTCGCTATAATCTTTCCAATCTACTCCTTTAATTAAATTATTTTTTTGTCCTACAGGTTTACTATCATCAAATGGTCTAAGATCGTATTCATTAAAAAAATTAGCTCTTTGCTTATCACGGTATAATCCACCTGTCGCTATTTCAAGAGTACCATTATTTAAATTGACAGTGGAAATAAAATTAAATTTACCCGATACATCTTCATCGGTATTATGCTCCCATCTTACACTTTGGCCTCCAAGGGTGACTACAGAAACTTGATTTTCTATATTATTTCTCACAGTAGATGCAGTATTCACTGTGGTATTTTCAGGGATTTCATTGAAAGCTTTAGAATAAGCCAAAGTCCAATCAAATTTTATTTTACTATTCATTAATAAATGATCACCTATTACAGTACTATTATAAATATTTTGATGTGTATATCTAAATCTTGTACTATAAGAAACATTATAATTTCCATTTGAAGGATCATACCCTATCGAATAATCAACCCCTCTAGTATCCCTTATTTGATGATTTTTGAAATCTAAATAAGCATTGTACCATTGAATTTTATTTTTTTCAGAAATTACATAGTCTAATTTACCATGCACTCCTAACCTTGTTTGTTGATCTGAAAATGTCCTATCAGATTTGCCTGTTACAACAGGTAAATTTGAAGCGTCACTTGTAGAAATACTAGACCCATAATTGGTTATATCACCACCTCTAAAACTGTTTTGGTAGCTAAGCCCCGCCATATACCCTAATTTTTTACGAAATATTCGATTTCCAAACGAACTATTAATGAAAAAATTAGGCGCCGGTTTGTTAGAAGTAATTTTTGTCAAGCCATTTGCAAAATCTCTAGGTTTTGCTGCATATAAATTTGAATAGGATTCAAAAGGAGATTTTAAATTAACAGCGTCTTTATTATAAGATAAAAATTGTCTATCTATGTATAATGAATTATAACCTGTGGATGTATTGATAGAAAAAAACTTTACACTTGGCGCATCTTTCATGACCATATTGATTGCACCCCCAATTCCATCCCCCTCCATGTCTGCAGTCAAGGACTTTGTTACTTCCAAACGAGCCAACATATCAGACGGAAATATATCTAATGGAATAAACCTATTCTTATTATCTGGGCTTGGGATTTTTATACCATTTACCAAAGTGTAGTTATACCTTTTATCCATCCCCCTTAATGTGGCATATTGAGCATCTCCATTACTGGTTCTTTCTAAAGTAACACCTGATATTCTTTGTATGACATTAGCGACATTAAAATCGGGTGATAATTCAATAGCTTTAGCACTCACAATATTTGAAATGCTTGCTGCATTTTTTTCAATGTTTCTAGCAAGGATATCATTATTTTTTTCTAATGATGAATTTACTTGTACTTCTTTCAAATCCTCAACTGTAGCTTCAATTACAATTGTATTATTATTTTGTTTATTTACAATATATTTTAAAGTTTTGTACCCAACATAATTAATGGTAAGTTCTATAGGTAAACTTTCAACTTTCAAAGTAAATGAGCCATTTAAGCCTGATATGGTTTTTTGAACTTTATTGTTAAAAGTAGAAACATTCACTCCACTTAATGGTATGCCCGATTTTTTATCTACAATCTCACCTTTAATTACAATTGTGTTAGCATATGCATATACAAGGCTAAAAAATAAAATAAAGGTTAAAAAAAATCTTTTCATAAATACAAAGATAATTGTGCACAAAAGGGATGATTAGATTCATGATTATCAAAATGTTACCTAATTATTATCAAAATGTTACCTAAGGTTAAGTTGAGAATTTAAATTAAAAAGAAAAAAATGTTAGGATTGACCAATACATTAATTTTGATGAAAATCTATTTATGAAAACAATAAGTTCATTGTTATTTGGATTATTTATTAGTATTGTTGCCTTTGGTCAAGAAAATGCTAAAGCCACTGTAAATCAATTATATAGCGAAGAAATAGCTTCTGGTTATAAAGATTCAGTAATAAAAAATATCAATTACGTAAACAAGGGGTTAAACTTTTGTGTTATCGGAGATTGGGGAAGACATGGTCAGTTTTACCAGAAAAAAGTGGCTTACCAACTTGGTAATGCTGTTGTTGGAACCAATGCGGATTTTATTATTAGTACAGGCGATAATTTTTACCCTGTTGGGGTGCAAAGTGTACAAGATCCAAGTTGGCAAAAATCATTTGAGGAGGTATATACCCATCATTCAACTTATATAGATTGGTATGTGGTACTAGGAAACCATGATTATGGAACTAACCCTCAAGCAGAGGTGGACTATTCACAAATTAGTGCTCGATGGAAAATGCCATCAAGGTATTATAGTGTTCATAAAACGATTGACAATGATACTTCAAATACTGTTGGCTTTTATTTTATTGATTCTAGCCCACTTAATAAATCTTATTATGGAAAAACATCAGAATTAATAAGTCAAAATGTACTAAACGCTGATTCTGCAAAGCAACTAAAATGGTTAAGGTCTGAATTGAAAAAAAGTAAAGATAAATGGAAGATTGTAGTAACACATCATCCTGTATACTCTGCTGGAAAAAGATATGGAAAAACAAAGGAGATAGAAGATGCAATTAAGGAAATTTTAAATCAATATAAAGTGGATTTATTAATTGCAGGGCATGAGCACCATTTAGAATTTGACAAGCCTAAGAATAAGGATACTTTTTATCAGTTAATTTCTGGTGCTGGATCCGAAAAAACTATGATTAGCCCAAATGCAAAAGTACAATATGCCAAAAGCGAATATGGATTTGCAACGATCGGCATTGACAGCAATAGTTTATTAATTCAATTTATCGACTGGCAGGGTAATGTGATTTATACTACAGAAGCTCCAAAGCTTAATAAATAAAATATTTATATTCTGAAAGACTTATTTGACTTTGTGCAATAAATTTTTTATCAAAAAACCGGGTTTCCTAACGCAAACCTCAAGCAGAATAAAAAAGGGAGTGTAGAAACATTCCCCGTTTGTCTAACATCTATGAGCCCCCTTTATTTGGGTAATTTACTAACCCAGTTTAAACCACCCTTCAAATAATTTATCTCCAGATAACTGAAATTCTTTTTGATCAACAACTTCATCATCGATTTTTTTTATTAGAGTTATATATCTTCCTTTTTGCAGAAACTGATTATTTACAAAAACGCTAAATTTAATTTCCTTTGGCTGCTTTAAAAATATTTCTTTTGACCACCTATTCCCAACATATTCTTTTATAAATGGTCTTCCATTTTCATCAGTATACTGTACCTGACCAAATGTTTCAAAACTTATTTCAACAATAAGCTCAACTTTAATCAATGGTATGGTATCCATTATCCTATTATTTGGAAATAGATTATAAATATCTTTCACAGAAATGGTTCTGGGGGACATTTTGAATTGTTTAATTCAGTACTAAATTAGAAAAATAGGTATAACTAGCATATTAATTAGAGATTATCTTATTGTGTTTTTAGTTTGCATAGAAACAATTCTATTATAAAGTCAAAAAAACTCACGCAGAAACAACAAAGGACCCACGATTTAATGGGATTGCCAGCTTCGTTTTACTTCGCTGTCTTCCTCGATGGTCGCCTTACCCAAAGCCTTTCAACCTATTCGCTTCGCAAATAGGTTGCCTTTTTTAACGCTCCCCAACTTACGTGTGCAAGCACCCGACGTTGTGTCGCATTAAAAAAGCCTCTCACTTTCGTGAGAGGCTTTGTAGCGAGACCGGGATTTGAACCCGGGACCTCAGGGTTATGAAGATTTTTCGAGAAAATGAAGGCGTTGATTTGTAATGCGTTATGTTTTGGGAAAACGGAAAACGACCGATTTTAACCGAATTCAGGGGGTGTTTTCCTCACGCAGAGGTATTATAAAATAACTACTTCAAAATTGAAGAAAACTTGTATTTTTAAATCATTCGGATTTCTAAATAGCTTTACGTTTTAGTGTGTAAACTAAATGGAATAAAATGGAATTGAAGTAATAAAAAATTTAGCTATATCCTTTTCACTAAAATAAACTACTAATACAGATTACTTAAACTCTTTTACATTTAAAGTCGAGCAACATGATGAAAAAATGAAGTAAAGTGTTTTTTTATTATTTTTATTCAAATTGCCTCAAAGGTGTAGAGGAACTAGAACACTGCGTATGATAAGTTTAAAACCTGTTGGTTCTTTGTTTTGACTTCAAATTATAACCAATTAATAAGATAAATATGATTAAACAACTTAAAACACTAATTCTCATTTGTACATTTTTAACTTTAATATTTAGTTCATGTAAAAAAGAAAGTGCATTGGATACACAAAACTACAATTACATCTCACAAAATGAACTAAAATCCCTAATTAGTCAAGTTAAGGTTTGGCACGATTCTACAGTTAGTTCAAACTTGAAGTCTAAGGTGCAAAATGGACTAAAAGCTTTTAGCGTAAATGATTATGATATTGTACCTCCTATTGTTAACTAGGAGAAAGCTTTTATAAATTTTGATTCAAGTGATGTAAAGAGTGTTACCATACCTATTTCAATGAATTATAAGAATGGCGAACACATAGAATTAGTTGTTACTAAATCAAAAAATAAATTAAATGGCTATTATATAAAAGTAACGCCTGACAGTGCCTATTTTGGAATTCAAATTGATATTTACAACTATACAAATTTCAGTGGCTCAATTTCTATTTATAATTTTATGGGGATTAGATTAAAAAAACAAGATTTTAAATCAGGCATAGTTTTAAAATTGAATAATGGTTCAAAAAAAATACTTTCAAATAATATAACATATGGTGATGGATATAATACCCCTTATGATTTAATTGATGTTACTGTAAAAACAGTAATAAAAAAAAGTATATATACCTATGCCTATAATTATGGATTGATATACATAGATGTAGTGCAAAATATAGGATTAGACCAAGGAGATGGAGGTGGAGGTGTAATTGCTGGGGGATTAGACTTTGACTTCAATCTTGTGCCAAATGGACAATGTGTATTTGGAGCTTTAGCGTATCTTGGAGCAATTTTAAATGTTAATAAAGATCCAAAATATTATCTTAAACAATGGGCAGATTTAAATAATACAACCCTTGATAATATGAATAATAAATTAATTACAGATCCACAATCTGGACCGAATATTGAAGCAAGTGTTAAACTCTTATGCCAGAATTTTGAAAATTATAACTTAGGGAACATGGATAATATGCTTTCAGTAGTTAAGAATTACAAAATACCAGTATTCGTGATAATAATTTGGCCAAAGGAATTGGGTGGGGGTGGACATGCTGGAATAGTAGAATGGAGTAATTATTTTAATAGGGTAGTATTTTATGACCCTGTATTAGAATATTATTTTCCATATGAAAAAGGAGCAAAAGAATTCGATTATTCAAAATATTTTTTTGGTGTAACTTTGCCAAAATAAAAATAAATTAATATTAAATTGTAAAATGAAAATTTTTTTTATACCTTTTTTAATGCTTTCTTGTACTTGTAGTTTTGGACAAAAATTAGATTCAAATATTTTAATAAATGAAGATATTAATAAGTACAATTTTGAAGATTATGGAGTTAATCTTCAAATAAGTAAGAAATATAAAAAAACCAGTCCTAATCGTCCTTCATTTCATAGATCAAATATTATGATCTGTATGCCTAGAAATTTTTATGATCCAATTATAAATAAAAAAAATAAAGAACATTATATTTTTTATTTTTTTTTAAATTATATTTTTCCTCCAATTGAAGAAGGTAGTATTATGAAAAGAATTGCACCAAATTGGACACCAAATAAAAATTATCTAGGTAGTAAAATATGTGAAGAGGAAAGAAATATAAACTTGATGCAGATTTATACAAAATCAGATTTTAAAAAATTTAATGCAGATACCGCATTATGTATTCGATTGGATAGTAATGCAATATTTAAAACTAATGAAAAGTTTAATGATATCATTTACGTAATAATACATAAAGATAATATTGCAGATATATATGTTTGTATTGCTTATAAAAAAGAATACGAATTTGAAGTAATTCAAGAAATAAAAAAACTTTGGAAAATAGTTAAATTTAAACAATAGAACATTTTTCAAAGAGGTAGGTTCTTATTTAAATTAGTTTCTTTAAAGAAAATTAGCACCTAGTAAATTAATACAAGAATATCAATATTTTAATATTCTTGTATTTGATAAATAAAAACCTCACGCAAACCTCACGCAGAAACAACAAAGGACCCACGATTTAACGTAAGTCCTTGATTTTCATGTAGCGAGACCGGGATTTGAACCTGCCTGCTCTCCGGAGGGAAGCTCCCGTCCAAACACTTAAATAATTTGGTTTACCATAGTAAATTTTTATATAACACGCTGCGTGAGGAAAACGCCCCCTCAAATCGTATAAAATCAGTCAATTTCGGTTTTCCCCAAACATAACTAACTACAAATCAACGTCTTCATTTTCTGAAAAAAACTTTATCACCACCACTTTGGTATTCACTCATTTTCCACTTACCATCTAGCTTTTTATAAGTGCCTATAGATGAGCCTGAAAATAATTTTTCGTATTTTGCATTATATCTTGAGTAATAGAATTCAGCAATTACAAGTTCATTTGAAATTTTAATAAACTTAATCTCATCAGATAAACTATACTTATACCCTGGCTGAACTTTTTTTTCCCTACGTTCTTTATATGTTTCCATCACCGTTTTTTTACTCGAATAGGATTTTCCAGACAATATAACAGGATAATGAAAGAATTCAGCAATCTTATTGTAGTCTTTTAATTCAAATGCTTTAGAATAGGTAAGCCATTCGTGCGAGATTGTTTTTTTTATTTGTTCATCAGTTTCTTGTCCAAAAGAATAGCTTGCTAATCCAAGCAACATAAAGCATAGTAGTATATTTTTCATTTTTTAGAATTTAAATTGTTTTCCTACTCATAAGGCTTTTCGGATACACCCCGTTTCTTTGAGTGTGTTCTAGTCTCCACTGTTCTAAACTAAATTTAAATGATTAATCTGACTTCTTTGTGTTTTAAATTTAGTGTTTTCGGTAAGAAATGACAAAAACCATACGCAAAAACAACAAAAGATCCTTTTATTATGCCTTCGTACTTTTACTTGTTATTCTAGTTGGTATTCTTTTTTCAAATCAGCCTTTAAATCTTCGGCGCTTTTCTTCAGCTTTTTAAATAACAATAATTTCGACCGCCTTGAGCCACTCATTTGTAACGTATGAAAACTCATTTCTTTTAGCATTTCAATATCGTAGGTTCTAAGGGATGGGTTGTCATTACTTAGCTCAATATTTCCATTGTCGGACTCTTGTCTACTCAAGATAGCAGGATCAAGAATTTTTGCAGCAATATTTTTAAAATTATCAAACTCATGATTATAATTATCCTCAAGTAGGCGAATCCGTAAAAACTGGTTATAATACCCCATAATTTTATTAGATACTTGCGTTTTTCTTATAAGCCGAAAGCCTCCTGAATTTTTTAACTGGTCGAATGTACGGCTGTTGTTTGCAAAAGGAATAATCCTCGGACCTGTCCTTGCCGCAAAGTATAATTGGTCTCCATGTTGTTTTGCAAGCTGAGGAGTGTTGAGTAAATCCATTAAAGTATCGAGACTTTTAATTCCCCGATATTCTTGCACTATTAGGGTATTAAGGCTTATTATATCATCCTCCAAATCTGTAGACAGCGATTGTATGAATTGTTGTTCTCGGTCTTTTTCTATCTTATGTTCTAATTGATACTCCGCTAAAAAACCGCAGAAGACTGCAAGAAATAGCATTAAAAATTCCCAGAAATAAGATTTCCAGTTTTTCTTTCCTTCGTGATGGCCGTGATGATGTACTTCCATAATAATATTGTCTTTCGGTCGTAGAGAGTTTACTTGTTTGAATTTAATTAAATTAATACAATGTTCAATATTAAATAAACGTGAACGTTATGGTTGATCATACTTTGTTTTGGTAAGAAATGACAAAAACCTCACGCAAAACCTCACGCAAACCTCACGCAGAAACAACAAAGGACCCACGATTTAACGTAAGTCCTTGATTTTCATGTAGCGAGACCGGGATTTGAACCCGGGACCTCAGGGTTATGAAGATTTTTCGAGAAAATTATAGCGTTGATTTGTAGTAAGTTATGTTTTGACAAAACCGAAAACGACCGATTTTAACCGATTTCAGGGGGTGTTTTCCTCACGCAGGGGTATATAAAAAATAAGCCTCGTAATTGAGGCTTATTTTTTATACTAACTGAAATTAATTTTACCATATTGAATGTAGTGGAGTGTATATCATCTTATTTATTACTATATTTTTAGACGATGTTAGCTTTATTTTTGTAAAATCTTCATTAGGGAAGATCACACTAGTTAGTAATGATAAACCATTATCAGCAAACATTTCAAATGATGACTTATCAATAAATATTGTCATACTAACTTCTTCATTATTTACTAACCTTGGCGCGAAGTTGGTTCTTGCAAAATCTTTTTCAAAGTTTGTTATTCCAGATTTAGTTCTATCTAAGAAAAAACTATTTTTTTCCTTGTCATATCCGATAATTACTTTTTCATTTAATGTGTTTGAAAATTCAATCGCATAGCTTTGTTGATTATTAAATTTAAATTCAAACTTACTTGGGGTGCTAATTTTTTCAATTAGCGTTGTTAACTCTAAACTATCATTTACCAAAATATCTTGCAAAATTTTAGAAGGTTTTTCTATAGACTTCAACTCATTTATTGGCATACTCGTTAGATATAACTCATTTTCAACTTTTGTTATACCCAATTCTCTAGGTAAAGTGAATGCATTTCTAAACTTTTCAGTTGGAACGACATTAGCATACTGCCAATTACTCATCCAGCCAATAAATATTTTTCTTTTATCTGTATTACTCCAAGTTACACCAGCATATTCATCAGGTCCATAATCTGCCCACTTTGTTAATTTAGAATTAGTCTTAAATTCTTTTCCATCAAAATCACCAATAAAATACTGAGTTGCTGATCCTTTATTCGGACCGCCTGGATTTAGATTAACTAATAATACCCAATAAGTTTTATTGTTATATTCAATAGGAAACAAATCTGGACATTCCCATACTCCGCCGTGAGCGCCTTCAGTTTTACCAAAATCACTCAACTTTACCCAATCCAGTAAATTCGATGACGCATAAAATGAAATCTGATCCTGAGCTGCAATAGCTACTATCCACTTTTTCGAGGACTCATGCCATATAATCTTTGGATCCCTAAAGTCTCTTATGCCTGGGCTCTTTAAGACTGGATTTCGCTCATATTTGATCCAAGTTTTACCCTCATCTAAACTATAAGCAAGACTTTGTGATTCAACATCTATTGAGCCAGCTTTTTCTTTAACCATATCATGGCTTGTATACATGGCCACTAATGGAATAATGCCATTTTTCCCCAAACCTGATGTATTGTTTTTATCAACTACAGCACTGCCAGAGAAAATGAATCCCAAACTATCTGGATAAATTGCGATTGGCTTTCTATCCCAATGTACTAAATCTTTACTAGTAGCGTGTCCCCAGCTCATATTACTCCAAACTGTCGTATCTGGACTATGTTGGAAAAATAAATGATAGGTGCCTTTATAAAATACCATACCATTCGGATCATTCACCCAGTTTTTTTCAGGTGTAAAGTGAATTTGCGGTCTATATTTTTCATTATTTATAAGACTATTTTTTTGTGCTATAGAATCTTGATAAAAAAATAATAAATTAAGACTTAATAAATATTTAAAAATATGCATAATGTTTAGTTTAAATGAATAAATAAGGAGAGTTTTACCTCCCCTTATTCTTACCTATTACAAATGATTTGTGCTTATTAAATCAATAAACTTCCTAATATCCTGGATTTTGTTTGTAAAGTCCGTTCGTAAAAGTAATTTCTGATTGTGGAATAGGTAAATATTCATCTCTACTTGCAGTAAATTTTGCAGTAGATAAAAACGTTCTTCTTACTTTCTCTATATTTAAATAATCATTTAATACTTTTTCAGCAATACCCCATCTTACTAAATCAAAAAATCTTTCTCCTTCAGTAGCAAATTCAAGTCTACGTTCCCACTGTAAGGCCTTAAGTGCATATGCGGCAGTCCAATTTGTAGCAGGGTAATTTTTAAGATTATAAGTAGACGGGAAACTTCCATCTAATTTCTTCAATCTATTCGTACTGTTGGCAGCTCTAGTTCTAATTTGATTAATAATTGGAAGTGCTTTATCCTGCTGACCTAACTGAATATAAGCTTCAGCTTGAATAAGCAATAAATCGTCATAACGTAAAATATCATAATTTTTAGCAGTGCCCATAAATGGCCCAAGCTTAAAATATGAAGCACTACTAGCTAATTGTTGGTTACGCATAGTATGGAAATTACCATAAACACCAGCATCTCTAACCCAACTATTACTAAATAGTTTTGTGTTATCATACTTATAAGGATGTCCATCAATACCAACTGTATGGTCAATTCTAACATCAACTGTAGCTGTATTTAAATTTGCAATACTATTATTAAATGTGTCAAAATTTGGTAATCCATTGGCATCAGTTGTAAACGCATTAACCATATTTTGGCTAGCAGCGTTAAACCCACAACAACCATATTGAGGTGCACCGTGCGGATAATTTAATCCATCTTCAAAACTTAAACGTCCAGATGTTGTTCCATCATTAATTGTAAATTGTATTGCAAAAATCGATTCTGGTCCATTTTCAGTTTCAGGAAGAAAATTATTTGCAATATCATTACTTAAAGAATACTTACCAGATGCAATTACAGCTTGTGCTAAATCTACAACTTCTTGTAATCTTTGTTTATTAACAGATGTAACTTGATGATTTGGCCCTTGCTCATAAGCTTGATATAATCTTAGTTTAGCAAGATAAGCTTGTGCAGCATATTTATTTGCCCTGCCAATTTCAGATTGACTAGTTGGTAAATTCTCAATTGCGAATTGAAAATCAGCTGCAATTTTGTTCCAAGATTCATCATTAGTTAAAGTATTTGATGTTTTTAAAATAGCTGTATCTGCAACTGTTTCATCAAAAATTGGGATATTCTTATATAATCTTTTCAAAGTGAAGTAACTATGTGCTCTCAGGAATCTCAATTCTGCAATTCTAACTTTTTTAGATGGATACTGTCCTTCAGATAAAGAATTAACAGCTCTTAACGCAACATTGGCTCTTGAAATTGATTTATATAAATTTTGCCAGCTTCTTGAAACAAAAGCGCCCATATTTGGATTAACTAAATTATATTTTTCCATTGCGTCAATCTCACCTACATCACCTGTACCTCCGCCACCTTTATAGGCGTCATCGGATCTAACACTACCGTAAGCCCAATTACTATAGATTGGTCCAATCATATCGCCATTACCAATAGCAGAATAGGCAGAAGTAACCAATCCATCGATTGCAGTAGGTGAAGTTAAATCTGCAGATGAAAGAACACCTTTGGGACTAAAGTCAAGCACCTTTGAGCAAGCACTTATCATTAAAAGCATAATAAATGATGAAGTATATATTAATTTATTTTTCATTTGAATTTTTTTTAATGTATTTAAAATGATGCGTTAATACCTAATGTAAAGGTTCTTGGAATAGGCACTGGATCTAAATCAATTCTTTCAGGATCAGGACTTGTATATTTTTTACTTTTAATCCAAAAGATATTTTCAGCCATACCGAATATTCTTACTTTATTGAATATTTTATTTCCATTCAATGTGTAACCAAACTGTACATTTCTTAATTTAAAATAAGAAGCGTTAACAAAGAAGTAATCTGAACCTCGACCTTCATTATTATTATCTGTAAGCGTCAAAGCAGGGACAGTAGTATTTTTATTAGTATTTGTCCAAGCGTTAAAGACTCCTGGTCCAACATTCTCTCTACTACGCATTAAACTGTTAAATAACGTATATACATCAAATCCAGTTTTTCCAGCAACGCCAGAACCAAAAATAGATAAATCAAACTTTTTGTAACTAAGGTCAACTCTTAAGCCATACTCAAGTTTTGGTAAAGAACTGCCAATCCATGTTCTATCTAGATCATCGATTTTTCCATCCTTATTAATATCTACATATCTGATACGACCTGGTCCAGCACCAATTTGTTTTGGAGCTGCATCAACTTCTGCTTGTGATTGAAATAAACCATTTGATTTAAAACCAAAAATGTCAAATTGAGAATGTCCTAATATGGTACTTACTAAGTTGCCTGGATAGGCAGGACGAACACTTTCAGGTAATTCAGTAATCTTATCTCTAAATTGAGAAAGATTTAATCTTACGTTATATTTAAAATCACCTTTTTGTTGACTTTGATAACCAATCACAAATTCCCATCCAGTATTTGATTTTGAAGCACCATTTACTGCTTTTGATTGTCCTTCACCTAATGCAGAAGCTACCGGAGGCGTAATTAAAATACCTGTTGTTTTTCTTGAAAAATAATCAAAAGATCCAAAAATTGAATTTTTCAAAAATGCAAAATCAAGACCTGTATTAACTTCATTTGTAGTCTCCCACTTTAAAGCAGAGTTTGAAGCTTGTGTTTGAACAAACCCAGAAGGTAATGTACCTGTATTAGCGCCAGACAAAGAATAGGCTGTTCCTATGTTCATATATTGTTCCCAAAAACCACCCACTAACTGAGCCATTGTAGTACCATACCTTGTATCAAACAAGCCAAAACGAGCTAGGTCTCCAATTTGTTGGTTACCCACTCTACCAGCTCCAACCCTTAACTTTAATTCAGAAACTGTATTACTTGTACTTAAAAATGATTCTCTATCAATTCTCCAGCCAAAAGAAACAGCTGGAAAAATTCCATATCTGTTATCTGATCCAAATCTAGATGATCCATCTCTTCTTACAGTAACAGCTGCCAAGTATTTATCTGAAAAACTATAATCAATTCTACTAAATTGAGAAAATAAAGAATGACCTGTTGATCCACCTGTTAATGTGGTATTTCCAGTTCCTGCACTTAAGGTAAAATAGTCTTTGTTTTGTAGCGCATATCCTTCTCTTTTACTAAAACTGAAATCTAAATTTGTTTTTATTAACTCAGTGCCTAATAAGATTTTAAAATTATGATCGCTCTTTAAATTAAAGTTATATCTAAGTGTATTTGAAAATGTTGTACTTAGATATTGATTTTTATCAAAAGACAAACTATTAGTTGTTCTATTTAATGCACCTTCACTAAAATTAGGTGTAATAACTTTGTTGCTAAAAAATGAATTATCAGCTCCAATAGTCGATTTAAGGAATAAATTTTTAACTGGTTGAATTTCAAGATAAATATTACCAAAAGCATTCAATCTATTTGCATTATTCCATTTAGCAAGATCTTGCATATGTAGCGGATTATTACGATCTGAATAACCAGCACCAAGCGCACCAGCGTAGGTTTTCCCATCTTTTTGGAAAACCGGAATAGTTGGAGCTAATGTAACTGCTAAGAAAGTAGTTGAAGCGCCACCAATATCTCTAGCTGTTAGTGTTTCATTTGAATTAGCCATATTAAAATTAAAACCAAAAATAGCTTTGTCATTAAAAGATCGAGTTATTGCATTTACACTTGCACTCGTCCTTTCATAACCAGTGAATTTTAACATTCCTGTGTTTTTTAAATGTCCTAAGCTAAATTCTAAAGAAGAATTTTTATTCCCAACAGAAGCTGTCAACGTATTATTTGTAACAATACCTGTTTCATACATCACACTTTGCCAATCAGTATTACCCACTGGCGTATTTTTATCACCACCTACAAATGCCTTTGGAGTGACACTTTTTAATACTGGATTATTAAAATCATTATTCCAATCAAAAGTATAAATTTCACCATATCCAGCAGCTGGATCTTGTCTATCGTTAACAGAAGCTTGCCATAATGCCTTTCCTCTATCCACGGTATTTAACATTTTTAATCTCATACCTTTTTCAGATTGAAATGAAGTGCTACTGTTAAATTGAAATTCTACTTTATTATTTGTATTTCCACCATTTTTTGTTGTTACTATTATTACTCCATTTGATGCTCTAGCACCATAAATAGAAACAGCTGACGCGTCCTTTAAAATTTGAACAGAAGAGATATTTGTTGGGTTTAAATTCTGAAATACTTCTGGTCTTGTTGTTGGAATACCATCAATAACATACAATGGGTCATTATTTCCTAATGTATTGGCTCCTCTGATTAAGATTCTACCATTTGAGCCATTTGGAGAACCATCTCTTTCAATATATAATCCTGCAACTCTACCTTGTAAAGATTGCATGATATTTCCCGAACTGTTATTTTTAACAGGAGAAAGTTCAACAACAGATACAGCACCTGTTAAGTCTTTTTTTCTTTGAGATGTGTAACCAATGACCACTGTTTCTTCTAATTCATTTGATGAATTTAGGAGTACATCAATTTGGTTCAATCCACTAACTGAAAGTGTTTTTGATTCAAAACCAACATAACTTATAATGATATTTTTAGCATCCTTTGTTAGTAGAATACTAAATTTACCATCAGCACTAGTTGTTACCCCATTTTTTGTGCCTTGGATCATAATGTTTGCTCCAGTTAAGGGCAAATTTGTAGTTGCATCTTTGACAGAACCAGTCAACTGTCTCTGTGCAAATGCGTTCTGAAATGCTATGAGCATAACAAACAAAACAAGAAAGGTTTTTTTCATAGTTGAATTTTTAATTTGGAATTTTGAGCAATCGTTGAGTAATTTTTATAAATGATTTATTTAATTAATTTATTTTCGATCTCTTCAAGTGAGACACCTTTGGTTTCTGGCATTTTAAATAAGACCCATATAAGTTGCACAACCATCATTAAAGCAAAAAAGACAAAAATGGGCCATGGATTATCTTTAAAAATTCCTTCATTTTCATCTAAAAATAAGGGCGTAATTAAAGTAATGATCGCTGCGAAAACCCAGTGAACACTCGCACCAAATGCTTGCCCAGTTGCTCTTAGCCTATTTGGGAAAATTTCTGATATAAAAACCCATATAACAGCCCCTTGTCCAATAGCATGGGCAGCAATGAATAGAAGTAAAAAAGACATTAAGACAAATGGACTAGCATGTGAAATAAAGCAACCTGCCACCAATGACAAACTAATGATATAACCGATTGAGCCGATTAATAAAAGTTTTTTTCTTCCTATTATATCTATTAAGTATAGTCCTACAAAAGTGAATATCAAATTAATACCCCCAATTGCGATTGAATTTAAAAGAGAATCTTTAGCCCCTAATCCTATTCGAGAAAGTATCTCAGGGGCATAGTACAAAATGAAATTGATACCAGACAATTGATTAAAAAATGCGATCAAGAATGCCAACCAGATAACTTTTTTATGTTTTACAATAAAAAATGAATCAGTTTTAAAATCGGAGCTATTTGTTTTATTACCCTTTATAATAAAGTCTACTTCCTTTTGCACATCTTCAACCCCCATTTCTTTAAAAATGTTACTTGCAGCAAGAATATTATTCTTTTGCGTGATTAACCACCTTGGACTTTCGGGAATTCCAAAAACCATTAAAGTAAAAATTACTGATGGAACCAATAAAATACCAAGCATCCATCTCCAATCATTTTCGCCTCCAAAACCTTGAAAGAAGTAATTGGAAAGAAAAGCAGCTAAAATTCCAAAAACGATATTAAATTGGTACAAAGCTCCAAGCTTTCCTCTAGTTTTTGGTGTAGATATTTCCGAGATATAGGTTGGTGCAACAACGGATGAAACACCAATTCCAATTCCCCCTATAAATCTAAATAATGAAAAAATATAAGGACCATTTGCCAAAGCTGAACCGATAGCTGAAATTGCAAATAAAATACCCAATACTATTAGTACTTTTTTTCTGCCATACCTGTCTGTAGGAATCCCTCCAAAAATAGATCCAAACAATGTACCCCACAATGCCATAGACATAATGAAAAAACCATGAAACAATGGCGTGGTGTTCCATAGATTTTTAATTGGAATATTCGCACCTGAAATAACCACAGTGTCAAATCCAAAGATAAACCCAGCCAGGGAAGCAACAACTGACCATCTAAATAATTTAGTCTTAAGCATAGCAATACCAAATAAGTCTATGAATTTATCTGTGAAGACCTTTATATCTTTTAGAAATTGTAATTAAGATGTATAAAATTGTAATTAATCACAAATGATTGAGTATCAATATTTTATTAAATTGGAGCACCAGGAATTAGTAACAATCGTTCATTTTTGTAACCGTTATTTACAAAAATGATTCAATTTCAAGTGGAAGAAAGTGATGGATTGAAAGAATAAAACAAATTTGAAAAAATATAAACAAATTTGAACGTCACTTACCGTAATTTTCGCCAAATTGCTCAAAGCATATTGATCTAACCTTTTGTACAATGAAAATCCCAAAATCTAAACATATTTTCAGCTTTTTAGCTACTCTTTTATTAATCACAAGCCTTATGGGGTGCAATAAAAAGAAAGAGGTAAATAAGAGATATAAAATTGGCTTTGCACAAGCTCAAGGAGGAGATAACTGGAGAGAAAGCATGTTAAAAGAAATGCAAAGGGAAGTCTCATTTTATAACGAAATAGACTTTTATTATAAAGATGCGCAGGCAAATAGCAAAATACAAAAAGAACAAATTCAGGAACTTATCGATTTAAAAGTCGACTTATTGATTGTTAGTCCCCATGAGATTCAGCCTTTGAACGCTATTCTAGAAAAAGCCTTCGATTCAAAAATACCCATTGTACTTATTGACAGAAGAATCAACTCGGATAAATACACTGCATTTATTGGTGCCTCTAATTATGAGGTTGGTCAAAATGCTGGAAAATATACTGTGGCCTTACTTAAAGGAAAAGGAAAAGTACTTGAAATCACTGGATTAAATACAGCTTCCCCTTTTATCGATAGGGATAAAGGATTTCTAGACATCATTTCTAAAAGCAAAGGGATTGAATTAATTGCTAAAATCAATGATCATGAAGCTAATTTTGAAAAAAAAATAGATTCTTTCATAAAAAAAAATAAGGACTTAGATGTCATATTCGCTCAGAGTGACTATATAGCAAAAAATGTCTACCAGATTTGTAAGAATAATCAGGTTGAACGCAAAATAAAAATAATAGGGGTGGATGGACTTTCTATAGAAGGTATGGGAATGGATAAGGTTGCAAGTAATCAATTTAAAGCAACCGTTCTATACCCAACTGGTGGTCAAGAGGCAATACGAACAGCCATAAAAATTCTAGAAAAAAAACCTTTCAAAAAAGAAAATACACTTGAGACAACGATTATTGATTCAACGAACGTGAAAATATTGCAACAACAAAGTAAAAAGGTTATTGAACAACAAAATGAAATAGATAATAGACAATTAAAAATAAACCAACAAATTTTAATAAGTAAAAATAAAACAAATATCATTCTTGCAATTTCAATTACTTTAGCTATTGCATTAATTCTTAGTAGTGTCTTTTATTATTTATTTAAAGAGAATAAAAAAATTAGTAAGAAATTGATGGTACAAAAAGATGAAATTAGTAGTCAAAAAAATGAATTAGAGAAATTAGTAAAGCAAGTAAAAGAAGCTACAGATGCTAAATTTGATTTTTTTACAAATATATCTCATGAACTAAGGACTCCGCTTACACTCATTATTGGACCTCTGGAAGACACATTAATGTCCTCTAAACTTCACTTCTCTTTGAAAAATAATTTAGAACTCGTTCAAAGAAATTCTTTTAGGCTTCTAAAGTTAATAAACCAATTAATGGATTTTAGAAAGATTGAAGAAGGGAAAATGGAAATCAATGCATCAACGCAAGTTCTTGGAGATTTTGTTTTTGAAATCAGTAACGAATTTAAAGATTTAGCAAGAAAGAAGCATATTTCATTAAATATAAATGATAAAACAACATGGTTAATCATTGATTTTGATCAATCAATGATTGATAAAGTCCTTTTCAATTTACTTTCAAATGCATTTAAATTTACAGAAGAAAATGGCACAATTAACATTACAATAGATCAAGATAAAGAACAAGAAAATGCAATTATTAAAATTGAAGATAATGGTATTGGGATGTCTGCAGAGGACGTTGAACATGCATTTGATGTCTTTTATCAAGGACACAGTAGTACATTTAAAGGAACCGGCCTTGGGCTTGCACTATCAAAGGAATTGATAATAGCACATAATGGGAATATAATTATTAATAGTAAAAAGGGTAATGGCACTTGTTTTACAATCATTTTACCTTTCAAGCAAAATAACAAAAACAAAGAACTTAATGAAAGTGAATATAATGATGGCAAAAACTTAAAAGAAAAACATATTTATACAACTGATGTTTTACCTCACAATTATGAAAAAGTGACAACCAATATATCAGAAAAATCAGCTTCAATCCTGATTATTGAAGATAATGATGACTTAAATTCCTTTTTAAGCAATAGGCTGGAGGGTACGTACGAGGTGCTTACTGCAAAAGATGGGAATGAAGGTGTCAATAAAGCATTTGATGTTATTCCAGATTTAATCATTTCAGATATTATTATGCCTGGCATGAGTGGTTTAAAATTAGCGGAAATTTTAAAAAATGATTTGAGAACCTCTCATATTCCCATCATCTTATTGACTGCTAAAACTTCAATTGAAGATCAAATAGAAGGGATGAAATCATTTGCTGATTTGTTTATCAGCAAACCATTTAATTTAAACTATTTAGAAGAATCAATAGCTTCAATTTTAAAGAATAGAATAATACTACGCGAGCATTTTGTAAATGAACTCCCTTCAGAGAGTAGATCTAATGCATCTAATAAATTAGATCGTAAATTTATTAGTGAATTTACTTCAATCATTGAGTCAAATCTATCTAACGAAGGCTTATCAGTCGATGATATCTATAAAGGATTGGGTATATCAAAAATTCAATTATATAGAAAAACAAAAGCTCTACTAGGATTTAGTGTAAATGATTATATTTTGTCAGTAAGACTACAAAAAGCAAAATACTTACTAATGAATGAAGACCTAACTATTTCAGAAGTTGCTTATAAAGTAGGTTTCTCATCTCAAGCATATTTTTCGACTGTATTTAAATCTAAATTTTCAGTTACTCCTTCAGAATTTAAAGAATCATCTAAAAAATAATTAAAATATTTTACCAACCTATATATTTTGGCGGTTCTATTGTATTTAATCTTAAATATACGATTAGTTGTCCAACATGATGTGTTTGATGATCTTGTATCAAATTTAAAAATTGATACTTATTCAACTTACCACCATTCCAATTAAATTCTTTTGACAAGGACTTCTCATCTAACTCTCCCATTGCTTATAATCCATATTCATAAGCATCGTTTAGAAATTGCATTACTTGTTTCTTACTCATCTCATTTGAATTGCCCTTTTTAACATTTGATGGATTTCGCTCTTCTTTGATATAGGTTGAACTTAACCAATAAATGTTCTCACCTTTATGAACTAATTGCTCCTTGTAACTCATTTCTTCCTTTACAGGTTTGAAATCATACTTATCTTCAACCAGCTTGTCGGCCATTGCTAATGTATATGATTTAGCATTTTTAAATTTTTCTAAATGACTATTGATTAATAGTTGATTGGATTGTGCAATTCCAATAAAGGGGATGGCTGCTATCATGATAGATATTAATATTTTCATTGAATGAAGTTAGAGATTATAAACGATGTTGTTAAAAACAGATGTTAATGCTTAGAAGTCAAAAATCTCACGCAAACCTCACGCAGAAACAACAAAGGACGATAACTAGACGAACTTAATTGTTTTGATATTGTATAAAATAGTCTAGTTTTACACTTAAATCAATTGAAATGATAAATCTCTCCATCATTGCTCAAATTTTAGTTGCTTTAGCAATCTTGATTATTTGGGTATTTCGGTTTTATAATGTTGAAAAGGAATTTAGATCTTACGGATTAAGCGATTTAACCCGAAATATGGTGGGGGCAGCTAAAATAGCTCTATCAACGTTACTAATTGCTGGTATTTGGTATCGGGACTTATTATTTGCATCATCATTAGCTATGGCATTATTGATGTAAGCAGCCCAATATTTTCACTTTAAAGCAAAGCATCCTTTGCTTTACTTCGTACTATCTTTTATACTCTTAGTTTTTTGTCTCTTTATTGCCGCGGTATCAAAAAATCTAATCTAAAATGGATTTAAGAATTTTAGCATTGATTTTTTCGAGTGCCTCCTTTTTATTTTACGGAATTACTTACTTCACTTCAACAAAAATGAAAAGTGAATTTAAAAGATTTGGACTAGAAAAGTTTGGCACAATAACAGCAATACTAGAGATAATGGGTGGGGTTGGTTTAGTTATTGGTCTTGCATTTAATACAATTTTAGTCATATCATCTGGTGGATTAACATTATTAATGTTTCTTGGTATTTTAGTCAGAATAAAAGTTAAGGATTCTATTTTGATCACCGTACCTGCCTTATTTTACATGCTATTAAATTTATATATCCTGTTATCGTAATGCTGTCATTGCTAATGATATATCCAGTGTAGCTAATGGCAGGACTTGATCTAAGAAATGACAAAAACCTCACGCAAACCTCACGCAGAAACAACAAAGGACCCACGATTTAACGTAA
>JBBAJV010000010.1:15621-70999 GCA_040403925.1 Sediminibacterium sp. | reverse complement strand
ACCTTTCCTAAATTAATACTTACTAGTTCTTTTAATAAGTTTGGTTTTAAACGGATGAGTTGCGCACGTCCTAAATAAGCATCTTCTTTTAAACCATCTGCCTTTTGAATTAAGTCTCTTATGCGCATACCTTCCGTTAACTCATACACATCTGGTCTAAATACCGCACCAGATAATTTAACCCTGTTCTGAAAACGATCTAAAATTTTAGATACTTGTATGATATCACCGCCTTGTGGTTGGTAGCTTGCAAATTCCTTTGCGCTTAAATCTTTTACCGACTTTTCTTTATCGTTCTTTTGGATCACTTTTACCCATGCGGTATAAGCTGCGTCGTCAAAGCCGCCTGCATATTGTAAAAACTGATTGAAGTTTTCTACTGTGCCGTTGATCTCAAAAATACCTGGACGCTTAACTTGTCCTTTAATTTCTACCCTGCCTTTGTAAGCTGGTACACGAATCACATCACGGTCTTTTAATCCCATATTTTGTGACTGATCTCCGTTTTGCATGAAAGCATAGAGGTCGATTTTTTTGAATAATTGATTGTTTCTGATGAGTTCAATATTTCTGTAAGAGCCAATTTCATTTGGACCACCTGCTTCTGTTAAAGCATTTAAGATAGTGGATAAAGATGATACATTGTAATTGCCGCTTCTTTGTGCACCAATGATAGTCACTTGGATGGTTCTTATATCGCCTACTGTTAATGCCAATTTAGATTCACCCGATCTTAAACTTGGATAAGCTGTGTTCGCCATCTGTTGTTTGATTCTGGTGGTAGCAGCTTCTATTGTTAACCCTGCTACTTTCACACGGCCTACATTTTCTATGAGTACTGTTCCTTCCTTGCTCACATCTAAATCCGAACTATATTCTTGCACACCATACACCACAAGTTTTAATACATCGTTGGTGCCTACTTCGTAATTCAATGGTGTTGCAATATTTTGATTTTCACCAAAACCATTTTCATTCGCAAACAATTCAGATCCATAAATCAATGGATTGATCTTGTTCTCATAAGTTTTACGTGCACTGTCTTTTCCATACACTGGTTTGGTGCTCACAGTTCGCTTGATGAGTGGTGAGCCTGATTTTGTTCCTGTTTTAGAGGATGCCAATCTTGCTTTTAATTTTGCAAATTCTGCTGGGCTCATGCCTTTTGCAATAGCTTGTGATTCTAGCATATCAATACTCACACCAGCTTGTTTGATCTGTGCTTGTATTTGTGCAATTTCTGCATCCGTTAATGCATCCACTTTGATGGTGCTTAAATCCTTCCCGCTTAATAAATTTTGCGCATTCGTTTGAATGCTCATAGCAAAAATACTCAAGCTAAATAAAGCGATTCTAATCCATTTCATAAGTCAAATTTTATTTGAAGTTTGGCAGCTTTGTATGGCTCTGCCACTCTTAGTCCCATTATAGGCCTAAGTGATTCATTTAGAGTGCATAAGACACTCTGTTAATATACAACAAAATTACTATTTTGTATATATTTTCAGTGTTTTTTAACAGATTTTACCTGTTAAATTTTACAATAAACTTTGGGGGGGAAGTTAGTGCGCGAAAGTAAGCCTTCAATAGCTTAATATCTAATTTTGATTAGTGTATTTTTTAAGCGGTTTTGAGCCTATTTATTACTCCAAATCAAAGTGGATCAAGCTATTAAATAAGAACGCTAGTTCGTTTTAATTATTGTCTAATTACTTGCAATTATCTACTCAATCTATAAATTGTCAAAGCCGCTCTTTTGATCAAAAACGGGAGTTGATTTAGGTGGATGGTTTCTCCCGGCGCGTGCGCGCAGCGTCCCGATGCACCCAATCCATCAATACAATCCACATAAGCAGCTACATAGGAAATATCCCCTGCACCGCGGGATCCTGGGTCACCTGCCACGGTAGCTCCAGCCCCCATATCCATTGATATTGAATTGATTACGCTTAAAACTTGGTTATTCCCTTCCGTCGGCGCCATACTTGGGATCCCATCCATAAAACTGATTTTGGCACTGGTTTGGGCTAAGTTTTGGGCTACAATTTCCTTCATTTTGACCCTGGCGCGGTCTTTTTGGTCTTCGGTCAAGAACCTTAGGTCTCCAGTCACCGTCACTGCAGGGGAGATAATATTGGTTTTGGCAATGGCCGCGCCTTTTGAAGTGGCTTCATTATATGTTATATCCGATCCGCCAATGATAATACCCGGATTAAAAGTCAAATATTTCTCTGTGCTTAGGGTTTCTCTAAACTGATTCAAGATTCTTGCTGCCTCATAAATGGCGCCATAACCCGCACTTGGTGTGAATACCCCGGAACTATGTCTAGTTTTTCCGGTCACATCTAACCTCCATCCACTCGCGCCGCTTCTTCCGGTAGCCACTGAGTTCAGTCCATTCGCCCCTTCAAAAGCCAATGCGATATCTGCCTGCTTGGCTCGATTGATAAAATCGCCTCGAGTCACTTCCCTTGGATAACCCGCATGCTCCTCGTCTCCTGTAAAATAAGCTGTGATATCTGTGTTTTTTAATAAGCCCGCTTGCTCCAATGCTTGCAATGCCATAATCACCACCACGTCTCCACCTTTCATATCGTTCACCCCTTGACCCGTTGCGGTAGAATCATTCAACATCGTAAACGGATTGGCTGGCATGTCTGGTTCAAAGACGGTATCTAAATGTCCGATGAGGAAAAGGCGTTTGCCTTTTTTGGAAGAAGATGTTGGGGCGGCGGCGCCTGCGCGACGACTCGCCACTAAATGCCCGGCACGTTTGATAGAATCTGGCATCGCAACCCACTCTGTGGTGAATCCTGCTTTTTCAAATTCTTTCGCAAACAAGGCGCCCACTTTTTTCACGCCCTCCATATTCAAAGTCCCACTATTATTATTCACCGACTCCTTAAGCATCTCAATTGCCTGCGGCATATGCGCATCAATCCAAGCCATCACTTGTTTTTCCTCTTTAGTCAAACCTTTGGATAGAGCAGCTGCAGGCGTTTTCCCTTGCTGCGCAATACTTGTCATGGCAATGAGGATGGTTAAAAAAAACAGAGTTGATTTTTTCATAGTTGTTGTATTTAGAAAATACTCTAATAAGTAGGTACAAGTTAGTAAAAATTTAAAGTAGAAATACTCTAAATGTACATTTTAATAAAAATGAATTTCAAGCATCCTTATCACCCAATCAAATGCAGGAAACAAATTGATTAATTAAAAGATATAAGTATTAATTTAGTAAAATGAAAACCATAGAATTAGAATTACCTGACGAGCTAAAAGCAGATAATCAAGAATTAAAAACTTTTTTAGCTGCTAAGCTTTTTGAAGCTGGGAGACTTACTATGAGTCAAGCTGCAAGAAGTGCTGGTTGTTCTATGTCAGAATTTATGGATTTACTAAAAAATTACAATGTATCTGTTATCAATCATCTTGCATCTGATTTAGAATCAGATGTTAGCAATGCAAGAGAAAGTATACGTTGATACAAGCTCCCTTATCATTCTTAATAAAATCAATACATTAGATCTTTTAAATAAGATTTATAGCAATGTAATTATCACCAACTATATTCAATTAGAGTTGAATGAGACTATTCCTTCATGGATAAGCGTTGAGCTAACCTATAATATCGACCAATCCTTTTAAAGAACTTTAATTTAGGGCCAGGGGAATCTAGTATTATCATGAATGCATTAGAAAATGATGGATTCTTAATAATTGATGATTTAAAGGCACGAAAAATAGCAACCACATTAAGTTTAAGATTTACCGGTACTATTGTCGTTTTAATAAATGCGAAGGAGCTTGGTTTCATTCATTCAGTAAAATATTATATAGAAAAAATTCAAACTTCTAATTTTAGAATTAGTGATCCTTTGATTATTAAAGCACTAGAAATTGCTAATGAAAAATAAATGCATAGAGCCTAATCTAAGTTTGATTTTTTTATGATAGTAATGATTTAAATTGTAGAAGAAAGAAAACAAGAAAGTATAAATACTCAAAAAAGCGAATTCATTTTGTTGTTTCTTCATTTCTAAATCAAACATCATGAAAAAAATTTCAATATTCGTTTTATCTATTTGTATTTTAATGTTTTTATCTAGTTGTAAAAAAGAATCGTCAACAACCAAATTAGATAATTCTATGTCCAAAATTCGAGGTATTGTTGGGGAAAGTGGAAGATTTATAACATTAGATGAAAAAAATATGAATAATGTTCCAGTACTTTCAATTGAAGAATTCAAATTTGCTTACAAAGAATTTAATAGCCCTAAAAATTTACGGCCATTGCAGAATTAAAGCAAAATGAGAATACATCAGTTGTAAGTGTAAGAAAAACATCCTCTATAACATCTTTTGATGAAAACGAAGACGATGGTCCAAGACCAGCAGGTTACTATCATGCATCTTTCCCTTTTTATGTTTCATATTATACTTCCATTAATAATAACATTATGCCGCATGGATTTTACACAATGCATCTTGATTTTAATACAGATCAATTTGGAAGGGTAATTGGAAATCCAACACTATCATTTACGGGTATTGGCTTCTTTAGCTGGACATACATAAATGCATCTCTAATAAATTTTAATAGTTTAAACACAACTTCAACATTTACAATTACAGGAAACAATTTGTTTGGCATTCAGTTAGGCGGATTGACACTTGGTTGGTCAAATAGAAGTAATTATTATTTCACAGTGAATATGGATTCGGACTACAAGCAAGATGCTGTGAAAGTAGAACAAAAATAAAAATTATACTTATGTTATTCTTATTAATCTTCATCGGGGTCTTATTGATGTTATTTAATCTCTTCATATGGCTGTATGATGAACAAAAAATAAATGCATCAATTAAAAAAAGCATGAAGCTGCTAAAATATGTATCAATAATAGTTCTAGGATTTTATTTTCTGATAGCTATATATATTTATCTATTTATTCCAAATACATTTAAATAAGATATTAATTCTTTATAATTTTTCTATTTATGAAAGAATCTTTAAATGAATTAACAAGTTTTAATACACTTGTATTATATATCTTTTACTCAATTAGTAAGCGTTTATATCTAAATCAAACACTTGTTATCATGTTAGCAATAGCATGGGCGATAAATCTAAGTCTAATTATTTATTTGATTTATAAAATAGAAAAAGACAAAGAGGCTATGGAAAAGCCAAATAAATATTGGCTTTATTTTAGAGCGATTGCGAATTTGGGGTTTGTCTATCTTAGTTTGCAGCTAATTTGATTGTACAATAATGTTCTAATTTCTATCTTTTAATTGTTTTATTATAAAACATTATGTAGTTTTAATGATGGAAACATTATCAAAACAAGATTTAGGTAAGCGATTAGTACAAATAAGGAAGTCTAAAGGCTATTCGCAAGAAGCTCTTGCAAAAGAATTGGATATGTCAAGGCCCTCTTTAGCACAGATTGAACTAGGTAATAGAAATATTGACATATTTGAAATACATAAAATGGCATCCGTCTTAGGATTTTCAATTGACGAGCTAATCAATACAAGTGAATCCATAATTGCTGAGCACGAGGTGACTTATGCTTCGGTAAAAAAAACTGATACGATTAGAAACAATATCCCAGTATTTAATCAGGTTAAATTCATTAATACATTTTTATACCTCATTGAAAAAACAGCAGGCTTGCCAAACATTTGTGAAAAGGGGCTTTTTGGAAGATTGTATTTGGCGGATTATAATTACTATGAAATATATGAATCACATTTGTCTTCGTCAAAATATTTTAAGAGATCCAACTTTCCGTTACCTGATGGCATTGATAAAATCATTCAACAGCTTATTGAAAATGAATATCTAGTCAGGGTAAAAATAAAACATGGCAAAAAAATAGCAAATAGAATTATTCCATTAGTTCAATCAGACTTGACAGAATTAAGAGCAAGTGAAAAAGAGGTGATTGATCAAGTCTTAATTCAAACTTCAAATTGGTCACTGTCAATTTTAGAGCAATACATACATGACGATATGCCTATAAAAATTTCTAAAGAAAATGAAATAATTGATTATGAATTTGCACTATATAGAGAAGCGCCATATTCGATTAGAAATTATGAATCAGATAAGACATGAACTTTACCTACTTATCTGAATTTGAAAAAGATTTAAAAAGGTTACTGAAAAGATATATCTCTTTAAATGAAGATTTGATCAAAATAAAGTCGATTCTAGAGGTATATCCAAATGCAAGGCCTCCATTTAGTTTTTTAATATACAATAAATCAAATACAGCAAGTATCATCAAAATTAAAAAGATTGCTTGTCTCTCCCTTCGAGGAAAAGGAGTAAATACTGGTCTTAGAATGATTTATAATTTAAACCAAGAATCAAATACGATAGAATTGATAGAACTATGTCACAAGAACGAAAAATCTATTGAAGACCAAAACAGATTCATTCATTTAATGAAATAACTCAATGGATTAAAAAAAATATCAACCCATTGAGTTATTTCAAATTGATATTTTAATTCCCAATCGGAATATTCACTTTAAAACTAAAGTTGCGTCCCATATTGAATACACCCATGCGGCCGGTAGCATCATTCATTGGACCATATTTTAAACGATTCAAATGATGTTGATATGCCACATCGGTGATATTTTGTCCCACCAAGGAAATACTAAATAATGTTTTATTACGATGTTGGATCTGAGTGCTATAACCAACATCCAATAAAGTATAAGCAGGCGTCTGCGTTTCTGTATTGTATCCAGTAAATGGATTGTTTTGTGCAAAAATATTATCTAACTGCAAATTGATGAAACTGTTTTTGATCAATTTGGATTTTTTAAAGAGTTCGATTCTAATTTCAGACAACCATCTTGCACTTGGAATCCCCGGTAAATTTTTAGAACCATCTAATGCATCTTTAAATTGTCCGCGAATCAAACTCACGCTATTTTCTACATGCAACCAATCCAATGGATGTGGATGAATATCGATATTAAATTCTGCACCATATAAGTGTGCATCTTTTTGTCTAAATGCAAAAGCGTACAATGCATCTCCCGATACACTATGTGCATAGTCCATGATGATTGAATCTCCTCCACCCACTGCAGTTAACTTTTGGTAAAAGATATAATCACTCACCGTATTGTAAAAAATATTCCCTGCAATACTCATATGCTCATTGCTCCATTCAACAGCAGCATCAAATTGTAAACTCTTTTCAGAAATTAAAGCTTCATTACCATATTCAAATCGGTTGGTGCCTTCGTGCGCGCCATAAGACGCCAACTCCGCCATATTCGGTGCGCGGAACCCATGTGCGATATTAAACTTTAATGTCACTTGCTCACTTAGATCATGCGCCACACCAATCGCACCCGAAATATTATTAAACTGTTTGTTAGACTCTTTAGTATCGTACAATGCAATACAAGCCCTCCCCGGAGGACATACAAATTGTGCAGGGTTGATATAGTTCATGTATTTTTGATCATAACGCAATCCTCCACTCCAATTTGTTTTATCTGTGCGCTTTTGGGTGTAGTAAAATGCACCAATATCAAAACTGGTATAGTCTGGCACCAAAGCTTCCTCGCCTCTGTTGGTATTGATTTGGCGCATTCCATTCACGCCAAAGGTGTTTTTCCAATTATTTTTTTCTGCTTGTAAATATTGTACCGAATAGTTGAATGTTTTTAAATCAAAAAACAATGCCTTTTCATCTAAGTCCAACACATTGCCAAATTCCATTCTTTGATTTTGTTGTAAACCAAATGTGGCTTTCAATCTATCATTACCAATTTTAACATTATTATCTAAGGTGTATTTGGTATGTTCAATTTTTTGCATCGGAACTCGAGGTGTAAATCTTTTCTCCTCAGCAGCGTCCACAACCACTTCCTCTGCAATACCGCCCACATCCTTCAGTATCACAAAACGACCCTTTGCATCACGGGCACCTTCTACAATACCTAGGTGTTGGTAAAAATTACTGAACGATAATTGTGAATACCCCCAATTTTTTTCAATACCAATATATCCTCCACCATTGCGTTCTAAAAATCTTGAATTAAAAACATTCCCATCATATTTATTTTTATAATCGCCCGCATTTTTTGCACTATAATTAATTCCCCAAATAAATCCTTTTTGATTACCTGCAAGATCAAAGTGATTACCCATCATTTGATTATTGGTTTGGTAATTGGAAAATACATTTCCTTTGATCACACCTTCACTCACTGGTACATTCGATATAATATTGATCACCCCCGCCAATGCATCCGATCCATAAATCAATGATGCCGGCACTTTCAATACTTCCGTTCTGCTCACATTGTATTCATCAATTTCAATACCATGTTCGTCGCCCCATTGCTGTCCCTCTTGTCTAATCCCGTCGTTCATCACCACCACACGGTTGTATCCAAGACCACGGATGACTGGTTTTGAAATCGCTGGCCCTGTTGAAATTTGTGATACACCTGGTACTTTAGATAAGGCGTCTATTAAATTACTTGCCACACCTCTGAATAATTCCTCTTTTTTAATAATGGTCACTGGTGTGGGTGTACGTCTTGTAGAAGTCGCTCTTAAAAAACTTGTGACAATCACATTGCCTCCTTCTAATACCGAACTATTTAAATAAAAATTTTGCGAAGTATTATTTTGTAGCTTAATATTTTCTACATTCGTCGCATAACCCATATAACTAATCTCCAACACATGCGAACCTTGTTCTATATTGATGGCGAAGACACCTTCCTTATTACTGATGGTACCTTTTTTAATTTCTGGAAGATACACACTTGCACCTGCTAAAATTTTACCAGTTGCTTTATCAAATACTTTTCCAGTTAAGGTAAATTGTTGCGCTATCAAAGCGTTCGTGAAACCGAATCCCATACTCATTAAGAGTAGGGCATATAAATATTTTTTCATGACAATTGGATTGTGCTATTTTATTGTAATTCTATTCATTCAATTGTATGAATAACCTATTCATACATCAAATTAGATGCTATATCAACTTTTAGTCAATGATAGCTTTAACAATAAATAGCAGGGGGGCCTCGAGAGTCAGAAACAATAGCATATTGCGCAATAGGTGCTGCAACAAAATTTGTATTACGCGCTTTTGCAACAATAGGTGTTGCAATTTCAATACTAAAATCATAGTCCACAAAAGGTGTGGTGGCTACTTGAAAATCAAAACTACAATGCAGTGCTGTGTTTTCAATTTGCTCAATGGGCAAATCCTTATGCACCGAACAGCTATTTGGATCAATATGTTTCGCAACTAAATCGTGAATCGATTTTTGTGGCGTAATGCTAAATGCAAAAACTACTAGCATCGCTAGCACAAGAAATTGCTTAAAAGTTTTGTTGAATAGCATAGTGCTAAGTTAACCTATTTTTAATAAATCGCTTCACCTACTGGATGCGCTGGCGCAAATTGCAAGCCCAATAATTTTGCCATAGTGGTGGCCAATTGTTTTTGATACAATTGTTGGTTGGCGGTTTGTTCGCCCATCTTGGATTGCATTGAAGCTGCAATTTTACTGAGGTTTGAATTGTTTTCCGGACCCATGAGGCCAAACCAAATACTAGATGCGCCTTTGATATCCGCACCATGGTCTGTCCAAGCATCTCCAAACCCACGACCATGATCGGTGGTGATTAACAAATACGTGTTGTCTTTATAACCTGGTGTACTTTGTATCCATTGCCAAAGGTCTGCCACCCATGTATCCACTTGATGGGCCGCATCTAAGTAAGCCGAATAATTACCTTCATGCGCCCACTCATCCGTTTCACCATAACTAATGTACACGACTTTTGGTCGCTTGGTTGCTAAATAATATTTTGCTTGTTGATGTATAAATACATCTAAACACTCTGCTTCCTTAAATGGTTTATAACTATTTTGAAGCATGTCTTCCAACATTTTTGTTTGTGGATCTTGAAGGATGCTTGACAGATTTTCAAAACCATTGATCACCGGAAACCGGGATGCAGCTTCATTTAAAATACGATTGTACGCATCCCATGCACCAAATGCAATGACTTTATTTTGATAGGGTTTTTGTGTTTGTAAAAATGCCAACACATTTTGATATGGATTAGGAGGATAATTATTGGAATTGATTGCAGTATCTGGATAGCCTGTAAAAATTTCATTGTACCCAGGATAAGAGAACCAATATGAATTCGCAACATCCACTTTATTTTCTTTAAAACGATTGCCAAATAAGAGTCCTTTTTTAGCCATGCTTTGCCAAAAGAAAGGAAGCAATTTTACCTGACGCTCCGACACTGTAATAGAACCATACTTATTATAGAGGTAGGCGCTGTCCCCATGATTGAATTTTTTATGATTGGCCAAGGCAAAATCCATCCCGTTAAAAACCTCCTGCCACCTAAGACCGTCTGTGGTAATCACGATTAAATTGGGGGCATTGTCTTGCGCTTTTAGGTTCAGATGTAGAATTAAGGAGAGGAGTAGAAAAAAGCTGAAAAAAGCCTGTTTTTGTCTCATTTTGTGCGATTTTGCCGTCAAATTAGGCAATTTTGGGCTGTTTTTGGCATTTTTCAAACTATTTCACAAAGTCTTTGTTAATCCTATAAGCAATCTACTTAAATCATTTTTTGATAGGCTTATTAAATAGCCTATCTTTAATGTTCAAACATTGAATAAAGGGATTTAATCCCTGGTTGATCCAATTTCAAATTATAAATAAAAATAAAAACGATGAGTTTATTAGACAGCCTTAAATGGCGCTACGCAGTCAAGAAAATGAACGGAACTAAAATTCCTGCAGAAAAATTAAATACCATTATTGAGGCTACTCGGTTAGCACCTAGCGGCTTTGGTTTAACGCCTTATTCTGTTATTGTAGTAGAAGATGAGGCAACAAGAAAAAAATTACTTCCTGCATTTTACAATCAAGCACAAGTAGTGGACGGGTCGGCTGTCATTGTTTTTGCAGCTTGGAATACTATATCTGAAAAAGAAATTGCTGAATACATGCAAGAAATTGCTGACCAAAGAGGTGTAGCAGTAGATACTTTAAAAGATTTTTCTGGTGCCATTAATGGTTCATTCAAAAACAAGACGCCTGAGCAAGCAAGAGTATGGGCAGATAAGCAAGCTTACCTTGCTTTAGGTTTTAGTTTAGTAGCTGCTGCTGCTGAAGAAATAGATGCCACGCCTATGGAAGGTTTTGCACCTGATGCAGTAGATGAAATATTAGGTTTAACAGCATTGGGCTTACACAGTGCAGTAGCAGTGACTTTAGGTTACAGAGATGCTGCAAATGATTATTTATCAGGCGCTAAGAAAGTAAGAAGAGCATCTGAAAAATTAATCATAAGAAAATAATTAAAACAAGCTAGCAGTTCTTTTTAAAATGAATGCTACCTATGTTATTGAATTGAAACGGCTCCTCATCTAGGGGCCGTTTTTTATATGCCTATTTTAAACCCAAGCTGTGTGAATTCTTTAAGAATCAATTGAGAGCTTTTTTGATAGATGGTATGCCTGGATGTCAATTTTATCTTAACTTAGGTAAAATCAATTGTATGATAAAAATCATAGGATCTGTTACTGGATTTTTTATGCTAGCCTTATTGAGCATCAATAGTTTTGCTCAAGATGCGTATCAAGTTCCACCTAAAGAAATTGCTGACTTATTATTAGCAGCACCAACACCAACAATTAGTGTAGATGGAAAAGCAAAACACATGCTTGTGATGGAGCGTCCTTCTTATCCTTTAGTGGAAGAGCTTGGGCAAGCTGAATTTAAAATTGCTGGTCTTCGTTTAAATCCAAATAATTTTTCACCAACTCGTCAGAATTATATCAAAGGGATGACCGTTAAAGTCATTGCTACAAATAAAGCTTTAGCAATTAAAGGGATGCCTGCAAACATTGCTGCATTGAGTCCTTCATGGAATCCTTCAGAAAATAAAATTGCATTTTACAATGTGTCTGCAAATGCGGTGGATGTATACGTGATTGACATAACAACTTTAACTTGTCAAAAAATAAATAAGACTGCTGCTAATTTAATTTTAGGCGCAGGCTTTGTTTGGTTAGATGATGCAACAGTCATGTATAAAGTGAATGTGAATGCAGCAAGCGCTTTAGCTAAAAGACCTATCACACCTAAAGGACCAACCATTCAAGAGAACTTAGGTAAAGCGGCACCTAGTGTAACTTATCAAGACTTGATCAAATCTCCTTTTGACGAATATGTGTTTGAATTTTTAGCGAAGAGCCAATTGGTTAAAAATAAAAATGGCGTAGAAACTAAAATTGGTGCACCTGCATTAACCAATAGCTTTAGTATTTCTCCTGATAAAAATTATATCCTTACACGTACTTTAAATAAACCTTTCTCTTATTTAGTAACAGCTTATGGTTTTGCGTCTTCTATGCAAGTATTGGATAAGGCTGGTGCATTGGTAAAAACAATTGCGCAATTACCATCTTTAGAGGGTACTGCAAGTGGTTATGACAATGTACAAAATGCGGCTCGTGGTTTTGAGTGGAAGGATGATGAAGCTGCTACCATTGTGTATGCAATGCCTCTAGATAGTGGCATGATTAAAAAAGCGATGCCTTTTCATGATGCGGTGATGGCCATTGCTGCACCTTTTAACGAAGCGCCTAAAGAATTATTTAAAACTGCTGCCCGTTTTTCGAACATCAGCTGGGGAGATGAAACACTCGCTTTAGTGACTGAAGTTTTAAGAACCAAGCAACGCTATAAAGTAAGTATGTACAATCATAAAGCCAATAGCTTAACGACTTTATATGAAAGAAGCTTAACAGATGCTTATAGTAATTTGGGTAACCCAGTAACTATTAAAAACAAATTCGGTAAAGATGTCATTGCCACAGTGAACAATGGCCGTTCGGTCTTAATGAACAATACCACTGGTGCTTCTGATAAAGGGGATCTTCCTTATTTATCTATTTATAATTTAGATACCAAAACAAACGAGATCATTTGGCGTAGCAAAGAAGATTGTTTTGAATATGTAGTGGATGTATTAGATCCTGCTACTTTAAAAATTATCACGCGTAGAGAAACAGAAAAAGAAGTACCTAATTATTATTTGAAAGCCTTACAAGCCAATACTTCTGTTGCATTGACTAGTTTTAGCAATCCTTATGCAAGCATGGAAGGGGTGACCAAAGAAAAAATTAAATACAAAAGAGCGGATGGCGTTGACTTAACTGGTGACTTGTATTTACCTAAAGGTTACAACAAAGAAAAAGATGGTCCTTTGCCTACTTTGCTTTGGGCTTATCCTAGAGAATTTACAAGTGCTGCCGATGCAAGTCAGATAAGAGGGAACCAACATAAGTTTACTATGTTAAGTTGGGGTTCTCCTGTATTTTATGTGACACAAGGTTATGCGATCTTAGACAATGCAGAAATGCCGATTGTCGCAACTTCTCCTGACAAAAAACCAAACGATGATTTTGTCAATCAATTAATTTTAAATGCAAATGCAGCGATCGATAAATTAGCGGGCATGGGTGTGAGCGATCGTAATAAATTTGCCATTGGTGGACATAGTTATGGTGCATTCATGACTGCAAACGTATTAGCACATAGTAATTTATTCAAAGCTGGTATTGCGCGCAGTGGTGCATATAACAGAACCCTGACTCCTTTTGGTTTTCAGAATGAAGACAGAACTTTTTGGCAAGCACCTCAATTGTATTTAGACATGAGTCCTTTTGCACATGCAGATAAAATCAAAACACCTATTTTATTAACGCACGGTGAGATGGATGATAATACAGGAACTTTCCCAATTAATAGTGAGCGTTTATATGCAGCCATTAAAGGCCACGGTGGCACAGTTCGTTTTGTATACTTGCCTTATGAAGCACATGGATACAGAGGCAAAGAAAATGTATTGCACTTATTGTATGAGCAAGGTCGTTGGTTGGATAAATACTTGAAAGGAAAATAGTTAAAGGGGAGATAGTTTTACTAGATCCTTGCTGCTCTGATGATATCCGCAAAGACGCCTGACGCCGTAACGTCTGCGCCTGCGCCTGCACCTTTAATCACCATTGGCAGTTCAGGATAACGCTCAGAATAAAATAAAACCAAATTGTCCTTTCCATATAGATGGAAAAAATCTGAGCTAGGTTGGATATGTTGCAATCCTACTTTTGCATTGCACTTCCCAGTCGTTTTGGCATTTATATCGCTTTCGAAATTAGCAATGAATTTAAGTTTGCACCCTACTGCTTCAGCTCGGTCGTATAATTGTTGAAAATGCGGTTCTTGCTTTTCCATCTCATTATAAAAATCTGCGACTGTTCCATTAAAACATGCCGCTGGTAAGAATGACTCATTCACGATGTCTTCCATTTCTAATGGATAGCCCGCTTCTCTTGCCAAGATTAATATTTTACGCATCACATCTGTCCCACCTAAATCCAATCTTGGATCTGGCTCTGTATAACCTTCATCCTGCGCTTGCTTCACCACTTGTGCAAAGGTTTTTCCGTCCTTGCCACCAGCATAATTATTAAATACAAAATTCAATGTACCTGATAATACCGCTTCTATTTTATTCAACTTGTCTCCGCTACTTATCAAATCATTTAAGGTGCCTATAATGGGTAAGCTTGCGCCTACATTGGTTTCAAATAAAAAAGCCGCATTATAATTTCGAGCCAGCGTTTTTAATTTTACATAATGCGCATAAGGCGATGAACATGCAATTTTATTACAAGCCACCACTGCAACCGCCTTACTCAATAATTGCGCATAACTATCTGCTACGGATGGATTCGGTGTGACGTCTACAAAAATTGAGTTGCGTAAATTATTTTCTAAGATCGCTGTTACATAATCTGTGATAGTGCCTGATGGCGCAGCAGCCAATTGTTCTCTCCAATGATGCTGATCATGATTTAAATCAATGCCTTCTATATTGATCAATTGTTTTTTACTATTGGCAATGCCTACTATATTTATTTTTAGTCTTAAAGTGGATTGTAAATAGGACAGTTGTTTTTTAATTTGTTCAATTAATTTTCCGCCTACATTGCCCGCACCAGCGACATACACATTGACCTGCTTATAAGTGGACTCAAAAAATGTCTCATGCAATACATTGATTGCCTTGCGTTCATCTTTTGAAGCAATCACCGCCGTAATATTTTTTTCTGATGAGCCTTGTGCAATCGCTCTTATATTGATACCATTACGTCCTAAGACACTAAACATTTTACCACTTACCCCCGGTTGGTTGCGCATTTGCTCTCCAACCAATGCAATAATTGACAACTCTCTTTCGATAATCAATGGCTCTAGCATCTGTGTATTGATCTCTTGTTCGAACTCTGCATCTACTGCAATTTTCGCAAGATGTGTATCCTGTAGACTCACACCCACAGAGATAGAATGCTCTGATGAACTTTGTGTAATTAAAATAACATTAATTTGTTTCTTTGCCAATGCATCAAACAATCTTTTTGTAAATTCTGGTATACCCACCATACCCGCTCCCTCTAAACTCAATAGACATATGTCTTTGATGCTAGAGATACCTCGAACATAATGATCATCTTTTGGAGATGCATTTTCAATCAATGTGCCTGGGTGCTCCGGTTCAAAAGTATTCTTGATCCAGACTGGAATATGCGCATGCATCACTGGTAAAATCGTAGGCGGATAAATAATTTTTGCACCAAAATGCGATAACTCCATCGCTTCTTGGTAAGATATTTTTGGAATCGCTTTAGCGTGTTGCACTATTCTTGGATCTGCAGTCATCATGCCACTTACATCGGTCCATATTTCTAAGACGGATGCATTGATATAAGCAGCATAAATTGCACCTGTATAATCTGATCCACCTCTTCCTAATGTAGTGGTGTGGCCTTCTGTATCTGATGCAATAAAACCTGGTGCGATATACAATGCATGTTGGTTGGTTGGAATCTTAAAGTACGCTTGGATGGCATTGCTTGTTGCTGTTTTATCTAGTCCCGCATTAAAATAGGCACTATTGGTTTTGATCAATGTCCTTGAATCCAACCACACCTGATCTATCCCTTCTGCTTCAAAAGCTGCAGCAATGATTTTGGATGATAAAATTTCTCCATAGCTTATTAATTGATCTTGCTTGCGCATGGTCAATGTTTTTTGTAAAAATAAGTTTGCACAATTAGATTCAATTTCTTGAATCAATTCTTTGACTAAACTTAAAGTACCTGACTGTTGCGAAGTTGGCAAGAAAGCAAGCACTGCAGCTTCATGTTTTTCTGCTAGGTTTTGTATAATCGTCTTGTAGACTTCATTGCCCTGTGAAGCAGTTTGTGCTAATAAAATCAATTGATCGGTTACGCCACTCATGGCAGACACTACAACGATAGTGGGTGTAGCGTTGATGCGCGCTTTTACAACCTCAATCACTTTTAAAATCGCATCTGATGTACCTACTGAACTTCCTCCAAATTTTAAAACCTGCATATAATTTATTTTCCTTTCTACTATAAAATGACCACAAAGTTAAGTCATATATTAGTTTTTCAAGCCTTCATAAATGAAAGAACGCTCTTGTATTTCTTGTATTCTTTCGATATCATTATTGCCTCCACTCACAATGCACAATACTTGCTTCCCTTTAATCTGATCTGCATAAGCATCTAGTACCGCAAGCGACATGGCCCCTGCGGGCTCCACAATCATTGCTTCCTCATTATACATCTCTAAAATGGTCGAGCAAATTTTACCTACTGGTACCAAGTGTACTTCGTCCAACACATTTTTACAGATGGCAAAAGTATAATCACCAACTCGCTTTACAGAAGCACCATCTACAAAATAATCTATCTTGTCTAACTCAACCGGTTGGCCTGCTTGCATTGCAGCATGCATACTTGGCGCACCTGCTGGCTCTATCCCAATGATCTTTGTATTGGGTGATATTGATTTAAAATAAGCACCTACACCTGCACTCAATCCACCCCCACCAACTGGTATGAACAGATAATCCAATGGCTCATTTGTGAATTGTGGAAGGTCTTCTAAAATTTCAACGCCAACTGTAGCTTGTCCCGAAATAATAGCTGGATGATCAAATGGTGGAATAAAAATCATTTCATGTTCGGTGGTGTAGGCTTTTGCTACCACTGCTGTCTCATCAAATGATTTCCCAACTAATTTTAGCTCAACAAAATTTTCTCCAAACATTTTTGTTTGTGCAATCTTTAGCTTTGGTGATGAAATTGGCATAAACACCACGCCTTTTACACCCAAGAGTTTGCAACTATAAGCAAAGCCTTGTGCATGGTTGCCTGCGCTTGCACACACCACCCCTTTTTCCAATTGTTCCGGAGAAAGTTGAGACATCATATTGTAAGCACCTCTTAATTTATAAGAACGTACAATTTGCAAGTCTTCTCTTTTCAAATAAACCTTGCACTGATATTTTCTGGACAGATTCGCATTGAACTGCAATGGGGTATGGGTTACCACCGACTTGAGTCTTTGCATTGCTCCATCTATATCTAGGGCAGGATCCTGTACAAATTTTGTTTCGTTCATTACTTTTTTTTCAGCATTTATTTTCCTGGCTGATTCTCTGGACGTAAACTTCTTACAGTTTTTCCTGCTTGCCACATTTCACTATTGTGTAATTCTGCTAATTCCACTTCTAATTTTTCACGGTAATCTGCTTTACTATTCGAATCAATCGAACGTGCAGACTCTTTTCCTGCAGCAACGCTATCATATAATTCGGTGAACACTGGTAAAGTGGCGTCACGGAATTTTTTCCACCAATCCAATGCACCTCTTTGTGCCGTCGTTGAACAGTTGGCATACATCCAATCCATTCCGTTTTCTGCCACGAGTGGCATGAGTGATTGTGTTAATTCTTCTACTGTTTCATTGAAAGATTCAGAAGGACTATGTCCGTTCTTACGCAACACTTCGTATTGTGCAGCAAAAATGCCTTGAATCGCGCCCATCAATGTGCCACGCTCTCCAGTTAAATCTGAATACACTTCTTTTTTAAAATTGGTTTCAAATAAATAACCAGAACCAACTGCAATACCTAATGCAATGACTCTGTCATATGCTTTCCCAGTAGCGTCTTGGAAGATCGCGTAACTTGAATTCAATCCACGTCCTTGTAAAAACATTCTTCTTAAAGAAGTGCCTGATCCTTTTGGTGCCACTAAAATCACATCCACATCTGAGGGAGGTACAATACCTGTTTGCTCTTTATAAGTGATACCAAAGCCATGAGAGAAATACAATGCCTTACCTGGGGTTAAGTGTTTTTTTACGGTTGGCCACATAGCAATTTGTGCTGCATCACTCAATAAATAACAAATAATAGTGCCTTTTTCTAATGCTTCCTCTATTTCAAATAAGGTTTGACCTGGAACAAATCCATCAGCAATAGCCTTATCCCATGATTTTGAATTTTTTCTTTGACCTACAATCACATTCACCCCGTTTTCTTTTTGGTTCATTGCTTGACCAGGTCCTTGTACACCATATCCAATGACAGCGACTACTTCGTTTTTTAATACTTCTTGTGCTTTTAATAATGGAAACTCTTCTCTTGTGACCACATTTTCTTCGGTTCCTCCGAAATTTAATTTTGCCATGATTTGTTTAATTTATGAATTGAATGATTTGATTGAATTTTTGAATAACTATTTATTATTGTATATATATTGACTGAAATATTAAATTATTGAGTTTGCTTTTTTAAAAGTTACATAGTGAACACATTTCCTCTTTGCCCTAAGTATTCGTTTTCTACCAATTCGAGTCCTGGTTCGCTTTTTTCAAAGTCTTTTAGTTTTTCATGGAAGCCAGCGCTTTCCTTAATAATGGCTACTCTAGCGCTTCTTACAAATTCTACCAATCCAAATGGTGCCAATGCCTCCATTAATTTATTGGTTTCCTCTCTATGCCCTGTGGTTTCAAAAACAATAAAGTCTTTTCTAATGGCCACTGCTCTTGCGCCAAACTCTCTCAATAATCTTTCTACTTTTACTTTCTCTGTAATCTCATCCGACAATACTTTATACAACGCCAACTCCTGCCATACAATTTCATCGTTGGTATTATAATAGGCTTTTAAAACTTCTACCTGCTTTTCGATTTGTCTTACAATTTTAAGCACCACCTCTCTGGATTCAACCACCACAATGGTAAATCGATGAATGCCTTGCACTTCTGATGGAGAGGTATTTAAACTCTCCACATTAATTTTTCTTCTAGAAAAAATAATGGCAATACGATTTAATAAACCAACTTGGTTTTCGGTATACACCGTGATCGTAAATTCTTGTTTTTCGTTCTCCATAATTTTACTTTTTAAAACTTCGCTACTTAAGTCTGATTTCGCTTACCGAGCACCCTTGAGGTACCATTGGGAATACATTGTTTTCTTTACCCACCATCACTTCCAATACATAGGACCCTTTATGATCTAACATCTTTGTGACTGCGTCTACTAGGTCTTCGCGCTTGCTTACTTTTGCTGCTGCGATCTTATACGAATTTGCGAGCATCACATAATCAGGACTTTCTATATCCACAAAACTGTATCGCTTGTCCATAAATAATTGCTGCCACTGACGCACCATACCCAAAAATTGATTGTTTAAAATCATTACTTTTACGTCTATGCCTGTTTGCATAATGGTCCCAAACTCTTGTAAAGTCATTTGTATGCCGCCATCTCCAATGACTGCAATCACTGTTCTTTCTGGCGCGCCAAACTTGGCACCGATGGCTGCTGGCAATCCAAAACCCATCGTGCCCAATCCACCGGATGTCACATTGCTTCTTGTTTGATTGAATTTTGCATACCTACAAGTGACCATCTGATGTTGTCCCACATCGGTCACCATCACGGCGTCTCCTTTTGTAATTTCATTCACGGCTTGTATCACTTCGGCCATCGTCATTTCTTCACTAGTTGGATGCATCTCGTCATGAATACATTGTTCATATTCTTCTTTTGCATATCCTGCAAACACATTTAACCACTCGCTTCTATCTTTTTGTTCGATGCCCTTGGTTAATAAGGGCAGGGTTTCTTTACAGTCGCCCCATACACCCACATGCGCTAATAAATTTTTATCAATCTCGGATGGATCAATATCTAGATGAATAATTTTTGCTTGCTTCGCATACTTATCCAATCTTCCTGTCACACGATCGTCAAAACGCATCCCCACTGCAATCAATACATCACATTCATTGGTTAATACATTGGGGCCATAGTTGCCGTGCATCCCAAGCATACCAACGTTTTGCGGATGATCTGTTGGCATTGCACTCAATGCTAAAATAGTCCATGCGGCTGGCATGCCCGACTTTTCTATAAATTGCTTGAACTCGTTTTCTGCATTTCCTAAAATCACACCCTGTCCATAAATCACCAATGGTTTTTTGGCATCATTAATTAGTTGAATTGCTTCGTCTATATATTCTTGTCGGATGATGGGCTTTGGTCTGTAAGATCTTACATGATTGCACACAGTATATCCTTGATAATCGAAGGATTGAAATTGTGCATTTTTTGTAATATCAATTAAGACTGGTCCTGGTCTTCCAGTTTTTGCTAAATAAAAAGCTTTAGCCAATATATGTGGGATCTCTGTCGCATCTGTGATTTGATAATTCCATTTTGTCACAGGCATCGTGATATTAATAATATCTGTTTCCTGAAATGCATCTGTTCCTAATAAATGCGCAAACACTTGTCCTGTAATACAAACCAATGGCGTGCTATCAATCATGGCATCTGCTAGTCCAGTGACTAAATTGGTTGCCCCTGGTCCGCTTGTTGCAAACACCACACCCACTTTACCTGATGTTCTTGCATAACCTTGTCCAGCATGGATGCCACCTTGTTCGTGACGCACCAATACATGCTTTAACTTGTCCGCATAATCATACAATGCATCATAAATAGGCATGATCGCTCCGCCCGGATAACCAAAAATGGTATCTACGCCTTCTGCAATACATGCTTCTAGTAATGCTTTTGATCCTGTAAGTTGTTTTGTTTCCATCATACAATTTTTTAATCCTGGTCAGTTACACATCCTTCACTTGCGTCCTTTACCGATCTTGCATATTTAAATAATACCCCTTTTGTTGCTTTTAATGCAGGTTGTTGATAAGTCGCTCTTCTTTGTTCAATAATTGCTTCGTCTACTTTTAAAGTCATGGTATGTTTTTGCACACTCAATTCAATGACGTCATTGTCTTGCACCAATGCAATCAATCCTCCTTTATACGCTTCTGGTGTGATATGTCCTACCACAAAGCCATGCGTGCCTCCACTGAATCTTCCGTCTGTAATCAATGCCACTGATTTTCCTAAACCTGCACCAATGATGGCCGAAGTTGGTTTTAACATCTCGGGCATACCTGGTGCACCAACAGGTCCTACATTTTTAATCACCACCACATCCCCTTCTTTAATTTTTCCTGTATTTATGCCTTCAATCAAAGATTGCTCTCCATCAAATACGCGTGCTGGTCCTTCAAACAAATCACCTTCTTTTCCAGAAATTTTTGCGACACTTCCACCCGTTGCTAAATTGCCATACATGATTTGTAAATGGCCCGTTGCTTTGATTGGATTTTCTTTTGGAAGAATAATTTTCTGTTGATCAAAATCTAAATCAGGTGCTGCAGCTAAATTTTCTGCAAGGGTTTTTCCAGTGACTGTTAAACAATCGCCGTGCAACCATCCTTGCGCCAACATGTATTTCATGACTGCAGGTACACCACCATATTGATGCAAGTCCTGCATTAAATATTTTCCTGATGGCTTAAAGTCTGCTAGCACCGGCGTTTTATCACTAATTGTTTGAAAATCGTCTTGTGTAATACTTACATCTACACTTTTTGCCATCGCTATCATATGCAATACTGCATTGGTGCTACCGCCCAAGACCATGATCAGTGCAATCGCATTCTCAAATGCTTTGCGCGTCATGATATCTTTTGGCTTAATGTCTTTTTCTAATAAATATCGAATGGCTTTGCCAGCATCCTTACATTCTTGTTGTTTTTCTTCACTGAGTGCGGGGTTAGAAGAAGAGTAGGGCAAACTCATACCCAATGCCTCAATGGCCGCAGCCATGGTATTGGCGGTATACATGCCGCCACATGCGCCAGCCCCTGGACATGCATGTTTGATGATGCCTTGAAAATCTGCTTCATCTAATTGTCCTGCTAATTTTTGTCCTAAGGCTTCAAATGCAGAAACAATATTTAAGTCTTGTCCTTTGTAATGTCCTGGCGCAATGGTGCCACCATAAATCATAATCGATGGGCGATTCAATCTGCCCATGGCAATAATAGATCCTGGCATATTTTTATCACAGCCTGGCACTGCAATCAATCCATCATAATATTGTGCGCCGCAAACAGTTTCAATACTATCTGCAATCACATCTCTACTCACTAGCGAAAAACGCATACCAGGTGTGCCATTGCTCATACCATCACTCACACCAATGGTGTGGAATGTCAATCCCACCAAATTATTTTCCCAAATACTTTTTTTAATATCCGCAGCTAAATCATTTAGATGCATATTACAAGTATTGCCGTCATAGCCCATACTTACAATACCCACTTGTGCTTTATGTAAATCTTCATCGGTTAATCCAATACCATAAAACATCGCCTGTGCAGCGGGTTGCGTTGGATCTAAGGTGATGGTCTTTGAATATTTATTGAGTTCCATAAAATTTATATTATTGTTGATTTATGTAAACGTTCATGAATAGGATGCTTTTCACCCTTTGCATGTCGTTCAATAAATTCTGATACCATATCACCAATGGCTGTCGTCGTGTAACTATTACTCGTGTCTATATCTTTTGTCACAAATCCATTATTCAAACACCAGTCCACTGCAGTGCGCAAACTAGTCGCTTCTTCGATTAATCCAAAATGATCTAATAACATAGCAGTTGATAAAAGAGAGCCCATTGGATTGGCAATGTCTTTCCCTTTTGCTTGAGGATAAGAACCATGGATGGGTTCAAACAAAGCAGCACTAGTGCCTACCGATGCGGATGGCAGCAATCCTAATGAACCCGCTAGCACCGATGCTTCGTCGCTTAAAATATCACCAAATAAATTTTCTGTTAACACCACATCAAATTGCGCAGGGTTTAAAATAATTTGCATCGCTGCATTGTCTACAAATAAATAATCTACTTGTACGTCGCTATATTCTTTTGCAATGGCTTGCACTACTTTACGCCATAGTCTAGATGTTTCTAAAACATTCGCTTTATCTATCAATGTTAAATGTTGTTTTCTTTTTTGCGCATACTGAAATGCCAAATGTGCTACCCGCTCAATCTCCATCACACTATAAGAACAATCGTCTTTTGCCACTGTGCCGTCCTCACTCAATGATTTTGCACCAAAATAAATCCCACCTGTTAACTCTCTAAAAATTACAAAGTCCACATTTTCTAAATGCTTGGCCTTGAGTGGCGATAAGTGTTGTAAAGAAGGATTGGTTTTTACTGGACGGATATTGGCAAACAATTGTAACTCCTTACGCAATTTTAATAAGCCTTGCTCTGGTCTTACTTTCGCTGATGGATCATTGTCATACTTTGGATCACCAATGGCACCAAATAAAATAGCATCACTGTTTTTACAAATAGCAATGGTTTCGTCTGGCAATGGATTTCCTGTTTCGTCAATGGCCACAGCACCCATCAAACCATATTCATAACTAAACTGATGCCCATATTGTTTTGCAATCATGTTCAACACTTTAATTGACTGATGGGTTACTTCTGGACCAATACCATCTCCTAATATTACTGCAATTTTCTTTTCCATACTATATTGATAGTTTATCGTAATTATTTTTTTGTTTCAAATGCTGCAATCTCTGCTCTCATGCTTAATAGATAATCAATGTCATCATATCCATTTAACAAACAAGTTTTTTTATAGGCACTGATTTCAAATGTTTCCACTGCGCCTGTTGTATCAATGGTGATGTTTTGTGCTGCTAAATCAATGGACAAGGTTTCATTAGGACCTTGGGCAAAAATTTTTTGTAAAAAAGCATCGCTCACTGTCACGGGTAATACACCATTGTTCAATGCATTGTTTTTAAAGATGTCTGCAAAAAAGCTAGACACCACCACTTTAAACCCATAGTCTAAAATAGACCATGCCGCATGCTCTCTAGATGAACCACATCCAAAATTTTTTGCTGCTACCAAGATGGCGCCACTATATTCTGGTTGATTTAAAACAAAATCTGCTTTTGGTTTGGTCTCATCGTCATTTTCATATCTCCAGTCTCTAAATAAATTTTTACCAAAGCCATCTTTCGTAGTCGCCTTTAAAAAACGTGCAGGAATAATCTGATCCGTATCGACATTCCCGATACGTAGTGGAATAAATTTGCTCCTAATATTTTGTAATGATTGCATGTACCAGTTATTCTTTAACTTTTAATTTAATAAGGTTCTAATGTCTGTGATCTTGCCCGTTAACAATGCCGCTGCTGCTGTGAGTGGACTCACTAGCATCGTTCTTGCACCCGCACCCTGACGTCCTTCAAAATTTCTATTACTCGTGCTTACACAATATTCCCCTGCAGGTATTTTATCTTCGTTCATACCCAAACATGCACTACAGCCTGCTTGTCTAATTTCAATCCCTGCTGCTTCAAAAATTTTATCCAATCCTTCTTGCTTGATTTGCTTTGCGACTTCCTGCGATCCCGGCACAATCAATGTTTTCACTGCTGGATCTTTTTGTTTGCCTTTAATAATATTTGCCACCAATCTAAAATCTTCGATCCTTGAATTGGTGCAAGATCCAATGAATACATTTTGCACTGGCATGCCTAATAAACTTTGTCCTGCTGTTAAGCCCATATACTTTAATGCCTTCTCGTAATTTTGTTTTTCTGTGGCGTCTGTAAAACTTTCCATTGTAGGCAAAGCGCCTGTTACCGACAAACCCATACCAGGATTGGTACCATACGTGATCATAGGTTCAATGTCTGCTGCGTCTATATTAATTTCCATATCAAAATGTGCATCTGCATCGCTGTATAATGTTTTCCATTCCGCTAATTGTTGCTCCCAGTCTGCGCCCCTTGGTGCAAACATTCTTCCTTGGATATAATCAAATGTGGTTTGGTCTGGTGCAATCATGCCTCCTCGCGCACCCATCTCGATACTCATATTGCAAATAGTCATTCTTGCTTCCATACTCAATGCACGAATGGCTGATCCTGCATATTCTACAAAATAACCTGTTGCACCACTGGCAGATATTTTTGCAATGATGTATAAAATAATATCTTTTGATACCACGCCTTGATTCAACCCACCTTCGATATGAATGCGCATTGTTTTTGGCTTTGTTTGCATAATACACTGTGCTGCAAAAACCATTTCTACCTCACTTGTACCAATACCAAATGCCACCGATCCAAACGCACCATGTGTGGATGTGTGGCTATCGCCACATACAATGGTCATACCTGGTTGCGTGATACCAAGTTCTGGCCCTATCACATGCACGATCCCTTGGTTCGGATGTCCTAGTCCATACAATGTCACACCATGTTTGTTACAATTGTCAATTAATGTGTCTACCTGAAAACGAGATAGCTGATCGGCAATGGGTAAATGCTGATTTATAGTAGGCACATTATGATCTGCTGTCGCCACAATTTGTGCTGGACGAAAGATACTTGCGCCTCTTTTTTCAATACCAGTAAATGCTTGCGGACTCGTCACTTCATGAATAAAATGTTTATCGATATACAATACCGATGGACCATCTTCAATTTGCTTGACCACATGCTTGTCCCAAATTTTTCCAAATAATGTATTGCCCATTGTTCAATGATTTATTTTCATTGATCTCTTTATTGTGAGACCATTGTTGTATTGTAGGCTTTTGCCATTGCTTGTAAATCTGATTCCACCACTTCTTTCTTTTTATCTGCCACTTCTACAAATATTGCATACAATGCATCGATATCGTTTCTGTTGTATTCAAATCCTAATTTGTGTAAACGGTGTGCTAGCGCTGATCTTCCGCTTCTTGCTGTTAATACAATTTTAGTGTCTTCGGCGCCTACTTCTGCAGGATTCATGATCTCATAAGTTTGCGCTTCTTTCAAAAATCCATCCTGATGAATGCCTGATGAATGTGAAAACGCATTGGATCCTACAATCGCCTTATTGGGTTGCACTGCCATGCGCATGATATCAGATACTTCACGACTAATTGGATTTAATAATTTTGGATTGATGTTTGTATAAAAACCTAGGTCTTTGTGTTGATTTAAAATCATCACTACTTCTTCTAGTGCGGTATTACCTGCGCGTTCTCCTAATCCATTAATCGTACATTCAATTTGTCTTGCACCACCTAGCACACCTGCAATAGAGTTGGCTGTGGCCATACCCAAATCATTATGACAATGACAAGACAAAATCGCCTTATCAATATTGGGTACATTGTTCCATAAAAATGCCATCTTCTCTTGGTACTGATGAGGCAAGCAATATCCAGTGGTGTCTGGTATATTTAAAGTGGTCGCACCTGCTTTTACAACTGCTTCTATCACTTTTGCTAAATATACATTGTCAGTTCTTCCTGCATCTTCTGCATAAAATTCTACATCATCTGTAAAATTTCTTGCCATCTTCACTGCTTGCACTGCGCGCTCGATGATGGCTTCTCTTGTACTATTGAATTTATATTTTATGTGTAAGTCTGAAGTACCGATACCTGTGTGGATTCTAAAACGTGCCGCTGGCTTCAATGCTTGTGCCGCCACCTCAATATCATTTTGCACCGCTCTTGTTAAACCGCAAACCACCGTATTTTTTAAGGTCTTTGCTATCTGGTGCACCGAATCAAAATCCCCCGGGCTTGACACAGGAAATCCTGCCTCTATAATGTCCACACCCAGCTCCTCTAACCTTATAGCTAGGGCTAGCTTCTCCTTGGTGTTCAATTTACAACCTGGTACTTGTTCCCCATCTCTTAGGGTGGTGTCGAATATGAAGACTTTTTCACTCATCTCATTGATTTTGAATAGATTATAGATATAAAACGGGCTAAATGCCCGCTTACTGACCAAATTTATCGATTCGAACCGGGTGTTTTAGATCATTTTTATGCCTATTTTACAGTGTGTAAAGGGTCCAATTTTTGGATAATACTCTGATTTTCAATAATTTGAATCAAATTCAGTTACGATGCCCAACCTGAGTACGGATGCGCTATTTATTTTGTTAAAATCCCTGGAAAGGGCCGAAAAACGCAACTTCAAATTGTACGTTACCCGTAATTCTGCGACGACTGATTTAAAGATCATCCAGCTTTTTGATGCCCTAGACAAAATGAAGGATTATGACGAGGAGGAACTCTTAAGAAAAAATGAGTCCATTCAGAAACAGCAGCTCTCCAACTTAAAAGCACATTTATACGATCAAATTTTAGCGAGCCTTAGGGTATTGAAACAACACGAGAATATCGACCTACAGATTCATGAACAATTGGACCATGCTAAAATTTTATACAACAAAGGCCTTTACTTACAGAGTTTGCGCTTGTTGGAGAAAATAAAAATATTGACCAAACAAAATAACCAAGTCACTTATTTATTGCAAGTGTTGTTTTTAGAAAAAAAGATTGAGTCCCTCCATATCACCCGCAGCATGCAAGATCGTGCTAAACAATTGAGCGAAGAAATTGATGACGTAAACCTGCGTTTAGAATTGATTGCAAAAGCATCTAACCTCTCTTTACAATTATATGGTTGGTATATTCAACATGGTCATGCACGCAATGACGAGGATCGCGCGATGCTAGACAAGATGATGCAAGATCCCGTGTTAGAAGCCATTAAATCTTCGACAGGATTTTATGAACAGCTGTATCGTTACCAATGCATGTGCTGGCATAGCTTTATCAACCAAGATTTTTTAATGCATTATCGGTATAGTCAAAAATGGGTGGACTTGTATGAGGCCAATGAGAATATGAAAGGCATTGAGGCTGCACAATACATCAAAGGATTGCATAATTTGATTAGTGCGTTTTTTGATTTACGTAACCTACAAAAATTTAAAGACACGATTGCGTTACTTGAAAAATTTAGCGAAGAAACTATTGTATTGAGTAATAAAAATAACCAGATACAATGTTTTGTATATATCTATATTGCTAAAATCAATCAACACTTTTTAGAAGGTAGTTTTAGCGAAGGCTTAAACATGATTCCTACAATGGAGGCACAATTAGAAGAGATTGAACCTTTCATTGATAGCCACCGTGTACTGGTGTTTTACTATAAAATTGCTTGTTTATATTTTGGTGCAGGAGAGCCTGCTAAAGCCATAGATTATTTAAATAATATCATCAATTGGAAATTGAATCTCCGTGACGACTTGCAATGCTACGCGCGCTTATTGCATTTAATTGCGCATTTTGAATTAGGCAATATGGAAGTGGTGAATTATTTATCCAAATCGGTGTACCGCTTTATGGGTAAAATGGATAACCTTAGCACGGTGGAGGAAGTCCTATTCAACTTCTTAAAACAATCGATTCAAAAATATGGTCGTGCAGGTGTGGCGGGCATCAACAAAGAAGAATTGAAATTAGCTTTTGAAAATTTATTGACCATCTTAGGTCCGCTTGCGCACAATAAATTAGAGAGCCGCGCTTTTATGTATTTAGACATTATCTCATGGTTAGAAAGCCATATTCAAAATAAGGATGTGCAAACCATCATTAGAGAAAAGAGTGCAGTAAAATAATGATCTACTTTTTTACTTGACGCGTATTCAAGTCAAATGACTGACCACTGTACATCATTTTAAATGGCTTAAGTACTTTGCCATAGGTTGCTTTTTGATTGGCCCAGTCTTTGGCATCATAGACCATCACATAAGAATTACCCCATACTTTAAATTGATTGCCCTCTACGATAATCGCGGTTGACTCATCGATCCCTACACCTAAATGATTGGGATATTTTTCAATCACAGGGATTAAATCAAATTGTCTATTGCGCACCAATACGTGTTGGTCGAGATCTACGTTTTGTATAAATGAAAATGCAGGTTGAAAAGGAAAATTTTTAGTGAGGTCTTTTCTTGCATCTCCCCCAACTAATAATGCACCCATAATGGTGGCACCTGCAGAAGTGCCCATGATCACGCCACCTCTGTCTAATAAGGCAAGCATCTCTTGATACAATTGTGTATTGCCATAGGCTTCCGCAATTAAATCCTGGTCGCCGCCGCCAAAGAAAATGCCTTTCGCTTTTCTCATGAGTGCAATATTTTCTGGCGCGTCTGCCTTGACCTTGTCTCTTGTGTGTATGGTTGATAAATTAGTGAAACCTCTTGAACTAAATTTAACTAAATGCCCTCCCTCTTGAATATATTTTTCATCTGATGTCGCAGTTGGAATATACACAACGGGTTGGTCTTTGCCACCGCAATGCGCTGCGAAAAATTCAAATAAAGAATCTGGAATGGACCCACCTCCAATAATAATTAATTTGCCTTTGTAATTAAAATAGGGATTCGTAGTAGACTGTGCGTTTACATGAAAGACAGCTAAAAAAAATAGACTAGTGAGTACAATTATTTTTTTCATACAGCAAGCTTTGAATGATTTAAATACAATATACATTTAACTATTGACTAAATAGGCATGATATAGTTGTATTGCTCGCTTACTATAAATACATTTGATCTATCTCTTTTTCAAAATTAGCTAGTACTTGCTTACGACGTACACTTAACTTAGGCGTCATCTCTCCTTGGTCAATGGTCAACTCTCTTGGTAATAAAGTGAATTTTTTTACTTGTTCTACCTGATTGAAAAATTGATTGTATTCTGCTACAACTGTTTCAAATAGTGTCTGTACTTTTTCATTTTGAATGATAGACTCATTACTTGTATATGCTATACCTTGTTGTTTTGCCCAATCTTTTAGCTTAGCAAAACTTGGCACAATCAAAGCACTCACCATTTTTTTATTGTCTCCAATTAACACAATTTGTTCGATGAAAGGACTTTCCTTCATCTTGTTTTCGATAGGTTGAGGGGCTACATATTTACCGCCGCTTGTTTTAAACAATTCTTTTTTACGATCAGTAATTTTTAAAAACTTACTATCTATAATCTCACCTATATCTCCTGTGTGCAACCATCCATTGATGATGGTTTCTGCAGTTAATTCTGGTAATTTATAATAGCCCTTCATCACACTTGGTCCTGCTACACAAATTTCTCCGTCTGCCTCTAATTTCATTTGTACACCTTGAATTGGCAAGCCCACAGTTCCAAATTTCATATCACCAGGTGTTCTATAATTGATACTGATGATAGGACTGTTCTCGGTTGGACCATATCCTTCATACACTGGTATTTGAGCTGCATTAAAAATGCGTAATAATTTTACCTGACATGCCGCACCGCCCGTTACAATGAATTTTACATTATCGCCTAATCCTTCTCTCCATTTGCTAAAAATAATTTTATTGGCAAGCTTTAATTGGAACTGGTACCATGCTGAACCTGGTTTTAAATTATCATATTGTTCTCCTAAAGCCACTGCCCAGAAAAATAATTTGCGTTTAAGGCCAGTCAACTCTTCACCCTTCATCATAATTTTTTCAAAAACTTTTTCCAATAATCTTGGTACAGTGGAGAATCCGTCTGGTGCAATTTCTTTTAAGTTTTCACCAATGGTTTCCATTGATTCTGCATAGTAGATACTCATCCCGCTATACAAATAAATATAAGAAGCCACTTTTTCAAAAATATGATTCAAAGGTAAAAAGCTCAATACTTTTTGATCGGGCGCATCGTTGAAAGGAAAACTTTTTTTACCTGCTTGTAAGTTGAAATAAATATTATGATGGGTTAACATCACCCCTTTTGGGGTACCTGTTGTTCCCGAAGTATAAATAAAAGTGGCTACTTGCTCTACAGGAATTGTTTTTTTAATCACATCCACTTGTTGCAATAAATCTGCGTCCTGTAAACACAATTCTGACCAATGCTTTGCACCCTCAATACGATCAAAAGTGTAGACGGCTTTTAGACAAGGCACTTTGTCTTTAATAGACATCACTTTATTGTATAAATCTTGATTGCTCGCAAACATGTATTTTACCGATGCGTCATTCAAAATAAAAGTCAATTCTAATGGATTGGTGGTAGGATACACTGGCACCCAGATGACACCAATTTGTTGCGTGGCCATATCCGCCATCAACCATTCTGGTCTATTGTTGCTAATGATAGCAATTTTATCTGATCCCTCTGGCGTAAAATCATTCCCAGATAAGCCAAGGCTTAATAAACCAGCGCTCAAAGCATTCACTTTTGAAGCCACTTCGGCTGTGGAGTAGGTTCTCCATCCACCGTTTTCTTTTCCAGCCAACATGACTTCCTGAGGAAATTTTGTTAACTGATATTCGATACAATCAAAGAGTCTTTTAGATTCCATATGTCAAGTGATTTGTCCAACAAAATACAAAAAAAACCAGTCTTTTGACTGGTTTTAGAAAGGAATTATAAGCTACTCGTCTTTTATATAAAACTTTTTAAGTTGACTATTTAATCTTGTTTAATCCTTTGAATCGTAAATCAAATGGGTCAATAAGCCATCTCTTAATTTTGGCTCAAACCAAGTGCTTTTTGGTGGCATCACCTCGCCCGCATCAGAGATATTGAATAATTGGTCAATCGTCACTGGATACAAGCTAATTGCCAATGCCATTTCGCCACTATTCACTCTCGCTTCTAGCGCTTCCATCCCACGAATACCGCCCACAAAATCAATTCTTTTATCGACACGTTGGTCTTTGATCCCCAATAATTTATCTAATATATTGTTAGATAAAATGGTGACATCTAAAACACCAATGGGGTCTGCATCATTGTAAGTGCCTGGCTTTGCAGTCAATGCATACCATTGATGTTGCATATACAATCCAAAACGATGCAAGCTGTCTGGCTTAAATGCTACATCCATTGTTTGAACATCAAAATCTTGTGCTAGTGCAGTTAAAAAAGCGGCTGCTTCATGTCCATTCAAATCTTTTACCACTCTATTGTAATCCAAAATTGCCAGTTGGTTAGATGGAAATAAAGTCGTTAAGAAATAGTCTGCACTTGTATTTTGTTTGCCAATCGATGTTCTCACTTTTGCAGCAGATGCTGCTCTGTGATGCCCGTCTGCGATATAAGTGCATGTCACTTCTGTCTCAAATAATTGCGTAATCTGTGCAATGGTATCGGTATCGCTCACTGCCCAAACCGTATGCTGGATACCATCTTCTGCCGTAAAATCATAGACTGCATTTTTAGTCGTCTTCCATTTTTCAATCAAAGTATCAATGGCAGCCTGATTTCGGTACGCTAAAAAAACATTTCCAGTTTGTGCACCGGTCGTTTTAATATGATTGATTCTATCCTGCTCTTTTTCGGGACGTGTAAACTCATGCTTTTTGATAATACCATTATCATAATCATCCAAACTACTCACACAAACCAATCCAGTTTGCGAGCGACCATCCATGATCAATTGATAAATATAATAACATGGTTTTGATTCTTTAAACAACACATCTCTTTGCATGAATGCATTTAAATTATCCAATGCAATATCGTAGACTTGTTGACTATGGATGTCTACCGTTTCTGGTAAATCAATTTCACTCTTGGTGATATGTAAAAAAGTATAGGCGTTACCAACAGCTTCCGCTTTTGCTTCTGCACTATTTAAAACATCATAAGGTTTACTTGCAACTTGCTTCGCTAATTGAGGCTGAGGACGCAATGCCTCAAAGGGACTGATTTTTGCCATGAGGGCAAATATCGTTCATTTTGTCGAATATAATCGACTTGATGGTGCAAAATTTATTTAAACAAAGGCTTTTATTAAGTCGCAAAATGAAGCTACACTTGACATTGGCATGGCATTGTACATACTTACTCTTATGCCACCCACCGTTCTATAACCTTTCACACCAATCATGCCCTTTTCTTTACACAAAGTTAAAAAATCAGCTTCTTTTGTTTGATCTTTTAAAAAGAAAACTGCATTCATGATACTTCTATCTTCCTTTGAAATAGGACAATAAAAATGTTCCGATACATCTATTGTGTCGTATAATAATTTTGCTTTGGCCGTATTTCTTTTTTCCATCTCTACTAGTCCACCTTCTTTTTCGATCCATCTTAATGTGAGCAAGCTTACATAAATCGAAAATACTGGTGGCGTGTTTAATAAAGACCCTGCTTCTATATGTTTTTGATAATCTAAAATAGCTGGGATGGATCTGTTGGTTTTTCCTAGGATGGATTTTTTAACCACCACCATGGTCACACCCGCTGCACCCATATTTTTTTGTGCACCTGCATAGATTAAATCAAACTGATGAAATGGCGTGGGTCTACAAAAGATATCCGAACTCATATCACCAATTAAGGGCACACCAAGCTGTGGATATTGATGCCATTGGGTTCCTTCCACTGTATTATTGGTCGTAATATGCAAATAACTGGTATTTGCGGGCAATTCAAAGGTCTTATTGATATGCGTATGCTTGTCTGCATTCGTATCTGATACGACTTTAACTGGTCCAAAAATTTGTGCTTCTTTGACTGCTTTTTGCCCCCATATTCCATTGTCACAAATTGCTGCTAATCCATTTTCATCTAATAAATTCATGGGCACTTGCATAAACTGCATCGTCGCACCTCCTTGTAAAAACAATACTTCATAATCGTCGCCAATAGCCATCAATCTTTTTACAATTTGTTTTGCTTCTTCAACGACCGCCACAAAATGTGTAGTTCTATGTCCGATTTCTAAAATAGATAATCCTGTTCCATTAAAATCATGAATAGCTAGTGCTGCTTGGTCCAACACTTCTTTAGGTAAGATGGAAGGGCCTGAATTAAAATTATGTAATTGCATTAGAGGATACTATTTTTAAAAAATTAATCTTTGCTTCCCATCGAAAGATGCACTGCATCTTTCTCTTCATCCATGGTAGTGACGCCTCCAGAAACCACGTACTTCATAGCTTCTGCGGCAGCAATCCCTTTTGGTAATTTTTTTATTCTTGTAGGTGCGACGATATAAGTAATACCAGAAATGGCATAGGAATGGGGCACATAAACTGTTACAAAATCCGCTAAACCAAAATGTGCACTATCGTTTTGTGTAATGAAACCAATTCTCCAAACATCAGTTGCATCCACATTTACTAAAATAGGTTGGTCAAACTTTTTCTTATTCCCCGCAAATGCTTCTAAGAAATCTTTGACAGAGGAGTAAATAATTTTAATGCCTGGCGTTTTTTCTAATACTTTATCAAAGACCGAAACCAGTCTTTCTACAAAAAATAAAGAGGACAACCAGCCTACAATCAAAACCAAAGTCATTGCCACTAAAAATCCAAGACCAGTCACTTTTGGTATTTGTCCATTCACTGCGGCAAACTGAACTGGAAAAACGACATTTAATAAATTAGGTAAAAAATTGTCCACCCAATTGAATAGGCTTACCACCACCCATACCGTCACCCCAATGGGTGCCAATACCACGACCCCTTGAAAGAATAATTGAGCCATAAAGCCCAAAATCTGTTTTCTGTTGAGTTTTTGCCTTAAACTGGGCATTTTGTACTGATTTAGTTACAAATTTCACTCATTTAGACCATTTATCAATAATTAATACAAATTTCATCGATGGAAACTTTGCAAACTTATAAAGTTTCCTTAGTTTTGTGCCTTCAACTCAAACTATGGTAGATAGAATATTATTAAAGGCCAGGGATTTAATGCTCCAGTCTGGTTTAAGGCAGGTGACAATGGACGACCTAGCCCAAGAATTGGGGATCAGCAAAAAGACCATTTATCTATATTATAAGGATAAAGATGATTTGGTGAAAGCGGTGGTGAACCTGGAATTAAAAAATCATCAAACTTCTTGTGTTGCTTGTGAGACCAAAGCAGAAAACGCCATTCACGAAATGTTTTTAGTGATGGAGAACATGAAGGCAATGACGCAAACAATGAATCCCAACTCGATGATGGAATTGGAAAAACATTTTCCAACTGCTTTTGAAATCATTAAAAATCATAAGGATGAATTTTTATTCTCCTTGATCAAAGAAAATTTAAGCAAGGGTATTGAGGAAGGATGTTATAGAGCCGATCTTGATATAGATATCGTTTCTAAGTTTCGTTTAGAAACTATTTTTATTCCTTTTAACCTTCGCCTATTTCCTTTAGACAAATTCAACTCTTTAGAAGTGCATACACAATTGATGGAACATTTTGTGTATGGACTTATGACAATTAAAGGGCATGAACTAATGGATAAATATAAAAAATTACACAAACAAGCAATCTAAATATACATATGAAAAAAAATCTCTTACTTGTAACGGTATTTATTGCCACTGCAGCATTTGCTCAGGAGCAAAAAACGATACATGCCTTTTCACTTAATGACGCTGTGAGCTATGCACAAAAAAATAATGTACAAGTTAAAAACTCATTATTGGATATTGATATTCAAATGCAAACCAATAGAGAAATTGCTGCTGCTGCTTTACCTACGATTGGTAGCAATTTAAGTGGTACAAACTTTTTAACTATTCCAACTTCTTTATTACCTGGTCAAATATTTGGTGGCGCTCCTGGAACCTTTATCCCAGTTCAGTTTGGTACTAAGTACAATAGCACTTATGGAGTCAACTTTAGCCAAATATTATTTGATGGTCAAGTATTCATTGCATTACAAGCAAGAGCGACTTCTTTGGACTGGAAAAGAAAAAATGCTGCCTTAACTGAAGAAAATATCAAAGCAAATATTTATAAAGTATACTACCAGCTTTCTGCTAGTAAAACACAATTAAATATTTTAGATGCCAATATTGAACGCTTACAAAAATTAGCGAATGATGCTGCAGTGATGTACAAAAACGGTTTTGCAGAAAAATTAGATGTAGACAAAGTGAATGTGCAATTAAATAATTTACAAACTGAAAAACTAAAAGCAAACAATAGTGTCACCATTGGATTTATGGGTTTAAAAATGTTAATGGGCATGCCTGTAAAAGATAGCTTGGTCTTAACTGATATCATTAATGAATCTAACTTAAGCACCGATGTGCTTTATGAAGATAATTTTGAATATAGCTTGCGTAAAGACTTTCAGTACTTAAGCACTATTCAAAAATTAAGTCAATTCAATATTAAGCGTTACCAATTGAGTTTTTTACCAACTATTACAATGAACAGTGCTTACACTAAAAATGCGCAAAGAACTGAGTTTAACTTTTTTGATAGCGATGGAAATTGGTTTAAAACTTCTTTAATTGGCTTAAACATCAACCTACCCATTTTTACTGGTATGTCTAGAATGGCGAAAGTGAATAAGGCGAAGCTTGAACTACAACAGGTAGACAACCAAATGACTGCTTTAAAAAATAATATTGACAATGAATTGAGTCAAGCCAAGTTGAACTATATGTCTTCTGTAGCCACTGTGAACTTTCAAAAAAAGAACATGCAATTAGCAGAAAATGTGTACAGTCAAACCAAAAAGAAATTCGAAGCAGGTGCCGGTTCTAATACGGAAATCTCTGCTGCTCAGGCAGATTTAGTTGCTGCACAAAATAATTTTATGAGCGCCCTATATACTGCCTTAATTTCTAAAGTAGACCTATTAAAAGCAAGCGGAAAACTATAATTAAAACAAATACACAATCAATATAAAATTTAGATACAATGAAATCAATCACAACATTATTTACCCTTAGCTTACTTGTTCTGGTAACTGCCTGTGGTGGCGGTGACAATACTATAGAAGCAAAACAAAAATCTTTGGCAAGCTTAAAAAAGCAAGCACTAGAATTGAATACAAAAATAGTCGCATTAGAAAAAGAAGTAGAAAAAGCAGGTGGTGCTTCTGCTGCAAAAGCCATCTTGGTTGCTACAGATACCATCCAAACAGAAACATTTACACACTATATTGAATTACAAGGCAAAGTAGAATCTGAGAGTGTGTCTTATGTTACGCCTCGTGCAGGTGGTGGTCAAGTAAGAGCGATTTATATTCAAAGAGGCGACAGGGTAAAAAGAGGTCAATTGATTTTACAATTAGACAATACATTAATTAAGCAAAGTGCAGCTGCAGCAACACAAAATATTGAGACCTTAAAGTCTCAAGCAGCTTTAGCAAAAGCTGTATATGAAAAGCAAAAAAGCCTTTGGGAACAAAACATTGGTAGCGAAATTCAATTGATGACTACTAAAACCAATGCAGACGCATTGGCTAGCCAATTAAGAGCAGCGAATGAACAACTAGGAATGGTAAAAGACCAATTGGCTTTTACTACTATTTATAGTGATGTGGATGGAGTGGCTGAGGAAGTGAATGTGAAAGTGGGTGATTTGTTCATGGGTCCAGGTCAAGTTAAAATAGTGAATACCACTAAACTTAAATTGACTGCACAAGTTCCTGAAAATTATGCTGGTAAAGTAAAAGTGGGTACAGAGCTAACTTTAACCTTCCCTGATATTCAAAAAACGATCAACAATAAAGTCAATGTTTTAGGCAATGTGATTGACCCTTTAAGCAGAAGCTTTTATATAGAATCTAAATTACCAATTGATAATAATTTTAGACCAAATTTATTAGCTCAAGTTAAAATCAAAGACTACGAAAAAAAGAATGCAATCAGCATCCCAGTGAACTTATTGCAAAACGACGAGAAAGGTAAATTCGTTTATGTAGTTGCGATGGAAGCTGACAAAATGTTTGCACGCAAAAAAATGGTTTCGACTGGTGAATTCTATGGTAACAATATCGAGGTGCTTAGCGGTTTAGCTGCTGGCGACATCTTGGTCTCAGAAGGCTATCAGTCGATCTATGATGGTCAATTGATCACCACAACCATTCAATAATTTTTTAAAGAACAACCGATCCATATGTCGACACTTAATAATATCAAAGAAAAGTTTAAAGAATTTAAACCTACTTCTTGGAGTATCACCAACAAAACATCCATCTATTTATTGATGTTGTTTATTAGTCTTGGTGGTATCTACCAATTTCTGACCCTTCCTAAAGAACAATTTCCTGAGATTGTGATTCCTACCATGTACGTGCAAACGGTCTATGTAGGTAATTCGCCTAAGGATATTGAAAACTTAGTAACGCGTCCATTAGAAAAACAAATCAAAGCCATCACGGGCGCAAAAATTAATAAGTTCACCTCGGTGTCTCAACAAGACTTCTCTGCCATTACAGTGGAATTCAACACAAGCGTGAAGCCTGATATTGCTTTGCAAAAAGTAAAAGATGCGGTAGATAAAGCAAAGACTGACTTGCCTAATGATTTAACACAACAGCCTCGTGTGATTGAAGTGAACTTTAGTGAGCAGCCGATTATGTATGTGAATATTAGTGGTAACTATAGTTCGGTGCAATTAAAGAAATATGCAGATGACTTGAAGGATCAATTAGAAAGTATCCCACAAGTGAACCGTATTGACTTAGTGGGTGCACCTGAACGTGAGTTTCAAATTAATGTGGACAATTTTAGAATGCAAAGCTCAGGCATCACATTCGACGATATCACTTTTGCAATTCAAAGAGAGAACCTTGATCTATCTGGTGGTCTTTTAGAAGTAGGTACGATGCAACGTAACCTTCAATTAAAAGGACAACTTAAAAATGCCAACGACATTGCTAATATCATTGTTCGTAACTCAAGTGGCGCACCTATCTATTTAAAAGATGTGGCAACCATTGTGGATACCGTAAAGAAAAATGAAAGCTATGCGCGTTTAGATGGCAAAAATGTATTGACTTTAAACATCATCAAGCGTAGTGGTGAAAACTTAATTGAAACTTCTGATGCAGTCAAAAAAATTATAGATGAAGCTAAATTAACAAGTTTACCAAAAGACTTAAAAACGGTGATCACTGGAGATCAAAGTATTAAAACAAGGTCTTCCTTCACAGAATTAGTGAACTCCATTGTGATAGGATTTATATTGGTATTAATTGTACTTATGTTCTTTATGGGCATAACCAATGCCTTCTTTGTAGCCTTATCTGTTCCATTGAGTATGTTTGTTGCCTTTGTATTTTTACCAGCAGGTAACTTATTAATAGGCACCAATATTACTTTGAACTTTATGGTGCTCTTTGCCCTGTTATTTGGGTTAGGTATTATTGTGGATGATGCGATTGTGGTAATTGAAAATACCCACCGTATTTTTGTTCAAGGCAGGGGAAAATTAACCGCTACGACTTCGGCTAAAATGGCTGCTGGTGAAGTGTTTATTCCTGTATTAGCTGGAACCATTACCACTTTAGCGCCGTTTTTCCCATTGTTATTCTGGCCAGGTATCATTGGTAAATTCATGGTCTACTTACCTGCGATGTTGATCTTTACATTGACTGCATCCTTAGTGGTCGCTTTTATTATGAACCCTGTTTTTGCAGTGGACTTTATGAACCACGAAGAGCATGATAACAATGAACCAAAATCTGCCATCTTCAAGAAAAAGAATTTCTGGATTCCAATTGGTTTTGGAATCGTATTAGATATCATGGGTGCCACTTTCTTGGGTAACTTGACCATCCTCTTTATGCTCTTAGTAGTTGCCAATAAATATTTCATTGCTGCTGCGATCAAGCATTTCCAGGAAAAGACTTTACCAAATATGATGAATTTATATGAGCGCATTTTAAGAAGATCTTTAACAGGATGGAGGCCTGTAAATTTATTATTTGCTACTTTTGGATTATTGATTTTATCTGTTATCCTCTTTGGTATTAGTGTAGGTACTGGCAGAACAGGTATTGAGTTTTTCCCTCAAGCAGATCCTAACGAAATTTATGTTTATATAAAATTACCGGTTGGTTCTGAAGTGAAACACACCGATTCCATTACAAAGGTATTAGAAGCAAGAGTCAACAAAGTATTGGGAACTGATAATGGTAAAAAAAATCCAGTAGTAGAGTCTACCATTGCTAATATTGCAGTGGGTGCAGGCGATCCAAAGACTGGTGATAGAAGTACAAGATCTGAATTGGGTCGTATACAGGTAAATTTTGTGGAATTTGAAAAACGTCATGGCGTTTCTACCTTGCCTTATTTAGATGCTATACGTAAGGAGATGAAAGGCATACCTGGTGGGGAGATTACAGTCACACAGGAGTCTAATGGCCCCCCAACAGATCCTCCAGTAAATATTGAAGTTCAGGGGGAAGATTTTGATAAATTAATTAAGACTGCTGTTAACTTAAAGAACTATTTAGATGCAGCCCAGATTCCGGGTATCGAAGAATTAAAGATGGATGTAGATTTACAAAATCCTGAACTAACATTAACGATAGACAGAGATCGTGCTTTGAGTGCAGGTGTTTCTTCTGCTCAAGTGGGTATGCAAATTCGTACAGCTTTATTTGGAAAAGAAATTTCTAAAATTAAAGACGGTAAAGACGAATACAAAATTCAATTACGTAACCAAGAGATGCAACGTAAAAATTTAGTAGACTTATTAAATATGCGTTTATCTTTCCGTGACATGGCTGCAGGTGGTATGGTCAAGAATATTCCAATTAGTTCTTTAGTAAAAGTAGAACCAACAAGTACTTTAGGTAGCGTAAAAAGAAAAAATCAAAAAAGACAAATCCAATTGCGTTCTAATGTATTGACGAACGAAGGATATAACCCTACTGCTGTGAACTTAGTCATTGCACAATACATTGAAAACTATAAAGGCATCGCTGAAGGTGTGACAGTAAAACAAACTGGGGAGAATGAACAACAATTAGAAACTGTTGCATTCCTTGGTAAAGCTTTGATTATTGCATTGATGTTGATCTTATTCACATTAGTCTTACAATTCAACTCCATCTCTAAATCTGTGATTATCTTAACGGAGATTTTATTTAGTATCATTGGTGTCCTTTTAGGATTTGCTTTAACCGGCATGAAGGTATCTGGTATCATGACGGGTCTTGGTATTGTTGGATTAGCTGGTATCGTTGTTAAAAACGGTATTCTTGTGATTGATTTTGCGGATGAATTAAGAAGCCGTGGTTATAAAACAAGGGAAGCGGTGATTCAAGCTGGTAAGACAAGAATTATTCCTGTAATGTTAACTGCACTTGCTGCCATCCTTGGTTTCATACCAATTGCAGTTGGTTTCAATATCAACTTTGTGACTTTATTTAGTGAACTAAATCCTCATATCTTCTTTGGTGGTGATAACGTGGCGTTCTGGAAGCCTTTAAGCTGGACCATCATTTTTGGATTGGCTTTTGCATTCTTTATGACTTTGTTCATTGTTCCTGCCATGTATTTAATTGCGGAAAGATTACGTCGTCCAATGCGTCGTCAATTTGGTGGCAAGTGGATTAGTATGTTGGGCATCCCTCCTTTAACATTTATATTCATTCCATTGATGTTTGTAAGCACCTGGATTCACAATAAACAAGTAAAGAGAAGGGCTGCAAAGAACAATGCCAACGGTGATACTGTTTTCAATGGCTCTTGGTTCTAACCACGCATCCTTGAAACATAGGTTTTTAAATTAAATTATAACCCCTCAGAAAATTCTGAGGGGTTTTTTTATCTAGGTATTGTAGCTTTGTAGGATTAAATTATAAATTATGTCAGTACACGAAATAGACTATCAAATTTTTGGAGAAGAAATGCAATATGTTTCTATTGAATTAGATCCTCAAGAAACAGCCATTGCTGAGCCCGGCGCATTTATGATGATGGAAGAAGGTATTCAAATGGAAACCATCTTTGGAGATGGCACTCAACAAGACAGTAGTATTTTAAATAAACTATTCCAGGCAGGTAAGCGTGCATTGGTTGGAGAGAGTTTGTTCATGACGGCTTATACCAATACACAATATGGAAAAAAGAAAGTAAGTTTTGCATCTCCTTATCCTGGAAAAATTATTCCAATGTTCCTGCCAAATTTAGGTGGAAAAGTGATTTGTCAAAAGGATGCTTTTTTATGTGCTGCAAAGGGAGTGAATATTGGCATTGAGTTCCAGCGTAAACTAGGTACAGGCTTATTTGGTGGAGAGGGATTCATCATGGAAAAATTAGAAGGCGACGGCATGGCATTTTTACACGCTTGTGGCCATGTGGTAGAAAAAGATTTACAAGCTGGTGAAGTCTTAAAAGTAGATACTGGTTGCATTGTTGGTTTTACTTCTAACGTAAATTATGATATTCAATTTGTAGGTGGAATTAAAAACACCTTATTCGGTGGAGAAGGCTTATTCTTTGCTTCACTCACTGGGCCAGGTAAGGTTTGGATACAAACTCTACCTATCAGCCGTTTAGCGGGTCGCATTTTAGCTTATGGAACCTATAAACGTAAGGAGGAAGGAAGCATCCTAGGCGGGATTGGTAATATCCTTGACGGAGACGGATGGAAATAATTAAAAACTCAATTGATTTGATAATCGCTTTAATTCGATCTCTGCAATTTTTGCACTAAATCTTAAACTTGTTAATCTAAAACCTGCTGCTTCAAAACTTTGTTGCGCTTGTTTTACATCTACAATAGTAGCCTGTCCTAATTTAAATTTCTCCATCACCAAGGCTAATAGCGCATCGGACATGGTATAGTTCTCTATCTCGATAGGTGTTTGCTTTAAACTATTTTGATAGTTCTGATAGGTTTTAAATAATTCTGTAGCTAAGTCTTGTGCAGTATTGTCATACTGAATTTTTGCACTCACGGTACCTATCTGTGCATTTTTGTAAGCGCGTTTACTAGTACTTCCAGCATAAATTGGAATACTTAAATTAAATCCCAAGAATGGACCATAGCTTTCATTTAATAAGATAAAACCCGCTGCAGACTTATTGCTATTGTAATTGAATCCTGTATTGGCTCTTAAGGTTGGATAGGTCAATGCTTTTGTTTCTTTTTCTAAAAACTGATTGACATTGATTAATTGCTGTGCAGATTGTAGCAATGGATGTGCTTTCATTTTAGATTCTACATCAGACAAAATCATTTTTTGATCTACCTGAATGCTATCAGTAAAAATATAATTTGAATTTGCTGGTACCACCATGCTATTGTATAAATCTGCTTGTACTTGATCTATTACCAATAACTGGTTTTGCTTGGCTTGTAATAAGGCATTTAAATCTAAACTAGACTGTAGTAAATCTGCTTGATTGGCTACACCAATTTCTTGTCTTGTTTTTACAATAGCAACTCTTTGTTCAGAAGCTTCTATAGATTTTTCGATTGTTTTTAAAAATGCTGCTTGTCTAATGACATTATAATATTGTTGCATCACTGTTGAACTTGTGTTCAGCATTTGAACTTGCAATGCAGCTTCTGTCTGCTTTTGGATACTTTCTAAACGTTCTTTAGTGGCAGCAATTCTATAGCCATTGAACAAAATCATGGTTGCCGATAAACCTCCATTTAAGGTAGATCCATCTACACCATTTCTTGAGGTATTTCTGGATGCATCCGGAAATGTTTGGTTGATTGTAGTGAGTGTATTGTTGTTGGTCCCCGTTGCAGTAACAGTTGGTAATCCCCCAGCAACACCATAGTTGTTATTGTTCTTAGCAATTGTCGCAGTATTTTCTACCAACTTAATATCGTAACTATTTTGGATGGCAATGGTCACTGCCTCTTTTAAACTTAATTTATTTTGTGCAGCAATTTTTTCTTGTGAAAATAAAAGCACTAATAATAAGACGATAAAACTATTTTTTTGCATACTATAAATTTAATCCAGCGATCGTAAAAAATGCGTTTTAGGAAGGTTTTTTACATCAGCGGCGGATTCACATTGACTCAAGCTCTATTTTACAAGGGTTCCTACTGGTTCACCTTGTACGATTTTCATTAAATTACCTGGCTGATTCATGTCAAAGACAATGATGGGCAATTTATTCTCCATACATAGGGTAAATGCCGTCATATCCATGACTTTCAAATTCTTTGAGATACAATCTTGGAAACTGATGGTCTCGAATTTTTTTGCGTTTGGATTTTTTTCTGGATCTGCATCATATACACCATCTACTCTTGTGCCTTTTAGGATCACATCCGCCTTCATTTCAATGGCTCTTAATGATCCGGCAGTATCTGTGGTGAAATAAGGATTACCTGTACCTGCACCAAAAATGACTACACGTCCTTTTTCTAAATGTCTTAATGCTTTTCTTCTAATATAAGGTTCTGCTATTTGTTCCATATTGATCGCAGATTGTAATCTTGTATACACACCAATTTTTTCTAACATGGCTTGAATCGCCATAGCGTTGATCACAGTTGCTAGCATACCCATATAATCTCCATGCGCTCTTTCAATACCGCTATCCGCCTCGTTCATCCCTCTGTAAATATTACCTCCACCAATCACAATCGCTACCTCAACACCTAAGTCCACCAATTGCTTGATTTCATTGGCGTACTGTTCTATAATTTTTGGATTAAATGGATCGCCATTTCTTTCATTTCCCAGTAAGGCTTCCCCAGATAATTTTAATAAGACGCGTTTGTACTTTGGCTCCATAGTCGTTGAGATTTATACTTGCAAGATACAAATTTTGAATAAGGATTAAAAAGAAAAAGGGAGGTCAATGACCTCCCTTTTGGATATTCGTTTAAACGGCTAGTTTCTAGGAATCTGCACCAGGCTTATCCCAATGCTACACGCTTGAATTCGATTACTTTGATATCTGCACCAACACTCTTAACATGGTCGCCCACTGTTTTAGAACCGTCTTTAACAAAAGACTGAGCTAATAAAGTTTGTTCCTTAAAGAATGCTGCAATCTTACCTTCGGCAATTTTTACAATCATTTCTTCTGGCTTACCTGCCATTTTAGGATCTTCTTTCATAGTATCAATGATGATTGCTCTTTCACGCGTTACAGTTTCAGCAGGCACTGAATCAGCATCTACTGCTACAGGATTCATTGCAGCAATTTGCATTGCTAAGTCTCTACCTAATTCAGCTGCTTCGGTAGATAATCCTACCAATACACCCATTCTGTAAGAACCATGAATGTAAGAAGCCACAAATGGCGCATCGACTCTTTCTAATTTAGCAGCAATCTTTTCACCGATAGATGCTAATTTATCATTGATCATATCGGCAACCGTTGTACCATTAATGCTCACTGCATTTAATTCGTCCACTGTTTTTACATTATTTGCAACCGCAGCATCAGCAATAGTTTGTGCGAATGCAACGAACTCAGCGTTCTTAGAAACGAAATCTGTTTCACAAGAAATACAAACCACAAAACCTGTTTTATGATCAGCAGAAGTTTGTGCAATAATCACACCTTCTTTAGCTTCACGATCACTACGCTTAGCAGCTACTTTTTGACCTTGCTTACGTAACCAATCAATCGCAGCTTCAAAATCTCCGTTTGTTTCTGTCAAAGCTTTTCTACAGTCCATCATACCAGCACCTGTAGCTTGACGTAATTTATTAATCTCTGCAGCAGTTATTGCGCTCATAAAAATATTTTTTAAAATTAAAATACAATTGGGTCATTAGTACCCATCGGATACCAATAACCCAATTGGGATAATGTATTATTTTCTTACTGGACCACGAGAACCAGTAGTAGTACGACGCTTAGGAGCACCTGGAGCTGAAGGAGCAGCACCCGCACCACGCTTAGCTCTTCCGCCTTCTGCGTTTGCTTCGGCTTCCATTCTCTTAGCCTTTGCTTCTAATTCGTTGTTGCCTTCTTCTACTTCGCTTTCGTCATCTTTAGAAGCTTGACGCTCAGCCAAACCTTCTGCAATGGCAGCAGTGATATAGTTAGTGATGATAGCAATTGATTTTGTAGCATCATCATTTGCAGGAATAGAAAAATCTACTTTATTTGGATCACAGTTGGTATCAACCATTCCAAAAGTTTGAATTCCTAAACGCTTAGCTTCTGATAAAGCAATATGCTCATGTCCAATATCTACTAAGAATAAAGCTGCTGGTAAACGACCCAATTGAGCAATACCACCTAATACTTTTTCCATTTTATCTTTATCACGACCTAATGTTAAACGCTCTTTTTTAGTTAAGCTTTCAGCACTTCCGTCGCCCAACATCTTCTCGATGCTTTGCATTTTCTTAACACTCTTACGAACTGTGTTGAAGTTAGTCAACATACCACCTAACCAACGCTCTGTAGCGTAAGGCATGTTTACTTTCTTAGCACACTCGCTAACGATTTCTTTTGCTTGCTTTTTTGTAGCAACAAACATGATCTTTTTACCACTCTTAGCAATTTGCTTTAAAGCAGCAGCAGTCTCTTGTAAGTGCTCTACAGTTTTGTTCAAGTCAATGATATGAATCCCTTTCTTTTCAGCGAAAATATAAGGTAACATTTTTGGATTCCACTTCTTTTTAAGGTGACCAAAGTGTACGCCAGCTTCCAAAAGTTGCTGTTGAAGTGAAGTATTATTTTCCATTTGTATAAATTGTAATAATGAATTAAAAATTTGTTGAAGTAAGTCTTTGGATTAACGCTTGCTAAATTGGAAGCTTCTACGTGCCTTCTTGTGACCGAACTTCTTACGTTCAACACTTCTTGGATCACGCTTCAATTGACCAGCCGCTTTTAACGTTGGACGAACTTCAGGGTTTAACTCTACCAATACACGAGCAATACCTAATTTGGCTGCTTCTGCTTGACCTTTCATGCCACCACCTGTTGCGTTAATTACGATATCGTATTTACCTTCAACACCAGCTGCTTTTAAAGGCGCTTCTACTTGATTTTGTAAGTATACTAAAGGAAAGTATGCTTTGTAATCTTTGTCATTCACAGTGATCTTACCAGAACCTTTGCTGACGAAGACGCGTGTTACTGCTTCCTTACGACGACCTACTGCATTTGTTTGCTTTTCCATTTATTTATATTTGGAATGATTTAAAATTTAAATTCTTTAGGTTGTTGTGCAGTATGAGGGTGTTTGTCACCAGCATATACAAACAATTTTTTAACCATCTTACGACCTAAACGGTTTTTAGGTAACATCCCTTTTACCGCTCTTTCCATAATTACTTCTGGACGACGCTTGATTAAATCTTCTGCAGCTTCTTCCTTCTTACCACCTGGGTAACCAGAATAGTTTAAGTATAATTTATCATGGAATTTGTTTCCAGTCAATTGTACTTTTTCTGCATTAATGATGATTACATAATCTCCACAATCAACGTGAGGAGTGTAATAAGCTTTGTTCTTACCACGTAGAACAGCTGCGATTTTTGAAGCAATACGTCCTACGGTTTGATTAGTACCATCAACAATGTACCAGCCATGTTGAACGGTAGCCGCGTTGGCGTGCTTCGTGGTGAAATGTAGTTTACTCATAATTCTTTGTTTTAATGAGGCTGCGCTATCCCGTCAGCCATAAAATATCCCCTTTTACAAGGGAGGGCAAAGTTAAGGAGGGATTTTGGCTTTTCATTGCTTTTTGAAGGTTATTTTAAAGTACGCCTTTGTAAGTGACTGATTATCAATTATATTTTTGTATCATTAAATATATCATATTAAATACGTACTGATTATCAATTAGTTATGATATTAATATTTTCTGTAAAAACGAATAAAATAGCCTTAAAAAGTCTTTTCAGCTGTGTTCTGCGGCTTATTAGTCTTAATTTTGACCCTACTTATATATATGTATCAAAAATTCCAAGCAACACAAATTTTTACCGGAACCGAGCTTTTGGAGGACCAACTGGTTTTAATCACCCAAAAAGATGGGACCATTGAAGCCATGGTGGGGATAGAAGATGCAGGAGATGAAGTGCAAAATTTCGAGGGGATACTTACACCTGGTTTTATCAATGCGCATTGTCATTTGGAATTGTCGCACATGAAGGGGATGATTCCTGCACATACTGGCTTACAAGAATTTGTAAAGCAAATTGTTAGTTTGCGAAAAGTAGAGGATGCAATTATTCAGCAGGCCATTGTTTCTGCAGAAGATGAAATGATATCGAATGGTATTGTTGCGGTGGGAGATATTTCCAACACATTAGATACCTTAACTCAAAAAGCAAAACACAATCTGGCCTATTACAGTTTTGTAGAATTGTATGATTTAGATCCAACACGTGCAGCAGATAAAATAATAGCGGGGCTTGAAATACAAAAACAATTTCAAGAAAATTGTGTGCGTGCATCCCTTGTGCCACATGCGCCTTATTCGGTGACAAATAATTTATGGAATTTATTAAGTGCACATTTTGGCATTCATACCATTAGCATGCACAATCAAGAAACAACCGACGAGAATGATTTTTTTAAAACAAAGTCTGGGAGTTTTTTAGGGATGTATGAAAGAACAAAAGTGAACTTAGATTTTTTTGAAGCCACTGGATTAAGTTCTATGCAATCTATTTTACCCGTTTTCAAAAACGCAGATCATGGTATTTTAGTGCACAATAGTTTTACATCCGCCGAAGACATTCAAGCAGTGCATGCTGCAATGGATAATGCCTTTTGGTGTTTATGTCCTAACGCAAACCAGTACATTGAACAAACCATGCCACCGATTGAACTACTGCGATCCGAAAAAGCGAAGATCGTGATTGGCACCGACAGCTATGCAAGCAACTGGAGCCTTAGTGTACTAGATGAATTAAAAACAATTCAACAACACCATCCTGATATTCCAATTTCTGAAATGCTTGGATGGGCCACCATCAATGGCGCGCGCGCATTACAGATGGACAAGCATTTAGGCAGTTTTGAAAAAGGTAAGAAGCCTGGCGTAGTGTTGATAAAAGGTATGGACGCACTGAGTAGTTTATTGAATGCATCTAGTCATAAAATTTTGTAGCTTACAGTATAAATTATTGATTATGAGATTTCCTATTTTATTTGGCATCATCGCAATCATGATTATACTTTGGCGCAGACATCGTAATAGCAAAAGGGATAATGACTAATGCACCTAATGTAACACTGCTTGTAAAATAGGCAGCGACTTGATCTCACTAAATTTTTTATAGTGCCAGCTTAAAGAGAGCTGAAATAATTCCAATATTTTTTTTCTTTGTGCTCCGTTTAAATGGATTGTTTCCAATTCATTGTATAATTGTAGACTTAAAAAAGTAGATGCAGTTTGTGCTTCTAGTCCTTCTAAAAAATTAGGATGGAGCGGTTTATTCGCTACAAAATTACCCTCGTGCACATCTAGTATCGGTGTATCGTTTGAATACACGCCTTGCAATCCAAAGCCCAAGGTTTGACTTAAGTGAATTAAAAAATAGATAGGCAGGTTGCTCACTAACCCAGCACCTCCTTTGTCTAATTGCTTAAGCGTATCCTCGATTAAATAAAATAATTCAGGGTGGGGTTCGGGTTCCAATGTTTGTTGTAAAATTTCTACAATATAAGTGGCCACTGCGTTGCGCAAGACATCCGAATACACGTTTTGATACACATAGGACCAATTGACTTCCTTGACCATTTGCATGCTCTTCATTGGATAATGATACGCTTCCATTTGTAAAATTGCACCGGGTTGATAAAACACACCCTTGCTTGCCCCTTTTTTACTAATAGTTCGAACACCTTTTACAATGTATTGTTGCAAGCCAAAAAGTTCTGTATAGATAGAAGCGATGACACTTGTATCACCGTATTTGGTCACGCGTAAAACAATACCCTTGGTGTTGTGTAACATAGATGATTAAATCACGGTGTGCCTATACACTTTTAAATTGTTGTAAGAACCTGATATCGTTTTGTGAATATAAACGTAAGTCGTTGACTTGGTATTTTAATTGCGCGATTCTTTCTACACCCATACCAAACGCAAAGCCAGTATACTTTTCAGGGTCGATGCCAAAATTCTCTAGCACTTTTGGATGCACCATACCAGATCCTAAAATTTCTACCCAACCCGTGTGCTTACATATATTACATCCCTTGCCTGCACAAATTTGACAACTGATATCCATCTCTGCACTTGGTTCTGTGAATGGAAAATAACTTGGGCGAAAACGTACTTTCACTTCTTTGCCAAACATTTCTTGTACGAAAAAATAAAGTGTTTGTTTTAAATCTGCGAAGCTAACATTTTCGTCGATATACAATCCTTCTACTTGATGGAAAAAACAATGCGCTCTTGCAGAAATGGTTTCGTTTCTATACACGCGTCCTGGACAGATCACCCGAATAGGAGGCTTCTGTGATTCCATCACACGCGCTTGTGTACTCGATGTATGTGTTCTTAATAACCACGCAGAATGGTCTGCGGTTTTTTCTTCTACATAAAATGTGTCTTGCATATCACGCGCAGGATGATCTTCGGGCAAGTTCATGGCGCCAAAATTGTGCCAATCATCTTCGATCTCTGGTCCTTCTGCCACAGCAAATCCCAATCTTTTAAAAATAGAAACCATTTGATTGCGCACCAAGTTCAATGGATGTCTTGTACCAACCGGTGTTGGATCTCCTGGTAAACTAAAATCCATGCCAGTATCAATCGCTGCACTATCTCCTAATCCTGCTTGTAAGGCTTCAAATTTTTCTTCGGCTACAATTTTAAATGCATTTAAAATTTGTCCAAATTCCTTTTTTTGGTCGTTGGGTACATTTTTCATCTCCCCCATGATTTGCTTTACCAAACCCTTGGTTCCCAAGTATTTAATTCTAAACTCCTCTAAAGCGGCAGCATTGGCTGCTTCTGAGGCAGTAATTTCCTTTTTAATGTCTTCTATTTGCTTTAAAAGTTCCTCCATGCTACGAAGATAAGAAGAAGGCACGAAAGCACCCGATGTGCTGCCTGTTTTATACCGCAAAAAACCTTACATTTGTTATTCGTTGAAGTAATATATACATGGAGTACAATACAGCAAGAAGCATCATGGGGATGAGAGAGTATGGCCGTCACGTTCAGAGGATGGTGGATCATCTATTAACCATTGAGGATAGCGCAAAAAGATTAGAACAAGCAAAAGTCGTAATTGAGTTGATGGGATTCCTGAATCCACAATTAAAGAATGTCGAAGACTATAGACATAAGTTATGGGACCACTTATTTTTTATGAGTGGATTCAAATTAGATGTGGAAAGTCCTTATCCGATTCCTACAAAGGAAACCTATAAGCAAAAGCCAGATCCTTTACCTTACCCTCAACGCAAAATCAAATATGCGCACCTTGGGAAGAATTTAGAATTGGTGATTGACAAAGCCATGGCCGAGCAAGATCCTGAAAAGAAAACTGGTTTTGCACATACGATTGCACATTATATGAAATTGGCTTACAGTAACTGGCATAAAGAATTGGTGCAAGACGATGCTATACGTAGCGAATTAAATGCCATCACTGGTGGTGAATTAGAATTTAGCAACACACCTTATATCAAACACCGCAATCAAAATTTTGAGCGTGAAGATTATCGTCCAGCAGGTGGTCGTTGGCAGAACAACCGCAATAGACCTAACGCAGGTGGCGGTGGTGGAAGAAATAACAATAACCGCAATTTTAAAAAGCGATTTTAATTGCTATAAATTATTAAATATAAAAATCCCATCCGTTTTACGAGATGGGATTTTTTATGCCTACTTATTATTTATATATTGTTGGATAAGACAAATTTCCTTTGGCATAAAACCAAATTTTTTTATTCATGGTGAATAATGAAATCTGCTAATTCTTTTATTTTATCTGTGTTAATAAAGTCCACGCCCCATTGCATAAATTGTTCCCATGCAGCTGGCTTATCTGGACTTGCCCATAGGCGAACTGGTTTGCCTAATTGGTGTACCTGATTTATAAACTCTTTAGCCTTATCAATGGATACACTATCAAGTGGCCATATGAACTTATAGCCAATCACTTTATAGTAATTTTCACTTATTAATGCAATTCTAGTCAATTGCTTTGGTGCATATTGGATAGATAGCCTTCCATCAAACCAGATGTAATTTGGATAACTTTCAAAGAATGCTGGAGCGACTGTATTGCCCGAAATAATAATTTTTATGTTTTTGTTGTTGGTGATACTAGGGTATTTGCCAAGCAAAACCACCAATTGATCTAGCGTTGTTATCGCATCCGTCTTGATGTCAATTAACAGTTGCAATTTTCTATCAGGTTGATTATAAGCAACTAATGGTTTAAGGTATAGATTTTCTAAAGTGTTGGATACTTTTAAGTCTTTTGTATCATGCCCTACTAAGATTTCATTATTAAATAAATGAATATCAGCCTCTATCGACCCAAAGCCTTCATTATAAGCTAAATGAAAAACTTTTTGTTGTGCATAATCATTATGTGAATGCGCATTTTGGGGCGTATACACTTGTCCAATGACTTGATTCACAAGCAGACACAGGAAAATGGTTGTTAAATAGTTTTTCATGATTAAATGTACAAATTATAATAGGAATTGAATTTGAATGATTAAAAAATGTAGTCAAAATATATCCTTTACAATAAGTTAATATTAGAACGCTTAAAATAGTTCTTTCATTAAAATGAAAAGTTCTAATTTGTATTCAAAATATATATTATGCCAGTATTCAACGATTTAAGCCTAGATAAGCAATACCTTATCAATGAATTTGATGGAGATCAAGTTTTATTAGTAGAGCCGATTATGAAAACGGAATCTTGTGTATTAATTTTAATTCACGAAGATGTGGAAACGTTTCAGTGGAAAAAATTGAATGATGAAATTTTTGACATCATTGAAGAATTAACTGAAGAAAAATCAGAAGAATTTGAAGCACTATTTGAAGATGATGATGATTTAGAAGACTTTGAAGATTAAAAAATAAAAGAACCCCGTAAAATAATTACGGGGTTCCTCTTTTTTATAACAAAGACTATTGTTTAATTCTAATAATTAAAACTTGGCAGGCGTGCCAAGTATAAAAAAATTGGCGTCGTAATTTTGAAAAAACGACGCCTATTTTTTACAATCTAATTATTAAAACTTGGCAGGCGTGCCAAGTTTTGGAATACTATTTTTTATAAACACCCTTAAGTGCTCGTTGCTGGTTGACAAGTCTTCTTTTCTCAAGTACATCATATGTCCACTACGGTAGCCTTCCCAGAACATTCTGTCCTGAATTTTGCCCGCTGGATCCATCTGCCACATATTATATTTTGCATTAAAATAATCACAAGCGCCATCATAATAACCAGATTGTACCAATAAATTTAAATACGGGTTTTCCATCATCGCTAAACGCAAATCGTCGCCAGTATTGTTATTGCTGTTATCCCATGGCCCTACTGGACCAAAAATATAATAATTTAAATCTGTCTTATAACCTAACTCATCTCTAAGATACATATTGATTGCTGGTGTGAAGGAATGCTCCCATGACAACAACTCTGAATTGTAATCTGGTTTTTGTCCTGCATTCTTTTTATCCATACCAATATACCTTGAATCCAATCTTCCAACAGTTTTTCCTTGATCACGTAATAACTCTTTCCAGAAATAATCAAAAGGGACTTCCATATTTTGTTCTGCCACTACTGTTTCATTTAAACCTATATAGCCAGCAATTTTTTTCACCATGGCCTTGCGCTTATCTGCTGGCAATGCGCCACCTTGTGCCAATGCCGGCATGAGTTCGTTAATAGCAAATGCTTCTACTTCTGGTAAATATTTTTCTAATTCTTTAGACTGAAATGGTGCAGCTAATTTTTTGTGATGCCATGCAGTCGCTGCCATGTATGGAATACGCAATGCGGCACTTGATACTGCATCGCGTTTTAATCCAAGATCGGTTGGTGAAACTAATATGACACCATTTAAAAACATCCAGTGTCTGTTCTGTAATTCCAATGACAATCCAGACACACGATTGGTACCATAACTTTCTCCAATTAAAAACTTAGGAGAGGCCCAACGCTTTTGTCTTCCAACAAATGTATTGATCCAGTCTGCTAAATATTTAATGTCTGCAGTCACACCAAAAAACTTTGAACCTGGAGTGGCTTTATCTAAAATTCTAGAAAAGCCTGTATTCACTGGGTCCACATATACGATGTCTGCCACATCTAATAAAGACTGCGGATTGTCCTCAAATCCATAAGGTTGAATTGGATAGCCTTCATCGTCTATTTTTAATTTTTTAGGTCCTGTATAGCCCAAGTGCATCCATACACTCGCTGTGCCTGGTCCTCCATTAAAAGAAATAACCAAGGGTCTTGTTTCTTTATTGGTAATATCGGTACGCTCGTAGTATACATAAAATAAGCCTGCAACTGCTTTTCCTTCTTCGTCCCATACTGGTTGTGTACTTGCAGTCGCTTTATATGGCACTTTTTGTCCTTTAATGGTCACTTCGCCTGTTTTTTCTACTTTTTGGTCTAGGCTAAGCGCTCTATTAAAAGCGCCTGGTTTTGCCGATCCTTCTTCTGCTGGTTTTTGCCCAATCGCAAATAATGAACTAGCGAGTAACAAATAAGTAAAAAGTTGTTTTTGCATAAAATCGATTATTAAATAAAAATTAAATGTGGATACTTTAAAATTGTCCTTTAAATATACAACCAATTTAGGCTTTCTATTTCTTCTTTATTATGATTTATTTAGATGGTATTTGCTTAATTTAGTCCCATGTCTGAACAACACAAAAAAGCCATCATTTTGACTGCGCCATCTGGTGCTGGTAAAACCTCTATCACGCAATTTTTATTGGCAAATTATCCTCAACTGGCTTTTTCGGTTTCTGCCACCACCAGGGCTCTAAGGGGCGCAGAACAAGATGGTGTTGACTATCATTTTATTAGCCCAGCAGCATTTGAGGAGCATATTCGCCAAAATGACTTTTTAGAATATGAAATGGTCTATGAAGGATTGTATTATGGCACTTTAAAATCTGAATTAGATCGCATTTGGGCCGAAGGTAAAATGCCTGTATTGGATATTGATGTAAAAGGTGCAATTGCCATACAAAAACAATTAGGAGATCAAGCATTCTCCATTTTTATTTTACCGCCTTCGATCGAAGTATTAAAAGAACGTCTTACAAATAGAAATACAGATTCCGAAGAAAAAATGCAAATGCGATTGGATAAAGCAGCATATGAAATTAGTTTTAGCAATCAATTTAATGCAGTTGTAAAAAATGAAATACTGGATACCGCATGTGAAGAAACAGCAGCGCTAATACAGGATTTTATTTCAAAATAATTCATTCATCAATTCATTCATCAATTCATTCATCAATTCATTCATCAATT
>JBBAJV010000010.1:0-15521 GCA_040403925.1 Sediminibacterium sp. | reverse complement strand
AATTCATTCATCAATTCATTCATCAATTCATTCATCAATTCATTCATCAATTAATTAAACACAAATAAAATGTCTGACAAAACACTTCTAGGAAAAACAGTTTTTATCACTGGTGGAAGCAGGGGAATTGGAAAAGCCATTGCACTTAAATTAGCTGCAGCAGGCGCCAATATTGTGATTGCAGCAAAGTCGGTAGAGGAAGATCCACGATTAGGTGGAACGATTTACTCTGCTGCTGCAGAAGTAGAAGCCTTGGGTGTAAGTGCTTTAGCGGTGCAAGTAGACATTAGAGATGAGGCACAGATTGCAAATGCGATTCAGCGAACAGTAGAAAAATTTGGGGGAATTGATATTTTAATTAACAACGCATCTGCCATTCAATTAACAGATACCGAACATACTCCTAGTAAAAGATTTGACTTGATGCAAAGCATCAATGTGCGTGGTACTTTTTTAGTGGTACAACATGCGCTACCTTATTTGAGAAAATCTACCCATGCACATATTTTAACTTTATCGCCTCCAATTAATTTAGCACCAAAATGGTTAGGTCCACATGTGGCATACACCATTACTAAATACAATATGAGCATGATGACGCTTGGATGGGCAGAAGAATTTAAAGAAGATCAAATTTCAGTGAACGCTTTATGGCCTCGCACTACTATTGATACTGCTGCTGTTAGAAATTTATTAGGCGGAGTAGCACTTGCCAATATGAGTCGTACACCGGCCATCCTTGCCGATGCGGCTTATGCCATTGTTACAAAAAAACCTTTGGTCTACACGGGTCAAACCTTTGTGGACGAAGCGGTCTTAGCAGCAGAGGGCGTTACAGACCTATCCCACTATTCCGTAGTACCGGGTGGACATTTATATACCGACTTATTTTTATAATGCTTTAAATACGACAAGATGAAAAAACTATTCCTTGGAGCAATGCTATTATTATCCTTTGGTGCTTGGGCCCAAAAGAAAGCAAAAGTGGATCCTGCAACTGTTCAAATCAATGCCAATAAAGAAACTGCACTCGCTGCATTGAATAATGCTTACGATGCAGACAAGAAAACTGCATTGCAGATTTGGGATTTTGCAGAAGTGGGTTACAAAGAAGTAAAGAGTGCTGCACTGCATATTCAACATTTAAGAGATGCTGGCTTTGCTGTTGAAACGGGTGTAGCGGGCATCCCAACTGCATTTGTGGCGACTTATGGCACTGGCAGTCCTGCTATTGGTATTTTAGCAGAGTATGATGCCTTGCCTGGTATTAATCAATCTGCATCGGCAGAAAGAGATCCCATTGCGGGGAAAAATGCTGGACACGCTTGTGGACACCATTTATTTGGAACTGCAAGTGTATCTGCTGGTATTGCCATTAAAGAATTAATTGCTGCTGGTAAATTAAAAGGGACCATCAAAGTTTTTGGAACACCTGCAGAAGAAGGTGGTAGTGGTAAAGTATTTTTAGTAAGAGAAGGCTTGTTCGATAATTTAGATGCGGTGATACACTGGCATCCAGATGATGTGAATGCGATCACAACTACAAGTGCTTTAGCGAATAAATCCGCTAAGTTTAAATTTTATGGTATTTCAGCACATGCTGCTGCTGCACCGGACCAAGGAAGATCTGCATTAGATGCGGTAGAAGCGATGGACAATATGGTGAACATGATGCGTGAACATATTCCTCAAGAAACTAGAATCCATTATGTGATCACCAATGGTGGTAAAGCACCAAATGTAATTCCTGATTTTGCAGAAGTGTATTATTATGTTCGTCATCCAAGAAGAAAAGAAGTGGTAGAAATTTTTGATAGAGTGGTGAAAGCTGCAGAAGGCGCTGCTCTAGGAACTGGTACGAAATTTAGTTATGACATCATCGGTGGCACGCACGACTTATTAATTAATAAAACACTTGCAGAAACTATGCAAGCCAACTTAGATAAAGTAGGAGGTGTTAATTATACAGAAGCAGAAATTGCATTTGCTAAAAAAATTCAGCCAACAATGGTTGCTCCAATAAATATGGCAACTGCCACTACCATAAAACCACTGACTTATATTAACGAAGGCAATAGCGGTTCTACCGATGTGGGTGATGTAAGTTATGCAAAACCAACAGTGGGATTACGCGCCGCTACATGGGTTCCAGGAACTGCAGCACATAGCTGGCAAGCAGTTGCTTCTGGTGGAACTGAGATTGGCACCAAGGGTATGCTAGTAGCTAGTAAAACAATGGCACTCACTGCAATTGATTTAATGAGCAATCCCGAATTGATTAAAAAGGCAACAGAGGAATTTATTAAATCTATTGGCGAATATAAATACAAAGCTTTATTGGGTGATATTAAGCCGGCACTTAACTATAGAGATTAATTAAATTTTTTAATTAATCTCTATAGTTACTCTAATGATTTTTTCGAGGGACCCATGAATGGGCACCTCGAGGGTATCGTGACTTGTGTTAATTAAAAAATAAAAAAGGCCACTCGTTTGAGTGGCCTTTTTTATTTTACAAGTTCCTATTCAAAGGACTCTGGGCGCATCTGCGGGAAGAACAATACATCTTGAATGGATGGTTGATTTAACATCATCATACACAAGCGATCTATCCCAATACCAATACCCGATGTAGGGGGCATACCATATTCCAGTGCTCTTAAAAAGTCATGGTCAATGAACATCGCTTCGTCGTCACCTCTTTCCATTAAAGCCAATTGATCTTCGAATCGCTTGCGTTGCTCAATCGGATCATTTAACTCAGTATAAGCATTGGCTAATTCTTTTCCATTCACCATTAATTCAAAACGTTCTACCAATCCTTCTTTCGTTCTATGCTTCTTTGTCAAAGGGCTCATCTCTACCGGATAGTCAATAATAAAAGTTGGTTGGGAATAAGTATGCTCACTTGTGGCACCAAATAATTCATCAATCAACTTGCCCTTGCCTATCGTTGGTGGAACATCTATTTTTAATTGCTTGCACACATCTCTTAAGCCTGCCTCATCCATGCCACTAATATCGATGCCTGTATTTTCTTTAATCGCATCCAAGATGCTGATGCGCTTATATGGTGCTTTAAAATTGATGGTCTTATCACCCACTTGCAATTCTGTTTTGCCGTGTAATGTCAATGCAATTTTTTCGAATAACTGTTCTGTAATTTCCATCATCCATAAATAATCTTTGTAGGCAGTATACCATTCTAATACTGTAAACTCAGGATTGTGTGTGCGGTCCATTCCTTCGTTGCGGAAATTTCTACTAAACTCATACACCCAATCAAAACCACCTACAATCAACCGCTTTAAATACAATTCATTTGCAATGCGTAAATAAAATGGCACATCCAACGCGTTATGATGGGTCACGAATGGCCTTGCAGCAGCGCCACCCGGAATAGATTGTAACACTGGTGTATCTACTTCCAAAGCACCACGATCGTTTAAGAACTGGCGAATAGTATTCATTAATATAGTACGCTTAGTGAAAGTCTCTTTCACTTCTGGATTGATAATTAAATCGGCATAACGTTGACGGTACCTGAACTCTGGATCTGTTACCGCATCAAATACTTGACCCGACTCATCTCTTTTTACAACAGGCAATGGCTTTAATGATTTTGCCAATAAGGTTAAGGTAGATGCGTGCAAAGAGGTCTCTCCTGTTTTTGTAGTAAATACATAACCAGTAGCACCAATGATATCTCCTAGGTCCAACCCATTCTTTGTGATTAAGTCCCAATAAGATTTATCTTCGTCTGGGCAGATCTCGTCTCTCTTTACATATAATTGAAATATGCCTTGATCGTCTTGGATCTTTACAAATAATACTTTGCCCTTGTCATTCACACTCATGATACGTCCAGCAACACAAACTGCAGCAAATTGATCTTTAGTCTCTTCTGTAAAACCTGCTTTGATTTCTTGTGATAAATGCGTTACTGGGTACAAAGGGGCAGGATAAGGATCGATCCCTGCAGCTTCTAAAGCTTGTAGCTTTTCTCTTCTAATAATTTCCTGCTCTGATAAATGACTCATTATAATCGGTTGATATTTTATTGTATTACTGCAAAAGTAAAACTTAGCAGTCAATTAGCGAAAGAAGCCTTCCTGAACTTCCGATGCCGTTAGTGAAAGACAATCCCCTGGTTGCATCTTATCAATGGAATACTTGCCCAATTTTGCCCTAATTAAACGCAGGACCGGAAAACCAACCTGTGCAAACATTTTACGTACCTGACGATGCTTGCCTTCGGTGATTTGTATCGCTACCCAGCTAGTTGGGATACTTTTTCTAAATCGAATAGGAGGATTACGATCTGGGACTTCTAAATGATCTGGCAACTGTTCCAATATAGCAGGCCTAGTTTGATAGATTTTACCATCCACATTAATCGATACGCCTTTACTTAGTTTTACTAAAGCTGCTTCTGTAATGGCACCATCTACTTGAACCCAATAGGTGCGTTGATGTGCATGTAAAGGATTTAATAGTTGTTGGTTGATGCTTTTGTCATTCGTGATCAACAATAAACCTTCACTATCATAATCTAATCTGCCCACTGGATACACATCTGTAGGTACATGCAAGATGTCTTTTAAGCACAGTTTACCTTCTATTGAAGTGAATTGCGAAAGCACTTGAAAGGGTTTGTAGATTAAAAAATAGTCCATGAATTTGTACTTGTTTGAGCGGCTTAAAAAACAAAGTCCCACTGATGTGGGACCTCGTATATAGATGGGTTAGTAAGTACGGGAACGAATTCCCTTTACAATATTAAATATACTTTATTCTAATAACAAATAAATTGTAAACAAATTTTTCGGGTTTATCCACAAATCGACTTTTTGGGGCATCATTTTAAAGCAAAAAAAATAAAAAATCAGCAGATTTAAAATCCATTTTAATTTCTATTGTATAAAATTGAAATCTCTGAAACACTTATAAACAAAGGGCTTCATTGAATCGCATTTTTTAGATGTACTAGTTAAGACAACTATCGAATGTCTTTTTTTTGGAATGTTTTTTGCCTTTTAGAGGCAAGTATTTTATTTAAAAATATTTTTTATAAAAAAGGCGCATTACCTTTGATTTAGCCCAAAATCACAGTTATGAAGCTTTCCGCACCCGTTTCGGTACAATGGTTATCTGAATTTACAAATGCAGAAATCATTGGTAATGATCAAAATTTGATCACAGGAATCAATGAAATTCATCAAGTAGAAAATGGTGATATTGTCTTTGTAGATCATCCAAAATATTATGCAACTTGTATCAATAGTGCTGCTACTTGTATTCTCATCAATAGCAAGGAGGTGGAATTGCCTGAAGGAAAAACTTTATTGTATTGCGATGCCCCTTTTGACGCCTATGCGAAACTCGTCAATCACTTTAAGCCATTTAAATTAAGCACAGAATCAATTAGTTCTGACTTAAAAATAGGTGCAAATACTGTGGTGATGCCAAATATTTTTATTGGTAATAATGTGCAAATTGGAGACCATTGTATCATTCATCCTGGGGTAATTATTTTAGCAGATACCAAGATTGGAGACCATTGTATCATACAATCGAATACTGTAATTGGATCAGATGCTTTTTATTATAACACTAAAAAAAATAGACCCACTTGGTATGTAAAAATGCCAAGTTGTGGACGTGTCGTTATTGAAGATAGGGTCGAAATTGGAGCAAGTTGTACCATTGACCGTGGCGTGAGTGGTGATACCATCATTGGCATGGGATCTAAGCTGGACAATATGGTGCATATTGGTCATGATACCCAATTAAAAGCCAATTGTTTAATCGCTGCTCAGGTTGCTGTTGCTGGAGGCGTCAAAATTAAAGCGGGTGTCACCCTTTGGGGACAGGTTGGTGTAAATAAAACCTTAACGATTGGCGAAAATGCCGTGGTGTTGGGTGGGTCTGCTGTACTTAAATCAATAGAAGGAAATAAAACATACTTAGGCTTCCCTGCAGAAGACGCAAGTATAAAGCGTAGAGAGTATGTGTGGATCAAAAGAATCCCTGCGCTTTGGAAAAAAATGATGGAAGATTAAGGAAGCTGGTGGATTGCTTTTAGCTCCTTGGCGACTCTTATAATCGTTTCATCTATATTCCGATATTGAAAATTTGCAAATGCATTCAAGAATTTTTGATTGTTAAATCTTACTATAGCTTGAGCTGTTGCTGCAGTTTCCTTAGTTAATAAAGGCGCTTTACCAGTAATCAAACCCTTGATGGCTTCTAATCTCCAAACGATCCCTGCCAAAAACGGCGTTACTTTTTTATGCGGTAGTCTTTTTTTAAAGGCTTTTGCAATCGCATTAAATATAGTTCTGTAGCTTAGATTGTCTGCACTCAATACATAACGTTGTCCCACCACATTGCTTTCCATTAATATTTGCATGGCGTCCACCACATCCAATACATCTACAAATCCACTCATTCCATTCGTATACCAAGGGAACTCATTGTAAGCCGATTTAAAAATACCTGATGAACCATTGTTCCAATCTCCTGCACCTAAAATAATTACAGGATTCACAATCGCCATAGGTAATCCTTCTTCCATGGCTCTCCATACTTCTAATTCGGCTAAATATTTTGATTGGCCATACACACTATTACTTGTAGCAGGTGTCCAGTGCATCGATTCATCTATCGCTTCGTTTTCTCTTATTCTTCCTAATGCAGCAACCGAACTCACAAAAATTAATTTTTTTATTTTTTGCTCTAAACATGCATTCACCACATTGGCTGTTCCCTCTACATTGGATTGTAACATTTTTACAGCTGCACCTGGTGCAAAAGATACAATGGCTGCACAATGATAGACATAGTCGACCCCTTCTAATGCATCCATTAAACCAATAGGGTCTAAGATATCTCCTTGGATCCACTCACATTGTTCGGATCCCGCAAAGACAGGTATAGCTTGACGATACAGGGCGCGCACTTTTTTTCCTTTACTTAATAAAGATTGGATTAAATGAGACCCCGCTAAACCGCTTGCGCCTGTTACAAAAATCATTTTAAAAGATTTTACCTGTTTACTCCATTATGATTAACCACTATTCTTTCATCAACCTAGCGATATCCACTTTTAATTGTTCTACTTCTAAGGTCTTTAGTCCATCATATATTTTTCCACGTACTTTGCCGTTTCTGTCAACGAGTGCAAAAAACTGGGTATGGATAAATTGGTCTTCGATTTTAACCACATTATTTTTGGGGTCATCTAATAAATAAGAACCTCTTGCCATTTGGTAAAGACTATCTTTTCGGCCTGTTACAAAAATCCATTGAGCAGTATTCACCTCTAAAGAGTCTGCATAGTGTTTTAATACTGATACAGAATCTGTTTCCGGATTACAAGTATGAGAGAGGATTTGAAAATCAGGATTGTCTTTATACACTAAATAAATTTCTTTCATATTTTTATTCAGCTTAGGACAGATACCCTTGCAAGTTGTAAAAAAGTATTCTACGACAGTGATTTTGTTTTGTAACACTTTTTCTGTCACTGCCTTTCCGTCCTGATTGGTAAATGAAAAGGGTTGTACATAGCTTAATACAGGCATTTTTACTTTCCAATTATCGGTTCCCCTAAATAAAAAATAATAAAATCCCGAAAGAAGAACTACGAAAAATGCAAGGTAAATAAGTGATTTCTTGGACATCTTGATTTGCTTTAAATGCGTCACAAAGTTACTATTATTTTCAGGGTATTGACTTAGCTTTGCATTATGTTTAAAAATTGGAATTGGGACGCAATTGGAGTAGGAGCCTCTTTGGCTTGTGCCATACACTGTGCCTTACTGCCCTTATTTTTTAGCAGCCTCCCGTTATTAGGTATCAATGTGCTGCACAATCCAAATTTTGAGTTTGGGATGATCCTACTATCTTTTGGGATTGGCGCCTATTCATTATACCATGGTTATAAAAAACACCACCACAGCTTTAAGCCGATTATCTTATTTAGTATAGGGATAGGACTGATGTTTTGTAGAATGGTCTTTAGAGAAATTGAATTATTCTTATTATTTCCTGCTGCATTTTTTATCATCATCGCGCATATCAATAACCACAATAGTTGTAGAATGCATAACCACGCGCATGAAGATGATTGCGATCATTGAGAATAGTCATTAGACTCATCATTAGAAGCTATAACTCATCGACCCGTCTTTCTCGTCCTTTAACTGAATCCCCATCGCTGTTAATTGATTCCTGATTTTATCACTGGTCGCAAAATCTTTATTTTCCTTTGCTTGTTTTCTGATTTCAATCAACAACTCTACCACGCCATTCAATTGTTGGCGATTGGCGCCATTCTCTACTTTTAATCCTAAAATGGATTCTACAAATAGTTTTAATTGTGTTTGAACAGTTGCCCAAACAGTTCCAGCTACCGCATCTGGTGCAATATGCTTATCCTTTAAAGAATTGATGCTTGGGAGGATTTCAAATAAGTTCGCCACCACTTTTGCAGTATTGATATCATCCTCCATGAAAGTTTCTAATTCGTTGATCCAAGTAGTTAGTTGCGTAGCAAGTGCTTCGTCCTTTGAACTAGCTTCTTTTCCAAAGCTTTGTGCTTGTAGCCACTCGTAGCCCTCCATGAATCTACGCAATGCTTTTTCTGATGCTTGTAATGCTTCATTGCTAAAATCTAAAGTACCGCGATACTGACTTTGTAAAATAAAGAATCGAACAGTCATTGGTGCATAAGCTTGTGTAAGCTCAGTATGATTGCCTTCGAACAATTCACTTAGCTTAATCACATTATTATAACTCTTACCCATCTTGCGACCATTGATGGTAATCATATTATTGTGCATCCAATAACGCGCAGGCATTTGATCATTACAAACGGTGCTTTGTGCAATCTCACACTCGTGGTGTGGAAATTGTAAATCCATACCACCGCCATGGATGTCAAATTGTTTACCTAAATACTTAGTGGCCATTGCAGAACATTCAATATGCCATCCCGGAAAGCCTTCTCCCCATGGACTTTGCCAACGCATGATATGTTCAACAGGTGCTTTTTTCCATAAAGCAAAATCTACTTTATTTTTTTTCTCTTCCTGATTTTCTAAATCTCTTGTGGTTTCTAATTGCTCTTCGATATTACGACCACTTAAAATACCATAGGGTTGATGCCTTTTTGAATAATCGTCATTGTATTTTACCACATCAAAATAAACAGAACCATTGGACTCGTAGGCATATCCATCGGCCAAGATTTTTTTAATCATTTCTATTTGCTCTACAATATGTCCGGTTGCTGTGGGTTCTATGCTTGGTGGTAGATTGTTGAACTGTGTCATGGCCCAGTGGTATAGGTTGGTGTATTTCTGCACCAACTCCATGGGCTCTAATTTTTCTAAAATGGCCTTAGACGAAATTTTATCTTCCGCTACTTTTCCTTCTTCTTCAAAATGTCCAGCATCCGTAATATTTCTTACATAGCGAACTTTGTATCCTTTATGTAAAAGGTATCGGTAGACCACATCAAAAGTAATAAAAGGCCTTGCATGACCTAAATGACTTTCACCACTTACCGTTGGACCACAAACGTACATACCCACATAAGGCGCATTAATCGGTTCGAAAACTTCTTTTTGACGGGTAAGTGCGTTGTATATTTTTAGTGGCATAGTAGAACTCAAAGATAATTTTATTTTACCTAAAAGAATGGCTAATTCTTAACCAATTGAAGGTCCGCCATAATCATGTGATGGTCACTAAGGTTCTCATCCAAAGACTCCCAACCCTTTACTTGCCATCTTTTGTCCGCCATGATATAATCTATTCTTAAAGTAGGCGATAAGTTCATATAGGTGGCTCCAACACCAAAACCCTTTATTAAAAATGCGTCCTGCATCTCCCCTTTAATTAATTTATAGGTATAGGAACTTGGGACATCATTAAAATCTCCAGTAATTAGAGTAGGATAAGGGCTTTTAGCTAGTTGTGCTTGAATGATGGACGCTTGAACTGCACGAATCATAAATGCATTTTTCATTTTACGCATGACCCCATACTTGGCTTTTAATGCCGCTTCGTTGGCATCAGCTGCATCATCAATTGCTTCAAAATCATTTTGCTTGAATTTAAAAGAAGCTAAATGCGTGGTGAAAACGCGAATGGTATCATCTCCTTTTAATAAGTCCACATAAATCAAGCTTTCTTGATTGGTAAATGGCACCCTTTCGGCGTATAGGATTTTATATTTTGAATAAATGATATTACCTGCAAAATAATTGGCCTCATTGATTTGATGGTCTTTGGAAAAAAAGGAATAGGGATACTTTTGATCAAAATAAGTGGCATGATTCGCGATATCATTTTTAAGTTCTTTGGTATTGTATTCTTGCAAGCAAATAATATCTGGATCCCATTTTTGAATGGACGCTGCAATATCCTCAGTTCTTAATTTATGTCCTATTGGTTGTGGCGTGTTGCCGTTAAACTCTTTTAAATTAAAACTAGTAATGCGTAAACTATTGTCTTTCTTTTTTTGTGAGAAGGGTACACCTGGATGCCATGCAAATAAAACCAATATAGTTGGATAAGCAATGCCCAGTGTTGCCACAGAAATCAATGATAGTACGGGTTTGGCAATCAGCCAGATAAATAAAAATAAGAAGTGTAATACAATAATATAAGGAGCCAATAAACTTAAAAAACCGTTCACCCAGATCCATCCAAGCGGCATAAAAAATTGTGGATACAATAACAATAGCACAAGCACAAGATGGACTGATAATAACAGCCCTTTACCAAAAATTCTTATGCGCGATTTTTTTGCCATGATATATTTCAATTTTTATTGCGCCTCTTTAGGCGCCATAAAACCATTACATTTTTTTACAATGACATGCATCCAATTACCTAGATCAATTTTCTTTTTTAACAAATACATATACAATACACCTACTAATCCTCCCAGGTTCAATGTAAAAAAGAATACGGGTGTACCTGTTACATGGGTCGCAATTTGTATGATAAAATACACTATAAAAATAAGCCAAACAGGAATGCCACCTGTGCCATTGAGTTTAAGTTGATAGGTCGGATTCAGGCTTAATGCAGCCGTAGCCAATGCCATGATGCTCAACTCTGCACCCATAAATGAAAAACCAGCGCCAAGGCCAATGAAGGCCAATGCACCTAAGATGCCGCTGTATAAATAAATAGGGAATAGATGCTTATTGGCTTTTTGATTTTGTAAAATATTTCCAAAAATAATTAACCAAATCATGTTGCCACAAATTGTCCAAAAATCGTCGTGTGACCAATTATAAATAAAAAATGTCCAAGGTTTTTCTAGGGCTTCCTGATAATAAGGCGATAGCATAAAATGATGTACCACTTCGTCATAAAACTGTGACTTAGGAAAGCCTTCTAAAAAGTACACCATCCTTGTCATGGCATAAGTCACTCCAACCATTAAATTTACGGATACAAGTGCTACTAACGCATTATTGTCTGCACCAAATAATGGTTTTGATTGTTCTGTTGATTGCATGCGTTTGTGCTATTTAAGTGTTAATTCCATCTATTGTTACGTTCCTTCTTAGACCAAAGATATACCAATACAAATCCTACGATGGCGCCACCCACATGTGCCCATCTTGCCACATTATCTCCTGCAGTATTGCGCACTGCAAAAAATAGTTCGTATGAGAAATATAAGATACCCAGCCACTTAGCCTTAATAGGAAAGAAAAAATAAATATAGATATAGGTATTGGGAAATAAATAAACGAAGGCCATGATAATACCAAAAACTGCACCACTTGCACCTAATGTGGCCGTATTAAGGGTCTTGTTGTAATTGTTTGTCAATAGCTCCATGATCTCGGTACGAATACCAGGTGTAGCAAGACTTACATTGTTCTCACTCAATATTCTTGTTAATTGTATATTATGTGCTTTTGAATAAGCCAATACAGCCTGATTAAAGTCTGAAGATCCTGAGACACTCATTTGACTTAGTTGCATCAGGTCTGAAGCCATTGGCACAAATTCGTATGAAAGTATGAGTAAGTGCAAGACCGAAGCGCCAACACCACATAAAATATAAAACAATAAAAATCGCTTAGGGCCCCATACATTTTCTAAAACAGATCCAAACATCCATAAAGCAAACATGTTACCTAATATATGCCCAAAGTCCCCATGCAAGAACATATGCGTAATCATCTGCCATGGTTGAAATAATTTGCTTTGCCATGCGTGTAATGCAAAATAATCTTCAACTGAAAATGCGCTAGTGGGTCCTGCAAATGTATTTTGCGCTAAGAACATTAAAACATTAATAATAATTAAGTTTTTAATGATTGTAGGTAAAATATCAAATCTTGTGGGTCTAAATTCTCTCATAAATTATGCGTTTAATAAATCTGTTCTTTTTAATTGTACCACATTCTCGATATGCAAAGTGTGTGGAAACATATCTACAGGCTGTATTTTAGTCACAGTGTACTTTGCATGTAGTAGTGCAAGGTCTCTTGCCTGTGTCGCTGGATTACAACTTACATACACAATGGTTGGTGCTTCCATCTCTAATAATTTCTGTACTAATTTTTCGTGCATCCCTGCTCTTGGTGGATCGGTGATAATGACATCTGGCTTACCATGGGTTTCAAAAAATATATCATCACAAACCTTAATCACGTCTCCTGCAAAAAACGCAGTCTCTGTTAATCCGTTCAAATCGGCATTCAACTTTGCATCCTCAATCGCTTCTGCTACAAACTCTACACCAATAATTTTTTTAGCTTGCTCACTACAAAAAATACCAATGCTGCCTGTTCCGCAATATAAATCATAGACGATTTCCTTACCGGTCAATTCTGCGAATTCGCGTGTTACCTGATATAAGACCTCCGCTTGTTTTGAATTGGTTTGGAAAAAAGATTTTGGACTTATATTAAATTCAAATTTTTCTAGTTTTTCAGTGATATAACCATTGCCATAATACACTTGCGGCTCTAAGTCTTGCATACTATCATTGCGCTTGGTATTGATGGTATACAAAAGGGTAGTGAGTTGCGGAAACTGCTTTAACAACAAGTCCAAAAGCGCTTTTCTTTTTGCTTCGTCCTCATAACCAAGCATCAGATTGATCATCCACTCGCCCTTGGTCGTGTTTCTAACAAACATATTTCTTAACCAACCCTGATGTTGTTTGATATTGTAAAACGGCATCTTGTTGTCTAGGGCAAACTGCACCACGGCCTTACGCATTAAATTCGTAGGCTCTTCTTGTAAATAACAAATATCTATGGGAACAATTTTTTCGAAAAATCCCCTCGCATGAAAGCCGCCATCACCTAGGCTTTTAACGGGTGCCTCGCCCAAAGCTTTCATGGCTCTGAAATCTTCAAATGACATATAAATCTCTGTAGCAAAAGTATATTCTACTTTATTACGATAACCTTCGGTTTGCTTGGCACCCAAAATAGCAGGAACAGGTGGCAAAGGAATCTTAGCAATCCTTGTTAAATTATCAACCACTTGTTGCTGCTTATAGACTAGCTGTTGTGCATAAGGTAACATCTGCCATTGACATCCACCACAAACCCCAAAATGACTACAAAATGGTTGCACCCTGTTTTCGGAATAGCTATGAAATTTTTTTGCAAAGCCTTCTGCCCAATCCGTTTTATTTTTTTGTAACTGAATGTCCACCACATCACCTGGCACTGCGCCTTCAACAAAAATTACTTTTCCATCCACTCTTGCTAAGGACTTACCCTCTGCTGCATAATCCTCGATAAGGATTTTTTCTAAAATGATGGCTGGTTTTGACTTTCTCACTACTACAAAGGTACAATCCAGCTTCTAGAATCTGCCATTCCGCCCATTTAAATTAAATCTAAATCTGTTTTTTATTTTTTACTTTTATGTACTTAATTTGTCTATTAAACACTTTTTATATGTTTCAGAAAACAATTGCTTTATGTGGTATTAGTTTAGTGCTTTTGTCTAACAATTACGCCAATGCTCAGGCTATTAAAAAACAAGATGTTTCTAATACCAAGTCTGTTGGGCATACTATTCAAATTACCCTAAAACCATATAAAAACACAAAGGTGTATTTGGGCACCAACTATGGACAAAATCGTGTGTTTGCGGATTCTGCCATGTTGAACGAAGCAAGCCTAGGTTATTTTAAAGGAAAAGATAGGCTAACACCAGGGATTTACTTTATTGTATCCCCTAAATATAGTATTCTATTTGAATTTTTGGTGGATGAGGGGCAACAGTTTAAAATCATTGCGGACACATTGAATTTAGTAGACTATAAAATTATTGGCTCAAAAGACAACGATATTTTTAGTGCCTACTCCAAAACTATGAACCAACTTGGTGCGCAAAGAAGCCAATTGGAGCAAGCTTATAACAGCGCAGCAACAGCAATCGATTCTGTAAAATACTTGCAGGCATTAAAAAAAATGGACACTAGCTTCAAACAAGAGCGACAAAAAATTATCACCTCTGCGCCAAAATCCATGATGCGTTTTTTCTTAGACGTATTACAAAGACCAGAGGCCCCTGCAATCCCCATCATCAATGGCAAGGCGGATTCTACCTATCCATTTTATTATGTCAAAAATCATTATTGGGACAATGTGGTATTCAATGATAACCGTTTAATTAGAACACCTTTTTTTGAAGCGAAGCTAGATGAGTATTTTAAAAACTATGTTTCACGTGAACCAGATTCGATTATTGAAGAAGTGCAATACCTATTGACAGTAGCGAAAACAGGAAAAGAAATTTATCCTTTTTTACTTTTTAAGTTTACCAATCAATACATCAGTCCCGAATTTATGGGTCAGGATAAAGTGTTTTTACATATATTTCAAAACTTTTTTAGCAAGGGAGACACGTTACTCTTAAACAATGAATCTAAAAAAGCAATCACAGAACGTGCGTATAGCATCATGGCCAACTTGATTGGCAATCCCGCTCCAGCATTGGATTTGAATACAATGGATAACAAATCTTTTTCGCTTTATAACAGTCTAGCTAAATTTACATTCATCGCATTCTGGGATCCAACTTGTGGACATTGTAAAGAAGAAATGCCAAGGGTAGATTCTTTTTATACAAAAAACTGGAAGCAACTAGGTGTGCAAGTAATTGGTGTTAATACCAATGTAAAAGAATTAGCTTCTTGGAAACAATTTATAACAGAACAACATTTTGATGCAGGATGGGTGCATATTTACCAAACCGAAGCTGCACTGAATGCAGAAGTCAATGCAGGTAAGGCCACTACCATCAGACAACTGTATGATGTATTTAAAACACCTACTTTTTATTTATTAGATAAAGACAAAAAGATCATTGCTAAGAATTTAACGGTCGATCAGTTTCATGATTTCTTGCAATCTCAACAAAAAAAATAAGTTAAAACACAGCCGAAACAACCTCTTTGATTACCTTAGGTTTTCCTAATGTATAATAGTGTAACACAGGTACGCCAGCCGCTT
>JBBAJV010000009.1:0-101065 GCA_040403925.1 Sediminibacterium sp. | reverse complement strand
AACTTGGACGAATGTGTCAGAATTAACGGGGGCCCACTACATTGGTGAATCATTTGGAGGAGGTATTATTTTTTATGTATATGACAATGGGAAACATGGTTTAATTGTTTCCACTGAAGATCAAGGTACTGAAGTCAAATGGTATAATGGAACATATAGCACTACAAACGCATTTAGAGATGGGGTTAATGCAGGCTTGTTGAATACTGAAAGAATTATTTTAAGTCAAGGAGCTGGAAATTATGCAGCACAAATAGCAGCTAATTATAAAGGTGGCGGATTTGGTGATTGGTATTTACCGTCTGCTTATGAATTAGGACTACTTCACATACAAAGAGCTTTATTTTTTACTGGGTCAAATGTGACGTATTATTATTACAGTTCAAATGAAAATCCAAGTAATAATATGCAAGTGATGTGTTACAGATTTTCGAATGCTCTTTATAATACTTATCTTCTTAAATTAAATACGCTGCGTGTCAGATCAATTAGGGCGTTTTAAACTCCTATGACTCTTTTATTGAAGGCACTATTTCTAGCAGCTTCTAATACACGAATAATATTGGTGCCCTCTTTAGCCGATGTTGGGACAGGGGCATTGTTTAAAATAGCATCCGCCATTTTCTCATAAAATGTACCGTAATTACCCGGAATACTTGGGATCACTTTATTAGTGATGATACCATTCATGTCAGTATATAAAATACCATAATCAGCTGTGGCTTCTGCACCCCAGTCTGGGCTATTTGGTTTTTTTCCTGCAATTAAATCGGCCTCTTGTATATCCGATCTTTTTTTAATGAAACAACCCTTGGTTCCGTAAATTTTATAACCTGGGCTTTCAGTCATAAACAGCATACCACTTGTTAATGTGATACGGTGGGATGGGTAGTATAAGATCAATGTAAAATAGTCGTCGATGATGGATACTTTTCTGGTGATTCTGATGTCTGCAAATACAGCCAATGGCATGCCCGATAATAAAATGGCTTGATCTACTAAATGCGGGCCTAGGTCATACAATAATCCTGCACCAGGTGTCACAGACTCTTTATGTTTCTTAGGGCTCAATGTAGTTCTATACCTTTCAAAAGAAATTTGTACATCTTGCAAAACACCAATCTCATCTTCTTGTATTAATTTTTGTATCGTAAGAAAATCTGCATCATAACGCCTGTTTTGGTAAACTGCTAATTTTAATCCTTTTGTATTCGCCAAGGCATCCAATTCTTCTGCTTCTTTAGCAGTTACGGTGAATGCTTTTTCTACTACCACATGCTTACCTGCAAGGAGTGCACTTTTTGCATATGTAAAATGCGTATCGTTTGGACTATTCACCACCACTAAATCAATGATTGGGTCGGCTAGTAATTCCTCGTAACTAGCATATGATTTTGTACCAGGGTAGGCGGCTTCAATATTTTTAGTTGAGCGTTCCCAGCTTCCAACTAAATGAAAGTTTGGATTGCTTGCAATAAAAGGGGCATGGAAAACTTTTCCACTCATTCCAAAAGAGACTAGTGCAGTATTGATCATCATCCTGCTACTTGCTTTCTGATGATATTCAACGCACCACCTGCTTTAAACCACTCAATTTGTTGTTGGTTATAAGTATGGTTGGCATGAATGGTATCAGTTGTTCCGTCTTGATGCGTTAAAACCACTGTTAATAATGTACCTGGCGCAAAGTTGGTTAAGCCAATGATATCAATGCTATCATCTTCCTGAATCTTATCATAGTCTGCTTTGTTTGCAAAAGTCAAAGCCAACATGCCTTGCTTTTTCAAGTTTGTTTCGTGGATACGAGCGAAAGACTTTGTCATGACCACACGTACGCCTAAATGTCTTGGCTCCATGGCAGCGTGCTCACGAGAAGAACCTTCTCCGTAGTTTTCATCACCCACAACAATGGTCCCCACACCTGCTGCTTTGTAAGCTCTTTGGGTATTAGGTACCGTATCGTAATTTCCATTCACTTGACTTTTTACATTGTCTGTTTTTTCATTGTAAAAATTCACTGCACCTATTAATAAGTTATTAGAGATATTATCTAAGTGACCACGGAATTTTAACCAAGGTCCTGCCATAGAAATATGATCGGTGGTACATTTTCCTTTGGCCTTAATTAATAATTTCAATGATTTTAAATCAGTGCCTTCCCATGCTGCAAAAGGATCTAATAATTGTAAACGCTTAGACGTTGGGTCTACCGCTACAATTACTTTTGAACCATCTTCTGCTGGTGCTTGGAATCCTGCATCTTCCACTGCGAATCCTCTTAATGGTAATTCATCACCTGTTGGGGCATCTAATTTAACTTGCTCTCCTTTATTATTTGTAAGCGTATCTGTTAATGGATTAAAATTTAAATCACCTGCAATGGCCAATGCAGTAATTAATTCAGGAGAGCCTACAAACGCGTAGGTGTTTGGATTACCATCCGCACGCTTTGCAAAGTTTCTATTGAATGAATGTACGATGGTATTTTTTTCTTTTTTCTCTGCACCTACACGCTCCCACATGCCGATACATGGCCCACATGCATTTGCAAATACTTTCGCACCAATTTGACTAAACACTTCTAAGAAACCATCTCTTTCAATCGTGTATCTTACTTGCTCAGAACCTGGTGTAATTAGATATTCAGATTTCATGGTTAAACCCTTTGCTGAAACTTGTTTTGCCAAACTTACCGCACGACTAATATCTTCGTAAGAAGAGTTGGTACAACTTCCAATTAAACCCACTTCAATTTTTGTAGGCCATCCGTTTGAAGCAGCTGCTTCTTTCATTTTTGAAATAGGCGTCGCTAAATCTGGCGTGAATGGTCCGTTCAAGTGTGGCTCTAAAGTGTTTAAATCAATTTCAATCATTTCGTCAAAGTACTTTGTTGGATCTGCATATACTTCTGCATCTGCAGTTAAATATGCTGCAACCGCGTCTGCTAAAGCAGCTACATCTGCACGTCCTGTAGAGGTTAAATAACGGCTCATGCTTGCATCGTAACCAAATGTAGAAGTGGTTGCGCCAATCTCGGCACCCATATTACAAATAGTTCCTTTACCTGTGCAACTCATGCTTGTAGCACCTTCTCCAAAATATTCAACAATCGCCCCAGTACCACCTTTTACGGTTAAGATACCAGCTACTTTTAAAATCACATCCTTAGGCGCAGTCCATCCATTTAATTTTCCTGTTAATTTGATACCAATTAATTTAGGCCATTTTAATTCCCATGCTAATCCTGCCATTACATCACAAGCATCTGCACCACCTACACCAATTGCTAACATACCTAAACCACCAGCATTCACTGTATGTGAATCGGTACCTATCATTAAACCTCCTGGGAAAGCATAGTTCTCTAAAACCACTTGGTGAATAATACCAGCACCTGGTTTCCAGAAACCTAAACCATATTTGTTAGACACAGAAGCTAAGAAATCATACACTTCTTTACTGTCTGTAGTGGCTACTTGTAAATCTTGTTTGGCTTCTACTTTTGCAGAGATCAAGTGGTCACAATGCACAGTACTAGGTACAGCAACTTTAGGACGACCTGCTTGCATAAATTGTAACAAGGCCATTTGCGCAGTAGCATCTTGCATCGCAACACGGTCTGGTGCAAAATCTACATAAGAACCACCTCTTTCAAAGCTTTCTACTTTTTGATCACTATGTAAATGGGAGAATAAAATTTTCTCAGATAAAGTGAGTGGACGGCCCAACATTTTACGAGCTGCTTCTACTTTTGCTGGCATTTCAGCATACATTTTTTTGATCATGTCGATATCAAAAGCCATAGGTATCATTTTAGGTGTTAAAACTGATGCAAAGGTAAGCGAAAATGACCCTCGGAGCAATCAAAAAATGCACTTTATGTCCACTTTTTTAATTAGATTTGGGTATAGCTTTAAACAATTGAAAATGCAAAAACTCAGAGATTTTCTAGAATTACACGCTTTTGGCGTTTGTTCGGCCATCGGGGAGCGATTGGGAATTGCTAGTTCTAAAATAAGAACCTGGTTCATTTATATCTCCTTTTTAACCTTTGGGTCTCCTGTAATTATTTACATGGTATTGGCATTCTGGAGAAGCATGAAACAGTATATCCTTTTAGGAAAGCGCAATCCTTTAAAGTACTAGATACATTTATCCTATTATCGCAGTTACTAAATCACTGCTTTTCGTAAGCGGACTAATTTTTCTAACAAGGGTTCCAATAATTCCAATTTCAACATATTCGCGCCATCGCTTTTTGCATTAGCAGTGTTAGGATGCGTTTCTATAAACAATCCGTCGGCTCCTGTTGCGATAGCTGCTTTTGCAATGGTTTCAATTAAACTTGGATTACCTCCGGTAATGCCAGATGTTTGATTAGGTTGTTGCAAAGAATGTGTACAATCCATAATCACAGGCACATTATTTTCTGCCATAGCAGGGATATTTCTATAATCTACCACCAAGTCTTGGTAGCCAAATGTATTGCCTCTTTCGGTTAACATGACTTTTTCGTTGCCTGCTAATTTAATTTTATCTACAGCAAATTTCATAGATGCACCACTTAAGAATTGTCCTTTTTTGACATTCACAATTTTACCTGTCTGCGCAGCAGCAACTAATAAATCGGTTTGACGACAAAGAAAGGCAGGGATTTGTAATATATCAATGAACTGCGCAGCAATCGCTGCTTCTTCGTGCGCATGAATATCGGATGTTGTGGGTACATTAAATCTTGCACCTACTTTTTTAATCAACTCCATTCCAGTATCATCCCCAATGCCTGTAAATGAATTCGCACTAGTTCGATTTGCTTTTCTGTAGCTTGCTTTAAATACATAGGGGATACCTAAATTCTTACAGATAGTGGATACCTTTTCACCAATTTCCATCACCAATGCCTCATCTTCTACCACACATGGTCCTGCAATTAAGAAAAATTGATTGGGATCGTAAGATTGTGCTTTGAATAAATCTTGTAAATAGTTAGGTATCATAAGGAGCGTTTTGCAGGAATAAAGTTAAAGAAAATGAATGAAGTATTGGTTACTTAAAAGCGTAAGCCCAAGCTAATACCTAAGCCTCTAAATCCTGCCCATGGTCCCTTCATATCTGCGGTTGCGCCATTTTGGGTCACTTTAGATGTTAAGTCAAATGGCTTCAATTGGGTTTCATCTAATGTTTTTTGAAGTGCAACAACTGCTTGTGTCGGTAATTTTGCATCTTGAGGAGCAACGAAACTTAAAGCACCATTTGAACTACCATAGTGCCCTCCAATGAACCAAATATCAAGCACCAACTTTGTAAGCAATTGTTTTTGCATCCCAATATAGGCACCATAACTGCTAGACTTGATTACACCGTTTAAATCAGCGGTTTTTGTAATTGGAGTATTGCCAATAAGGGCACCAACTGTTGCATCTGGTTTATAAGAATAGGATACTGGAACCGCCAAGTCGAAATTGGCAAATCTAGCATAAGGTGCAATATAGAAGCCCGACATTTTTTGCAAGCCTAAATAGAATCTACCTTCAAAAGTCAAGGCGTTATTTCCTATTTGAAATAAATCATAATTAATAGCCGAATTGTCTATGTATTTTTTTACTGTAGCTTGTAAAGGAAGTCCCCCTTTTGGCATATAACGATAACTAGCCGAAAGAGACATGAAGTGATTTAAACTTCTTTCATACGTCAATTGATAATTTTTCAAAGCAAAGCTTGTTAAATTACCCTTGATGATATTGTTTCCGCCAATTAGTTTTTGCGCATCTACTTGTAGTGTAACAAATAAAGCTAGGATAAAGCCTAATTTTTTCATGGGTATTCATTTAAATATTTTAAGCAAAATTGATAACAGTTCTTTGATTATAATCCTAAAACATCTTTCATACTGAACAATCCCTTTTTATGAGCAGTAGATTCGGCAGCCATGATCGCCCCTGCTGCAAAACCTTGTCTATTGTGTGCGGTATGTACAATCTCTATAGAGTCTATTTCAGAATGATAACTAACCGAATGCGTTCCAGGCGCTGGATCTGTACGCTCTGATCGAATGCTAATTTCATTTGGATTGCACTGCGAATCATTGGTCCATTGTTGCTTTCTTCCTAGGTTGGCTATAATTTGCTCAGCTAAGGAAATAGCGGTTCCGCTTGGGGCATCTTTTTTTTCTGTATGGTGTATCTCCTTCATGGAAACATCATAACCAGGATAAGGATCCATCAATTTAGCCAATACTTTGTTGATTTCAAAGAATAAATTCACACCAATACTATAATTGCTTGAATACACAACAGTGCCATTTTTTTCGTAACAGGCAGCTTCAACCTGCGACCAATGATCTAACCATCCTGTAGATCCACTCACCACAGGCAATCCAAAGGAGATACATTGCAGTATATTATTAACTGCACTATGAGGACCAGTAAATTCTATTGCGACATCTGCTTTATCAGCTTGTTCTTGTGTGAATGAATCAGCATTGGATTCATCAATTTTTAATACCACATGGTGTCCTTTTTGAACCGCCAAAGCTTCTATTGCTTTACCCATTTTACCATATCCAATTAATGCAATTTTCATCTTATATTTTTAGCGCTTTATTTTGCGTACTTCCATTTGAATTGTAAAGATAGGCCAGCTTGTTGATACGCATCTGATTTCATAGGAGCCATCTGTATTACTAAATTATTACTCACATCAAATTCTTTTAAATGACCAGATACAGAAGCGTCCACCACATTGATACCCCACGCTATTATAAACCACATAATAGATACGTCTCTATTTTTTCTAAATATATTACGGTAACTCTGAAGCGAACCTGCGCTTAAATTTATTAAAACAGGGTCAATTTTGCTCACACCTGAATTGTCTCCATTGGCTTCTTTGATTCTTGCTTCATAGGCAAATTTTGTTTTTGCATATAAATCGTTATTGTACACATAGGTGACAACAGGCACGGATAACACTCCGTAGACTAAAGGAATTTTCCAGTATTGTTTATTGTAAGCTTGACCAAGTCCTGGTAAGATGGCAGATCTGTTGGTTGCTTTTTTTGGCGAATGTTTTAGGTAATTGAATGTGCTATCTTGCGCCCACAAGGTTTGTTGCAAAAACAACAAAAACAATATGGTATAGAAGCGTTTCATCTAACTAATACTTACTTGCATTGCGTCAAGGATCTTGTTCATAGCATTTAAATCGTTATAGCTAATGGTGATTTTGCCCGATCCATTTTTTTGATGTTGTAATTGAACTTGGGTTCCAAAATGGTCTTTCAATTTATTTTCCAATCTTTGGTACACAGGCGAAAGTTGATTTGGATGACCTGTATTCGATGCATTTTTTGATCCTGGTGTTGCAGTCAAATTTTTAATCAGTGCTTCTGTTTGGCGAACTGTTAATCCTTTAGCAATAATTTCTTTCAATAAAAAAAGTTGCTTATCCACTTCTTTGCCAATCAATAATTTGGCCAAACTCACACTCAAGCTTCCGTTTCTAAGCGCGGCTTGAATAGCAGGTGGTAATTCTAATAAACGGATATAGTTGGATACAGTGGAACGATCTTTACCCATTCGCTCGGCTACTTGTTCTTGGGTATAGTTGAGTTCATCCATCATTCTTTGGTAACTCAATGCCACTTCGATTTCGTTTAAGTCTACTCTCTGCAAGTTCTCTAATAAGGCTAGTTCTAATAATTCTTTATCGTTCCCTAATCTGATATAGGCAGGTATATCCGTTAAACCCGCAATTTTTGCAGCACGAAATCTTCTTTCTCCTGCAATCAATTGGAATTTGCCATTGGTTAATTGTGCGACTGTAATAGGCTGGATCAAGTCATGCATTTTCAAAGACTGAGCCAATTCTTGCAAAGCCTTTTCGTCAAAGTCTTTCCTTGGGTTCTTAGGATTAACAATAATATTTGTCAATGCAATCCTGTTAATGGCCACGGCTTTCTCAATAGCAGCAGGTTGAACCTTTCCTGCAGGGTTTTTAAACTCTGCATCCATATTCTGCAATAAAGTGCGAAGTCCTTTACCAATTAAATCTTTGTTGGGTATGCTTTTACTCATTGTACTAATCTATTATTCTCTCGGCATTACTCATTTTAGTCATGCCATTTTTCTGTAAAATTTCTTTTGCCAAATTTAAATAGTTCACTGTGCCCTTACTATCTGCATCATATAAAATAACTGGTTTACCCACGCTAGGGGCTTCACTCAATCTAGTGTTACGATGTATAATTGTAGAGAACACCATTTCATCAAAATGCTTTCGAACTTCACTTACAACTTGGTTGCTTAATCTAAGTCGACCATCATACATGGTCATCAAAATCCCCTCAATCTGTAAATCAGGATTGAGTCTACTTTGAACAATTTTAATGGTATTCAATAATTTTCCTAGGCCCTCCAAAGCAAAGAACTCACATTGTACTGGTACAATCACACTATTTGATGCGACCAATGCATTCACTGTAATTAGTCCTAGGGATGGCAAACAGTCAATGATGATAAAATCATATTGATCATCTAAGGCGGTTAATAAATTTTTTAAAACGTTTTCTCTACTTGGAAAATTCACCAATTCAATTTCTGCACCTACTAAGTCAATATGAGAAGGGATTAGGTCTAGATGTGGAATTTCTGTTTTCAAAACGACATCTGATAATGGGGTGCCATTGATCATCGCATCATAAAGGCTGGTGTTGATATTATGCAGGTCAAAACCAACTCCAGTAGTGCTATTTGCCTGAGGGTCAGCGTCAATTAAAAGTGTTCTATATTCTAAAACAGCCAAACTTGCCGCAATATTGATTGCCGAAGTGGTTTTACCCACGCCTCCTTTTTGATTTGCTATACCAATGATTCTTGCCATATAAAAAACCTCCTTAATTTGCTCCAAAAATACGGCATAAATAGTAACAATTAGGCTTAATTTTACACCTTAATCCCATCTATGAAGAACCCTGTTTTTGTATTCATCCTCATTACTTTCTTGATTTTGATTGATTTTTACATCTTTCATGTGTTAAAAATCATGCTTAATGGAGCAAGTGTAGGTATAAAAACAGCTGTTAATTTCGGCTATTGGTTTCTATGTATTGCCAGTTTGGGTTCTTTTTTGCTATTCCCATATATTGTAAATCCCTATTTTAGACAGTATATTTTTTCGATTGGGATTGGCTGGGTCATTGCCCAAATCACCCTGGTCGTATTTTTTTTGGTGGATGATTTAAGGAGGGGCGCTTTTTGGACCCTGGGGCAAGTGGCATCTACAGCTGGTGCAAAATTCATGAATTCAGAGCAAGGGATTCCTAGATCTGCATTTTTGAATTGGCTAGGAGTAGGGGTTTCATCTTCCTTATTTTTTTCGTTGCTATATGGTTTTGGCAATAAATACAAGTACCAATTGATGCGTAAAAAAGTGGCTATTAAAAATTTGCCTGCCGCATTTAAAGGTTTTAAAATTATCCATATAAGTGATATTCATAGTGGAAGTTTAAAAGAAAAAATTGCAGTTCAAAAAGGAATCGATTTAATTCAACAACAACAAGCAGACTTAATTCTATTTACTGGGGATCTAGTGAATGATAAAGCAACAGAAATGCAAGATTGGACAGCGGTGTTTGGTCAATTGTCTGCACCAAAAGGCGTGTTTAGCACTTTAGGTAACCATGATTATGGAGATTATGTACAATGGCCATCCAAAGAAGCGAAAGTCGCAAATCTAGAGGCATTAAAAGCGGTCCATGCATCCATGGGATGGAAATTATTAATGAATGAACATGTGACCATTGAAAAGGGGGGTGCTAAAATAAAATTAGTGGGCATCGAAAACTGGGGCGCAAAAGCAAGATTTCCTAAATACGGTCAATTGCAGAAAGCCTTAGAAGGAGTTGATCCAACAGATGTCATTGTGCTAATGAGTCATGATCCAAGTCATTGGGAAGCGCAAGTGATTCCTGAATTTCCTCAAGTAGATCTGATGTTATCTGGTCACACACATGGGATGCAATTCGGATTAGAGAATCCTTATTTTAAATGGAGTCCTGTTCAATGGGTGTATAAACAATGGGCCGGATTGTACCAACAAGTAGACCAACAATTATATGTGAATAGAGGTTTTGGATTTTTAGGCTATCCAGGCAGGGTAGGCATTATGCCAGAAATTACCCTATTGGAATTGGTTTAATGTTTGTGCTATGTAACAAAATTTAAATTTATACGTTCTATAGATATTGCTATATGGTTTTGCTATTTGGGTCACCCTTAAAATAATCATGATGAAAAAATTTATTCTACTTGCTACTATTTTAATTGCTTTTACTGCTACAGCACAAGAAAAAATAAATATTGGCATTAAAGTGGGTCAAAATTTGACAAGTGTCAACTCAGTAGCCGTTGACCGACATACCGCATCCTATCACGGTGGGATTACTTTTCAAATAGGTCTTACAGATAAAATAAGTTTGGTGCCAGAAGTATTGCTTTCTCAAACTAAATTATCTACCAACCCGAATATCATGGATGTATTAGGAGATAATAAATACAATCCTGAAACCTATCATTTGAATTACTTAATGGTTCCATTATTGGTTCAAGTAAAACCTTTCTCGGCATTGCTTTTACAAGCAGGGCCTCAATATGGCATTTTATTAGACCAAAAGAAAGATGGGATAGAAAATGCACAACTAGCATTTCAACAAGGGGAATTTTCCTTTGTGGGGGGCGCAAAAGTCAATCTTGGTGGCTTTTTTGTTTATGGCAGATACCTAGTCGGCTTGCAAAATATCAATGAATTACAAGATCAAGCAAAATGGCGAACAACCCAATGGCAACTTGGTATTGGGATGAGTCTATTTGGCCTTTAAAGCTTGTTTAAATTCAATGATCAATTTGTTTAATTGCTTTTGATCCGCAATTTGCTTTGCAATAAAACTATTGTCATTTAAGTCACCTACAATGGCGTCCATTTCGGCTTGGTTTTGGTAAACCATTTTTCTAAATGGATTGGTATAATCTTTTGCTCTGGAGCTTTTTATTTTTTGAGTAATCTCTTCCTTAATAGCTTGATAACGATCCACCCATTCATTCAATTTTTTATAACTGAGTCCACTAATAGTGGTGCCTTCAATTAACTCTAGGCAATATAAAGCGTGTAGATTTTTTTTATCTAAATAGCTAGCTGTTTCTTTTTGATAATATTGATGCACTGCATTCCAGCTAGCTAGTTTATCTGTTTTTATTTGCTGAAGCATGGATTGAACCGATTTACTAGGGATGAGCTGTCCACCAATATTACTCCATTCAATGACAGCACCGGTAGTTTTAATTGCTTTTACTTTAGCGGATAAACCCTTTAATCCATTTTGATTTATTTTGAGCATCAATTGATCCATGCCATAGATAAAAATCATTTTTTCAAAAATCGCAAAAGCATCATGACATTTGATTAACCTAGTTTTACGTTTGCTATTTTCAAATCCTTCTACAAAAACATCTAACTGGTCTATCTCTTTTTTAGTTTTAATAGAGAGTAGTTTGCATCCTAATTGTAATAATTCGTCCTCCGATTTTTGTATTGACTTCTTTTCTTTTAATAATTGTGCTTTCGCAACTGCTATTGCAATGACCTCTCTGCCTTTGATTAATTCATGGACACTGTCTGGTGCTAAATAGTCGTATTCAAAATATTGGTCTATATTTTTTCTATTATCTCTGTCTTGGTATTTCCAGGCATTTCTTGCTAGTGCATAAAAATTGTATAAAAACCAATAGCCAGGCATCACTACCAATTCATCTTTTATGGTATCATTACTAATAAGAGAAAATGGAATTGGAATATTCAATTCATAATTGTAATCCCCTTTGTTTAAAATGGTAAAACTTGGAAAAATAGAATTGTGCTTAATGCTCACGCATAGTCCTGGCCAGAAGCCTCTACCCATTATCACTTCGCCATCTGCCCCTCGACTATTGTGGTTGGATCCTAATGTTGCACCAGCAGCAATATTGCTTTGGCCCATTACTAGCGCGGCACAAAGAAAGGAGTTGTTATGGTGCTGTTCGTGTGCGGGGTAAATTAATGAGTTCAATACCTCACAACAAGAGATAGTCGCATTCGCTCCTAAAAAAGAATTAATCAACCTTGCACCATATTTTAATTGCGAGTAATCCGACATGATAAAACGTACTGCTTTAATGCCATAGAACACTCTACAACCATATCCAATAATACCATTCACCAATTCTGATCCTTCTCCAATTTGCGTCCTAGCAAGTTCATTGGAGTTGATGGTCACATTTTTTATTTTATTCGCTCCTTTTAAATAGGCATCTGTGCCAATCCAAGTATCTTTAATGATCCTACAATTCTTAATAACCGTTCGGTCTCCAATTTTTCCATAATAGCCTCGCTTGTTGTCAAATTGTTTTTCGGTCAACTCGATGAACTTATCTTGTAAAACTTTATCATGCCTGTTTCTAGTCCATAAGTAGGCGTCTGCAGCGCTCATGCCATTGAAAGGAAGCACTTTTCTGCCTGTATTTTCGTTGCATAGCTCTAACCAAATTCTTACAGACTCAGGCTCGCCTTTTTTTAGAATACCATTACCAAATTTTGCATGGTTGGTTGTTACGAGTTCATTGACGTTATTGATAATCACCTCGTCTCCAACAATATAATGAGATAGATAGTTGACATTGTGAATGGCGACATTATTACCAAAATCAGCGCTAATAATAGTAGAATTGTATAGTCCAACTGGCACTGTTAAATCACTAAAGCAAAGACAGGTTGTTTCTAAATTACCAATACGAACCAAACCAAAAAAAGAACAGTTTTTAACGAGTTCTGGATTAAAGGCATTGGATACCAATAATTTTGACCAGTCGTCACTTGAATTTCCATTGCGCACTAAAATTTCAATCTCTAATGAAGTTAGGGAGCGGTATTTTATGCCACTCCTATTTTGTTGATTGCGTAAATAGTATTCGTCCTTACCCTTTGGGAGGTCTTGTATAAAACCATAGCCTAGTTGTTGTAATGCTACTTTCTTTATTTCATTCATAGTCTTTGCGAATTATTTGAACATGGTAGGATGCATTTCATCCCAACCAGTTGCTTTTTGATATTGGTGTGCAATATTTAAAATGGTGCCTTCATCAAACAATTTTCCTACAAAACTGATACCTGTAGGTAGTTGCCATTTTGCATCTAATCCAGTTGGCACACAAACCACAGGGTGGCCTGTTAAATTGGTAATTGCCGACTGATTGCCTCCGCCTCTAGATGGACAAATAATCGCATCATATTGCGAGATCACTTCATTGACTTTTTGCATGAGTATTGTTCTATGTCTTTGTGCATTGATATATTCTACTGCTGGTACAAACCTAGAAGTTCTAAATGAATTTGGCCAATCATTTTTTGTTTGTCTTGTTAATGCGTCATCTAATCCTGAACGCGTCATATCGTCAAATTGTGCACCAGCTTCAGCACCAATCACAATGTCCATGATATTAAACTGATATACACCACTGTCTGGAAAATTAATAGGAATTAATTCAATGCCCATTTTCCTGAATTGCTTTAAGACTTCGAACTCTGAACGGTTGGTATCTTTTATTTTGTCAAAATAATTTTTAGCGTAAGCAATTTTGTAAGTTTTTAAATTTGTTTTTGGCGCATAATTGAATGGCATATCTACAGCAGATCCGTCCTTGCCATCCGTGCCATGTAAATAATTAAAAACAATGGCAGCATCATTCGCAGAACGAGTGATTGGTCCTACTTTATCTAAGCTATAGCTTAATGCCATTCCGCCTGAACGGCTGATGCTTCCAAATGTAGGTCTTAACCCTGTGGCGCCGCAAGTCGTTGCAGGAGAAACAATGCTTCCCCAAGTTTCTGTTCCAATTGCAAATGGCACCAATCCTGCCACTGTTGCTGAAGTTGAACCAGCGGATGATCCAGAAGATCCAGTCTTTAAGTTCCATGGGTTCTTTGTTCTACCACCATACCAATAGTCGCCCATAGCGAGTGCACCTAAAGTAAATTTAGCCACCAATACAGCTCCGGCTGCTTTCATTTTTTCATACACAAAAGCGTCTTCTTGGATGACTTGATTTTGGTAAGGAGCAGCTCCCCAAGTGGTCTTGGTATTTTTTACAGCAAATAAATCCTTTAAGCCATAAGGGATACCATGTAATTGACCTCGGTATTTACCAGCAGCGATTTCTGCATCTGCTTGTTTCGCTTGTGCGAATGCCAAATCTTCCTGAAGGCTAATGACACATTGCAAAGTATCGCCGTATTTTTTGATCCTATCAATAAAAAATTGAGTCAATGCGACCGAACTGATTTTTTTATTTTTAATTAAATAAGCCAGTTGTTCGATTGAATAAAAAGCAAGCTCATTTTTATTTTCTGGTAATTTAACTAAAGTAGGTGCGTCCCAAATAATTGGTTTTTGCACTTTGTTTAATTTCATGCCTGGAAGAATAGCAGTATGCCATAGACTCAGTGGAGTACTATTGTTTAATGACAATGCATGCATGGCTTTATAGTTCGCTAAATTATCTATCACATCATTGAATAAGGAATCAATTTCAGGATCTGTGAATTGAAGGTCTATTAATTTCGCACTACTTAGAAGGTCTGATTTTACAATCGGACGTTCTTGAGCAAATAGGGAAGTCGTAAAAAAAGTGATAAAAGACACAAGGAATAAAAAGCCAATGAGCATTTTTTTCATAAAAAACGATTTAGGTAATTAGCTCAAAGATAATATTACCTAGTCGGTTTTGAATTAGGAAAACGTCTTTTTTGTCCTCCTTTTTGTCCTCCATTGGCTCCGCCCTCTCTAGGTGCCCTGCCTCTGGTGTTATTGGGCTTGCCCCAACCTGCGTCATTTGAGGTTTTATTGGCGTGAAACTGCTGCATTGGGTAGGGATGGCTTTCGATCACTGGGATGGTTTTGCCAATGAGCTTTTCAATATCCTTCAAAAATACTTTTTCCTCATAATCACAGAAGGAATAGGCGGCGCCTGAGGCACCAGCTCTTCCAGTTCTACCAATTCGGTGGACATAGGTTTCTGGAATATTCGGAATCTCAAAATTAATTACGTGTGCTAATTCATCCACATCAATTCCTCTTGCTGCAATATCAGTGGCAACCAAAACTCTGGTGGATTGATCCTTGAAATTACTCAATGCCCTTTGTCTTGCATTTTGAGATTTATTGCCATGGATCGCTTCTGCAGAAACATTGTTTTTTACTAGTAGGTTAACTACTTTATCTGCACCATGTTTGGTTCTTGTAAAAACCAATACATTTTTAATATTTTGGTCTTTCAATAATTCCATTAACAAGGAATTCTTATTGGCTTTATCTACAAAATAAACCGATTGTTCAATGATTTCTACTGTAGATGAAACTGGTGTAACTGATACTGAGCTTGGTTTATTTAAAATAGCATTTGCTAAACTCACAATTTCAGAAGGCATAGTTGCAGAGAAGAACAGCGATTGTCTTTTCTTTGGTAAAACTGCCAATAATTTTTTAATATCATGCACAAATCCCATGTCTAACATACGATCTGCCTCATCTAATACAAAGAATTCAACGTCCCTTAAACTAAGATGACCTTGGTTCATTAAATCCAATAAACGACCTGGTGTAGCAATCACTACATCTACGCCATTTCTGAGTGCAGTCACCTGAGGTCCTTGACCTACTCCGCCAAAAATAACCGTACAATTTAAAGGTGTATGTCTTCCGTAGGCCTCAAAATTTTCAGCAATTTGAATGGCTAATTCACGTGTTGGGGTAACAATTAATGTTCTAATTTTTTTACGCTTCTTTGCAGGTTTATGTTGTAACAATAACTGGATAATAGGAAGGGTGAAAGCGGCAGTTTTACCTGTGCCGGTTTGTGCACAACCAAGTAGGTCTTTTCCATCTAATATAATAGGGATTGACGCTGCTTGAATAGGCGTTGGGGTGGTATAGCCTTCTTCGAAAAGGGCTAATAGGATAGGCTCAATTAGGCCTAATTCTTTAAAATTCGTACTCATAATGGCCTGCAAGGTACGACATTTTCAACGGAGCCTTAATTATTGGGTAAAAGACTGTATTTGCGCATCTGCTGATGCATCACTTTGAACCACAATGGTGGGAATAGTGAAAGAATGATCATGCCAGGATAACCCGTAGGCATTTGAGGCGCTTCATCCAGATTTCTTAAAACCTGGTATTTGCGAGATGCCATATAATGATGATCACTATGTCTACTCAATTCAAAAAGCATCAATCTTCCAATAATATGGTTGCTATTCCAACTATGATGTGGCTGCACTCTTTCAAATAATGCACTTGATCCTTTTTCTCTTTGCAAACCATAATGTTCAATATAGTTTACCGATTCAAGTAAGATGGCACCTAAGAAAGCAGCAAGTATAAAATAAGCAGTAATAGTGAGTCCAAAATTTATAAAAATTAGTAGTACTAATCCTAATTGAATGATTTGAAACAACATCATTTCATTGAAGATGGCAGGCAAGAAGCCCTTCTTCTTTTTTGCATCCTCGATTGCAATATGCCATGCACTTACATAAGTACCAATAAAAGTTTGTATCCAAAACGCATACACAGTTTGTTTGAATTTGGCGGTACTAGGATCATTAGGAGTTGCTACATGTTTATGGTGTCCCTTATTGTGTTCGATAAAGAAGTGCATGTATAAGCTTGTAAGTAATAAAGATTTTGCTAAAGATTGTTCAAATTTATTTGTTCTATGCCCTAATTCATGTGCTACATTAATTCCAAATGCACCGCATAACAAGCCCATCCCAATGATGCTACCCAAGGTATCTACATTTGATTGACTAGAACCAATATGGGTTAAAAAAGTATACAACAAAAAATACTGAAGCGGCACAGTGCACCACAACACGACATCATACCATTGATTGGCTTTGGCCATTTGCTCTTCGGCCACATCTAAATTTGCTGAATTAGGTGCAATAAATAGTTCTACCAATGGCACCATAAAAAAAGTATAGATCAATGGTGTCCAACAATACCAACCAGATTTTGTAAAACTTAAATAGCCTAAGCCATACAGTACGAATGGAGTGGCATATTTGAAAATTTTGATAAAATTTTGCATTACTAAATATAATAATAAGTTTTTAAAAACTTATCAAAGCACAGCTAAATTCTGGATAGTACAATCAGTCCTAAAGGTTTTGTTTAACAATCTACGCCCTATATGGCTATTCCACCGTAACGGACTTCGCTAAGTTCCTTGGCTTATCTACATCAATGCCTTTAGCGACGCCTACATAGTAACTGAGTAATTGTAAAGGGATGACACTTAATAATGGGGCAATGACTTCGTCGATTTCAGGCACAAACATGATATTATCCGACATGGTTGGCAAGACGGTATCACCTTCGGATGCAACAGCAATAATTTGCCCTTTTCTTGCTTTGATTTCTTGGATATTCGACACTACTTTTTCATAGTAGAGGTCTTTAGTGGCTACAAAAACAACTGGTAAATTTTCGTCCACCAAGGCGATTGGTCCGTGTTTCATTTCTGCTGCTGGATACCCTTCGGCATGGATATAGGTAATCTCTTTTAATTTCAAAGCGCCTTCTAAAGCAATTGGGAAATTAAAGCCTCTTCCTAAATATAAAAAGTCCTTAGCGTTTTTGTATTGTTTTGCAATTGCTTCAATTTTTGTGGTGTCTGCTAAAATTGTTTTTACTTTTTCTGGAACAGATGCCAATTCATTGATTAAGTGTTCATAGCGTTCATCAGAAATACTTCCTTTTGCCTTTGCTATTTTTAACGCCATCATGGTCAACACAGCCAATTGTCCTGTAAATGCTTTGGTACTTGCAACTCCAATTTCAGGTCCTGCATGGGTATAAGCACCAGCATGACTCAATCTTGCGATACTACTTCCCACTGCATTCACGACACCAAATATAAAAGCACCTTTTTCTTTTGCGCTTTCTAATGCCACCAAAGTATCGGCAGTTTCACCACTTTGAGAGATGGCTATAATTACATCACCAGGATGAATGACCGGATTACGGTATCTAAATTCTGATGCGTATTCCACTTCTACAGGGATACGACATAATTCTTCAATCATATATTCTGCTACTAATCCAGCATGCCAACTTGTACCACATGCCACAATCAAAATTCTCGAAGCTTTTGTCAATGCTTCTAAATGATTGTCTACACCTGCCATCACAATTTGTTGTTCCTCTTGTAATAGTCTGCCTCTTAAGCAATCAAAAATAGTGGCCGGCTGCTCAAAAATTTCTTTCAACATAAAATGGTCATAGCCGCCTTTTTCAATGGCTGCTAATTCCATATCTAGTTTTTGTATAAATGGGGTTTGTTTTTCGTTACCCAAATTTTTCAAAATCAATTCACCCTTTTTCACAATCGCAATTTCATAATCGTTCACATACACCACTTCCTTGGTATACTCAATGATAGGAGAGGCGTCACTTGCTAAAAAATGTTCGTCTTTTCCAATGCCAATCACCAAAGGACTTCCTTTACGCGCAGCAATGATGGTTTCAGGGTCTTCTTGGTCAATTAATAAGATACAATACGCACCTACAATTCTTTTTAAAGCAATGCGTAAGGCTTCTTCTAAATTACTATTGTTATTTTCTTGGATGTCTTGTATGAAATTCAATAATACTTCGGTATCGGTATCACTTTTAAAACTGTATCCTTTGGAAAGTAGCTCCGTTTTAATTTGTGTATAGTTCTCAATAATACCATTGTGTAACATGGCCAATCTGCCATTGTTAGATAAGTGTGGATGTGCATTGCGGTCAGATGGTTCGCCATGTGTAGCCCAACGTGTATGCCCGATACAAATATTTGAATGCATATTTTTACCTACCACAGCTTCTTCTAATTCAACAACCTTACCCTTTTTTTTATGCACTTGTAATTGACCATCTTGAATGATTGCAACTCCTGTACTATCATAGCCACGATATTCTAAGCGCTTTAATCCTTTTAATACAATTGGGTATGCTTCTCTATGACCTATATAACCTACGATTCCACACATATTTTGATGATTTGAACTTTATTCAATAATTTAAACAAAATTAAACATTAATTTTTTAATCTATGCATCCCAAATTGGTTTTTGATACAAGAATAGACGTGATTTTAGAAGACGAACGCGTGTTATTGCGTCCTTTGGTGCAAGATGATGTGGCAAATCTATCGGCCTATGTAAAGAACGAACCAACACTTTGGAAATACGCTTTAACACCGATCATAACAGCGCAAGAATTTGAACAATATATTGCGACTGCTGTTGAAACAAGACAGTTGAAATCTGCCTATCCATTTATTGTGTTTGACAAACTACAAAATAAATATGTAGGGAGTACAAGATTTTATGACATACAATTGGAGGCTAGTACGACCCAACTTGGATATACCTGGTATAGTGAAAAAACTTGGGGGACAGGTTTGAATGAACACTGTAAATTGTTACTCTTAAGTTTTGCCTTTGAAACAATTGGATTTGAACGTGTAGAATTTCGCGCAGACAATAGAAATAAACGAAGCATTGCAGCCATGCAAAAAATTGGATGCACAGTTGAAGGGATATTGCGCAATCATCTTCCAACAAGTGATGGGACAAGACGTGACTCTATTGTTTTAAGTATGCTGAAGGAGGAATGGCCAAGGATTAAAGCAGGGTTCCTTGCAAGAATAAAAATGCTAGACCAAAATAAATAAGGATTGCCGTCACATCCACCAAAGTGGCCACAAATGGGGCAGATGAAACTGCTGGATCCGCACCTAGTCTTTTTAAAACCATTGGCAGCATAGAACCAGTGATGGTTCCCCAAATCACAACACCCACTAAGGTTAATCCGATTGTGCAGGCAATTAAAATCCAATGTTCTCCATAGAATCCAGGAGCAATATAATGCCAGACCATCACTCTTAAAAATCCAATCACACCTAATACTAAACCTAATAATAAGCCACTTAGAATTTCTCTTTTTAAAATTTTCCACCAATCTTCAATGGTGATTTCACCAATCGACATGGCCTGTATGATTAAGGTAGAAGCTTGTGAACCCGTATTACCACCGCTGGATAAAATTAATGGGATGAAAGTAGTCAGCACAATCACTTTCGCAATCTCTCCTTCAAAATAACCCATTGCTGTAGCAGTCAACATTTCACCTAAGAATAGAACGACTAACCAAGTGATTCTTTTTTTGAATAAATTAAAGATAGACATGTCTAAATAAGGTTCGTTCAATGCTTCAGTACCTCCCATCTTTTGCATATCCTCACTGAACTCCTCATTGGTTACCCATAAGATATCATCAATGGTCACAATACCTAATAGCACATCGTTGTCATCGACCACTGGAATCGCGACTCTGTTATTCATTTTAAATACCTGACTTGCATGTTCTTGATCGTCATACACATTCAATGCCACATACCTACCATCAATAATGTCTTTAATGACATCAGTTGGTTTTGCTAATAACAAGTCTCTAATTCGAATGTCATCCACTAAGCAACCCAATTCATCAATAATATAAATCACGTCAATGGTCTCTGAATTCTTACCATATTTTCTGATATTGTCTAAAACTTGCGCCACAGTATAATTCGGATATACATAGACATAATCGGGCGTCATCATACGTCCAACTGAATCATCAGGATAGCCTAATAGCGATAAAGTAATTTTACGTTCTTCTGGGTCCAATAATTTTATGAGGTCACGGATAGCTGCTTTTGGTAATTCTTCAAAAAAGTCAGTACGGTCATCGGGTGGCAATTCATTTAAGATCTTAGCTGTCTTTCTTGCAGGGAGTTCTTTAATGATATCCCTTTGCTGGTTGATGTCCAATAATTTGAAGACACTTACCGCACGGTGTACGGTCATCGTATCAATGATCAAGCCTTCTTTTTCAGGAAATTCATTCACAAGCTCCACCACATCACTGATGTTTTGCTCGTCTAAAAATTCCTTTAAAAGCGGCATGTCTTCTTTAGAGAGGATCTCTAAAAAAACTTCTGATAATATGATATTGTCTTCTAATTCGGCTGACATGGGTGCAATTTACTAAATCATACTAGGATATGCTAACTTTATGCAATGATATTGCCAATTTTATACATTATGGAGACTACGAATAGAGGTAGAGGGGTTTTTACAACAGAGGCCATCCCTGCTGGAACAACCATTGAAATTGCACCTGTCATTGTTTTAAACCAAACAGAACGCGCCCTCGTGGATACCACATTATTACATGATTATATTTTTGAATGGGGGGTAGATGAAAAACAAGCAGCGGTGGCATTGGGCTATGCATCTATCTATAATCATAGTGTGGATGCGAATTGCAAATACGATATGGATTTTGAAAACAAGACCATTCAAATTCAAACAAAACGAGCAGTTGCGGTAGATGAAGAATTATGTATTAATTATAATGGCGACGGGGTGACAGATAAACCAGTTTGGTTTGAAACAAAATAGTATGCATTATTTTAATTGGTACACCCTTACATAATCAATCTCCATTTTTGCTGGCAGGACGGCATCATCCACGCCCTTTGCACCTCCCCAATTTCCACCAAATGCAATGTTTAATAATAAATGCATGGGTCCATCAAAAGGCCAAGCAGCCTTTCCAGTACCATTATTTTTAAAAGTATAATAAGCAGTATTATCTAATAAAATAGTCACACTGTCTTTATTCCAAATCACCGAGTAGTCGTGAAATTGCGTATCAAAATCTTTCACTATGATGGTATCTGTTTTTTGGTTACCTATGATATGATTAAAGCTTTTTGTATGCGTTGTGGCATGAATAAATCCAGGGTTAAATCCCACATGCTCCATGATATCTATTTCTCCATCATCTGGCCATTTTAATGGGGTAGTGGATCCTAACATCCAAATAGCGGGCCAAGTGCCTAATCCTTTTGGTAATTTTGCACGCACATCTATTCTGCCATAGACCCAATCTCCTTTTCCTTTTGTCACTAATCTTGCTGAACTATATTTTCGGTCCTCCATTGTTTGTTGCTTCAAATCAATTGTAAGCAATCCATTTTGAACCCTTGCATTCCCTAGCGAGTCCTTGGTGTAATATTGCAATTCATTATTGCCCCATCCCCATCCGCCCACATCATAATTCCATTTTGTTGGATCAGGTAAACCTGTGTAATTAAATTCATCAGACCAAACCAGTTGCATCTTTTCTGCTTTGCTGAATTTACTTATTTTGTCAATTTGTTGACTTTGTGAAGACAAACTAGCAAAAACAAGTAAACATATTAAAAGGGAGGATAAGGATCTAGATAGCTGCATAAGAGGATTGTTCGAGTTTAAATGCGTATTTACCTGACTAAATTAGGTATTTTATGGGGTTTTAGTTGGGGATTTTATAAAAGGGCCGTAAATTTGCGAAATGTTATTCAATAATCATATCCATCATTTTCATCTGCTATCAAATAGGTAAGCTTTAGATGTTGGTATGTATCAATATTAAACAAAGGGCTTACTTCATAGTAAGCCCTTTTAATTTTTATAAATAGTATATGCGATTAAAATTAGCGATTCAAAAATCTGGAAGATTAAATCAAGATTCCATGCAACTTTTAAAAGAATGTGGCATCGATATTAGCAATGGTGTCAATCAATTAAAAGCGGATGCAAGTAATTTCCCCATCGAAGTTTTCTTTTTAAGAGACGACGATATTCCTCAGTATGTGCAAGATGGTGTAGCAGATATTGGTTTTGTGGGAGAAAACGTCGTCTATGAAAAAGCTAAAAAAGTGGAAGTGGCTTATGCGCTTGGCTTTGGAAAATGCAGATTGAGTTTTGCGATTCAAAAAGGAGAGCAGTTCACTGGTCCTCAATTTTTAGCTGGCAAGAAAATTGCGACTAGTTATCCAGTGTTGGTGCAACAATATTTAGATCAACACAAAATCACTGCAGAAATTCATGAGATTAGTGGTAGTGTGGAAATTGCACCTGGTATTGGACTAGCCGATGTGGTTTGTGATTTAGTAAGCAGTGGGTCTACTTTATTTATGAATGGGTTGAAAGAAGCTGAAACGATTTTAGACTCACAAGCAGTTTTAATTAAACGTAATAACCTTCCAGCTGAATTGGTCCCTATCTTAGAGCGCTTATTATTCAGAATGGAGTCGGTTAAAAAGGCAAAGAAGCATAAATATGTTTTAATGAATGCGCCCAATGCACAACTAGATAAAATCATTGCTGTGCTGCCTGGCATGAAAAGTCCTACCATCGTTCCATTGGCAACAGAAGGTTGGAGCAGTGTGCATACAGTGATTGAAGAAGCAGATTTTTGGAATTTAATTGAACAATTAAAAGCAGTAGGTGCCGAAGGTATTTTGGTTGTGCCTATTGAAAAAATGATTTTATAAGATGCAAGTTTTTGAAGAACCAATGAAGCAGGACTGGGAAGCATTATTAACGCGCCCAAATTTTGACGCAGCATTATTAATGCCGCAAGTACAATCGATTTTAGATGCAGTGGCTATGGAAGGAGATGCAGCTTTGTTTAGATTTAGTGAAACATTTGATCAAGTACAATTAAAAACGATTGTCATTGATGCTGCTATGATACAAGCTGCGGAAGCACTGGTTGCGCCTGCGCTAAAAGCTGCTATCCAATCTGCTAAAGTGAATATTGAGATTTTTCATCAAGCACAAATCAAGAGAGAGGAAAAAATAGAGACCATGCCTGGTGTATGGTGTTGGAGGAAATCTGTTGGGATCGAAAAAGTGGGCATCTACATTCCGGGTGGCACTGCACCCTTATTTTCTACTGTATTGATGTTGGGGGTACCTGCAAAACTAGCAGGATGTAATGAAGTGATTTTATGCACCCCTCCAAGAAAAGATGGCACTGTTGATCCAGCCATTTTATTTGCAGCGGGCTTAGTAGGTATCCAACAAATTTATACCATTGGAGGCGCGCAAGCCATTGCTGCAATGGCATACGGCACAGCAACAGTACCTAAAGTGTTTAAAATCTTTGGTCCAGGCAATCAATATGTCACAGCAGCTAAACAATTAATACAACAACAGGGTGTGGCCATAGATATGCCAGCTGGGCCAAGTGAAGTTTGCATTTATGCAGATGAAACAGCGGTGCCTTCCTTTGTGGCGGCAGATCTTTTATCGCAAGCCGAACATGGTGCAGATAGTCAAGTGTTATTAATAGCAAGTAATAGAAATATTATAGACCAAGTGCAAATAGAATTAGAACAACAATTAATTGAATTGCCAAGGCAAGATTTTGCGACCAAAGCATTAGGCCATTCAAAAGCAATAGTGGTTTCCTTAAGAGAAGATGCCATTCAATTGATCAATGCCTATGCACCAGAACACCTTATTTTATCAGTGGACAATGCCTTGGTGGTAGCAGAAAAAATCATCAATGCAGGGTCGGTATTTATTGGGAATTATTCCCCAGAATCGGTAGGGGATTATGCCAGCGGAACCAACCACACTTTACCCACCAATGGCCATGCAAAAGCCTATAGTGGCGTGAGTGTAGATAGTTTTGTAAAAAAGATCACCTTCCAGCAATTAACCGAAATGGGCCTGAAAAATATAGCTCAAACTGTGATTCAAATGGCATCGGGGGAGCAATTGGAAGCCCATGCCCAAGCTGTGGCAATTAGAGTGAAAGAAATAGAATCAAAAATGTAATTTTAAGGACGAATTAAATTTGAACCATGGCATTTGAATTAGATAAATTGATTAGGCCAAATATTAAAACTTTGAAGCCGTATTCTTCTGCAAAAGATGAATATACGGGGGATGCAAAAATTTTATTAGATGCCAACGAAAATAGTTTGGGTTCGCCATTAACAAAATGGTACAACAGGTATCCTGATCCTTACCAACAAAAACTAAAAGAAAAATTGGCTTTTGTAAAACAGATTGCAGCCAATCAAATATTCATAGGTAATGGTAGTGATGAATGTATCGATATTTTATTGCGAACGTTTTGCGAACCTGGAAAAGACAATATCATTATTTGTCCTCCAACTTATCCAATGTATGAAGTAAGTGCGAATATCAATGATATTGCAGTACAGAAAGCGCTTTTGTTATCGGACTACCAACTCAATGTGGCGCATATTGAACAATTGGTCAATCCAAACACAAAAATCATTTGGATCTGTTCCCCTAATAATCCAACAGGTAATTCTTTAGATCTAATTGACATTGAAACCATTTTAAATCATTTTGATGGCATTGTGGTGGTGGATGAAGCCTATATTAATTTTTCAAAACAAAAGTCATTTGTTCAATCCTTGATAGATTATCCAAACCTAGTGGTCTTGCAAACATTGAGTAAAGCCTGGGGATTGGCTGGACTAAGATTAGGCATGTGTTTTGCAAGTCCTGAAATTATTGGGTACATGAACAAAGTAAAAGCACCTTATAATATCAATATTGTCACCCAAGAATTGGCATTACAAGCTTTAGAGGAAGTAGGCCAAGTAAATGATATGATCAAATTATTAGTTGACATGCGCAATGCACTAGCCCAAGTGATTGCGTCTATGCCACATGTGATTCAAGTATTCCCTTCGGATACCAATTTTATTTTAGTGAAAATTCCGCATGCAAGAAAATTATACGAATACTTGCTGTCTAAAGGCATTATTGTGAGAGACAGGTCTGCTTTAGAATTATGTGAAGATAGCCTTAGGATCACAGTGGGTAAGGAGCAAGAAAATACTTTACTGGTAGATGTCATGTATGAATGGATAACCAATACTTTTGAATAACTTTAAACTAATATATTTTAATCAAAAATCAATCATCATGTATAAATTAAGCAACTTATTATTGGCTTGTGTTCTTGCTTTTTCGGTGAACGCACAAGAGAACGCAGGATTAAGATTACCTGCTGGATTTTCTGCTACTTTATTCGCAGATCAAATTGGTACTGCAAGACATATCGCTATCAATCACAAAGGGGTATTGTTTGCCAAATTGAATAATGCAAACAAGGCAGGCCAAAGTATAGTGCGTATGGAAGATGCCAACGGAGATGGTATTGCAGAAAAAATAAGTGGATGGGGTAAATATGGCGGAACAGGTATTTATGTGAAAGGGAATCAGTTGTATGCAAGCTCTGATGACGCGGTGTACTTATACCAATTAGATGCCAATGGAGAAGTAACCAATCCTACTGCGCCTAAAACAATTATTCAAAATTTACATAGCAGAAGACAACATGCTTCTAAATCAATCACTTTAGATCCTCAAGGAAATATCTATGTCAATATTGGTGCTTATTCAAATGCTTGTCAAGAAAAAGATAGATCGGTTGGTTCTAAGGGCATGATGCCTTGTCCAATTTTAGATTCTGCTGGTGGTATCTGGAAATTTGATGGCAGTAAAGAAAATCAATCTTATGCGCAAGGTAAAAGATATGCAACAGGATTAAGAAACGTGATTGGCCTAGATTGGAATAATACCACCAATAGTTTATTTGTAACACAACATGGCCGCGATCAGTTGAATACCTTTTATCCAACGATGTATACCGATGCTCAAAATGCAGAATTGCCTGCAGAAACCATGTATGAAATGAAAGAAGGGGACGATGCGGGATGGCCTTATGTGTATTACGACCCATTCCAAAAGAAAAAAATACTTTCTCCAGAATACGGTGGAGATGGTAAATTAGAAGGTGGAAAAAATGCACTTGATCCTTTGGTTGCTTTCCCTGCGCATATGGCGCCAATGGCCTTGTTATTTTACAAAGGCAATCAATTCCCTGCTAAATATAAAGAAGGCGCATTTATTTCTTTTCATGGTTCTTGGAACAGAGCACCATTGCCTCAAGAAGGGTACTTTGTGGCATTCATTCCATTTAAGAATGGCAAGCCTGCTGGCGAATGGGAAATTTTTGCCAATGGATTTGCTGGAGCAGATAATAATAAAAGTCCAAGAGGCGCGAAAGCAAGACCATGTGGTTTAGCAGAAGGCCCTGATGGAAGTTTATATGTAAGTGATGATAGCAAGGGTGCGATTTTTAAAATTAGTTTTAATAAATAAGTATGCAAAAAATGCAATTTAAAATAGTTAGCTTGATTGTAGTAGCCTTGTTTTATTGTGTTCAGGGGAATGCGCAAAATATGCAAAAGGGTAAAAAAATTTATGAGACTAGATGTCTTGCTTGTCACCAAGCAGATGGTGGAGGCGTGCCAAACATGAATGCACCACTTGATGCCGCTTCCAATGTGGTTGGAAAAGACATAGCCAGATTAGTGCGCATCATCCGTTACGGATACAACGAACGTATTGCACTAGATGGGTTTTATTATAGCAATGCCATGACTGCCAGCCCAGACTTAAAAGACAATGAATTGGCAGATTTGTTGACCTATATTAGAAACAGTTGGTCCAATAAAGCAAGTGCAGTTACAATTGCACAAGTACAGGCCGCTAAAAAGAAAAAGTAAAAGTAAAAGTAAAAGTAAAAGATGCGACCTATTTTATTCATTGACAGAGATGGAGTGATCCTAGAAGAGCCAGCAACTGATTTTCAGATAGACCATATTGACAAAACCATTTTTGTACCTGGCGTTATTTCCAACTTACAAAAAATTGCCAATGAATTTGGCTATTATAAAGTGATGGTGACCAATCAGGATGGATTAGGTACGGATGCTTTTCCTACATCGACATTCCAACCTATTCAGGACTTAATGCTTCGTACTTTAAAAGGAGAAGGTATTGTATTTGATGAAATTTTAATTGACAACACTTTTGCCAAAGACAATGCAGCTTCTAGAAAGCCAGGCACTGGACTAGTGCAGCATTTAATGGATGCATCAAAATTTGATTTAAGTATTTCGTATGTCATTGGAGACCGTTGGTCGGATATTGAATTGGCAAAAAATATAGGATGTCAAGCCATCTATTTAAAATCCAACTTGCATGCTTTAACAGCAGATCAAGAAATTGCATTAAGACCTTTTATTGCTTATGAAGCAAATAGTTGGGAAGAGATTTATCAATTTTTGAAACTAGGATTAAGAACCGTCGTGCATGAGCGAAATACCAAAGAAACAAAAATTCATATAGAATTAAACTTAGATGGAAAAGGTGATGCAACCATCCACACAGGACTAGGTTTTTTTGATCATATGTTAGAACAAATTGCAAGACATGGCGCCTTGGATATGAAAATTCATTGTGAAGGCGATTTGCACATTGACGAGCACCACACCATTGAAGATGTGGGTATTGCCTTAGGAGAGGCTTTCGCAAAAGGATTGGTGGACAAAAGAGGGATGGAAAGATATGGCTTTGCGATTCCAATGGACGAGGCAGAGGCAAAAGTCTTGATTGATTTTGGTGGAAGAAATTGGATCGTTTGGGACGCGGAGTTTAAACGAGAAAAAATTGGGGAAATGCCAACCGAGATGTTTTTTCACTTTTTTAAATCCTTTAGTGATGCGGCCAAAGCCAATATCAACATAAGTTGTAGAGGAGAGAACGAACATCATAAGATCGAAGCCATCTTTAAAGCCTTTGCTAAAGCCATTAAAATGGCTGTCAAGAGAAATCCTGCCAGCGATGCATTGCCTAGCACCAAGGGGGTCTTATAAACCTAAGATTCAATAGCCCATTCACAGAGTTTTTTTTGGTTTAAGATACCGAATACCTTAAGTTTGTACTCGAATGAAAACAATAAACAATTTTTGGTGGTGGCATACAAACTCCGTTGGGGTATTGTAATGTCGTGACGATAATTGTCAAGCTATACATCAACCCCGACAGGATCTGTCGGGGTTTGGTTTTTTAACGAATGATTTAATTAAGCTACTAAGATGAAAAAAATATTAATACAAACAGAGGTGACTAAAATGTTAGCCGATACGTTCACGCCTGTTGGCATCTACCTTCGGTTGAGAGATCGATTTAGAGATACCATCTTATTAGAAAGCACGGACTCGCATGCGGCTGAAAATAGTTATTCATTCATTGGTGTGAATGCGATTGGTGGGATTGAAATATCTAGTTTAAATGAAATTGAATTTAAATATCCAAAGCAAGAGCCTCAAAAAGAATTGATTCAAAAAGTGCAGGATGCGCCCGATCGGATTTGGGCCTACATGCAACAATTCGAAATGCAGCCATCCAATCAAAAAGAAGCTGTTTTTGCACAAGGCTTATATGGCTATACGACTTATGACGCCATTCCATTTTTTGATACCATTGAATTCAAGGCAGGCGCGCCGGTGATTCCATTGATGCGTTATCGCCTATACCAATATGTGATTGCATTCAATCATTTTAAAGACGAATTGTATATCTGTGAAAATAAAATAGAGGGAATCGATTCTGAATTGGATGCATTGGTGTCCTGTATCAAAAATAAAGACGTGCCTCAATATCCATTTAGTATTGTAGGCGCAGAATCTTCTAATTATACCGATCAAGCCTATCGTACCGCAGTTCAAAAAGGGATACAACATTGTATGCGTGGCGATGTGTTTCAGATTGTGTTGAGTAGAAGGTTTCAACAACAATTTGGTGGGGACGAATTCAATGTGTATAGAACTTTAAGAAGTATCAATCCTTCTCCTTATTTATTCTTTTTTGATTATGGGGACTATAAATTAATGGGCTCTTCGCCCGAAGCACAAATCATTATTAAAGAAGGGAAGGCCGTGGTACATCCTATTGCTGGAACATTCAAGAGATCGGGTGACGAAGCCATTGATGCAGAAAGAACACAAGCTTTATTGAATGATCCAAAAGAAAATGCAGAGCATGTGATGTTGGTTGACTTAGCAAGAAACGACTTAAGTAGGGTTTGCACCGAAGTGCTTGTAAAACATTATCGACAAGTACATTATTATAGTCATGTGATTCATTTGGTGAGTGAGGTAGAAGGCAAGGTGGCTAAAGATGCCAATCCCTTTCATTTAATTGCAAAAACTTTTCCTGCTGGCACATTGAGTGGTGCACCAAAATTTAAAGCAATGCAATTGATTGACGGTATCGAGCCAACTAAAAGATCTTATTATGGAGGCTGTATTGGTTTTGTTGGTTTTGATGGCAGTTGTAATCAAGCCATCATGATTCGTACTTTCTTGAGTAGGCAAAATACCTTGACCTATCAAGCAGGTGCCGGGGTAGTGGCAGCAAGTGATCCAGAAAGTGAATTACAAGAAGTGAATAATAAATTGAACGCATTAAAAATGGCTATTGTATTGGCTGAAAAAATATAAAGTAGATCCAATGAAAATATTAGTATTTGACAATTACGATTCCTTCACCTACAACTTGGTTCAAATGATCAAGGAGCAGTCGGATGCTTCGGTGGATGTATTTAGAAATGATGAAATTCCTTTGGAATCGGTGAAGGCCTATGATAAAATTTTATTGTCACCTGGCCCAGGCATTCCATCTGAATCTGGTTTACTCATTCCTCTGATTCAAGCCTACGCAGCCACTAAATCTATTTTAGGTGTTTGTTTAGGACAGCAAGCCATTGCTGAGGCATTTGGCGGAAGTTTAACCAATCTTTCAAAAGTGTACCATGGCATAGCAACCCCTGTTGAACTAATTGGAGATTCAATTTTATTTGAAGGGCTTCCAAAAACTTTTAACGTAGGAAGGTACCACAGTTGGGTGGTGAACGAACATGATTTACCTGCCGAATTAAAAATTACTTCTAAAGACGTCGAAGGTTATATTATGTCGCTAGAACATACAAGCTATGATGTCAAAGGGGTGCAATATCATCCAGAAAGTATCTTAACACCTGAAGGTGCTAAGATCATAGGCAACTGGTTGAAAAACTAATAAAATAATTAGATGAAAAAGATATTACAATATTTATTTGAATATAAAACTTTGAGTCGAGACACTGCTAAGGAAGTGTTGGTTCAGATTGCTCAAGGTGCTTACAACGAACACGAAGTGACATCCTTTGTGACCGTATTTTTGATGCGAAGTATTACCATTGACGAATTAATGGGTTTTAGGGATGCATTGCTATCTCTTGCTGTGCCATTGAATTTAGGCATAGACAATGCAATAGATATTGTGGGTACAGGAGGAGATGGTAAAGACACATTTAATATATCTACTTTAGCCTGTTTTATTGTGGCAGGTGCTGGGCAACCAGTCGTGAAGCACGGAAACTATGGCGCATCTAGTGTAAGCGGCTCATCCAATGTAATGGAACAATTAGGTTATGTATTTAAAAATGACGAAGCTGCATTGTCCAAAGAAGTGAAGGAAGCGGGTATTTGTTTTTTACACGCACCCTTGTTTCATCCAGCACTCAAAACAGTGGGACCAATTAGGAGAAATATGGGACTTAGAACTTTCTTCAATATGCTTGGTCCAATTGTGAATCCAGCAAAACCTGCTTTTCAATTAATTGGGGTGTATAATTTAGAAATGGCAAGGATTTACAATTATGCCATGCAATCCTTAGGAAAAGAATTTACATTGATCCATAGTTTGGATGGGTATGATGAAATTTCATTAACCTCCGATACTAAAATCATTTCCAATAAAGGGGAATTTATGATGACGCCTTATCAGTTAGGCAAACGTAAAGTCTTTCCTGAAGAATTATATGGAGGCAATACGGTAGAAGCAGCTGCTGCTATATTTAAAAAAATTATCGAAGGCAATGGTAGCTGGTCACAAAATGCTGTGGTATTAGCCAATGCAGCCATGGCGCTTCAGTTGACAGGACAATATGAAAACTATGAAGCTGCTTTCCAGGCTGCTGTAAAAAGTTTAGAATCTGGCGCAGCCAACAATTGTTTAAATCAATTAATCAGTTTGCAGAAATGAGTATAAATATCCTAGCTAAAATTGTCGATCATAAAAAAATAGAAGTAGCCGAAAGGAAAACGCAAATGAGCATTGCGCAATTAGAAGCGATGCCATTATTTACTAGTGAAGGCTATTCATTAAAATTAAATTTATTGAATTCAGCTTTAACAGGCATTATTGCAGAATTTAAAAGACAGTCACCATCCAAAGGCGTGATCAATGCTACTGCTTCGGTGGCCGACGTGGCAAATGCCTATACCCAATTTGGGGCAGCAGGCATTTCGGTATTAACAGACAAGACATTTTTTGGCGGAACCATTGATGATTTGAGTATCGCAGTCAAAAATCCAATACCAGTATTAAGAAAAGAATTTATAATTGACGAATTTCAATTAATAGAAGCAAAAGCCTATGGCGCTTCGGTGATCTTATTAATTGCAGCATGTTTAAGTCCAGATACAACGAATGCTTTAGCCAAATTTGCAAAAGGCCTTGGATTGGAAGTGTTGTTAGAGATTCATGACGCAATAGAACTCGGTCATATATCCGATGCAGTTGATTTTGTAGGGATCAATAATAGAAGTTTAAAATCTTTTGAAGTCAATATTGAACATAGTTTAGAATTGAAGCATCAATTGCCAAAAGGCATTTTAAGTATTGCCGAAAGTGGTATTTATAGTGTGGATACTTTTCAATTATTGAAAAAAGAAGGTTTTGATGGATTTTTAATGGGAGAGTATTTTATGAAGCAAGCAAATCCTGCAGCAGCGTTTGAATTATTTGTTACATCAATTAAAACGAACAACAATGCAGTTTAAAGTATGCGGCATAACGAATTTAGAACAAGCAACCGTATTGCAAGCAATGGGAGTACACTATATTGGCTTTATATTTTACCCAACATCTAAACGATATGTGTTAGAAAAGTTAAGCCTCACTGATTTAGCTAGTTTTAAAACAACAGGCGTCAAAAAAGTGGGTGTCTTTGTGAATGAAACATTGGAACAGTTGCTTGAAATAGTGCAAGCCGCTGGTTTGGATCTAGTACAATTACACGGAGATGAAAGTCCTGATTATTGTGCGGCAGTACGTCAAAAAGTAGAAACGATTAAAGTATTTAGAGTAGGTGCCGCAGTGCCTGATTTTGCAGCATATGAAGCAGTGGTAGATTATTTCTTATTTGACACAGATAGTGCATTATATGGGGGAACGGGTCAACATTTTAATTGGGAATTAATCAAAGGGGTAACGATACCAAAACCATTTTTTCTGAGTGGAGGAATTGGTCCCAATGATATACAAGGGGTGCAAGTGATGGAAAAAACAAAAGCAGGAAAATCATTACTTGCTTTGGATATCAATAGTCAATTTGAAATAACACCGGGAGTTAAAAATTTAGAAAAAATAAAAATCTTTATCAATGCATTTATTTAATGAATTAACCAATTATCAGCAGCCAAATGAGGAAGGCTATTATGGGCAGTATGGTGGAGCCTATATTCCTGAAATGCTGTACAGCAATGTGGAGACATTGAAAAATCAGTACTTGCAGATCATGGATGATCCTGCTTTTAAAGCAGAGGTAGCTGCCTTATTGAAGGATTATGTGGGTCGACCAACGCCATTATTTTACGCAGAAAGATTGAGCGCCGAAATTGGTGCCAAAATTTATTTAAAGCGTGAAGACCTTTGTCATACCGGTGCACACAAAATCAACAATACGGTTGGTCAAATTATTTTAGCGCAAAGATTGGGTAAAAAGAAAATCATTGCAGAAACTGGAGCAGGTCAACATGGTGTGGCTACTGCAACTGTTTGTGCGTTAAAGGGAATGGAATGTGTGGTGTATATGGGTGAAAAAGATATTGAGCGACAAGCGCCAAACGTGGCCAGAATGAAGATGCTTGGTGCGACAGTGGTACCTGCTAAAAGTGGAAGCAAGACTTTAAAAGATGCCACTAATGAAGCAATACGTGCATGGATCAACGAGCCAGATACGACACATTATATTATAGGCAGTGTGGTAGGGCCACATCCTTATCCAGACATGGTCGCCCGTTTTCAAAGTGTGATTAGTGCAGAAATGCGCACACAATTAAAAGCTGTCACTGGTTCGGCTTTGCCAACGCATGTGGTGGCCTGTGTAGGAGGTGGTAGTAATGCTGCTGGCGCTTTTTATCATTATTTAAATGAACCTACTGTGGAGCTAGTCGCTGTAGAAGCTGCTGGACACGGAGTACATTCTGGGATGAGTGCAGCCACTACGCAATTAGGTAGCACTGGAATTTTGCATGGTAGTAAAAGTATTGTCATGCAAACCAAGGATGGACAGGTGGTAGAGCCTCATAGTATTTCTGCGGGATTAGATTATCCAGGTATTGGGCCATTGCATGCTTTTTTATACGCATCTAAACGAGGTACATTCATGAGTGCGACAGATGAAGCGGCACTTCAATGGGCCTTTCATTTATCCGAGATAGAAGGGATTATTCCAGCATTAGAAACAGCGCATGCATTTGCAGTCTTGCCCGAAATGAATTTAAAACCAACAGATGTGGTGATTGTTTGTTTGAGTGGAAGAGGCGATAAAGACCTAGCAACCTATATGCAAGCAATGGATATGAAATAAAATCATCAATATGGATGCATTTGAATGATGTGTCTTTTAAATAAATAGTATGTCAAGGTTAACTGAATTATTTGAACAAAAAAAAGAGCGTGTTTTAAATGTGTATTGCACTGCAGGTTATCCTCAATTGAATAACACAATGGAAGTGATGGAAAGCTTACAAAAAAATGGAGCCAATATCATTGAATTAGGCATGCCCTATAGCGATCCACTCGCCGACGGAGAAGTGATTCAAACAAGCAGCCTTATTGCACTTAATAATGGCATGACCATTGATACTTTATTTGAGCAATTGGAAAAGATGCGTTCATCTATTTATATTCCAGTGGTGCTAATGGGTTATATGAATCCAATTTTGCAATATGGCTTTGAAGATTTTTGTAAAAAAGCAAAATCAGTGGGTGTCGATGGATTGATCTTGCCCGATTTGCCTTTGTATGAATTTGAGCAAGTTTATGGTGTAACCATTAAAGCAAATGACTTAGACTTCATTTTTTTAGTCACGCCTGAAACACCAGAAACAAGATTGAGAAAATTAGATGATTTAAGTTCTGGATTTTTATATGCAGTAAGTTCATCTGCGACAACTGGGACAGATAAAGATTTTACTAAAGTAGCTATGTACTTAGAAAGATTAAAATCAATGCAATTAAAAAATCCATTCTTAGTAGGATTTGGAATAAAAGATAAAGTAAGTTTTGATGCGGTGAATGTTTTTGCAAATGGCGCTATCATTGGTTCTGCATACATACATGCTTTGTCTAAGGGAAAGGATGTGGAAACTACTACAAAAACTTTTTTAGAAGGGGTATTAAGCAACTAAAGCATCCATATAAAAATGAACCTAACGATCGTACAATACAATGCAGGAAATATTCAATCAGTGCTTTATGCCCTGGAGCGTTTAGGTGTAGCAGCAACAGTGACAGATGACCCAGCGATGATTCAAGCTGCAGATAAAGTGATTTTTCCTGGAGTAGGCGAAGCGAGCACAGCCATGGCTTATTTGAAGGAAAGAAACTTAGACCAACTCATTGTTGCATTGAAACAACCCGTCTTGGGAATATGTTTAGGTATGCAATTGATGTGCAAGCATTCTGCAGAAAACGATACCAACTGCTTGGGTATTTTTGATGAGCAGGTATTGGCATTCAAAGCAACTGAAATAGGCACTAAAGTGCCACAGATTGGCTGGAATACGGTTACAAATTTAAAAACTGAGCTTTTCAATGAGGTCCCAGAAAATAGCTATACTTATTTTGTACATGGTTTTTATGCTGGGCTAGGGACAGGTACAATTGCCACCACAGATTATATCCAGGAATACAGCAGTGGGCTGCATAAAAATAATTTTTATGGGGTACAATTTCATCCAGAAAAGTCTGCAGCAGTTGGGGAACAAATCATTCAAAATTTTTTATCCCTAAAATCTTAAAGTATATGCAAATTATTCCAGCAATCGATATCATAGAAGGGAAATGCGTTCGATTAACAGAAGGCGATTATGCTCAAAAGAAAATCTACAACGAAGACCCCTTAGAAGTGGCCAAGCAATTTGAGGGTGCTGGTTTAATGCGTTTGCATTTAGTGGATTTAGATGGTGCAAAAGCAGGCGCAGTGGTGAATTGGAAAGTACTTGAAAAAATAGCCAATAAAACTGGTTTAATAATTGATTTTGGAGGCGGTATCAAAACAGAAGTGACATTAAAAACAGTGCTTGATACAGGAGCTACTTTTGCTACCATTGGAAGTCTTGCTGTGAAGCAAAGGGCCATTTTTGAAGAATGGATTGAACGTTTTGGAGCCGCGGTGTTTATGTTGGGGGCAGATGTCTATGAAGAAAAAATTGCAGTAGGAGGATGGCTTGAAAAAACAACAATAGATGTCTATGAATTTATTGGATCTTATATGAACAAAGGGGTCACGCAATTATTTTGTACTGATATACAAAAAGATGGAAAATTAGAAGGCCCATCCATTGAACTCTATCAAAAAATTTTAGCACAGTATCCGACATTGCAGTTGATTGCAAGTGGAGGGGTTAGTCAGTTAAAAGATTTAGAGGAGTTAAGGAGGATTGGTTGTTCAGGTGCTATTGTTGGAAAAGCGATTTATGAAAATAAAATAAGTTTAACGGAGCTTTCAACATTTTAAAATCAATATTTATCCATCCACTTAAAAGTGGGCTCTATGTAAAATTATGCTAACAAAACGAATCATTGCTTGTTTGGATATTAAAGACGGACGCACTGTGAAAGGCGTGAACTTTGAGCAAATCAGGGATGCCGGCGATCCCATTGAACTAGGCGCGTTTTATGCCAGTCAAGGCGTGGACGAATTGGTTTTTTTAGACATCACAGCGACCATCGAAGGCCGTAAGACTTTGAGTGTATTGGTGCATAAAATTGCACACCACATCAATATTCCATTCACGGTGGGAGGAGGCATTAAAACAGAAGAAGATGTGCGTGTCTTATTGCAAAATGGCGCAGATAAAATTTCAATCAATACAGCAGCATTTTTAGATCCTACTACCATCAATCGATTTGCAAAACAATTTGGGAGTCAGTGTATTGTACTCGCAATTGATGCAAAATATGAAGCAGACAATCAATGGTATGTGTATTTAAATGGGGGAAGGACCAAGACTGACAAATTGGTAGTAGATTGGGCAAGAGAAGCGGTGGATTTGGGTGCGGGAGAAATATTATTAACTTCTATGAACCATGATGGCACAAAACAAGGATTTGCTTTAGATATCACAGCCCAATTAGCAGAAAATTTACCTGTACCAATCATTGCCTCTGGTGGTGGTGGAACGGCAGCCCATTTTTATGACGTGTTTACAAAGGGTAAAGCGGATGCGGCATTGGCTGCAAGTATTTTTCACTACAAGGAAGTTGCCATCCCCGATTTAAAACAATATTTAAATCAAAAAGGCATTGCAATTAGAATTTAAAACTTGTAAATGATTAATGATGCTATCATTTAATCAATCAATAAAGTTATTAATCAATTTATATAATTCACAATATAACGACAAATATGAATATCAATTTTACAAAATACACAGATGGATTGGTGCCAGCCATTGTACAAGACGCATCCACAAAAAAAGTGTTGATGTTAGGCTTTATGAATCAGGCTGCAGTGGATGCGACCATCTCCTTAAATAAAGTCACTTTCTTTAGTCGTTCCAAAAACAGACTTTGGACCAAGGGTGAGGAGAGTGGCAATCACTTAAACTACTTAAGCATGGCATTGGATTGCGATCAGGATACTTTATTGATCCAAGCCAACCCAGTTGGTCCAGTTTGTCATACAGGTGCAGACACTTGTTGGGGTGCAGAGAATGCTGCAGAATCCCATGATTTTTTATTCCAATTAGAGCAAGTCATTGAACAAAGAAAAACAGCTGATCCAGATAGCTCTTATGTAGCCAGTTTATTTGCTAAGGGTATCAATAAGATTGCGCAAAAAGTAGGAGAGGAAGCGGTAGAACTAGTGATTGAAGCAAAGGACCAAAACGACGAACTATTTCTAGAAGAATCTGCAGACCTTCTTTTCCATTACTTAATGCTGCTGCAGGCTAAAGGATATAATCTGGCAGATGTGGTTAAAATTTTAAAAATGAGGCACAAGGCCTAGTGCCTAACGAGATTAAATTAATATATTTGACAATAAATTAAAAAGTATGAGAAAAAATATCATCGTAATTGCTTTGATTTTGGCTAGTCCATTTGTACAAGCCCAATCATTGAATTTGCAAGGTAAGCTGACCAATGTGAAAGACACTGCAACTGTAACCCTAATTGACGGTGTAACGAGTAAAGAATTGGTGACTGCTAAATCTGTGGCAGGCAATTTTAGTCTTCAAACACAATTGGAATATCCAAGTTTATTGATCCTTAGTATTGATGGAGTAGCTCAAAAAATGCCTGTTTTTGTTGGCAATGAAAATGTAATGATTGAAGGGGATGTGCAGAATATGGCATCTATTAATATCACTGGTTCTGTGAGTCATGATGTTTACAATGTCTATATGAATTCTTTGAATCCAAAGATGATGCCTTATATCACCAATATGCAAGCTGCGAGTATAGAAAAAAACACTGCAAAAAAAGATTCATTGAATAGTGCAGCTGCTACTCAATCTAAAGAGATCATTGCCACATTTAATGCATTGTATAAAACAAATACCGCTTCTCCAGTCACGACTTTAATGTTATTGCAGTTTTCAAATATTTTTCCAGAAATTAAAGAGAATCTTGCATCTATTTATGAAACATTAGCGCCATCTGCTAAAAAAGGTCCATTTGCTGAATTCATTGATAAAACAATTGCTTCTTCCGCTTTTGGACAGATAGGGACAGCGCTTCCTGATTTTACACAGAATGATGTCAACGGAAAACCTTTCACACTATCTTCTTTAAAGGGCAAGTATGTATTGGTTGATTTTTGGGCTAGCTGGTGTGGTCCATGTAGAGCAGAAAATCCAAATATTGTAAAAGCGTTTAATAAATTTAAAACAAAAAATTTCACTGTCTTGGGTGTTTCATTAGACCAGGATAAACCAAAATGGTTAGAGGCAATCAAGAAAGATGGCCTTGCTTGGAATCATGTAAGTGATTTGAAATATTGGAATAATGCGGTTGCAGCTCAGTTTGGCATTCAAAGTATCCCTGCTAGTTTTTTAATTGATCCAACCGGTAAAATTGTAGCTAGAGATTTAAGAGGGGCTGATTTAGATAATTTTTTAGCAACGAATTTGAAATAGGCTTTCAAAAAAACAATCTCTTTTAGAAAAAAGTCGCACCATATTGGGAGCGACTTTTTTATTTCCTAATAAATTATAAAAATAGTTTAATGATAAATAAAATCTTAATCAATAGTTTTATTCATAAAAAAACTTTAAAAATAACATTTATGAAAAAATTTGAAAATTGTTTTTATTTAAGATTATTATCTTTAATCCTTATTGCGTCAGTAATGTTTATGGGATGTAATAAGACAGATGCTCCTGAAATAAAAGTTGAAAATATCCAATTAAAAACTAAGCCAATCCAACTTGAAACGGTCAATCTAATTGCTAATAAATTAAAGGAAAGGGGATTATTGACTTCTCAAAATGTAAACATGAGTTTAAATTCCAGTAGTCAATTCATGCCCTCTACATTCTCAGAACTTCAAATTATCGATATTATGGAACCCTTAGTAAATAACGGTCAACAAATCCAGCAAGAGTTGATATTGGCAGTTGCAGGTACAAGAGAATGGGAAGCACTTGGCGAAAATGGTCAAAGCGAATTAGTAAATATGAGCAGCCAACAACTTGCGAGTTTAGCATTATTATACTCTGCAATCGATATTGGAGATACAATTCACGATTGTGTGGGTGTTGCATTAGGAGTTGCCGGATTAAGTGGCTTAATAAGGAATATAGCGACAGGGCCAACAGTTAGTTCTGCAATTGGAATTTTAAAATGGGTAGGAAAACGCTATCTTAGCTATGTAGGAATCGCATGGATGGTATGGGATTTTACATCTTGCATGGGCCATTTTGATTATGATTAATATATTAAAACCTGTTAAAATGTATAATAAATTTAATAAAAAATATTCCGAAGAATTTGTTATAAAGGTCTTGGATATTTATGTAATTCTGAATGTGGTTTCCTATATTATTTATTCAGCAATTAAGCGGTTTTCTGACAATGAAAAGTTATTATGGATCCCCTTTGCTATTTTTTCTATTAATTTTTTAATTCTTTTAGAAATTTTATATAAGGTAAAAAAAGAAAAATCTTCAATTTCAAAAAAGAATTGGAACTTGTTAATTTTTCATATCGTCTTTAACTTTTTATTTGCAATCTTTATACTTAGCTACTTTTGGTAGCAGGTATATATGGTTATAGTTAATCTTACAAAAAAGTCCCGAATGATTTCGGGACTTTTTTTATACTAGATTTTTTATTTAAATGCTGCTTTGTAGTCTGCTTCATCAAATCCAAGTGCAATAATTTTTCCGTCTTGCTCAATCAGTGGACGACGTATCACAGATGTTTTTTCTGCCATCAATGTAATAGCCGCTTTTTGATTGGTAATGGTAGCTTGAACCTCAGGCCCTAGTAATTTCCAGGTGGTACCTTTTTTATTAATCAATCCTTCCCATCCAACTTGTTTAGCCCAGCTTGTTAATTGAGCACTTGTAATACCTAGTTTCTTGTAATCATGAAAACTATATGCTTGCTTATTAGCCTTCATCCAGTCTAATGCTTTTTTTACTGTATTGCAATTAGGAATAGCGTATATGATGGTTGTACTCATTTTATTTAGTTTGAATAGACTGAGCGAGCCAACTCTTGGAAATAGGTTGTAACCATTCTGTTTCAAGGGTCGCTTTTGTATTGACTAAATTATTAAAATAGAGGGTATCCATAGATAGCAATCCATTTTCAAGGGCATAGTTCAATTGCGCTTGAGGAATAGTCTGCACTTTATCTTTTACAAAAAAAGCTAATAGTGTTCTATTGAACATTTGTACACCTGTTAATTGTTCAATCGCTTTAATCACATGCACAGAACTGTCTGTACTGCATCCACCAACGGTGGTAGCAGTTTCGTCCGCCATGATCACTACGAATTGACCATATAAAACAGTGGCATAGCCTTTTACTTTTACGCCATGACTTTTCCAGTTGGCCACAAAATTTTCTAGTAATGGTTCCAGTTCAAAAATTTCACCCATGGTAAAAGTTCTGTTGGCTTGGTATACCCAAACCCTAGACTGGGGATCGAAATTTTTTGGAAGTATTGTAGGTAAGTCAACCATAAATGATTTATTGTATTGCTCTCGCAATGATTTCAGCAATATCTAATACTTCTGTTTTTACTTCCACGTCTCTGTTTTTAATACCGTCGGTCATCATGGTATTGCAAAACGGACAAGCACTTGCTACAAAATCTGCTTTTGTTTCAATGGCTTCGTCTGCTCTTTCCATATTAACCCTGCTAGTGCCTTTTTCTTCCTCTTTAAACATCTGAGCACCACCTGCACCACAACAAAGTCCTTTAGATTTACACCTGCGCATTTCTTTTAATTCAACATCCAATGACTCCAATACTTTTCTTGGGGCTTCATAAATATCGTTAGCCCTTCCTAAATAACAACTGTCATGGTAGGTGATTGTTTTACCTTTCCATTCATTGCTATCCGAAATTTTAATCTTTCCAGTTTCAATTAATTCCTGCAAAAACTGTGTGTGGTGAATGACATCGTAGTTACCACCCAATGCAGGGTATTCGTTTTTTAAGGTATTAAAACAATGCGGACAAGTGGTGACGATCTTTTTAATTTCATAGGCGTTCATTACTTGTATATTTTGATAGGCCATCATCTGAAACATGAATTCATTACCAGCTCTTCGCGCAGGATCACCCGTACAAGCTTCTTCCTTACCTAATATCGCATAGACCACACCAGCTTTGTCTAAGATGGTTGCAAATGCTTTTGTAATTTTTTGTGCTCTTTGATCAAAGCTGCCTGCACAGCCTACCCAAAATAAAACTTCTGGCTTTGTTCCGGCAGCCATCATTTCTGCCATTGTAGATACTTTCATACTTCTTTTATTTTAAGATTGCTTTGTCCATGCGTCTCTATCATCTGGAGCGAATTTCCAAGGTGCAAAATTGTTTTCTATATTGCTAAACATGCCATTCCATTCAGAAGGCGCATTGCTGTCCTCCATAATCAATGACCTTCTTAATTCAATGATGATATCCATTGGAGAAATACTCACAGGACATTCTTCCACACAGGCATTACAAGTAGTACAAGCCCTTAATTCTTCTATGGTGATATGGTCGTTTAGTAAAGATTTTCCATCGTCTATAAATTGTCCATTCGCATCTATGTTTTTACCTACAATTTCAAGACGATCTCTGGTATCCATCATAATTTTTCTTGGACTCAATAGTTTTCCAGTGCTATTTGCTGGACAAGCTGCACTGCATCTTCCACACTCAGTGCAACTATAGGCGTCCATTAAATTTTTCCAGCTCAAGTCCATTACATCTTTAGCGCCAAATTTTTCTGGAGCTCCTGCATTGGTAGGGGCCAACTCTGGTTGCATGGCATAAAGCACTTCGTTTTGAATGGCAACCATATTGTGCATTTTACCTTTTGGTTCCAAAGAAGCATAGTAGGCATTTGGGAAGGCCAATACAATATGTAAATGTTTGGAATAAGGTAAGTAGTTCATGAAGCCATAAATTCCTAAAATATGCATCCACCATGCAGTTTGTTCAATCGTATGTAATTGATGTTCGTTCAAATTAGATAAAGCAGGCTTTATCCATGAAGAGACAATAAAATTTGCTGAAGGATCTGCGGCATTCATTGTTAAAAATAAACCCATCAAGACCATCTCAATGGCTAAAATTAAGTTCGCGTCTGTTTTTGGCCAGCCTGTTAAATCATTGCTGATTAATCTTTTTACACGTATTATATTTCTTCTTGACAAGAAGAAAATACAGGCTACAAAAACCAACAAAGCCAACACTTCAAAACTATTGATTAAAATAGGGTACAATACCCCGAGAAATGGTTCGAAAAAACGATGGGTTCCAAAAATGCCATCTACAATAATTTCAAGTAATTCGATATTGATAATAACAAACCCAACATAGAGTATTACGTGCAATAAAGCGACTGGAATATTGCGAAACATTTTCTTTTGTCCTAATGCCAATAAAAAAACATTCTTCCATCTAGCAAGTGGTTGATCATTGAGCTCAATGGATCTTCCAAGATGTATATTTCTTTTTATGGTCAACAACTTTTTTGCAAAAATGTAAAAAGCAATGACCGTTAAGAGAAGAAAGATAATACTGCTGATGAATTCCATATTGAATAGCAATTTGACTGAAACACAAATTTACGCCATTTCCTTTAGTCTCCTACTTAAAATACCCTCAAATAATACACAGATTATTACGAAACTAATACTGAATTTATGGGCTTTTTTAAGCAGAATTATTTAATTTGCCGCTATTCCTAGTATTTCAATCCATTCCATTATGAGTCAAGCGATCCATCAAAGAATTACAAGCTGGTTAACCGGTAATTTCGATGCTGCCACAAAGGAGGAGATCAGGTCATTACAGGCCAATCATCCAGATCAGCTAGAAGATGCATTTTACAGAAATCTTGAGTTTGGAACAGGAGGATTAAGGGGGCTGATGGGTGTGGGTACGAACAGGGTTAATAAGTATACGATTGGGATGGCGACACAAGGGTTTTCTAATTATTTATTAAAAATCTATCCCAACGAATCTATAGCCGTTGTGGTGGGTCATGATAGTCGAAACAATTCCAGGTTCTTTGCAGAAACAACTGCTCAGGTTTTTGCCGCAAATGGCATTAAAGTATATCTATTTGAAGCATTGAGACCTACACCAGAATTAAGCTATGCTATAAGAACACTTCAATGCAAAGCCGGGGTAGTTTGTACTGCTTCGCACAATCCAAAAGAATACAATGGCTATAAAGCCTATTGGAATGATGGAGGTCAATTGGTGCCACCACATGATAAAAATGTAATTATAGAAGTGGAAGCCATTCAGTCTTTAGAAGAAGTAAAATGGAGTGGCGGAGATGCGTTGATTGAAATCATCGGGGTCTCCATGGATGATGCCTATATTAAAATGCTACAATCTTTAAGTGTTTACCCAGAAGTGATTACAGCACAAAGTGATTTGAAAATTGTGTACACTCCAATTCATGGCACTGGCATTACCTTGGTTCCAAAAGTCTTGGCAGCCTATGGTTTCAAAAATGTGCATGTGGTAGAGGAGCAGGCTACACCGGATGGTAATTTTCCAACTGTGGCCTATCCCAATCCGGAAGAAAGTGAAACAATGCGTATTGGCCTAGAAAAAGCAAAGGCATTGGATGCAGATATTATTTTAGGTACCGACCCAGATGCAGATAGAGTAGGTATTGGTGTAAAAAATCATAAGGGAGATTGGGTCTTAATGAATGGCAATCAAACTGCTGTTTTGGCATTTGCCTATATGATGGAAGCCAGAAGGGCAAAAGGTATTGCAGCGCCGAATGACATGGTGGTCACTACGATTGTAACGACAGAAATGATTAATGAGGTAGCTAGACAAAATGAAGTGAATTGCTACAATGTATTAACAGGATTTAAGTGGATCGCTGAATTGGTTAAAGAAAAAGAAGGCAAAGAAAATTATATCATTGGTGGAGAAGAGAGTTTTGGCTTAATGATTGGAGATCAAATAAGAGATAAGGACGCGGTGAGTGCAGTGGCTTTATTATGTGAGATGGCAGCCTATGAAAAAAGCAAGGGCAAGTCCTTATTTGATAAAATGATTGAACTCTATATGCAATACGGTTTCTATTATGAACAGTTAATTAGCATTACTAAAAAAGGTATGAATGGGCAGCAAGAAATTGCAGCTATGATGGAAGGCTTTAGAAAACAACCACCAACTGAAATTGCTGGAAAGAGAGTGGTTACAATATTGGATTATCAATTGCAAGTAAATACCAATTTGCTTACTGGTGTTCAAACAAACATACAATTGCCAAAAAGTAATGTATTGCAATTTGTAACCGAAGATGGTACAAAAATTTCTGCTAGACCGAGTGGTACAGAGCCAAAGATTAAATTTTATTTCAGTGTCAATGCAGTTTTACTAAATAGGGAGTTATTCGATGAGGTTTATGCCCATTTGCAAAACAAAATTAACAACATTATTGCAGCTATGCAGTTAAACTAAATCAAGCATGCGAAAATTAGAAGATGCTTACCTCCATAAAGGATTGCGCAAGCAATTAGTAGACTTGTTAAGAACTAAAGGGATCACTGACGAGCAGGTCTTAGAAGCCATTGGCTCCATTCCAAGACATTTTTTTTTAGACTCTGCATTTGATAGAATCGCCTATGAGGATCGTGCATTCCCTATTGCTGCAAACCAAACGATTTCGCAGCCCTATACGGTGGCCTATCAAACACAGTTGTTACAAATTAAACCTGGTGAAAAAGTGCTAGAAATTGGCACTGGAAGCATGTATCAAACCACGGTACTAGCCGCGATGGGTGCTAAAGTATTCACCATTGAGCGACAAAAACAATTGTTTGATCTAACGCCTTTTTATATTTTCAAACAACAGTATTCAGACATTCATTTTAGTTTCGGTGATGGGTTTGAGGGATTGCCTGAGCTCGCTCCATTCGATAAAATTTTAATTACTGCCGCAGCACCCAATGTGCCTGAAAAATTATGGGCACAATTGAAAGTGAATGGCAAAATGATCATTCCATTGGATGAGGAAGGTGCAGAACAAAGGATGATGCGATTGACTAAGAAAAAGGATGGAAAAGAAAAAAGAGAATCCTTTGAGGCATTCTCTTTTGTTCCAATGTTAGAAGGTAAAACTTCTAAATAAATATTGTTTTTACTATTGTTGCATTTGATCCATTCCGCCACTTCCTTCTTGCATCTTTGTACTTTTTCTTCTCAATAAATTCACATCGAATTTACCAAATCGGTAAGAGAAGTTTAATCTAAAGAATTGTTGGTCTCTTATTCTTGTTACATTTTGAGTGAAGTATAAACTTTCTGAATAAGTTTGATTAACTCTAGTTTTAAAGACGTCACTTGCACTCAAAGTTAGAGATGCAGTTTTACCACCTTTTAGTGTCCAATCTTTTCTAATCGCTAAATCAAATTCATAGTTTGGTAAATTGTATCCTTGTGCAGTAGACTGTGGCCCACCAAATCCGCCACCACCACCGCCGAATCCGCCGCCACCTCTTCCACCACCACCACCAGAGTTACCTCCTGGAGGTAGGATTGTCTTGGCTTGGTATTGACCACTAAATTGAAGTGATAAACCTTTTACAAGTTTGAAGTTGTTATTCATTTTGCTAAACCAGCTCGTCAAGTTATTGTTGACATCCTGACCAATAATGGTTGAATTGATTGCTGATTTAAACAAGTTAAAGCTTAGGTTCAAATCCCACCATTTTGTAATCGTTGTTTTATTGCTAATTTCTAAACCAGATACTGTAGAGGTATTGGCGTTGATATAGGAACTATAGAAGGCACTATCATTATTAATAGGATTGATGTCCTTGTAGATATAGTTGGTGATTAAGTCTGTACTGTATTTATAGTAAGCAGTAACTAATAAATTCGATCCTTTTTTATAGACATTATTATATGCTACTTCAAATGAATGTGTGAATTGTGGTTTCAATTTAGGATTACCTACAGATATGTTTAATGGATCACTATAATCTGCAAATGGTTGTAATTGGAATGGATTCGGTGCATTGATACGTTTAGAGTAGTTAAATTGTACATCGTTTTTATCATTCATTTTATAACTTAAGAAAGCACTAGGGAATAAGGAAATAGGTAGTTTGATGATTGATTCTAAAGAGTCCTGCCCTTGTTTATTCAATACATTGACAGTGTAAGATCTATTTTCAACTCTGAATCCAAGTTGATAACTAAGGTTGTCCTTCTTTCCACCTAAGTTAGTATAAGCAGCTAAAACGCTTTCATTGTATTTTAATTGATTACTAATACTATTCACTAAAAATCCATTTCTGAATTGGTCTCTAGAATTGAATTCATCGCGATTATTCATTCTCAGACCAGCTTCAAATTTGGTATTGTTTTTGAATAATCTTTCATAATCAATATTAGAAGTATAGTTTTTATTATAACCTGAACCCTTTGTTTCTTGATTGATAATGGTGGATTTGATCAATGAGTTGTTATCGCTATTGCTTTCATTGTAATTGAAATCAGCACTCAATTCATGGCCTGTTTCTGCAAATAAGTGTTTGAAACTTGCTTGAGCTCCTTTATTTAAGAATGAAAACATAGAATTATTATCAAGTGCGATATTATTATTTCTGTTCACACCATTAAAAATGGAGTCGATTGTTTGAGTAGAGGTATTTCCAAAATCTCCTTTTACAATATTTCCAAAAAGGGAGAAAGTATTTCGATTGTCAATTAAATAATCAAATCCTGCTCTATAAAAAGCGAATTCACTTAATCCAATATTGTCCGTATAAGTGCTAATACTAGTTGGCTTTGGTATTAAAAGAAGGTCTCTGTAGTTATCAGTCGTACTGATTGATTTACTTTCTCTAAGATTCGCACTTGCTGAAAAATTGATTTTACTGCTTCTTAAATTCATGTCACCACCTGCATTGATTTTACCACGCATATCCACACCACCTCTTAAACCTCCATTATAACCATTCTTTTTATTCTTCTTTAAAACGATGTTTAAAATACCAGCATTACCGCCTGATGCATCGAATTTAGCAGAAGGGTTGGTAATGATTTCGACTCTATCAATGATATCAGAAGGGATCTGATCCAAAGTCAAAGTAGTTGGACGATTATCAATTAATAAAGTAGGCGTAGCATTTCTTAATGTGACATTGCCGTCAATATCCACATTTAAGTTGGGAATATTTTTCATCACTTCTACTGCAGTTTGACCCGTGCTCGCTAAGTTCTTGTCTACATTGAAAATTTTTCTATCAATCCCCATTTCAAATTGCGGTTTAGCAGAGCTTGTTACCGTCACACTTTGTAATTGACTTGGGTCTTCCTCTAATTTAATATTACCTAAATCTTTATCTACCAAAGCCATCATATCTTGTGGATTGCCACCTGACTTCATGTTGAAGCTAATTTGCTTTTCATATTTCTTGTATCCAATACCTGAAATGATCAATTTAAAATTCCCCATCACAGATAAGTTATCAAAACTAAAATCTCCATTGCTAGCTGCAATCATAGTGGCTAAAGTCACTTCGCTTGCTTTTTTGGTTGCTGGATCAAATTTGCTACCTTTTAATTGTACGGTTGCCCCGTCGATGCCTTTTTTGTTGGCATCTACCACTTTTCCATAAAAGTGACCCATATTCATACTGCCACCACCAGCGCCACCAGAGGGGCGTCCAGTTGGAATTTGTGCCATTAATGTAACTTGAATCAATAAAGCGCTAAAAAGTATCGTAAGTTTTTTCATATTTGTATTTGTGGTCTTTAGACCTTGTATCTTGCTTTCTGTTTAAGCAATAACACAAAATTCGTACCAATGTTTAAAGAATGGTATCTGTAAAGTATAAGCGGTTAAATAAGAGGAAGAATTAGTGCAATCACTGCTCCCCAAATGGCGCCTATTGCAAATGCGGCCCATCGAAATGGCCTACTTACCTGGATGATTTTCTGCTGTACTATTTTACTAAATTTTTGCTCCCATTGTGCATGTAAGTCATGATTTAAGTGGGCACTGAACTCTCCAATGAGCAATGGGAAGAGGAGTGCTAATTCTTCCATGAATACTTCCTTTAATTCCTCAATGGTCTTTTCTCCAATAAACAAAGAGATCATGGGTAGCTTGGCACTTAATTTATGTCTAAAAAAATCATCCAATTTGTCATTGATGACTGGTTTCATTGCTTCAAAAGGGTCGTTCTCCGTCAATTCCGGTATCAGTTTTGCTATATCGATTTGACCTATCCATTGATTTCTTAAATAGGGCCATTTGAATGGCACAATCCCTATTGCCCATACCAAGCACCAGCCAAAAGCACCTACTAAAATTGGAATCAAAAAAAATGTCATATCAAGCATTTAAACTAAAAAACCCATCCCAAAAATCGGGACAGGTTTTTAATGGGAGAACGATGGGTCTCGAACCCACGGCCTACAGTGCCACAAACTGTCGCTCTAACCTACTGAGCTACGCCCTCCATTTGGGCTGCAAAAATACGTTAATTCATTAATCAATAAAATTAGTTGAGCATGTTTTTATAAAATAATGGTAAAAAAGAGTAGAAATACATAAATAGGTCATTAAGATTCCCATTTTACGCTATTTTTGAAATCCTAGATGCACAAGATTATGACATACGTACAACAAAACAAGTGGAAAGTTTTTGCCACAGTGTTCCTTTTCGGAGCTTTATTTTTTGCCTTTAATGCCTTTAAACAAGCAGATCAAGAATCGCCTGAATTAAGACAACGAAAATTATTATCAACGATTGGGCAATTGCTCGAATCAGAACATTACAGCCCAAGAAACATTAATGATGCATTTTCTAAAGAAGTGTTTACTGCTTATTTTAAAGCATTGGATCCAGAAAAAAATACATTTCTTCAGTTCGATCTAGATAGTTTATCCAATTATAGCTCGACGATTGATGATGAAATTCATGGCGCGACAATTGCATTTCAACCAGCAGTGAGTCGTATTTATGCGCTTCGTATTATAGAGACTAAAGCCATCTTTAATCAAATCATGGATCAACCTTTTAATTTTAATGTAGATGATTCCCTGTCATTGAATACGGATAAAATGCCTTATCCCAAAGATGCAGCAGAAAGAGCAAAGCGTTGGGAGATGCTGTTAAAGTATAGAACCATCGAACGTTATGCAAGTTTGATAGATGAACGAGAAAAAAATAAAGGCAAAGAAAAATTTGTGGTTAAAAATGATTCTACCCTAGAAGCGGAATCAAGGGCATATATCAAAAAGTCTTACAAAAAGAGAATCGAATCTTTTGAAAAAACATTCACCAAAGAAAAACAATTCGAACTTTTTTTAAATGCTATAACAGGCTTGATGGATCCGCATACAGATTATTTAGCACCAGTAGAAAAACGCTCTTTTACTGAGCAAATGAGTGGGGTGATCTATGGTATTGGTGCACAGTTGACACAGGATGATTTTGGCATTCGTATTGCTAGTATCCAACCAGGAGGCCCAGCATGGAAGTCTGGACAGATTGTAGTGAATGATGTTATTGTTAAAATTGCACAAGGCGCAGAAGAACCAGTGGATGTGTCTGGTTATGAAACAACGGACGCCGTTAAGTTGATTAGAGGTAATTTAGGAACCGAAGTAAGATTGACATTTAGAAAGCCAGATGGTACTTTTAAAGTGGTCTCATTGATAAGAGAAAAAATTATCTTGGACGAAGGCTATGCAAGAAGTGTCGTGATACAAAATGGAGCAGACAAATACGGTTATATTTTATTGCCCGATTTCTATGCTGATTTTGAAAGAGAAGATGGACATAGATGTTCAGAAGACGTGGCTGCAGAAATTAAAAAATTGAAAGCAGAAAATGTGAAAGGCATTATCATTGATGTACGATTCAATGGTGGTGGATCTTTATACGAAGTGGTACAAATGGCTGGCTTATTTATTGACAAAGGGCCTGTTGTACAAATTAGAAATAAAGAAGGCAGATCTCAAACCTTATATGACGAAACACCAGGTATTCTTTATGATGGTCCATTGGTCGTGATGGCCAATGAGTTTAGCGCATCTGCAAGTGAAATCTTTGCTGGCGCTATTCAAGATTATAAACGTGGTGTGATTGTTGGATCTAGTTCTACCTATGGCAAGGGAACAGTACAAAGGAATGTAGCATTTGGTAAACCCTTAGATTCATTGGGAATACAAACAGAATATGGAGCAGTGAAGTTAACCTTCCAAAAATTCTATCGCATTACTGGAAGTTCTACACAAAAGAAGGGTGTAGCACCGGATGTTATTTTACCAGACGAATACGAGTATCTTAAATATAGAGAAAGAGACAATGCATCTGCATTGAGCTGGGATGAAATGGAGCGCGCTAAATACTTGATATGGCCTAATAATGCGCAACTATCTCAAGTAGTGCAGTCAACAAATTTACATATTCAAAATGACACAGCTTTAAATAAATTCAAGCAAAATTTACAATGGGTGTCGAATCAAATTGAAACGCCGGTATATTTGAAATTAGACAAGTATCAAGCGTTTAAAAAGATTGTTCAAGAAGTTTCTAAACAGAATGAGCAGGCCTTAAAGTTAAAGACGCCTATGACTTTGACGCCGATAAAAGTAGACTACAATAAATTTTATAATAATCCTGATAAATCAAAACAAGATCGTTACCAGGCATGGATTAAAGACTTGGCAAAAGATTTTCAGGTGAATGAGTCTAGTAAAATTTTAGCTGCATTGAATAAAAAAATAAAAGCGGGTGTAAAAAAATAATTGAGCACATGGAGCAATTGAAAAAATGGCATGTGGTGTATACCAAGCCAAAATGGGAGAAAAAAGTAGATTCTAATTTTGCGCAAAAAGGCATTGAAAGCTGGTGCCCTACACAAAAAAAAGAACGTCAATGGTCTGACAGAAAAAAAATCATTGAAGAGCCTTTGTTTAAGTCTTATGTATTTGTAAGAGCAACCAAGGAAGAATATACCAATGTGCTTAGTACAATGGGGGTGGTGCGCTTTCTCTATTTTGAAAAAAAGCCTGCCATCATTAGAGACAATGAAATTGAATTGATCAGAAAATACCTTGGATTATCTTATACCAATATCCAAGTGGTGGACTTGGGAGCTATTAAGCCGCAAACTAAAGTGGCTGTTAACAATGGCTTATTCATGGGTCAAAGAGGGGAAGTGGTCAAAGCAGATAAGAAATCCGTCTATGTTAGATTAGACAGCATCAATATGATGATGATTGTTGAGTTTAAGCTAGAAGAAGTTTCAGTTCTTTAGTGAATTTAATACCTTTTATTCAATGAATTAGATTCATTAGATGGTCCAGTCCACTATTTGATTGCTCCATTCGGCTTTATAAGGCACGGTAACCCTAATATAATTATCAGAATAACCTTCTAGCATTTCCATCCCACCGTCGGCTGTTTTCTTAACAGATTCAAATAAGACTTTCCTGTTTTCACCTCGGTGTGCTTCTGTAAAATATTGTAATTTCTGATAAGAAAGATTACGTAAAATTTTATTGCGTTCATTGCGAACTGCAATGGGTACAATAGGTTTAATATCTAATGCCTTAGTGGCAGCTCGTTCAGAATACGTGAATACATGTAAATAAGAAATGTCCAAGCTATGAATGAAAGCAAAACTTTCTTGAAAATAGGCTTCTATTTCACCTGGAGATCCAACAATCACATCCACCCCAATCGCTGCATGGGGTATTAATTTTTTAACCAATTCAATTCTTTCTTTATAAAATTGACTGTTGTACCTGCGTTGCATCAATTTCAAGACTGCATCTGATCCACTTTGTAAAGGAATATGAAAATGCGGCATGAATTTCTTACTCTCTGCAACCCAAGCAATGATGTCATCTGTTAATAAATTGGGTTCTATAGAGGAGATGCGGTAACGTTCGATAGCAGTTTCATTATCTAATGCTTTGATGAGTTCAAAAAAACTTTCTTGATGATGCTTGCCACCATCGCCCCCTTTTCCGAAATCTCCAAGATTGATACCTGTTAATACAATTTCCTTGACACCTTTTTCAGCCAAGCCTTTCGCCTGTTGCACCACACCTGCAACTGTATCACTTCTACTTTTACCTCTGGCCATTGGGATCGTACAAAATGAACAACTATAATCGCATCCGTCCTGTACTTTTAAAAAGGTCCTAGTTCTGTCATTCACAGAAAAGGAGCTATGGAATCCGGTTAATGTATCAATATCACAGCTACAAATTTTAGTTGCATCCCCCTTTGTTAGATTGGCAAGGTGTTGAACCAAGTTAAATTTTTCAGCAGCACCAAGCACTAAGTCAACTCCTGGAATGGTAGCGATTTCTTGAGGCTTCAATTGGGCATAGCAGCCAGTGATGACAATAAAACTTTCTGGTGCCAATCGCTGCACCCTTCTAACGAGTTGGCGACATTCCTTATCTGCATTTTCAGTCACCGAACAGGTATTGATCACATATACGTCTGCTTGTTCGGTAAACTGCTTCTTTTCAAAGCCTTCTAACTCTAGTTGCCTAGACATGGTAGAAGTTTCTGAAAAATTTAGTTTACAGCCTAATGTATGGAAAGCGACAGATCGATTTTGACTCATGAGGCACAAAGATAAAAAACCCAACCTACTAATAGGCGAGGGGAAGCATAAAATCTTAAAATAACCTTAAAAATGCCTCAAATTTCCCTTTTTGCTCAGTTTCAGTTAAGTTTGCAACTACTAAAATGGATAAAATGGATTTCAAGAAAATCAACAATCTAACAGGCTGGGCAGTTACCTTAATTGCATGTACTGTTTACTTATTAACGATGGAAGCTTCTGGTAGCTTTTGGGACTGTGGGGAGTTTATCAGTAGTGCCTATAAATTACAAATTCCACATCCTCCTGGAGCACCTATGTTTGTACTTTTAGGTAGGGTGTTTATCATCTTCTTTGGAGACAATCCTCAAACTGCAGCATTGGCTGTGAATAGTATGAGTGCCATTGCAAGTGGTTTTACAATTCTATTTTTATTTTGGACCATTACGCATTTTGCAAAACGTATTTTAGTTGCCAAGTCTGGAACTGAATTGACCAATAACCAAATTTTTTTGGTGATGGGTGCAGGTGTAGTAGGTGCTTTAGCATATACTTTTAGTGATTCATTTTGGTATAGTGCTGTTGAAGGTGAAGTGTATGCATTGAGTTCATTCTTTACTGCATTGGTGTTTTGGGCTATTTTAAAATGGGAAGACAAAGCAGATCAGCCAGGTGCAGACAAGTGGATCATTTTCATTTTCTACATCATGGGTATTTCAATTGGGGTCCATTTATTGAACCTTTTAACCATACCTGCTATTGTGATGGTGTATTATTTTAGATTGTACAAGCCAAGTTTCAAGGGGGGTTTATTTGCGTTTATAGTGGGTGTCATTATTACTGGATTGGTTCAAGTATTTTTAATTCAATACACGATCAATTGGGCAGCTGCATTTGATGTGCATTTTGTAAATAGTTTAGGCTTGCCTTTTTATAGTGGTTTTATCACTTTCTTTTTATTGCTAACTGCATTATTTGTTGTTGGCATCCGTTACGCGAATAAAAAAGGATTCTATTTTTTAAAGTTGGGTATATGGTCTACTGTATTTGTTTTAATTGGGTATTCTACCTATTTGACAACTATGATTCGTTCTCATGCAGACCCTTCTGTAGATATGTACAATGTAGACAATCCGGTAACCTTAGTGGGTTATTTAGGAAGAGAGCAATATGGAGATTGGCCTATCTTATATGGTCCTGATTTTGTTGATAAAGCAGAAACAGTGGAAGGGAGTGATCAGTACATAAAAACACCAACCAACTATGAACTCTCAGGAAAGAATATAAAAAGAGATTGGGGTTCGGCACCTTCGGCGCATTTGTTTCCAAGAATGTGGGATGGTGACAATGATCGTGGACAAATGGATAGTTACCGTGCATTTGCTGGCATACAAGAAGGGGATGTGCCAACGCTGAGAGATAATATCAAGTACTTTACAAATTATCAATTTGGCTTTATGTACCTGCGTTATTTCTTATGGAATTTCGCTGGTAAGCAAAACGATTTACAAGGATTTGGCAATGTACGTGATGGTAATTTTAAGACAGGCATTTCTTTTGTAGATAATTTCTTCTTTGGAGAACAATCCAAATTACCTGATAGCATTAACAAAGACAATAAGGCAAATAATAATTTGTTCATGTTGCCATTTTTCTTAGGCATCATGGGATTATTATACCAATATCAACAGAATAAAAAAGATTTCGTAGTGACTGGATTGTTGTTTTTCTTCACTGGTTTTGCAATTGTGATTTATTTAAACCAAGTCACTTTGCAACCGCGTGAACGTGATTATGCTTATGTAGGTTCTTTCTATGCATTTGCCATATGGATTGGACTAGGTGTTTTACAAGTGGCAGAATGGCTAAGCAAAGTCATCCAAAAAAATATGGCGACGACCATTGCAACGGTAGTTTGTTTATTGGCAGTACCAACATTGATGGCGCAGCAGGAGTGGGATGACCATGATCGTGGCCAAAAGACATTGGCGCGTGACATGGCAAGAGCTTATTTAGAAAGCTGTCCTCCTAATGCAATTTTATTTTCATTCGGAGACAATGATACCTATCCATTATGGTATGCGCAGGAAGTAGAAGGCATCAGACCAGACGTGCGTGTAGTGGTGAATAGTTTATTGGGATCAGATTGGTATATGCGTGAATTAAGGTATAAAGTTAATAAGAGCGATAAGTTTGATGTCATTTTTACAGAAGAACAAGTTGCTGGTAATAAATTAAATGTGGCTTATTACAATCCACTACCAGAGTTTGGTGAAACAACTTACCATAATTTAGATTCTATCTTAAGGTATGTAGTTGGAGATCAAACTGGTAAATACCAAGCTTCAACGCAGGAAGGTCCAGTAAATATCTTCCCTACACATAAATTTAAATTACCTATCAATAAGGAATTTGCATTGGCTTCTGGTATTGCTAAGCCAACAGATATCATTGAGTCTGAGTTGTTGATTGATTTCAATCCAAATAGACAATACATGATCAAAAATGAGTTGGCTATTTATGCAATCATTGCGACGACTCAGTTTAAGCGCCCAATTTGCTTTACATCTACACAGGAGTTAAAAGACTTAGGATTGGATCAATATGTGCGTCAAACGGGATTAGCGTATCAATTGGTTCCTGTAAAAGGAGCATCTGTGGATACAGACGCTGCGTTTAAAAATATCATGACTAAATTTGATTTCAAGAATTCAAGTAAGTTAAATGTATACTATGACGAAGAAAACAGAAGACATTTGAATTCATTGAGATTGAATGTAGCTCAGATTGCACAAGCTTTAGTTGCAGCTGGTAAAAAGGATAGCGCAGTTCAAGTTTTAAGAAAATTAGATAAAGAAATCAGTGTTAAAAATTTCCCTTACGGTATGTCCTCCAATAGAGGCAATCAACATAATTACTTCTCTTATTTATACCTGCAAGCAGCCTATGCAGCAGGGGATACTGAATTAGGAAAAAGAGTAGGTACAGCGGTTGTGAAAGATTTAAAACAACAATTGGCTTATTATAAATCATTAGGAACGCCAATGTCAGAAGCGCAGTTTATGCAAAATGCAGAGAGTGCGTATCAGAATAAAGCCACTGAATTTAACAATAAACAATCCGCTTTTGTACAAGATATTTTAACTTGTTATCAGTTGATCAATGTCATTGAAAATTTAGAAAAAGGAATTCCAGTAGCAGCTCAACCTTAATTTAAGTATAACTATTAAAAAAGGCGCTTCGTTTGAAGCGCCTTTTTTTTGTTCTATATTTTTAGTAATTCATTTATTATAGTTTTTACAATCAGATATCAGGTGCTCTTTATATTAATCTAACATCGTCAACAATGCTGTTACAACCTGGTCAATTTCGGCTGTTGTATTATGTTTTGAGAAAGAAAAACGAACAGTGACCATTTCTGTGCCTTTGTTGAGTGCCTGAATGACATGTGAGCCTTGTTGTGCACCACTGGAACAAGCACTACCGCCACTGGCACAAATATGATGCATGTCTAAATTAAATAAGATCATCTCGGTCTTTTCATTTTTTGGAAAGTTGACACTTAATAAATTATATAAACTATTACCAAATGGGTCTCCATTAAAATGTACACTAGGAATTTTTGCAACCAATTGATCATGCAAATACTGCTTCAATGATTGGATATATTGACGGTCTTCTTGGTGTTTTTCTGTAGCCAATTCAAGTGCTTTAGCAAAGCCAACAATACCGTATAAATTTTCTGTTCCTGCACGCATATTGCGCTCCTGCGAACCGCCATGCACCAAGGGACTAATTTTTACATTTTCGTTGATGTATAAAATACCAACCCCTTTAGGTCCATGAAATTTATGTCCAGCCCCAGTGATAAAATCAACTGGCAATTGGCTTAATTCAAAAGGGAAATGACCTACTGTCTGCACAGTATCGCTATGAAAATAAGCCTGATATTGTTTACAAAGTTGTCCTACAGCTTTCATATCAATCATATTCCCAATTTCATTATTGGCATGCATGATGGAAACAATTGTTTTATCTTTTGTTTCTGCTAGTAATCCTGCTAAATGATCCATATCAATATGGCCATTGGGTAAAATTTGTACAAAGCTTAATTTCAGGTTGTGTAATTTAGCTAAATGCGTTACCGTATGTAAAGTTGCATGGTGTTCGATTGGAGAACTAATGATATGCTTACAACCTAAATCGGTGATGGCTGCATTTAAAACTGTATTGCTACTCTCTGTGCCACCACTTGTAAAAAATATTTCAGCAGGCTTGGCGCCTAAGTTTTTTGCTACAGATTTTCTAGCCTGTTCAATGGCCATTCTTGTTTCTCTGCCATAGCTATAGATAGAGGATGGGTTGCCAAATTTTTCGGTCAAATAAGGCATCATCACTTCAAGCACTTCAGGTGCAAGAAAGGTAGTAGCCGCATTGTCAAAATAAATTCTCTGCATGTTTGCTAAATTACTGAATTTTAAGGATCAGTTGAATAATTTTATCCGCTAATTGATCTGCTGCTGCTTGAGTTTTTGCTTCAGTATAAATGCGCATAATTGGTTCTGTATTGCTTGATCTTAAGTGCACCCATTCGTTTTCAAAGTCTATTTTCAATCCATCCACATCATTCATTGGAAAGGCCGAGAATTCATTTTTTAATTTTTCAAATATCGATGACAATGAAAGATTAGCATTCAGGTCCATCTTTTTCTTACTCATAAAATAAGCAGGGTAGCCAGCTCTCAAACTAGAACAGGTTGTAGCTGCTTTTGCAAGATGTGACAAGAATAACGCAATGCCAGCTAAAGCATCTCTACCATAATGTAAATCCGGAACAATGATTCCACCATTGCCTTCTCCTCCAATCACTGCTTTTTCTGCTTTCATTTTTGACACCACATTCACTTCTCCAACAGCACTTGCAAAATAAGTGCAACCATATTGCTCGGTTACATCTCTTAATGCCCTAGTAGAAGATAAATTGCTTACGGTTGCGCCTTTAGTATTTTGTAAGATATAATCCGCAATGGCTACCAATGTGTATTCTTCGCCAAATAAATTCCCATCTTCACTCACAAAACATAAACGATCTACATCAGGGTCAACAGCAATACCTAGATGTGCTTTTTCTTTGACAACTGTATCGCAAAGTTCAGTTAAGTGTTCTTTAAGTGGCTCTGGATTGTGCGCAAAGTCTCCAGTCATTGCTGCATTCAATACGACGATATCCTCAACACCTATTGCTTTTAACAATGCAGGGACTGTAAATGCACCAGAACTATTTATTGCGTCCACCACCACTTTAAAATTAGCTTTCTTGATGGCATGAATATCCACCAATGGATGGTCCAATATTGCTTGAATATGTTTTGATAAACTATTGTCATCCCCAATTAATTCACCCATAGTATCCACAGGGGCATAAATAAAATCTTCTTGTTCTGCTAATGCTAAAATGGTTTTCCCTTCCTCGCCACTTACAAATTCACCTTTTTCGTTTAGTAATTTAAGTGCATTCCATTCTTTTGGATTATGGCTAGCTGTTAATATAATGCCACCATCCGCATTTTCAAATACCACAGCCATTTCTACTGTAGGGGTGGTGCTTAATCCTAAATGCACCACATCGATACCCAAGGCTAATAAACTTTGCTCCACCAAGGCTTCTACCATAAGGCCACTCATCCTTCCATCACGACCCACAATCACTTTCTTTTTCCCAGCTGATTTTCTGATCAACCAGGTACCATATGCAGATGCAAATTTTACAATATCAATTGGCGTTAGGTTATCGTTTGGACGACCACCAATAGTGCCTCTAAAACCTGAAATGCTCTTGATTAATGACATAGCTAAATATTATAATAATTCGGTTAGCAAATTTACTTTAAATTTTTCCATTCCATGTATCTTTACGACATGGGGCTAAGTATTTTTCAACAAATTAAGGACATCGATCAGGCATTGTTTCACCAAATCAATGGGATCTGGCACCATCCTCTATTGGACAGTGTCCTGCCTTGGACTAGGCATTCCAATAACTGGGTGCCTTTGTATATTGGACTGTTAATCTGGCTAGGATACCAAATAGGTTGGAAAACTTTGAAATGGCTTTTGTTTGCCTTGATCAATGTTGGCTTGACAGATCAAATAAGTAGTAGTGTATTTAAGCCTTTTTTTCATCGTTTAAGACCTTGTAATGATCCTGCATTATTAGGGAAAACCAGATTGTTATTAGAGCAATGTGCTGGGGGCTTTAGTTTTACTTCCTCACATGCTGCCAATCATTTTGGACTCGCCATGTTTATTTTTATCACATGGGGGATCACACAACAACGATATACAAAATTCTTTTTTGTATGGGCGGGCATCATTGCCTTTGCTCAAATTTATGTTGGTGTGCATTATCCATTGGACATTATTGGAGGTGCCATCATAGGATTGGTTTCAGGATTTACGATGGCAAAAGCTTATTTAAAATGGGCAGGTCCAATGGAATTGAAGTAAAAATCTAAGATGCTATTAATAAAAAAATGGGCTCTATTACGCTAATTTATAAAAATGAATAAAAATACTTTCTGGCTTTTACTAATTGCTATTTTGGGTGTTCATTTGGTTGGCGTTTTGAGTATTCCATTAATGGATATTGATGCAGCCCAATATGCATCAATTAGTAGAGAAATGCTAGAACGAAATAGCTTCCTTTATATATTCGATCTTGGCAAAGATTATTTAGATAAACCCCCAATGCTTTTTTGGTTGTCTGCCTTGTCTATGAAATTTTTTGGCATCTCTGATTGGGCCTATAGAGTACCTTCTTTTATTTTTTTGATGCTTGCTTTGTATGCAACTTTTAAATTTGCTCAATTAAAATACAATCAAAGGGTTGCCTATTTAGCAGTATTGATTTTAGCAAGCTGTCAAGCCTTCTTTTTAATTGCGCATGATGTAAGAACGGATACCATGTTGATGGGTTGGGTGGCGTTGAGTATTTGGTTGATTGCAAAATGGGAGTCCTCCAATGCATGGCCAGATTTTGTATGGGCCATGGTGGCGATTGCTGGGGGGATGATGACCAAGGGGCCTATCGCACTGGTAGTGCCTGTATTGGCATTTGCACCACAATGGTTTTTTGAAAAAAAATGGGCTTATTTTTTCAAACCAATTTATCTATTAGGCATCTTGATCATAGGCATTTTATTAGTACCTATGAGTTGGGGCTTATACCAACAATTCGATTTACAACCAGGTAAATTAATCAACAATATTCCCATCCAGTCTGGGCTAAGATTTTATTATTGGACCCAAAGTTTTGGTAGGTATACAGGCGAAAATTATTACCATGAAATGAGTTATCCAACTTTTCTTTTGGAGAATATGTTGTGGAGTTTTTTACCTTGGATTTTCATTTTCAATTGGGCTTTTGTAGCAAAGGGTCTTACCATCTTCAAGGAAGGCTTGTTCAATGTGCAGACAGAGCGAATTAGTTTTTTTGGGTTCTTACTGACTTATTTAGTGTTGTCCAGAAGCCAGGCACAATTACCGCATTATATTTTTGTAGTTTTCCCACTCGCTGCGGTACTAACTGCTGCTCATTTTTCGGCTTTGTTAGAACAAGCGGATCGATTACATAAATGGATTAAATGGTTTTTTGGTTTCCATCTATTTATTTTTCTGATCTTATTAATTGCGATGGGGTTGATTACCAATATACCTTTTGGAAAAATGGGTCTACTGGGTACTTTAATGCTGTTTGGCACATTCGTTATCATGCTAAAAATGGGATTCAGTCACCAAAACTTGATCCAAAGATGGATCAATATGAGTTTGGTTTTGATGATAGGACTAAATCTGATCTTGAATAGCTTCTTTTATCCTCATTTATTAGAATACCAATGGGGGAATCAATTCGCTCAGCAGGTGAAGGAAAAAAATTGGGATATTAAAAAGGCGACTTTATATAAAATACCAAATAGCTATGCTTTTCATTTTTATGGTCAGCATGTGTTCCCTGTTATTCAAGATAGTAGTCTTTTAAAAGAAGGACAATGGGTGGTGGTAGATAGCTTGCCCGCTCAAAAATTATTACTAGATTTCCCAAACTCTACCATAATGTATCAGGGAGACCGATTCCACGTGACTTTATTAACATTGACTTTTTTAAATCCCAAAACAAGAGCCAAGGAATTGACGCCTTATGTATTGATGGAGTTGAAAAAATAGGGTACCTAAAAATTGAACTGGGTCGAATTTTTTGGAGCTCTTAACTCGAAACTTTTTCTGACACCGCCGACTGTGGTATGTAGAATATTAATTTGATTTGGATCTATGCCAAATAAGATCTCGCAAAAAATATTCAATTGTTTAAGCTGTTTGACTTCTTTGATTTCAAAATAACTCCAAGTACTTTCTTTCTGAATTTCATAGCCAACAAAGTCTATCTTATACTTTATACTACCTGTTTGCAGTGCTAATTTTTTTTGCATATACAAGTTGATATACTTATTGGCTTGCTCTTTTTGATTCGCTTGGCTCAAATCTAATTTCACATTGAACTCTTTTTGAATCATTTTCTCTAAGTCATCTGTATAGGTGCGGGCACTTATTTCTATTGTTGCTTCTTTTGCATTGTGCTCAATTTCTACCACTGAGATAAAAAAGGGGTGCATTGCAGTCAGCATCCAAAGCATCCAATGTTTTAAGCCAATCCAAGCCATAGTAGTTTATTTTGTGGTTACAAAGGTCTTCATTAATTTAACACTAGAAAAATTCATTTATGGACGAGCTATTTTTGTATCTAAGACTTGGTTTCAAGCATATTATTGATTTAGGAGGGGTAGATCATATTTTATTTGTCTTGGCATTGACCCTGCGCTATATCTGGTCGGATTGGAAAAAAATATTGATTTTAGTGACTGCTTTTACCATTGGCCACTCATTGACACTCGGATTAAGTACCCTTTCTTCAATAGATATACCAGTCAATTGGATTGAATTCTTGATCCCAGTGACCATCTTGATCACTGCTATATCTAATTTTTGGGTCCAAGATTTTGAATTTAAACAACGCTATTCGGCTCATTATGGGATGGCACTTTTTTTTGGCCTCATCCATGGTGTAGGATTCAGCAATTACCTTAAAAGTCTCTTGGGGAAGGAGGATTCCCTTCTAGGACCCTTATTCTCCTTCAATATTGGCCTTGAAATAGGGCAAATTTTGATTGTGATGGTGATTTTAGCCCTATCTTATGGTATCTTAGGCATCCTTAAAATACCTAGAAAAATGTATATGCGGTATGGCTCCTTCATAACGATATTATTATCTTTACGTATGATCATAGATCGATTCGCATCTCTTTAAACCTCGAAAAAGAAACAACAATGAAGAAATTATTGTCATTTGGAATCATGTGTTTAGCTGCTTTGACAGTTATGGCGCAAGATATCCGCAACAACCCTGGTTCTAACCATGGAAACAAGTTTGAACAATTGGGTACTATTTTACCAACGCCAAATGAATATAGAACGGCGAGTGGTGCTCCTGGAACAAAGTATTGGCAACAAAGAGCCGACTACGACATCAAAGCAACTTTAGATGAAAAGAATTTAATGTTGCATGGTGCCGAGACCATTACTTATTTCAACAATTCACCTGATGTATTAACCTATATCTGGTTGCAATTGGATGAGAATGAGCATAGCACAACTAAAAATGCAGGTTACCCAGACGGAAGTTCAATGGGTAGAGGCATGAGTCCAGCAATGATTGATAAATTAGAAGAAGCAAAAAGCGATAATGGATTAGGTGTGAATATTTTAAAAATCACAGACCTATTAGGTGTAAAGTTAAAATACACTGTGAACAAAACAATGATGCGTGTTGAATTGCCAACTGCATTGAAGCCTGGTCAAAAATTTGCTTTCAAAGTGGATTGGAATTATAAAATCACAGATAGATTGACTGTTGCTGGTAGAGGTGGATTTGAGTTCTTCCCAGAAGACGGCAACCACTTATTCACAATGGCACAATGGTATCCACGTTTAGCAGTTTATTCTGATTTCCAAGGTTGGCAGCACCACCAGTTTACTGGAAGAGGTGAGTTTGCTTTGACTTTTGGTAATTATAAAGTGGCCATCACTGTTCCTAGCGACCACGTTGTGATGGCGACAGGCGCTTGTCAAAACTATCCTGCTGTATTGAGCCCAGCTCAATTGGCTAGATGGAATAAAGCACAAACTTCAACTGAACCAGTTGAGGTAGTGACTTTAGAAGAAGCAAAGAAAGCAGAAAAAACAAAAGCAACCACTCAAAAAACTTGGGTGTTTAATGCAGAAAATGTACGTGACTTTGCTTTTGGATCAAGCCGTAAATTTATTTGGGATGCTTTGGCTGCAAATGTAGAAGGTAAGAAAGTAATGTGTATGAGTGCGTATGGAAAAGAGGCGTATGGTTTATACCGTCCTTTTTCTTCTAAAGCTGTGGCGCACACAATCAAATCTTATTCTAAGTTTACGATTCCTTATCCATACCCAGTGGCACAAAGTATTGAAGCATCTAATGGTATGGAATACCCAATGATTTGTTTCAACTATGGTCGTACCGAAAAAGATGGTTCTTATACACAAGCAGCTAAGAATGGTATGTTAGGTGTGATCATCCACGAAGTAGGTCATAACTTTTTTCCAATGATAATTAATAGTGATGAGCGTCAGTGGTCATGGATGGATGAGGGATTAAATTCATTTGTTGAATATTTGGCGGAGGAATTGTATGATAATAAATTTCCTTCACGTGGTGGACCGGCTTGGACCATTGCGGATTATATGCGTTTGCCCAAAGATCAATTAGAGCCAATCATGACGAATAGTGAAAATATTATTCAGTTTGGCCCGAATGCTTATACGAAGCCTGCAACAGCAATTAATATTTTAAGAGAGACGATTATGGGACGTGAATTATTTGATTATGCATTTAAAGAATATTCAAGAAGATGGGCATTCAAACACCCAACACCTGCAGATTTGTTTAGAACAATGGAAGATGCAAGTGCAATTGATTTGGATTGGTATTGGAGAGGATGGTTTTACAGCATCGATCCTGTAGATATTGCTATTGATACTGTAAAACATGCAGTGTATGACGCCTCAATAGTAGCTCCAGCAGCTAGATCAATGGGACCAAGAGGTTTGTCAAGACCAGAAGTGAATAGCTTTGAGGATATTTCAAAAATTAGAAATAGAAACGATAAGTCCATTGTTTTTTTAACAGATGCAGACACCACTTTACGTGATTTCTATTGGAGATATGACAGAGGTTTAGAGCCTTATGATTCTGTTACGAAGCAACCAGCAATGGCAATGCCTGCTGCGGAAGGTTTAACAGATGCAGAGAAAGCAAAATATGCAAGTGCTAATTTGTACGAAGTAAGTTTCATCAATAAAGGCGGATTAGTGATGCCAATTATACTTGAATTTACTTTCGAAGATGGTACTAAAGAGACACAACGTTTACCAGCACAAATCTGGAGAAAGAATGAGAACAAAGTAACAAAAGTATTCTTGACAAGTAAGAAAGCGGTATCGATTCAATTAGATCCAATGCGTGAAACTGCTGATATTGATGAGAGCAATAACAAATGGCCAAATGTAGCTGCGCCAAGTAAATTTGCCTTATTCAAGTCAAAAGGTTTTTCTAGAGGTCAATCAATTGGATTGTCTCCAATGGCTGCAAGTCAAAATAAAAAATAATTTGAATTCATTTCAAAGTAAAAAGCCGCTTCGATTTCGAAGCGGCTTTTTTTTTCGTATATTTTTATGTTATATATTATTTAGGAGTAAACTTTTATTTTTGAAAAAAATCCTAATCTAATAAAATAAGGAGTAGGTAAGCTAAGTGTGTGCTGCTGCTTTATAGTTCTTCCATTTAGTAATAGCAGCTTCCATATCTGAAGGCAATGGACTATCAAAGCGCATCATTTCCTCTGTTGTTGGATGAATAAAACCGAGCGTAGCAGCGTGTAATGCACATCTAGGACAAGCATCAAAACAATTGTCTACAAATTGTTTGTATTTAGTGTAGATGGTACCTTTTAAAATTCTATCACCTCCGTATTCTTGATCATTGAACAAAGTATGTCCAATATGTTTCATGTGCACACGTATTTGATGCGTCCTACCTGTTTCTAAAACACAAGAAACTAATGTTGTATAGTTGTAACGCTCAATTACTTTGTAATGTGTGATGGCATGTTTTCCAACTTCTCCCTCAGGATAAGCATCAAACATTTTACGGAAAGTCTTATGCCTCGCGATGTGCGCATTCACAGTGGCTTCGTCTTCTTCTATATTGCCCCAAACTAATGCAACATATTTTCGTTCAACAGTATGGTTGAAAAATTGTTTTGCTAAATGACTTGCAGCTTCCGGCGTCTTTGCAAGTACAATCAAGCCAGTGGTGTTTTTATCTATACGATGCACCAAGCCAAATCTTGGCAGCACTTCCTCATTCAAATTAGGATTCTGCTGTAATAAATGAAATGCTACACCATTGAGTAAGGTGCCTGAATAATTTCCAATACCAGGATGCACCACCATATTGGATGGCTTATTAATCACCATCAAAGCATCATCCTCATACACAATATCCAAGGCCATTTCCTCTGGCTTCAATTCGGTGTAATCTGGGTTGACATAACTCATATAAACCACTTCGTCTCCCGGACGGGTGCGGTAATTGCTTTTTATCACTTTCCCATTTACCGTTAAAAAACCACCTTCAATGCCGTTTTGTAATTTGCTTCTAGTTAATCCTACGATTCTCATTTGAACCCATTTGTCGATTCGCATAGGTTCCTGTCCCTTATCTACGACAAAGGTCAGTTTCTCGTACACATCTTCATTCTCAATTTGAAGTGCATCATTTTGTTGGATATCCGACAATGAATCTTGGTTCACCATCGAAAGCTTCGCTTTCTCTTCTGTTGACATGATGCAAAAGTAAGTTATTGCAGCATAGTTTGTAACTTTGTTCTATGCGCCAACAAGTAATTTTCGAAGATTTAGGTATTCAATCCTACCAGCCAACTTGGGATTACCAAGAACAGCTATTAAAATCAGCTGTGGCACTTAAGACAGAAGCGAGGACTGCAGGTAAGGAGGCAAATGAGGCGGCGACCCAACATCGTTTTATGTTGGTAGAACATCCACCTGTTTTTACATTGGGTAAAAATGGCAACAGGTCCAATGTATTAGTATCAGATGAACAATTAAAAGTATTGGGCATTGAGTATTATCATATCAATAGAGGGGGAGATATCACTTATCATGGTTTACAACAAGTGGTGGGTTATCCAATCATTGATTTAGATAAGTTTAAGCCAGACTTGGGATGGTATTTGAGAAGTTTGGAGGAGGTGATTATTCAAGTGCTTGCAGAATATGGATTGAAAGGTGAAAGAAGTGCAGGAGAAACAGGCGTATGGCTAGATCCACAGGATCCGTTTGTTGCGAGAAAAATTTGTGCCATGGGGATTAAGTGTAGTCGATGGATTACCATGCATGGATTTGCATTGAATGTCAATACAGATTTATCACATTTTGAATTCATTGTACCCTGTGGGATAGAAGGAAAGACCGTAACTTCTTTGGAAAAGGAATTAGGAAAGAAAGTAGATTATGAGGAAGTCAAGCAAAAAATAAAATTCCATTTCGAATCCATCTTTAATTGCGAACTAGTTTAATAAAATTTCAAACTACCTTCTGGCAAAGATCGATTCCCTTGCAAACCACCACTATGTATGACTAAGATGGATGTATCTTTTTCAAAATAATATTCTTTGATCAATTGTTCCACACCAAAAAGTAATTTACTAGTGTACACGATATCTGTTGGTATTTTTTCTGTATCCCAAAGCCTATTCATAAAATCTAGCATCATAGGATTGGTTTTGGCATAGCCACCTTGGTGAAATTGATGCAGTAAAGTATAGGAGTTGCTATTTTTTTTATCATTATTAGAATCATTATTATAATTATTAAGATCATTTTTATCAAGTAACAATGCATTGATTTCCGACTCGATACTGCCTTCGTTTTTTAAAACTGGGATGCCGATGATTTTTTGATTGGGACTTGCAGCATTGATACAACCAGCAAGCATGGTACCTGTTCCAACTGCACAAATAATATAATCGTAATGGGCTGTATCGTTCTCTGTAAAAATAGTGGCAGCACCTTTTGCCCCAATGGTGCCGTAGCCACCTTCGTCTATAAAATAAGTATCAGATTTGGCATCGCTCGTTTCTAAAATACTAATTTTTTTGGATTGAAAATCCGTCCTGCCTAAGTAGACCAATTCCATGCCATAGGCTTTGGCTTCAGCTAAGCTATGTGTCATGGGTTCGTCCTCATTTGTTCTGATATAGCCAATACTTTTTAATCCAGCTTCCTTTGCAGTAAAGGCCAACGCAACAATATGGTTTGAATAAGGTCCGCCAAAACTAGCCACCGTTGAAACCCCATTTTCGATTGCTGATTCAATATAAAATCTAAGTTTATAAAATTTATTACCACTTACAACTGGATGCAAGCTGTCCAGTCTTAATAGATTCACTTTTTGGGATTGACTAAAAGATGGGATGGCTTGTTTATAGGGTTTACTATGCAAAATTTTATATTTAAGATAAATCAACTAATTTTGACCACCGTAATGGATCGTGAAATTACAATTAAAAAAAGGAAAAATGAGTGCACCGACTTTAGTGATATTAGCAGCAGGGATGGCAAGTAGATATGGCAGCATGAAACAAACAGAGGGATTCGGTCCAAGTGGAGAAACAATTATGGAGTATTCGATTTACGATGCCATAAGAGCGGGTTTCGGTAAAGTAGTATTCATTATTAGAGCAGATTTTGCAGATGCATTTAAGGCTGTGTTGGAACCAAAATTAAAAGGCAAGATTGAGATCGCATATGTATACCAGTCATTAGATCAATTTACAGAAGGCTTTTCAATTCCTCAAGAAAGAACCAAGCCATGGGGTACAGCTCATGCATTATTATGCACAAAGGGTGCGGTGAATGAACCATTTGCCGTGATCAATGCAGACGATTATTATGGACAAGAAGCATTTGTTCAAGCGCATAGTTTTTTAACAACGGCTTGTTCTGAAAAAGAATATTGCATACTTGGTTATGAACTTTCAAATACCTTAAGTGAAAATGGTACAGTGAGCAGGGGTGTATGTAATTTAGATGCAGCAGGTTATTTAACTGCGATCAATGAGCGAACAAAAATTTATAGAAAAGAAGGTGCTGGTATTGTTTTTGAGGAAGATAGTATTGAAACAGCACTTCAAGAAGATACAAGAGTGAGCATGAACTTTATGTGTTTTGCACCTGGCTTTATTGATTTATGTGCAGCTGAATTCAAACTATTTTTAGCAAGAGAAGGGCAGGCTTTAAAGTCTGAATTTTATATTCCTTTTGTAGCAGGAAGGTTCAAGGCATTGAGCTTGGGGGCTGTGAAAGTGATTCCTACCAACGCAAAATGGTTTGGTGTAACGTATAAAGAAGATGCGCCAGGAGTGAAAGCGAGTATTGATGCTTTGGTGGATGCGAATGTATATCCTAGAAATCTTTGGAGTAATTAATGACTACTTTCTTGTATTTTGTTCTTGTAAAACTTGCTTGTTCTAGTCGAAAGCACGAACGCTGTAGATGTAGTTCTTAAAGTTATTGATCTGCGCTTTACGATTCTTAGATCCTCTCACTTTTTGTTTGTTCAATTTTACGTTGAGGTCTTTGGTTAATTCATTGGCCTCTAATATGTCAACTAAATCAAATAGTTTATCAGACTTAATCGCAAACGCAACGCCTTCGGCTTGTTTTTGTCGACTACTCATAATACCAATCAGTTCGTTCTTGTCATTGAAAACAGGCGCACCTGAATAACCAGGGTTGGCACTAATTTGAATTTGATAGGTATTGCTATCTCCATTGAATCCAGTTTGAGCACTTAAGTAACCGCTGCCATATACAATATCATTGTCATTTCTTGGGAAGCCTAAAGTAAAAATATCTTCCCCTAAATCACTTGATTTTTTACGAATGGTGAATGGCAATGCCTTCGCTTGTATGTAGTCTTCGTCTTCTATTTTCAATAAAGCTAAATCCGAATTTTTATTACTATACACAATGGTTGCCTTAAATTCTTGTCCTAAACTATTTACCACAATTGCACCTTCTCCTTTTAAGACATGGGCATTGGTGATGACAAAGCCTTTGGTATCTATTAAGAAGCCAGAGCCTCCGCTAATTAATTTTGAATTTTCTGGAACCTTGGTTTTTACCTCGTTCAATAAATGACCCTGAACTTTTTGATTCTGTTCAATTTTTTCAACGGCCTTGCTTAATTCTAAAATTTGATTACCATTGATACTAGGGAAAAAGAAAAGCACCATGGCAGAAGTAAATAACGCAATAAATCCGCCCACAGAAGCTGCGATGGCAGTGACTTTCTTATACTTGCTCCAAAGTTGAATCACTTTAAATGAGGTAGATTGTTCTGCAGCAGGTGCCCATGTACCAGCATCTAACAATTGATTGAATACTTGCTTATTTAATGCGGAGAAATTTGTACGATTGACATACAATTCCATTTCTCTTAAGAACATGGCATGTTCAATCACCATTTGATCAATCTCAGGCGTAGTTTTACGGATAGCCTCAAATTGAGTATGTTCTTCAACATACATCTGGTCTGTTAAATAGCGTTCTATCGCTTCCTGTAATTGAATGTCTTCCATGTTGTTATTCTCCTATATTGTATTGCGCAAAAAATAGTTTCTTTAAGCGCATTAAACATTTATATTTTTGGCTCTTAGCATTGTCTGCATTGGTATATCCAAACTGATTGGCTAGTTCCTGCATTCCTTTTTTATTTAAATAGTACCCTTCTAACAAACTTTTACATGGTTCACCAAGGCTGTTTAATGCTCGGTCCATAATAGCAAAAGCGGCATCTTTTTTCTCAAACTGATCCATATCTTCTTCGACTGAGATCGTTTCTTCTTGAGCACTGAGTGGGGCACTATATTTTCCCATTTGTTGTAGCCTTTTTAACCAAAGGTTTTTACAGATAGAGAATAGATAGGTTTTAATTTGACAGGTGAGGGCGAAATTGTCCAATTGTACTTTTTCGTACAAAGTGATCATCGCTTCCTGAAAAATATCCCTTGCGTCATCAAAAGAGCCATTGTTATTGGTAACAAAGTGCTGAATCATACTAAAATGACTTTTATAGAGGGATTCCACCGCTCTGGAGTCATTTTGGGCTAGCCCCTTTAAGAGGGCTTGTTCGTTGAGTTCAGCTTTCAAGAGATTAATACGATTAGGGTACAAAAGTAACCCAACTAGGGTAAAAATGACCTGATTTTAAATATTTTACAAAAATGAGGTTACCTTTTTTCAGTTGGGGTATTAAGAGTATCATTTAAACATTAAAACTCATTCTAATGAAAAAAGTATTCGCAATCTTCGCTATCGCTGCTTTAACTGCTTGTGGTGGTGCTTCTACTGAAGCTACAACTGATTCTGCTGCTGCAACTGTAGATACAACTGTTGTTGCTGTTGACACAACTGCTGTTGCTGTTGATTCTGCTGCTACAAAGTAGTAGTCGATCAAAATCGAACTATTGTCCTCCATTCTATGGAGATCAATCAAAAAGGCACTTTGTTTTACATTGTGCCTTTTTTGTATTTCGGAGTCAATGCTTATAAACTTAAGGGTCTTACGAATACTTGTTAGTAAAATGTAAAAAACTTTGTTGTTTTAGGCTATTTTAGGGACTTTTAGCCTATGTTTGTTACACGATGAAAGCAAATGGCAATTGGTTTTACTTTTTCTTTTATTTCTACTTTAACCAAAGTAGCCGGGTAGTATTTGTAAAAGCATAAACGAAATAACTAAATATACCATCCCGGCTCAAAAAGCCGGGATTTTTTATTCAATAAACTGAATCAAGCAATAGAAAAGCTTAAAGGATGCATAAAAAAGTGACGATACAAGGATACGAGGGTAGTTTTCACCAAGTGGCTGCAAAGCAGTTTTTTGGTAAACATGTGGAGGTGATTCCTTGTGCTACATTTAGAGAGGTGGTTCGAATGGGTGAAGATGCGAAACAATCTGATGGTGGGGTGATGGCCATTGAAAACTCGATTGCAGGCAGCATCCTCCCAAACTATAATTTGTTGCAAAAGAGCAAATTACAAGTGATTGGTGAAGTGTATTTGTCGATTAGTCAAAACCTATTGGTCTATCCTGGCGTGAAATTAGAAGAGATCAAAGAAGTGCATAGTCATCCGATGGCCATCCTTCAGTGTTTGGATTATTTGGAAAACCAAGATTGGAAGTTGGTGGAGACAGAAGATACCGCTTTGAGCGCAAAGCATTTGCGTGAACATCAAAGCAAACATACTGCAGCAATTGCTAGTAAGTTCGCTGCACAATTATATGAGTTAGATGTAATTGGGCCAGATATCCATACTTTAAAAAATAATATCACGCGTTTTTTAATCATGGTGCCTGCAAAACAAAAAGTGGAAATAGCCGGTGCAGACAAAGCGTCTATCTATTTTCAAACAGACCACTCTAAAGGCATTTTGTCTAAGGTATTGGCAAAGATCGCTCAAGGAGGTGCTAATTTAAGCAAGTTACAAAGTATGCCTATACCAGGTAGCACTTTCAAATATGGTTTTTATGCAGACATAGAGTTTGAGCAAAAAAAACAATTGGATAAATTATTGGCAGAATTAAAATTGATGACCATTCATTTTAAAGTATTTGGGTTGTATAAAAAAGGTAAAGTTGTAAAAGGATAAGTATGAATTGGACGGTAGCAAAAAGATTAGAAGGGATTGGAGAATATTATTTTTCAACCAAATTGCGCGAAGTTGATGAACTCAACAAAGCAGGCAAGCAAATTATCAATTTAGGTATTGGTAGTCCAGACTTGCCCCCGCATCCAGATGTTGTGAAGGTATTACAAGCCGAGGCGAGTAAAGACAATCAACATGCTTACCAATCTTACAAAGGCGTTCCGGCATTAAGAGAAGCCATCACCGCTTGGTATCAAAAATATTTTAAAGTAGAAGGAATTAATCCTTCTACTGAAATATTACCTCTATTAGGAAGTAAAGAAGGGATCATGCATATCTGCATGACCTACTTAAATGAAGGAGATCAGGTGTTAATCCCTAATCCTGGTTATCCTACGTATACAAGTGCAGTTAAATTAGCGGGTGGCACTCCGCTTTATTATGAGCTAACTGCCGAAAACAGTTGGGCGCCTGACTTTGAAAATTTAGAAAAATCAGATTTATCAAAAGTCAAGTTAATGTGGGTGAACTATCCACATATGCCAACAGGACAAAGTCCAACCAAAGCGCTTTTTGAGCAATTGGTTGCCTTTGGGAAGAAGCATCAAATATTGATTTGTCATGACAATCCTTATGCGTTTACCTTAAACAATCAACCTGAAAGTTTATTGTCTATTGAGGGTGCAAAAGAGGTAGTGATCGAATTAAACTCTCTGAGTAAAAGCCAAAACATGGCAGGGTGGAGAGTCGGCATGTTAATTGCTGCCGAAGACAGAATCAATGAAATACTTAGGTTTAAATCCAATATGGACAGTGGTATGTTTTTACCAGTCCAACTAGCAGCTGCAAAAGCATTAAGTCTAGACGAAAGTTGGTATGAATCCGTGAATAAAATATATACCGCACGCCGCGAAAAAGTATTCGAATTATTAGATGTTTTAAAATGTGCTTATTCAAAACAACAAGTTGGAATGTTTGTTTGGGCAAAAATTCCAGCCACATTCAAAGACGGTTATGCGTTGAGTGATAAAGTGCTTTACGAAGCTAATGTATTTATCACCCCAGGAGGCATTTTTGGCTCTGCTGGTAACGATTATATCCGAGTGAGTTTGTGTGGGTCATTAGAAAAATTTAGTGAAGCAATTAAAAGAATTGAAGCATGCGTTTAACAGTCATTGGTATCGGATTAATTGGTGGCTCTATTGCCATGACCCTAAAGCAAAAAGGCTTTGTGGATCATGTAATTGGAGTGGATAATAATCCTTTGCACCAAGATCAAGCATTGCAATTGGGTATTGTAGATGAGATGATGTCTTTAGAAGACGCCATTGTATCCTCTGACCTGATTGTGATTGCAACGCCAGTGAATATTGCAGAAAAATTGCTTTCAACTATTTTAGATTTAATTGACAAGCAGGTTGTATTTGATGTAGGGTCTACTAAGGAGAGTATTGTACAAATCGCAAACGGGCATTCCAAGAGAGGAAGATTTGTTCCAACCCACCCAATGTGGGGAACTGAATTTAGTGGTCCAGAAGCGGCTCAACAAGATGCATTTAAGGAAAAGGCAACTGTCATTTGTAATAAAGAACAAATTGACGAAGATGCTTTGATATTAGTAGAGCATATGTATGAGCAATTAGGGATGCATATATTATACATGGATGCAATAAAGCACGACATCCATGTGGCTTATGTTAGCCATATATCGCATATTACTTCTTTCGCATTGGCAAATACCGTGTTAGAGAAGGAGAAAGAGTCTGATGCTATTTTTGAATTAGCGAGTGGTGGTTTTGAAAGCACAGTGCGTTTGGCAAAGTCCAATGCTGCAATGTGGGTTCCCATCTTTATGCAGAATAAGGAAAATGTGTTGGATGTGCTAAATGAGCATATCAGTCAATTGAAAAAATTTAAGTCATGTCTTGAGAAAGAGAATAGTGACTACTTATCTGATTTGATTGAAAATGCAAATGGTATTAAAAGAATTTTAAAATAAAATTCAAATTAAAAGAAATTTAAAAATTAAAAATGAAGAAGACAGAAGAGATGAATACAACGAATGAATTAATTGAAGCAGTAAAGTCTAAAAAAACTTTTGCTGAATTAGGCGTAAACGAGCAATTGGTAAAATCAGTGACTGAATTAGGCTATACACATGCTACAGAAATTCAGGAGCGTTCAATTCCGGTATTAATTAGTGGAACAAAAGATTTTATTGGGTTAGCACAAACAGGTACTGGTAAAACAGCGGCATTTGGTTTGCCATTGATTCAATTAATCAAAACAGCTGACAAACATCCACAAGCTTTGGTGGTTTGTCCTACACGTGAATTGTGTATGCAAATAGTGAATGAAATTAACTTATTTAAAAAGCACGTTAATGGTGTTCAGGTTTTGGCAGTATACGGTGGTACGTCCATTGGCATGCAAATTAGAGATTTGAAAAGAGGGGTACAAATTATTGTAGCTACACCAGGTCGTTTGATTGACTTGATTGAAAGAAAAGCAATCAACCTTGAACAAATTGAATATGTAGTTTTAGACGAGGCAGACGAAATGTTGAACATGGGATTTCAAGAAGACATTGAGTTTATCTTAAAGAACACGCCAAACAGAGAAAGTATCTGGTTATTTAGTGCAACGATGCCAACTGAAATAAAAAAAGTAAGTAAGCGCTACATGAAAGAGCCTGTGGAAGTAACTATTGGTAAAGTGAATGCGACGAATAAAAGTATCGATCACCAATATTATGTGACCTCGGCGCAGTATCGTTATGAGACTTTAAAAAGAATCATCGATTTTAACCCAGGTATTTATGGTATCATCTTTACCCGAACAAAAGCAGATGCACAAGATGTCTCAGCGCGTTTAACAAGAGAAGGGTATGATATAGATGCCATCCATGGTGACTTAACACAACAACAACGTGATAGAGTGATGGGTCAATTCAGAGATAAAACATTACAATTGTTAATTGCTACCGATGTGGCTGCTCGTGGTATTGATGTAAAAGGCATCACGCACGTTATAAACTATGAATTGCCAGATGATGTAGAAGTCTATACACACCGAAGCGGTCGTACAGGTCGTGCCGGTAGCCAAGGTATTTGTATCTCGATTGTGCATGCAAGAGAGTCATACAGATTACGTCAAATTGAGAATATCAATAAAAGCACTTTTCATAAATTAGATATCCCTAGTGGTAAAGATGTTTGTAGAAAACAATTCTTCCATGTAATGGATAAATTAATGTCTACCGACGTGAGTCATGGTGATTATGAAACTTATGTACCCATGTTAGCAGAGAAATTCGCAGACATGTCTAAGGAAGAAATTTTGAAGCGCGTTGCTGCTTTGGAGTTTAATCGTTTCTTAGCCTATTATGAAAATGCGGCAGATTTAAATATCCGTGCAGCTGAAAAAGGCCGTCGTGATGTTGGTGGCATGCAGGATCGCAATAGAGAAAGAGGACGTAACGAATTCTCGGATCGCAGAAGTGGTGGAGAAAGAATGAATAATGATAGCAGAGATCGTGGTGTTGATCGCGGAGATAGAGGCGGTCGTAGCCAATCAAGAGGTACTGCAGGTGCAACTCGTTTATTCGTGAATTTAGGAACAAAAGATGGTTTTTATAAAGCAAGTTTCTTACAATTCATTTTAGACATGAGTGATTTAAAGAAAGATGTCCTAGGAAAAATTGATATGAGAGATATGAACAGCTGGATCGAAATTGAATCAAGTTCTGCAAAGAAAATGATCAGTGCTTTAGATGGTAAAAACTATAAGGGTCGTCGTATTCGCATGAATGATGCAGATAGCGGTGGTCAAAGAGGTAGTAACGAAGGATAAAGTATCACAACAACTCAAATATTAAAATTGGTTAACATGGGAATTTTATTACAAAAAGCACCATTGATTATTTCAGGACCTTGCAGTGCAGAAACAGAAGAACAAGTCATGCAAACAGCTAAGCGATTGGCTGCTACAGGCAGAGTCGACATTATGCGTGCAGGTATCTGGAAGCCAAGGACAAGACCTGGTAGCTTTGAAGGAATTGGTACTAAAGGTTTGCCTTGGTTGCAACAAGCAAAAAAGGAAACAGGATTACCAGTTGCAGTAGAAGTGGCTACTGGTAAACAAGTAGAAGATGCCTTGCATTTTGGAGTGGATGTGCTTTGGATTGGTGCAAGAACAACTGTAAATCCTTTTAGTGTGCAAGAAATAGCGGACGCTTTAAGAGGGGTTAAAGTGCCTGTGTTGATTAAAAATCCGTTGAATCCAGATCTTGAATTATGGGTGGGTGGTATGGAACGTATTGCCAAAGCAGGTATCGAAGAACTTGGACTGATTCATAGAGGTTTTAGTTCTTACGGTAATACTGAATATCGCAACGCACCTATGTGGCATCTAGCCATTGAGATGAAGCGTCGTTATCCTGGCATACCAATGATCAATGACCCGTCTCATATTTGTGGTCGTCGTGATATTTTACAAGAAGTAGCACAACAAGCAATTGACTTAGATTTTGATGGTCTGATCATTGAATCACATATTGATCCAGACAATGCATGGAGTGATGCGAAACAGCAAATTACACCAGAAGTATTGAAGGAGATGTTGGAAGCGATTCGTTGGAGAAAAGAAAATATTGCCTCTGAAGAATTTCATATAGCATTAGAAAAACTGCGTCAACAAATCAATCAATTAGATGATGAATTGTTACAAGTCTTATCTACACGTATGAAAGTGGCACAAAAAATTGGTGAATATAAAAAGAACAACGACATCACTATCCTTCAAACCAACCGTTGGAATGAAATTTTAGAAAGAGCGGTTGCTAAAGGAAATATTTTGGGATTGAGTGATGACTTTATCACTAAATACATGGATGCGGTGCATATGGAAAGTATACAACAACAAAATAAAATTATGAATAGCTAAAATTGCTTGGTCTATTCAGCAATTTTGGTTATTATAAATGGACTTGAATGAAAAATTGGAAAGTAAAATTCTCAAACAGCACAGTTGAATTTGTGTTAGATGGCAAATTTGCAACGATTGGTAAAATGGTTGACAAAGCAAATGCAATTTATATCACAGACGAAAATGTGTATGCCTTGCATCAACCACAATTTAAAGGCAAACCGACCATTGTAGTTCCTGCTGGAGAAGCACATAAACAACAAGCAACAGTTGATTTTATGATTGAGGCATTGTTAAACTTTGGCGCTAATCGACAATCCGTTTTGATTGGCGTTGGAGGAGGGGTCGTAACAGATATGGTTGGCTATGTGGCTGGTGTGTATATGCGCGGCCTCCAATTTGGGTTTGTTCCAACAACTTTACTAGCCATGGTGGACGCTTCGATTGGCGGAAAAAACGGTATCGATGTGGGCGTATATAAAAATATGGTGGGCTTGATTCGTCAGCCGGCTTTTATTGTATATGACCATAGTTTCTTGGCGACATTACCTAGTTATCAATGGGAAAATGGCTTTGCAGAAATCATCAAACATGCTGCTATCAAAGATGTAAAAATGATGCAGGAATTAAATCAAAACAATTTATCCTTCTATCAAAAGAATAAAAAAGCTTTGGCTGCATTGATTCAAAAAAATGTGGAACTCAAAGTGAAAGTGGTACAGAAAGATGAGTTCGAAAAAGGAGATCGTAAGCTATTAAATTTTGGACATACTTTAGGGCACGCGATTGAAAATGAACATGCCTTATTACATGGTCATGCAATCAGTGTTGGGATGGTCTATGCTGCTAAAATTTCACAAGTATTACTGGGGTTCACTGGAACGGGTTTACTAGTAGAGACGCTAAAAAAATATGGTTTACCTACTGCAATGCATTTTGATATAGATGCAGCAATGGAAGTCATGCAAAAAGATAAAAAGAAAGCTAATACTGGCATGCAATATGTGCTTTTGAGTAAAATTGGGAAGGGGGTCTATGAAATCATTCCAATGAAAACTTTACAAAAACTGATTAAACTGTATTCTTAAAATGCGCGCAACAGTTCATCCAAATACAATCAAAGGGGAGCAAGTTGCACCAGCTAGTAAAAGTAGTATGCAAAGAGCATGTGCTGCAGCATTACTTCATAGAGGTACAACTCAAATTTTAAATCCTGGTCATTCAAATGATGATCTTGCAGCAATTGATGTCATACAAAAATTAGGTGCTGTTGTTAAAACTGAAGATGCATTGAATGAAAAAATAAATGCTGCTAGTATTATTGTGCAATCTGATGGTGTGAAGCCAATTGGTACATCAATGAATTGTGGCGAAAGTGGATTAGGCATTCGAATGTTTACACCCATTGCGGCATTAAGTGATCAATTAATCACTGTCAAAGGGGAGGGCAGTTTATTAAAAAGACCGATGCATTTTTTTGATACTATTTTTCCAAATTTAGGCATCGAAATTCAATCTAAAGCAGGGTATTTACCAATCCAAATTAAAGGGCCTTTGAAGCCTGCAAATATTGAAGTTGATGGCTCTTTGAGTTCTCAGTTTTTAACAGGTTTGTTGATGGCTTATGCTGCTTCAGATGCAACAGATGCAATTATTCATGTACAAGATTTAAAAAGTAAACCTTATATAGATTTAACATTGTCAGTGCTAAATGCATTTGGATGGAAAGTACAACATCAAGATTATAAACGTTTTGAATTTCTTGCACATCCACCTTTAGCGAAGCACATTGACTATACTGTGGAAGGCGATTGGAGTGGTGCTGCTTTTTTATTAGTAGCTGGTGCGATTGCAGGTCCTATCACGGTGAAAGGTTTACAATTAAATTCTACACAGGCGGACAAAGCGGTGATGCAGGCATTAAAAGCTGCTGGCGCATCCATTAAAATAAATGAGCATAGTATTGATATTGGCCCAGCAAAAGAGGCTGCTGGAATGGGGACTCAACTAAAAGCATTTGAATTTGATGCAACGGATTGTCCAGATTTATTTCCTCCTTTAGTAGCACTTGCTGCTGTATGCAATGGTGTCACAATCCTTCATGGGGTGAGTCGTTTAGCGCATAAGGAAAGTGACAGAGGCCTCACATTACAAAAAGAATTTATAAAATTGGGTATACGAATTGAATTAAATCAGGATAAAATGTTGGTTTATGGGGGGGCAGGCATTCATGGAGCAGAAGTATTTTCCCAACACGATCACCGCATAGCAATGGCTTGTGGAATAGCTGCTTTGTGTGCAGATGGACCAATTACGATCACTGATGCCGAAGCGGTGAATAAGTCCTACACCGATTTCTTTATGCATCTACAGCATTTAGGTGCAAAAGTTGATTTGGATTAAATTGCTTAACTTGTAATCACTATAAAAGTACATTCATGAATAGTTTTGGTACCTTATTTAAAGTTCAAATTTTTGGCGAATCACATGGAGATTGTGTGGGCGTTTTAATAGATGGATGTCCAGCTGGATTGCCGTTGCAGCAATCTCATTTTGTTGAAGATATGGAGCGTAGAAAAGGAGGCAAACAAAAAGGCACTACACCTAGACAAGAGGATGATATTCCTTTTTTTAAAACAGGTGTTTTTAATGATACCACGACTGGCGCGCCACTGATGTTACTGTTTGAAAATAACAATACAAGAAGTGGCGATTATGAAAAACAAAGAGCCGTGCCTAGACCTGGTCATGCTGATTTTACAGCACACCAAAAATTTGGTGGCTTTGAAGATTATAGAGGGGGTGGACATTTTAGTGGCAGGTTAACAGCAGGGTTGGTAGGAGCAGGTGTGGTTGCAAAAAAATTATTAAAAGGAATTGAAATTCAAGCAACGATATTAAGCATTGGTGGTGAAACAGATTTAGAGAAAGGCTTGCAAAATGCCATTGATCAAAAAGACAGTGTGGGTGGAATTGTTGAATGCGTTGTCAAAGGATTGCCAATTGGACTTGGAGAACATTTCTTTGATTCTGTAGAGTCCTTGATCAGCCATACAGTGTTTGCAATCCCAGCAATTAGAGGCATTGAATTTGGTACAGGATTTGCAGCTGCAAAAATGTTTGGAGTGGAGCATAATGATGCCATTATAGATGCATCAGGTAAAACAAAAACAAATCATGCAGGAGGTGTGGTGGGTGGATATACCAATGGCAATGAATTGGTGTTTAGGATTGCGGTGAAGCCTACTTCTTCGACACCAAAGTTGCAACATACTTTGAATTGGGAAACCAATACGCAGGAAGATTTTTCGGTAAAAGGCAGGCATGATTTATGCATTGCATTAAGAGTACCTGTAGTACTCGAAGCGGTAACGGCGTTAGTGATAGCAGATTTAATGCTGATCGATCAACGAATACCAAGAATTATTCAATAATTTAAAATAGAAAAAAATGGAAAGCGAATTTATATATCATTTGACTACAAGCAAAGAATGGGAGGAAGCACAAATAAAAAAAAGCTATTTACCTAAAGATTTTATAAAAGATGGATTTATACATTGTTCAATCGAAAGACAAATAGAAGGTGTGCTTGAGCGTTTTTATCAAGGGCATACAGGATTGGTGAAGTTGAAGATAGAAAAGGCTAAAGTACAAAGGCCAGTTTTATTTGAATTGGCAGAAGACTTGAATGAATTGTTTCCGCATATCTACGGCCCTTTGAATTTAGATAGCGTGGTTGAGGTGATACCAATTTAACAATATGATTCATTTAAAACCAAGACCTATGAAAAAATATATGATTGAGTTGTTGGTTTTCGCTTATTTTTTATTGTATGCTCCACCGATTCCGGCACAACAGGTTGATTCGAATACCCTCACTACAAAAAACTATTTAGACAGTGTCAATATCAAACGGTATAAATATAAAATTGATACCAATAGAATTAAAATCGAAATCAATCATATCGTAGGCATTTCGAGTTTTTATAACAGCAAATTGAATGGTACAAAAACCTCGACAGGGGATCTTTTTTACAATAACAAGTTCACCGCAGCTTGTAACTTATACAAATTAAATACGATTGTTAGGGTCACCAATTTACGCAATGGGAAGACTGTGCTGGTAAGGATCAATGACCGTATGCACCCCAATATGTTAAGAAAGGGAAGGGTGATAGATTTAAGTCAATCTGCAGCTAAACAGTTGGTTTTCAAATCAAAAGGAATTGTAAAAGTATCGGTAGACGCCATTGGTTATTCCAAAAAGAACCCAAAAATGGATGAAAAATAGCCTTTTAAAAAATTTCAATAATTCACCATTATGGCCTAAATTTGTGAGACATTTAACAAACAATTAATATGAAGAAATTACTATTTTCTCTAATCGCTTTGGGTTTTATTTTTTCTGCTCAAGCTCAAACTAGCATTGGTGGTAAGAAAAAAACATCATTTGCTATAAGATTAAGCGCTATAGATTTTGGAACTGCTACTCAAGTTCAAAATGGTTCAATAGGATCTGTTTTAAATTCAAAAAAATGGGGTCAATACTCATCTACAACAAAATCAATAGGTGCTAACTACACTAGTCAATATACAAACCAAGTGGATTTGTATTATAATGTAGAATTTGCTGTTGGACGTAAGCCTTTAAATACACAAAACGCTATTACCGTATCAAACGAAAATCTATTGTCTTCATTTGAGACTGGAGTGAATATCAAGATGTTCAAAGGTGATTACAGAGTAAATCCTTTTGTATCTGCAGGTTTAGGCGTTCGTGCCTTCGCCTTTAGAGATTTTAGTGCATACGCCCCAGTAGGCGTAGGATTGCAGATCAAAACTTGTAAAGGGTCTAATTTAAATCTTTCGACAACTTACTCAACTAAGATGTCTAAGTCTTTTGCACCTTCTTACAACTATGGTATTAGCTATAGCTTCTTATTGAACTAAATAAATAAAATGTCAAAAAAAGTAATTGGGGTAACCTTTATTTTATTTGCTTCATTGTTAAGCAATGCGCAAGATCAAAAAGTAAATAAAAATAAACCAGCTTCGATTGCTCTTAAAGCATCTATACTGAATTTTAAGAAAACCCCTCTAACAGAGGGGTTAACTGTTTCTACACCAGCTGTAGGGTTACAATTTTTCAAAGGAGTAGCACCTAAATTGGATGCAGTAGTGAATCTAGATTTTAGTGCATTAAAATATCCTTATTACGTTTCTTTAAAGCAGCCAAAAGCAACTACTAATTTAATGTATGCTGCTATTGATGCTCGTGTTCATATCAAGTTGGCTACTGATGATAAAGCAATGGTACCTTATGCTATTCTAGGACTTGGATTGGCAAAAGATGCGTCCAATTTTACAGGGTATGCACCTATGGGTCTTGGCGTTCAATTTAAAGCCAAGCAAGGATCATTTCTACATGTATTCGGGACCTTCAATGCTGAAGCATCCAAGTTAACTAAAGTACATACGAATTATGGGGTTAATTATTCTTTCCCTTTAAAGTTAAAAGAGAAAAAAGCCATTGCATTACCAACAACACCAGTTCAAGCAGACCAAGACGATGATGGCGTTTCTAATGAGATAGACGCATGTCCAGAAAGAAGTGGCTTGTTAAAATACAAGGGTTGTCCAGTTCCGGACGAAGACGGGGATGGTATCAATGATGAAAACGATAAATGTCCAAATGCAGAAGGAACAGTTCAATACAGAGGTTGTCCAGTGCCAGATACAGACAAGGATGGTGTGCCAGATGATCAAGACAAATGTCCAACAATAGCTGGATTAACACGTTACAATGGCTGTGCAATACCTGATACAGATAAGGATGGCGTAAATGACGAAGCGGATCTATGTCCTACTATTGCAGGGATAGCTGGTAACAATGGTTGTGAAGATCTTCAACCTAAAATAAATAGCATTGCTGAAGCGTTGAAATTTGCAATTGGTCAAATTAATTTAAATGCTAAGTCATTACAAGGGTTAGATTCATTGGTGCAAATCATGACGCTATATCCTACGACAAGTATAGTCATTACTGGCCATACAGATAATACTGGTACTCGTAAAATCAACGATCGTTTATCTTTATTAAGAGCTAAGAAAGTACAAACTTATTTAATCAAAAAAGGCCTTGCTGAAAATAGAACATCCTTAATTGGAATAGCCGATACCCAACCTATTGCAAGCAATGCAACAAAAGAGGGTAAAGCTCAAAACAGAAGAGTAGATTTGACTATAAAATATTAATGGCTCTTTCTAGTATTATCCCAAATTTCATTTGTACAGACTGAATGATTGCTTCGGAAAAATCCAAGATGGTCTTTCCTTTTGTTGCACCATAATTTACGATCACCAAAACTTGGTCTTTATAACAGGCAACTTCATCTTTGGTGACAGCTTTCCATCCACAAGCTTCAATAAGCCATCCAGCAGCAATCTTATAAGTATGGTCGTCAATAGGATAGGCTATTAATGCAGGAAATTGAAGTATTAGCTGATCATATTGAGTTGTTGTGATCATTGGGTTATTAAAAAAGTTGCCCGCATTCCCCAGTTTTTTTGGATCAGGCCATTGATTCAACCTGAGATAGGTCACTGCACCCGCGATAGATTCCACACTTGGATTGCTGATACCTCTTGCATGTAATACCGCTTTAATAGCGCCATAATCTGTTCTTAATAAAGGCTGTTTTGATAATTTAAATTGAATAGCACAAACGATGTATCGATTGGCTTCTTTTTTAAAGATGCTAGATCTATAACCAAATGCACAATCTTGTTGTGGTATCGTTACCCATTCATTTTTTATAGTGTCAAATGCATCTACACTTACTATATGTTCGCTCACTTCTACGCCATAAGCACTAATATTTTGAATAGGTGCAACACCAACCGAACCAGGAATCAAGCTTAGGTTCTCTAGGCCACCCCAAGATTTTTGAACACAATAACTAACAAAATGTGACCAGTTTTCACCTGCCCCAACTTGTAGTAGCAGTTCTGAGGATGTTTCTTGTATTTTTTGGATACCGGTGAATTCCATCTTAATCACCAATCCATTGAATTGCTGCGTAAATAAAATATTGGTTCCAGATCCTAGTATCAAGTAGGGTTGTTTATTTTCCTTTGTCCACTCAATGGCTTCCATTAAAGCTTCTTTAGTAGAAACTGTAGTGAAAAAACGAGCAATCTCCTCACAAGCAAAACTATGGTAGGGTTTTAAGGCTATATTTTGTTGAAGCTTCATTTAGTTGGGGTCAATATCTATGATAATCTGAACAGATTTATATCTTGGATGTACTTCGATTAAACGAATAAAATGCAATAACTGTTTTTTGGCAATTTGTAATTGCTTAGGTTGTTTGGTTATTTTTACACAAAGCTCCCAAATATATTTATTTCTAATTCTATTAATAATAGGTTGAGCTGGCCCCATGACTGTTTTTTGAATCATTGGATATAATGATTTTAAAAAATGATTTGCAGCTTCTTCGGCGATATGATTTTCTTTATGTTTAAAAAGGATGCTCATTAACCTACTAAATGGAGGATAAGCAAAATGTTTTCTATTATTGATCTCAAATTCATAAAAAGCATTGTAGTCATGTTCTTTTACAAATCCAATCACAGGATGATTGGTCTGACTTAGTTGAACAATCACTTTTCCTTGATCATTTTTTCGACCTGCTCTACCACTCACTTGTTCCATCATTTGAAATGCCCTTTCATTGACCCTGTATTGATTAAAATTTAATAAGCTATCCGCATCCACAATGCCAACTAGGTCCACATGTTCAAAATCTAGCCCTTTTACAACCATTTGTGTACCTACCAAAACATCAATTGCTCTTGTTTCAAATTGCTGGATTAAATGGTCATGTTCATTTTTACCTTTCACATTATCCAAGTCCATTCTAGCAATTCTAAGCGTTGGTAAAGCCAATGCTAATTTTTCTTCAATTTGTTCGGTACCAAAACTCTTTTGTTTGAAGCTTTGTTTGCCACAAGCCTCACAGGTATGCACAACTGGATAGGCTGCTCCGCAATAATGGCAAGACAATAAATTTTTTCCTTTATGTAAAGTTAAACTGACATCGCATTGCTTACAATGAGGAATCCAGCCGCATGTTTCACAAATCATATAGGGGGCATAACCTCTTTTATTTTGAAATAAAATGACTTGTTTATTTTTTGCTACAGTGGCTCGTATCGCTTCTAATAATTCAGAGGTTAATATGGCTGATTGATCAGTTTGTTTTTTCGTATCTAGAATGAACATTTGGGGTAAGGCACCTTCGCTAAATCTTTCCTTTAAGTGGTAGTAGCCAAACTTTTTTTGCATGGCATTGTAATAAGTTTCGACAGAAGGCGTCGCAGAACCCAATACCACTTTCGCTCCTAACTGATTGGCATAATAAATGGCGGTATCTCTGGCTTGATATCTTGGCGCAGGGTCTTGTTGTTTATAAGAAGCATCATGCTCTTCATCAATAATGATTAAGGATAAATTTTTATAGGGGAGGAATAAGGCAGACCTCGCTCCTAATACGATCTTAATTTCTCCAGACTTTACCTTATTCCAAATTTCAACTCTTTCGTTAGGATTGAATTTAGAATGGTAAATCGCAATTTTCCCTCCAAAATATTGTTTAAGTCGACGAATCATTTGTGCAGTCAATGCAATTTCTGGCAGCATATACAATGCCTGTTGATTGGACTGAATGGCTTGCTCTATTAATGCTGCATAAACCTGTGTTTTGCCACTACCTGTAATGCCATGTAGTAGATTCACCGAATGTGTTTTCATTTGTTCAACAATGGAATCATATGCTAGCTGCTGTGCTGCAGACAATTGATGTAAGTTGGCATTGCCCATACTTGCATCAACCGCTAAGCGGTCTATTTTTCTTTTCTCAACTACAAGAATCCCTTTGTCAATTAATGCTTTTAATTGTGCATGCGTACTGTCTGATTTTTCTAACAAAGCCTTTTGTTGCACATGCCCCTCTGTTTTTTGCAGATGCAGAAATGAAAGTAGGAGTGCTAATTGTTTAGGAGCCCTGGTCCAATTATTTAACAATTGCTCTAATGCAGCTTCAGAATGATAATCGGGATGTAAATGCAATAAATTTTCAACTTTGATAGTATACTTATTATGCATCGTTTCCTCTACCGAACATATACCTTTTTGGATAAGTTTGTTAATGATAGGGTAAACCGATTTTTTATCTAACAACTTTTGTATTTCAATTAAACTAAGTTGTTTTTTTATTTGTAAAGCTTCTGAAACAATATATTCGGTATCACTTAAATGTTGACCATCTACATTGGCTTCTTCGTTTAAAATGAAGATACTTTCACTTGATATTTTTAAATGACTTGGTACTGCAGCCTGCATCACTTCCCCTTCCGTGCACATGTAATAACTAGCCATCCATTCCCAAAGTTGCAATTGAGCTGGATACACAATGGGGGCTTCATCCAAAACACCTAATATTGGTTTAGGGTTAAAGCCATCAGGTTTTTCCGTGAGGATCCGTTTTATAATTCCGGCATAACGCTTATTGGCTCCCAGCACGACTTCTACACGCATACCAATCATCACCCCCTCTGCTAATTCAGTGGGAATGGCCCAAGTATAGTTTTTTGGCAGGGCTAATGGTATGATGATTTCGGCGTACATAATGGGCTACAAAAATACATTAAGAAGCTGGATAGTTGCGATATCTTCTTAATCCATCATCCATCATTTGGTGCACTTGATCCTTCAAAATTTCAAGGTCTTCGAGGGTGTAATTATCCACATACACAGTAGGCAAATAGACAACGCGACAGATGCCTGGGCTGAGGGTAAATATGCTACTAAAGTGCATTCTGTCAACTGAATCAACCATTAAAACGGGTTGTATTGGAACTTGCATTTCAATCGCTAGTTTAAATGCGCCATTGTAAAAATCTTTCAAAGGTTTTTCATCGGTCATGCTAAAAGTCCCTTCTGGAAAAATAAAAATTGAAATTTTATTTTTTAATGCCTCTTTTAAATTCCTAAGACTTTGTGCTCTTTTTTCTGGATCAGATCTATCCACCATAATCACAATATGTCTATAAAATAGACCGAAAAGTGGAATTTTAGAAGATTCGAATTTCCCCAACGGTTTGATTGGCTGATGTTTTAATTGTACAATAGGGGGGATGTCCATATAAGAATTATGATTTCCAACAAATACATGCGCTTGATTAAAATGATGGATACCCTCGTAAATTTCTTGATGGCGCATGCCTATGAATAGGTAAAGTATTTTAGAAAAATAGCGGCCAATTTTATAGATGCCGATGGTTAAATATTTATCTCCGAATGGCAGAATAAATAGCATGGCAAACAGCGAGATGATTGTCAAGCAGGCGAAAATAAATAAGGCGTAAATGCAATATAAAACTTGAAAAGGGCGAGCAATTGTTTTCATCATAGCCTCTAATATAATAAAAAAGGCCCGAATAGAAATTCGGGCCTTAGATTGCTTACTTAAATACTAATAAAACAGTTATTATATTTTTATGTCTTCATTGGATTTCGTCCATATTTTTCATTGTGTTGAGTTGCATCTAGTCCCAATTCTTCCTCTTCTTCAGATACACGTAAAGGCAACAAATAGGCAATTAATTTAAAGATGCCATATGAAACAGTGAAGCTATACGTAACAACAAGTATCATAGCTTTTAATTGGGTAAAGAAAAATATTGGATTGCCATAAAACAAACCATCATTACCAGCTGGGTTAACCGCTTTAGAAGCAAATACGCCTGTTAGTAACATACCAACCATTCCGCCAATACCATGACATGGGAATACGTCTAAAGTATCATCCAATCTGGATAATTTAAATACATGACTTAATACATTTGATATGACTGCTCCAACAACACCAATAAAAATACTTTGTGGGATTCCAACAAAACCTGCTGCTGGGGTAATCGCTACTAAACCTACAACTGCCCCAATACAAAATCCAAGGACTGATGGTTTTTTACCTTTCATTACGTCAAAGAACATCCATGCCAATCCTGCAGAAGCTGCAGCCGTATTGGTTGTAGCAAATGCATTCACAGCTAAACTATTAGCACCTAATGCAGAGCCTGCATTAAATCCAAACCAGCCAAACCATAATAAGCCAGTGCCAATTAATACATAAGGGATATTTGCTGGAGGAATTTCTTGTTGCTCTAATTTTGCACGTCTAGATTTTAATACAATTGCACCAGCCAACGCGGCACATCCTGCACTAATATGCACTACGGTTCCTCCAGCGAAATCCAATGCGCCCATTTTTAATAGAAAGCCATTAGGGTGCCAAGACCAATGCGCCAATGGAGCATATACTAATAGAATAAATAAAACGATAAATAAAATATAGGAAGTGAATTTAATACGTTCTGCAACTGCCCCTACTACTAGACTAGGAGTAATGATTGCGAACATTAATTGAAATAAAGCAAATAATAATAATGGAATAGTGAATGCAGTCCCACCTTCTAATTGAGGCGCACCATCTACCACGCCTTTAAAAAATAAATGCGTCATTGGATTTCCAATAATTCCATTAATTGAATTTCCAAAGCTCAAACTATAGCCAATAGTTACCCATATAATAGTGACTATCCCTGCAGAAACAATACTCTTAATCATAGTAGATAGAATATTTTTTCGATGTACCATGCCTCCATAAAAAAAGGCAAGACCAGGTGTCATTATAAATACTAAAGCCGTAGCAATCAATATCCAGCTGATATCTGCTGCATTATAGGTTGTTTTATCTCCCACAAAATTTGGTAATTGTGGAATAAATAACGCTGCAATCGCAACCATACTCAAGAGGGCAAAAGGAGCCCATTTTTGGATTGATGCTAGCTGAAAATTCTTATTGGAGGTGCTTTTTATGATTTGTAGTTTAAGCAAAATTACAAAAAAACAATTTTTTAAAATATTATGTTGAAAAAGATTTAATAAATTTTTAATATTTATAAAATATAAAAGCTTTGCGTTATAAATTTTATAATAACGAACGTTCGCATTACCACTTTGATTTGAAAATCTATATTAAGTCAATGCGCAATGCATGCTCAATAGAAGGAGTGTCATTAAAATGACCCTTAGGGAAGATGCCAAATAAAGAACTTCCTGACCCACTCATGCTGGCATAAATCGCACCTAGTTGATAGAGTTGTTCTTTAATATTTGAGAGGGTAGGCTCCGCTTTAAAAATAGGTGCTTCAAAATCATTGATCAAAGAATTTTTCCAATCAGTGATTGGTTTTTCAATGATGGATTGTATGCTTTCTGATTTTGTATGTGGGTTCAATTGTTGAAAAGCCCATGCTGTAGCTATATGTACGCCTGGGTGCACCAGTAAAAATTGATAGTTGGATAAATCTAAACTGATGGGTGCTAAAACTTCACCTCTTCCTGTGGCATGACATGCTTTATTGAAGACAAAAAAGGGACAGTCACTTCCTAGTTGACTTGCATAATCTATCAGGTGTTGCTCATTTAAACCAAGATCAAATTGTTGATTCAACATAATCAATGCAGCAGTTCCATCACTTGATCCCCCACCTAAACCCGCACCCATAGGAATATTTTTATGAAGATGCATCTGCACCGGTAGAAGTTGAGGAAAATCTTTTTTGAGTAAATGGTATGCTTTTAAGCAAAGATTTTGAGCAGGATCTCCCGGAACAGCAATGCCTGACTGGGTCATTGTCAAATTAGCTGCAGGTAAAATTTCTAAAGCATCCGAAACTGCAATTGGATAAAATACTGTTTCAAGTTCATGGTAACCATCTGCTCTTTTTGCAAGGATAGAAAGACCAAGGTTGATTTTGCAGTTTGGGAATTGAATCATCCTAGGGCTGCTTTGGTTCATTGCGTTTATTGATTTCATCTCTGATATCAATCGCGCGGATATAATCTTCTTGTTCTAATACTTCACCAAGTAATTGATTCAATTCTGCTAATGAAAGTATAGCCAAATCACTTCGCTCAGATGTTTTTGTAATGGTAGCAGGCATATCAATTTTATCTGTTTTCTCATTAGTCAATCCTGCTTGATCCAGTATATGTTCATAGACATAAACAGGGCATCCAAAACGAACAGCTAAAGCCAATGCATCGCTAGTTCTACTATCAATTTCGATGGTATCATTCGCATTAAAACAAACCAATTTGGAATAGAAAATACCTTCTTGTAAATCGCAGATATACACTTCCTGCAATTGAAGGTTAAATGCAGTCATGAAATTCTTCATTAAATCATGTGTCAAGGGCCTTGAAGGATGCATGTTTTCTAATGCCACTGCAATTGCCTGCGCCTCGAATCCACCTATCACAATAGGTAAACGTCTCAATCCATTCACTTCTCCTAAAATAACCGCATAGGAATTAGATTGGGTGATACTATGTGATAGCGCAACAATTTCAAGTTCAATTTTTTGCATAAGATAATTTGCTTTACAAAGTTAAAGCAAAAAAGCATTGATTTGAATTAGGCCTTTGATTTTTGTATGGCAGCTGTTAGGGCTGGTAATACTTCAAATGCGTCCCCCACAATACCATAATCTGCAGCTTTAAAGAAAGGTGCTTCTGGGTCTTTATTGATGACCACAATGGTCTTACTTCTATTGACCCCCGCAAGATGCTGGATGGCCCCAGAAATGCCCACTGCAATATATAAATTAGGTGCCACTTGAACCCCTGTTTGACCCACATGTTCATGGTGTGGTCTCCAATCTGAATCAGATACTGGTCGACTACATGCCGTTGCAGCGCCTAATACTTTTGCAAGATCTTCTATAATCCCCCAGTTTTCAGGCCCTTTTAATCCACGTCCACCACTCACTACAATATTGGCTTCCGTCAATGGAACTTCACCTTCTACTTTATGTGTTGCAGTTACTTTAGTAGACGCTGCTGGTATTGCCATAGACAATGCTTCCACAGTGCAGGTACCTTCCTGCATATGCACACCAAAACAATTTTGGTTGATAGAAATCACTTTAATAGGTGTATCGATATTGATTTGTGCAAATGCCTTTCCAGAAAAAACAGTTTTAGTCACTGTAAATCCATTGCTTGTATCAGGCAAGCTATTCGCGCCTGTCACAATACCAGCATTCAATTTTACAGCAACAGCAGGAGCGATTGCTTTTCCATTTAAATTATGTGCAAAAACGAGTACGGATGCATTGGCCGCTTTTGCAGCTTCAGTCAATACTTGTGTGAAAACTTTTGCATCAAAATGATTCAAGTTCGCATCTGCCACTTGATGGATTTTTTGTAAGCCATATTTTCCTAGGCCAGCTAAATCATCTGTTACTGTTCCTAGTAGAATACCTTCTGCTGATACACCCAATTGCTTCGCAAGGGCAGCGCCATAAGAAATGGCTTCTAGAGAAGATTTTTTAATTTGTTGTTCTGCTTGATCAATATATATAAGTACCATTTTTTTTGATTTGAATTGTTTAGAATGCTTTTGCTTCTTCTTTTAATAATCTTACTAGTTCATCCACATTGTCTGAAGCAACTAATTTTACGCCAGATTTTGCTGGAGGTAAATCATAGGTTTTGATAGACGTGGTTGCTTGAACAGCAATTGGTTCAACCACTTTCAATGGTTTTGTTCTTGCAGCCATGATACCGCGCATATTTGGAATTCTTTGTTCTGCCATTCCTTTTTGACAACTCACAATGGCAGGAAGCGTGACTTCGCAAGTTTCTTCTCCACCTTCAATCTCTCTTTTAACGCTTGCAGTATTGCCGTTTAGCACCATATGATTGGCAAGTGAGACATAAGGCAAATCCAATAAACCAGCTAACATGGAGCCGATACAAGCACTATTGTAATCAATGGTTTCTTTACCAGTAAGTATTAAATCATACCCACCTTCTTTTGCGATTGCAGCAATTTGACTTGCCACTACAAATGAATCATTGCTTTGTATATTGATACGTATGGCTTCGTCACCACCTAATGCTAAAGCTTTTCTAATGATGGGTTCAGCGTCCGCTTCACCCACCGTAATAAGGTGAATGGAAACAGCAGGATCTTGCTCTTTTATTTCAATCGCCCTTACTAAGGCATACCACTCGTCATATGGATTGATGATCCATTGAACGCCGTTTTCATCGAACTTTGTATTACCTTCGGTGAAGGCAATTTTAGATGTGGTATCTGGTGTTTTGCTGATGCAAACTAATAACTTCATAGTCTAATACTTTATGGTTGTTTATGCAACTAATGCAAATATAAGATAAGATGCAACGAATTGAAAGAATTATTGAATTTTTAAATCAACAACCTAAGGATAAGTTTTTAAGACATGCTTTAGCCTTAGAGTATATTAAAATAGGGGACTTGCAAAAGGCCAAAGGCTTATTCATTGAAATCTTGACTGAGTCACCGGATTATGTGGGTTCTTATTACCATTTAGCAAAATGTTTAGAAACGCTTTTAGAAAAGGAGGCAGCGATTGAATGGTATGAAAAAGGGATGGTAGCTTGTAAATTAGCCAAGGATGACCATGCTTACAGAGAATTACTAGCAGCTTACGAAGACCTTATTTATTAATCTTGTTGACTAATCTTGTTTATTAGATTCGTCTTATTTACTGCAATTACATCAACGTAATTTTTTACGTTTTTTTTAGTTTTACAAACCTAGCCTCTGACTTAATTTTTGGTCAATGAATTGAAAAAAATGTTCAGGCTTGTAGGTGCGCCATGCGCTAATTTCCATTAGTTCTATATAGCGGTTTAATTTTCTCAATAAAAAATCATGTTGGGCTGCTGGATGGAAATTAACCAATACGGCCCATCCATCTTCGTCAGATAATTCATCGTAGAACTCTTCGTAATAATCTTTATCCCCACTATGAAAATTGAATACATTTTCGGCAATCAAAATAAATTTAATGATGCCCTCTGCCATTAATTTATCAAGGACTTCTCGTTTTAATTCCATGATATCATTTTCAATGGTATCATTCCACTCACCAATGAGTTCTATGATGGCAAATTTTGCATCATAATCGGTGTATAAAATTTTTAGGTACAAAGTTTTGCTGCCAAATTCATCCCACTGAGGATGGATATAATAATTGTACACAGTTTGTGAAAATTCAAATTCACTATATGTCCTGCCAAAAAAAATAGACCTTGGATCTGCTTCTGCAGTATATAAATGTCGCCAATGATAATAGGGTTCTATATCGTGCATGATTACCTAGTGTTTGCTATGGTATTCAATCAATCCATCCATTGGGGACTTCATAATTTTACCTAATTCAATTTCATAGCCTTCGGCCAATTGTTTTAAGACATCCTTAAAGCCATAAGCCACGCTACCTACAAAATGAATAGGGTGTAACCAAGATTCATTTAATTTATTAAGGTGGGTAAAGAAAAAATCGTTCAACCCATCTTCAATGATATTTTCAATCATGTAATGACCTCTATTTTCTACCAAGAAATCGGTAAAGCTTGCAATATAACTATTTGGAGTGGGCTCTTTATATACTTTGTTTAAAATAGCAGCGCGATCCAACTTGTATTTCTTTTCAAACATATTCATTAACTCTTCGTCAAATGTCTTGTATAAAAAATACTGCAAAACTTTTTTACCTAAATAAGCGCCACTTCCTTCGTCCCCTAAAACATACCCTAAACCTGGACTATTTTTAGTTATTTTTTTGCCATTGTAAAATCCAGCATTGGAACCTGTACCCAAAATACAAACCACCCCTTTTTTATCCTGACAAGCAGCTCTTGCTATGGCCATTAAATCGGTTTGGATATCTAATGTTGCGTTTTTGAAAACGGTTTTTAAGGCTTTTTTTAAAATCACTACATTATCTGGATTGCTGAGGCCAGTTCCATAAAAATACACTGCAGCTACTTTGCTTACATCTACCTTTTTTTGGAATGACTTTTCTATCAATTGCACAATGTCTTGGAGACTTAAAAAATAGGGGCTAATGCCAGTCGTTTTAATGGTTTGACGTTTGCCGTTTTGCACTAAAGTCCATTGGCATTTTGTGGCACCGCTATCTGCAATTAAATAAGTCTTTTTCATGGTGGTTGAACTAGGGCATGAAATTAGCCATTTCATTTTGAATTGATGTAAATTTGCCAAGAATTCATACAACATGCAACAAAATCAACCTCGTTCTACCCAAACAAGTTGGGTCACCCCAATTGCCTATGCAGTCGTTCTTTTATTGGGTATTGGTATAGGTATTTTTTTAAAAGGAAGTTTCTCAATTGGCTTTCCTTCACTTGATTCAAATTCAGCGATGGACGAGATCATTGAATTGGTTAAATCAAAATATGTGGATCAAGTGAACTTGGATAGCACTCAAACTAAATTAGCCGATTTTTATTTAGGACAATTAGATCCCCATTCTGTGTATATCCCACCAGCAGATGTAGTAGAAGCCAATGAACAATTGCAACCCAATTTTAAAGGAATAGGTATAGAATTTCAACAATTCAGAGACAGCGTTTTTGTAGCGTATGTCATGCCAGGGGGTCCTGCCGAAAAGGTTGGATTAAAAACCGGAGATATTTTATTGACGGTGGATGATACTGTTAAATTATCTGGTAATAAATTAGATGGAGAAGCAATTAAGCGAAAAATAAAAGGGCCAGCAGAAGAAAGTTTAAAATTAAGCTTGCTGCGTAATCAGCAAAAAATGACTTTTAATTTAATTAGAGCATCTGTCCCAATTTCTCCAATTGATGCTGCCTATATGGTCAGCGATACGATTGGGTATATTAAAATTGACAAATTTGCCGATAGAACCTATGAGGCTTTCATGCAGGCATTGGAGCCTTTATTAAAAAAAGGAATGAAATCTCTGGTGATTGATTTAAGAGGCAATGGAGGTGGATTATTATCAGAAGCGGTAGGGATTGCAGATGAATTATTAGCAGGCAATAAATTAATTGTGTACACAGAAGGTCTACATGCACCAAGAGTCAATTATTATAGTAAAAGAGAAGGCTTATTTGAAACAGGTGGGTTAACGATTTTAATGGATGAAACTTCCGCATCTGCAAGTGAAGTGTTAGCAGGGGCTTTGCAAGATTGGGATCGCGCGAAAGTAGTAGGAAGAAGGTCTTATGGCAAAGGGTTAGTGCAACAACAATTTAGGTTATCCAATGGTGGCGCATTAAGATTGACCACTGCTAAATATTTTACACCATTGGGGCGCAATATCCAACGCCCATATCAAAATGGAAAGTTAGCTTACGAGCATGATTTTATAGAAAGAATGGCAGCATCTAGTAATGGAAATGTAGATACAGCATCTATTGGGAAAGCTTATAAAACGCCAAAAGGCAATACCGTGTATGGTGGTGGAGGGATTATTCCCAATCAATGGTTGTCAAGCAATGCATTGTATGCAGATTCAAATTATGCCAAACTTTATTTAGCAGGCACCATGAATGAATTTGTGTTGCAATATTATCTTTCATCACAAAAGTTGATGAATCAATATCCATCTGTTCAAGCATTTGTTGCAGTTTATGCCAAGCAAGACCTCACAAAATTATTGGATCAATATTTACGAAAGACGCAACAAAAAGGATTGCCAGTATCTATGCTACAAAACCCACTTTTACAACAACAACTAGTTGCTTATTTAGCACGTTGTAAATGGTATAAGCAGGGATATTATGAAGCCATTAATTTAATGGATAATAATTTTAAGTCTGTAGTAAAAAATTAAGCTAATTTTTTAAAAATCTTCTAAGGTAAAAAAGGAAGAAATTTTTCTGTTTGAATGTTTGTTAGAATTGGTGCAGTATCATTTAATCGTTGACCACTTAAAACAGTTTCATATTTCTTTAAATAATTTGCTGTCATTTGCGTACTTGTGAAATGCTCCATCACATATTGGTGACAGATTTTTGTATCAAATTGACCTGCATGTTGAACACCCTCTACAAGTGCACTGAATGAATTGCTTGTGATGCCAACACTTGGGTGAATGATCTCTTTTAAGGAACCGTAAGGTGTGCCAAAAACAGGACATCCAAAATAGAGGCTCTCCACAATGGATAGTCCAAACGGCTCATTCCATAGGACTGGGAAAATCAAACCTTTGGAACCTTTAAGTAAATTATTTTTTTCTGCACCGCCAATCATCCCATCAAAATGTATGCGAGGATCAAAAGTCAGTCGAATGCCTTGATTGAAGTTGAATCTTTTTCCTCCTAATATCCTTAATTTGATTTTTGCATCTTGTGCAATCTTAATAGCGCCTCTTACATTTTTTACCCTCCATGCAGCGTCACCTAAAAAATGAAAATAGTTTCTTTTTTGATTTAATCCTGGATCTCCATAATCATCCGGATCAATGCCATTGTGCACATAAGAATCGCTGCCGTATCTGCTTGCATGGTTTTTTGACACAAAGACCGTGTTGATATCCATTGGATTTTGGTCATTGGTGTTGCCATGTAAGGTGAAAATATAAGGGATTGTAGGAGTCTCATTCACCTTACAATTTAAATGCACCAGATCCACCCCAGCAGGTATTTGTTGATTAAATGGTATGGCATGATTTAATACATGCACACCGGTTGCAAAATCGCAATAAGAAGCTGGACCAACCAAATAGGATACCTGATGTCCTTTTTTAACCAATTCCTTACCTAACCACCAGATCACCCTTTCGGTCCCCCCGTATTGCTTTACTGGAATGCTGGTATTGTTAACGATAAGGATATGCATGCCCAATATTACGATAAAAATTGAAGGGAAAAGGGAGTGAATTCACGTTAGTCATTTTTTTTGTAATTGCTTTTGAAAAAGTCTTAACTTCAAAATCTTAATAAAAACTTGATTGCATGAAAAGACTTTTAACCATCTCGGCCCTTTTTTGTACTTTATTCTTACAAGCACAAATTAAAGCGACATCCGCTCAAGAAAGATTAAAAACAATTGAACAAAGAAAGCAATTGTTGAGTAGATCTACTTTAAATGAAACTAGTTTTAGAAATATTGGCCCCTCCATTATGAGTGGTCGTGTGGTGGACATTGAGGTGAATCCTCAAGACCCTACTGAATTTTATGTAGCATATGCTTCGGGTGGATTATGGCATACTCAAAACAATGGACAAAGTTTTGCGCCCATTTTTGATTCAGTGGATGTATTAACGATTGGTGATATTGCCGTGAACTGGCAGAACAGACATATATGGGTAGGTACAGGCGAAGTCAATAGTAGTCGTTCTACTTATGCAGGCTTAGGCGTGTATCGTTCAGCGAATAATGGCAAGTCTTGGGAATACCTTGGATTGCCAGAGAGTCACCATATTGGTAAGATTCAATTATCTGCAAAAGATCCGAACACTGCATGGGTGGCTGTACTAGGTCATTTATATTCTGAGAGCAAAGAAAGAGGTATTTATAAAACCACAGATGCAGGAAAAACTTGGAACCAAACATTGGCATCCGATGCCAACACCGGCGCTATTGATGTAGACATTGATCCAAGTAACGAACAAGTATTGTATGCTGCAATGTGGTATAGAACAAGAACTGCTTCCAATTTTGAAGAAGCAGGAAAAACTTCAGGTATTTATAAGAGTACAGATGGTGGTGACAAATGGACTTTGATGTCTACGCCAACTAGCGGATTTCCTTCAGGAGATGGGGTAGGTAGAATTGGACTAGCTGTGTATCCAAAAAATCCATCTATCGTGTATGCGATTGTTGATAATAATTTTCAACAACCGGATACTGCGATGCAAAAAGCAGCGGATACCACAAGATATGTATTAAGAGATTTTAAAGCCTTGACTGTAGATCAGTTTCTTGCATTAGATGATAAAAAATTAAATGCTTTTTTAAAGTCACCACGCAATGGCATCCCAACAAAATACAGTGCCGAAAATATTAAGCAAGATGTAAAGTCTGGTAAATTAGCGCCTAATTGTATTTGGGATTATTTATATGATGCGAATACTGCTTTATTTGAAACACCAATTTATGGTGCGCAAGTATATCGTTCTGATAATGCGGGTTTGAGCTGGGTTAAAACACATGCTAAGCCAATAGAATTATATAGCACTTATGGCTATTATTTTGGTAAAGTATTTGTGAGCCCAAGCAATCCAGATAAAATTGCCATCACAGGCGTAAGCGTTTTATTAAGTACAGATGGTGGAAAAACATTTAATGCTATTGGTAAAGAGAATGTACATTCTGATCACCACTTTGTTTGGATGAATGGTGCGCGCGATAGCCATATGATTATTGGTAACGACGGAGGATGTAATATTACTTATGACAATGGAGCACATTGGTTTAAAGCCAATACACCAGCTGTAGGACAGTTTTACAATATTGCAATCGATATGGCGAAGCCGTATAATGTGTATGGCGGATTACAAGACAATGGTACTTGGCTTGGATCAAGTACAACGAAGGAAAATTACAATTGGTATGATGGAGGACAAAATCCATATACAATGATAGGTGGCGGAGATGGCATGCAAGTACAAGTAGATTGGAGAGATAACAAAACTGTGTATAGTGGTTCTCAATTTGGAGCTTATAGCAGACAAAATTTAGTGTCTAAGGAACGTAAAAGTGTGCGTCCAACACGCGATTTAGGTGAGCCTGCAGTAAGATACAATTGGCAGTCACCCATTTTATTGAGTCGTCACAATCAAGATGTGTTTTATTTTGGTTCTAACAAATTCCACCGCTCTATGAGTAAGGGAGATAGTTTAGTGACTTTAAGTAATGATTTAACAACCAATCCTATTCAAGGAGATGTGCCTTTTGGAACAACCACTACAATTAGCGAAAGTCCAATTCGTTTTGGATTGATTTATGTAGGAACGGATGATGGCAATGTGCAAGTGTCCAAAGATGGTGGCAATAGTTTTACTATGATTAGCCAAAAATTTCCAAAGGGCTTGTATGTTAGTAGAGTGATTGCGAGTAAATATAATGTTGCAAAAGTTTTTGCAACGCTTAATGGATATCGTAACGATCACTTTAATGCGTATGTATACCAAAGTGATGATTATGGCACAACTTGGAAACAAATCATGAAAGACTTACCATCAGAACCAGTGAACGTCATTAAGGAAGATGCAGTTTCGGATCAAGTATTGTATGTAGGCACTGATGGTGGATTGTATGTGAGTTTGGATGGCGGTAATAGTTCTATGGCATGGACCAAAGGCTTGCCAGCAAGTGTTCCTGTGCATGATTTAGAGATTCACCCAAGAGACCATGAAATTGTTTTAGGTACACATGGTCGTAGTTTATATGTAGGTAAATTAGATGCCTTAAGAAAGCAATTGAAATAAATTAAACGGTTGAATTAAAAAGGGCTAACTAGTTTTTAAATTAGTTAGCCCTTTTTTCGTTTATGCTTTTAAATATGCCTGTTCTTTTTGAACTAGTAAATCAAATACTTTTTGTAAAATAGGGGAGTCGGTTGGGATATTTGTTGCATCTATTTTACTAATAGGAATAATGCGTTTGGTAGAACTCGCTATGAATGCACCTTTTGCAGTATTGATTTCCTCAATGGCAATTGGTCTTTCTTCGATCGTAATCCCATTTGCAGATGCTTCTGCTAAAATATTCTTTCTTGTAATCCCTTTTAGGATTTGGTCCTTAGGCGTCACAATATGATCCTTTTCAGAAATTAGGAAAAAATTAGACCTAGGACATTCTCTGATCATCCCTTCGTGGGTATATAAAATATCTTGTCCTCCAAATGCTTTCAATTGAGGTTGCAAATAAATGGCCATCAAATAATCAGTCGTTTTTACTTGAGGCAATTGACGTTGAAAGGGATGACTCATTAATATAAAAGGATTCACTGCAAATTGATTGGAAGGAACAGGTAATGGCTGTTGAATAATGGTTAACCTTGGTTGTTCTAAAGCATAACCATCCGAACTATCTCCGCCAGAAACAATTAATTTAAGACCAGAGTAGGGCATATCATTTTTTGCCACTAATTCCATTACAATTTTCAAGATGGACTCCTTTGATTGAGGCACCTCCATGTGCATGATCTCAGCAGAATAGTACAAACGGTCTAAATGGTCTTGAACAAACAAAGGCTTGTTGTCCACCACCCTTAGGTAGTCAAAAATGCCATACCCTCTTTGAATCAGTAAATCGTTGAGTGACATGCCGGTTTGGCTAAGAGGACTTATTTGTTCGTTGTAATAACAGCTAATATTTTCCAAGATGGTTGGTTTGGGGTTAAAATTAGGGATTATTAGTATAATTCCTGATTATTACTATAATCTATCGTATTTAATTAATTAATTATATATATAATATTGTTAATGTATGCATAAGGCAATTATCAACATTAATTTAGTATTAATTTAAAAAAATTATAAGTAAAATTCGATTATTATCTAATGTTTGTTAATATATTTAACATAGAACACGTTCCCCGTCTAAGTACCTCCCCCTAACTTATTGGTGTTAATTATTTTGTTTTTTAATTAATTAACAAGTTTTGTTTAAACACAAAGCAGTAATTATTCTTTTATGAATTTATCAAAATTGAAGCAAGCCTTATTAGGTGCAACCTTAGTATTAAGCAGTTTAGTAATGCAACTAAACGCACAGTCAAGTTCTCCAAAAAGAATAACTGTCGACACTAGTTCTACCACAAACAGTGGTACAAGTTTCTCAACCATTAAAATGGCGGTGGATTCTGCTA
>JBBAJV010000008.1:101529-101708 GCA_040403925.1 Sediminibacterium sp. | reverse complement strand
ACTCAAAATCTGGTTATCGCAAGGTAGTGCAGGTTCGATTCCTGTTCTGGGCACAAACCCTGTCACGAAAGTGACAGGGTTTTTTAATGCGAGGCAACGTCGGGAGCTCGCTCACGTAAGTTGACGAGCATTAAAAAACCCAACGAAATGCGCAGCATTTTGTTGAAAGGGTTTGGGTA
>JBBAJV010000008.1:0-101429 GCA_040403925.1 Sediminibacterium sp. | reverse complement strand
AGCCCCTCGTAGAAGTTAAGGAAGACGGCGAAGCCGGCAGTCCTGAAATAAATGCGCAGCATTTTGTTGAAAGGGTTTGGGTAAGCCCCTCGTAGAAGTTAAGGAAGACGGCGAAGCCGGCAGTCCTGAAATAAATGCATAGCATTTTGTTGAAAGGGTTTGGGTAAACCCGCCTGTTAGGAAGACGTTTTGAGCGAAGCGAAAAACGGCAGTCCTGCAAAAGTGTTTGGTTAAACTTAATTATCTTTAACCATGACATCCACTCAACTCCTACTAGCCCTATTAATCATTTGGGGTATCCCAAGCACTTATTTTAGGAGTAAGTTCAGAAAGATCGTTTACCAAACAGATGATTGGAAAATAAATATACAACCCCTATTCAAAAAAGAGATTGTTGGCTTATTCAGTAATATGTATCCCGAAAATCCAGATTATATCAAAACAAGAAATCAATACAGAATCTATTTATTGATTTATCTAATTATTTTCATCTTGTACCAATATATCAAATCACAATCATGAAGCAACCTATCCTTAATTTAATTTTCTCCTTTCTTTCATTTGCTATTGGATATGGCATTGCACTATTAACAGGGTTAGCGTTAATCCAAGAAGCTATATTGATTGCTTATGTAATTCAATGGATTGCTTTTATTCCTGCCTATCTTTTTCAAACAGAAAAATTCTATGACCTAACAGGAAGTATCACCTATATGACTGTTGTATCTTTTGTATGTTACCATAGTTATGCATCCATGAATGTCAATATTGCTAGCATCGTATTAGCTGCTTGCATTCTTGTATGGACAATCCGTTTAGGCAGTTTCTTGTTTACGAGAATACATAAAGCGGGAGAAGATAAAAGATTTAAACACATCAAACCATCTCCTACAAGGTTCTTCATGACATGGACTTTACAAGGCATGTGGGTATCAATATGTTCTATGTGTGCTTTAACAGCCATTGCAAGTAACAAGGGCGTGATACAAAATGGTTTATTTTATTTTGGCTTACTTATATTTATCATTGGTTTTGTCGTAGAAATCATTGCAGATATGCAAAAATCACAATTCCGTAAAAATCCTGCCAACAAAGATCAATTTATTCAACATGGACTTTGGGCCTATTCAAGACACCCTAATTATTTTGGAGAAATTACTTTGTGGCTTGGAATTGCGATCATGTCTTTATCCTCTTTAACTGGATGGCAATATATTAGTTTGATCTCACCACTGTTTACGTATTTACTACTTGTGTATGTAAGTGGTGTAAGACTACTAGAAATTTCAGGGATGGAAAAATGGGGTCATTTGGAAACCTATCAGGCCTATGTTCGCTCAACACCTTCCTTATTTCCTACTAACCCAAAGGGCCCAGACAATAAATAGGGGCTGAAATACCAGCAACCTAATCCAACTAATCATTGGGTTCATGGTAAAAGTGCCTAAAGAGAATGTACCTCTTTGTATAAAATAGATATGACTTGGTATAAAGGCGATGAGCATGAGTACAATGCCCCAACCTGCATATTTTCTTGTCTGTGTTGGAATTAATAAAAGTGCTAAACCAATTTCAAAAACACCAGACAACAAGTTCAGCTCCACCGCCCAAGCCGCTAAATATGGGGGAATCAATGGAATATAAAAGGATGGATCTTTAAAGTGATTGTATCCTCCAAAAATATAGAAGACGATCATTCCGTATAACATCCACTTTTTTATAAGCCCTTTAGTCCTGTTTTCCATAAGTTTAAATTTTATCCCTACTTTATAAATTCAATGATTGCTGCTGCCACTTGATTAGGCGCTTCTTCCATTGGTATATGCCCCACTTTATCAAGTACCAATACGCGACTATTCTGAATATCTTGCTTGAATAAAGCTGCATTCTTATAAGAAATAAGTTGATCTTCTTTACCCCATATAATGAGTGTAGGTTGGGTTATCATTTTAATCTTAGTCGCATCTGCTTTCATAGGATGCTGGAATAATTCCAACACTGCAGCCCTATTGCCTTCTCTTAATAACATGTCGTGGTATTGTTCAACCATCTTTTCTGTGACTAAGGCTTTATTGTAAAAAGCATCTTCTAAACTTTTTCGAATTAAAGAGATTGGTGAAATATGTTTTAAGGCTTGGTTTAAAACAGGGATGGCAGCTAGTTTAAAACCCAATGATCCTTTTTCATCTTTCTTTGGATAACCAGAAGCATCTAGTAAAATCAATTGCTTGACTTTATCAGGGCTAGCAATGGCGTAATTCCAAGCAATACTTCCGCCCAATGAATTACCAGCGACAATACATTGCGTCACATTGAGTTTCATTAAAAATTCATCTAAAAATTGATTGTAAAAATTAAAATTATATTGATTTAAACGATTCGGCCCAGTCAAACCAAAAGCAGGTAAATCTAACCGAATGATTTTTTTATTGTTCTTTAATAAACTAGACAAGGTATCCCAAGTATGCAATGACGCCGAAGTGCCATGAATGAATACAATGGGTAAGGAATCATCCATTCGACCCTCCATAATATAATGGACGGACACCCAATCAATGTCAATGAATGCCGAATTTGATTTTTGGTATTTTGCCTTGAGTTGTGCTACTGGAATATCACTATCGCATGATGACAATAAAAATGCCCCAGTTAGTAAAATGGTAACTATTTTTAAGTTTTTAATCATACAATAAATGTAAGATTATTCTCCTACAATTTTACTAGTGCTTCTGTATAAATAAGTATTGTAAATATGACGTCTCGCAAAACGGTCAGGGGTGTCTGCATTCACTAATTTTACATAGATCGCTTTAGGCACGCCATAGTATTCGTATTCTGACCCGTCCGAGAATTCAACTCTAAGGATTTCAGATTTAAATTCAAAGTCATTGATACTGGCTTCTGTTGTGGTGGCAATATAAGCATCCTTGGTTGCCTCATGCGTCTCTATATGCACGCTCACTAGGAAATGATAGGATGCGATTAATTTAGTAGACTTTACTTCGGCATCTTTTTTAGCCTCCTCATTATCCTGGAACTTATCAGGGTGCCATTCCATCATGATCTTACGATACACTTTCTTTAAATCATTCAAAGTAGCTTTTTCGTCTATCCCTAAAATTGCCCTATGTCTTTCGATTCGCTTCATAAATTATATTAATCAGCCGCAAAGCTACAACATATAAACGTTTACACAAAAAAAGCCCCCCATGAATGGAGGGCTTTAATCATTTAATTGAATTTGTAAATCTTACTTTACTTCCTCAAATTGTGCATCTTCTACTGTATCATTTGCAGCAGATCCACCTTGTTGAGCACCTGCATCAGGTCCAGCAGCATTTGCGCCGCCATCTGCTTGTGCTTTGTAGATGTCTTCGCTTGCAGCAGTCCATGCAGCATTCATAGCTTCCAAAGCTGCATTCACTTGCGTGATATCTTGCGCTTGGTGTGCTACTTTTAATGTTTCTAAAGCGGATTCAATTGGTGCTTTTTTATCAGCAGGGATTTTTTCACCAAATTCCTTCAATTGTTTCTCAGTTTGGAAAATTAAGCTATCAGCCTCATTCAATTTTTCTACTCTGTCTTTTTCTATTTTATCAGAAGCTTCGTTTGCTTTAGCTTCGGCTTTCATCTTTTCGATTTCTTCCTTCGTTAAACCACTACCCGCTTCGATTCTGATTTTTTGTTCTTTACCAGTTCCTTTATCTTTTGCACTTACGTTTAAGATACCGTTAGCGTCAATATCAAAAGTCACTTCAATCTGAGGTACACCTCTTGGTGCTGGTGGAATACCATCCAAGTTAAACATACCTAAGCTTTTATTTTGAGCAGCCATTGGACGCTCTCCTTGAATCACATGAATCTGAACACCAGGTTGGCTATCGCTCGCTGTTGAATAGATCTCTGTTTTCTTTGTAGGAATCGTTGTGTTAGATGCAATCATTGTTGTCATCACACCACCCATTGTTTCAATACCTAAGTTCAAAGGTGTAACGTCTAATAACAATACATCTTTTACATCTCCAGTCAATACACCACCTTGGATACCTGCACCAATTGCAACCACCTCATCTGGGTTTACTGAACGGTTTGGTTTCTTACCAAAGAATTTCTCAACTAGTTCTTGCACTTTTGGAATTCTTGAAGATCCACCTACTAAGATCACTTCGTCAATTTGAGAAGTCGTGTAACCAGCATCTTTCAATGCAGCTTCACATGGCTTCAAACAACGTGCAAATAAACTATCTGCAAGTGATTCAAATTTTGCTCTTGTTAATTTTAATACTAAGTGCTTTGGAACACCGTCCACAGCTGTGATATATGGTAAGTTGATTTCTGTTTCAGAAGAAGAACTTAATTCAACTTTTGCTTTTTCAGCCGCTTCTTTTAAACGTTGTAAAGCCATTGGATCTTTTCTTAAATCAATTGCTTCTTGATTTTTAAATTCATCCGCTAAGAAATCCATGATTACTTTATCAAAATCATCTCCACCTAAATGTGTATCGCCATTCGTTGATTTTACTTCAAATACGCCATCCCCTAAATCAAGGACAGAAATATCAAAAGTTCCACCACCTAAATCGAATACAGCAATTTTTTGTTCGATGTTCTTTTTATCTAAACCATACGCTAATGCTGCTGCAGTTGGCTCATTCACAATTCTGCGAACGTTCAAACCTGCAATCTCACCAGCTTCTTTAGTCGCTTGTCTTTGTGCATCGTTAAAATAAGCAGGCACAGTAATCACTGCATCTGTTACTTCAGTGCCTAAATAATCTTCTGCAGTTTTTTTCATCTTCTGTAAAACCATTGCAGAGATTTCTTGAGGTGTATACATACGATCTTCAATTTGAACACGTACGGTATCGTTATCTCCTTTCACTACTTTATAACTAGCCAAGCTTAATTCACTTGCAACTTCATTAAAACGACGACCCATAAAACGCTTCACACTAGAGATGGTGTTTTGTGGATTTGTGATGGCTTGTCTTTTAGCTGGATCACCTACTTTACGCTCTCCATTTTTTAAGAAAGCTACTACCGATGGCGTGGTTCTTCTACCCTCGTCATTCGCAATAACTACTGGCTCTCCGCCTTCCATAACTGATACGCAACTATTTGTGGTACCTAAGTCAATTCCTATAATTTTTCCCATAATGATTGATTTTCAATGATTAATTCACTTCCATAGTTCAATCATTATGCCATTCTGTCGAATAGGTAAAAATGGCATAAATTAGCAGCTACCCCCTCAAAAAAGGGACTGAATTGGCATAAATACCTAAAAAAAAGGGAAGAAAAGGCAGATAACTTAAACGGACTTGGTCTTAAATGTGAAGTTTTTTTGGCTAGTGTAACTGAATATCACTACAAAAAAGGTGGTTACAATTTTGGCAAAAGTGGCATTCCATCCTATGCCCTCTACAAATAATTTAAGAAAAATGTAGTTTAGGAAGATACAACCCAAGACCACTGTAAAGTATCTGAATAATTGTTTGGTCTTACGAACCGATGTTTCCTGAAACACCACATAACGGCTTAAATAAAAGCCTATCGGGAAAGTCACTGTGAAACTGATCATAAAAGATGCGATATGGGGACTGATCGTCAACCATCCAATATGCACTGGAAGGGTCTCTAAAATATAGTTATAGAAGATAAAAAATAATAGAATATCTAATACCGTATTGCCCCCGCCACATGCTGCATATCGAAAGGTTTTCAATGGCATGAACCTCCTAAACAATGGATACATCCCATCTATTAGGTCTAGAATTAATTTGCTTATAAATTCGTGTACTTTCAACATGTTTGCGTAAAGGTAACCTTAATTAATTACTTTTGCAGTCGGTAATCCTATTTTATGCAATTGATTCAACATTTAAAGCAGGCCACTGCAGACGCCATACAATCCATCTATCAAGTTCAAATCAAAAGTGAACAGGTATTGGTGAATGCCACTAAGCCAGAAATTGAGGGGGATTATACGATTGTGCTTTTTGCTTTTGTAAAACAATTAGGCAAAAGCCCCGACGAATTAGGCAATGCATTAGGTGAAGCAATTATGGCAAGTATGCCAGGTACAATTACTGCTTTTAATATTGTAAAAGGATTTTTAAACTTTACTATTAGCGATCGATTTTGGTTGGACTATCTACAAGCCGCTGACACCAATAAATTAGTCACACCTACAACGAATCCAAAAAAAATCATGGTGGAGTATTCCTCCCCTAATACCAATAAACCTTTGCACTTAGGACATCTTAGAAATAATTTTTTAGGATGGAGTATTGCAGAAATATTGAAACTACAAGGCAACAATGTCGTTAAAACTTGTATTGTCAATGATAGAGGCATTCATATATGTAAAAGTATGATTGCATGGCAATTATTTGCAAGTGGTGCAACCCCAGCAAGTACAAATATGAAGGGCGACCATTTTGTAGGGGAATATTATGTCAAGTACAACGACGCTTACAAGGCAGAAGTAGCTCAATTGATTGCTAGCGGGATGTCAAATGAGGAAGCAGAGCAAGCAGCACCTATTCAGAAAGCGGCGCAAGCCATGTTATTGAAATGGGAAGAAGGCGATGCGGAAACGATGAATCTATGGAAGCGCATGAATGAATGGGTCTATGCTGGATTTGATGTGACGTATAAAAAAATTGGATCCGACTTTTTAAAAACATATTACGAGAGCAATACTTATTTATTGGGAAAGGATTTAGTGGATCAAGGATTGTCTAAAAAAGTATTCTATCAAAAAGACGATAGCTCTGTTTGGATTGATTTAACTGGTGATGGATTGGACGAAAAAATAGTTCGTAGAAAAGATGGCACTTCTGTATACATGACTCAGGATATAGGTCTTGCAGAACTCAAACAAAAAGAATTCAACACAGACGCAAGCATTTATGTTGTGGGTGACGAACAAAACTACCATTTCAAAGTGTTGAAATTGATTTGTCAAAAATTACTATTGCCTGCATCCGATGGTATTTATCATTTAAGTTATGGGATGGTGGAATTGCCTACCGGTAAAATGAAGAGCAGAGAAGGTACGGTTGTGGATGCGGATGATTTAGTAGATGGCATGATTCAAATTGCAAAAGAAAAAACAGAGTCACTTGGTAAAGTGGATGACTTTAATGTATCGCAATTAGAAAAATTATACGATACGATTGGATTTGGTGCATTAAAATTCTTTTTATTAAGAGTTGATCCTAAAAAGAAAATGATCTTTAATCCAGAAGAGAGTATTGACTTCCATGGTTTCACTGGCCCATTCATTCAATATACCCATGCAAGAATAAAAAGTATCTTAAGAAAAACAGGCACTACTGTAAAGCAAGTTGGTACTTCATTGTTGCCATTGGAAAAAGCACTTGCAATGCAATTGGCTAATTTTTCGGCAGAAGTCAATGAAGCTGCAGAAGCATTAGACCCTTCTAAATTAGCCATCTATACATTTAATTTGGCTAAATTATTCAATAGCTTCTACGCAGAATTGTCTATCGCCAATGCGGAATCCGAAGACAAGAAAAATTTAAGAATACAATTAGGGATATTGACTGCAGCTACATTAAAACAAGCCATGCAAACCTTAGGCATTGAGGTTCCAGAACAAATGTAGGGCTAGAAAATCTAAAAGAAATTGTTGAAGTTATTTTTGAAGCGGTTATTCTGCTTCTTCAAACCCCCACTCTGTTTTTAATTGAGCTAACTGTTCGGCAGGCAAACTGCACTGATCATAATGACCTGCGTTTCTTTTTTGACGCATAGCTTCATAAATAGTCACTGCGCAGGCCACTGAAATATTTAAACTCTGAATGATGCCCATTTGTGGGATGATAAAATTGCCATCTGCCAATCCTCGCAATTCCTCTGAGACACCATGATGTTCATTGCCAAAAACAAGTGCTATGGACTGCGTAAAATCAATCGCATGTAAGTCGATAGCGTCGCTAGTTAAATGGGTGGTCAAAATAGTATTGAATTTTTTACGAACATCCGCTACACATTTTTGAACATCATGATATTCGTGGATCGTTAACCACTTAATGGCACTACTACTACTTTTATAACCAAAATGTTTATACTTAGGCAACTCTGTACTCAACACATACACTTCTTGTATACCCACCGCGTCACAGGTTCTTAATACTGCCGAGATATTATGAGGATCTTGTACATTCTCCATAATCAAGGTCAAATTGGATTGACGTTGGTGTAATACTTTAAATAATTTTTCGGTACGCTCTGGTGTCATTTTATTTATTTATCAAAAGGCATTCTAAAAGCAACACCTAATCCTGGATGTAATAATGGTTCAATCAATCCATTTTGGTTATTAAAACTATAGTTTAAGCTAACCCCGTTTAGTTGGGTCATTAAAAGTGGCCCATCCATATCCACATAATCCAATTGAGGTAAAAATTGCGCAATCGCTGCAGAACCAATCACAGATTCATTCATACTACCCATCATCACTTTTAATCCCAATATTCGTGCTTCTTTAATCATGCGTAAGGCAGGTGTTAAGCCACTGCATTTTGTGAGTTTAATATTAATGCCATCAAAATAATTGGCACAAGTGGCCACATCTTTTTCACTTACACAGGATTCATCTGCAAATAATGGCAGCATCCCTTGTTGTTTCAATTGCGCCATCCCTTCACAGTTATCTTTTGCCAATGGTTGTTCTATTAATTCAACTCCTAAATTAGCCAATGCTGGAATTTTTGAAAGTGCTTCTTCAGTTGTCCATCCAGCATTGGCATCTACACGAATAGGTTTGTCTGTATGCTTTCTTAATGCAGTGATCATTTCAATATCATAGTCGGTACCCACTTTCACTTTATAAATAGGCCAAGGATGTGCTTCCATTTTTTGCACCATCTTATCTATAGGGTCGATTCCTAATGTATAATCACAAATAGGTGGTTGTTCAGCACCTGTTGTTTCCCATTTGGTATTCCACAATTGATGCAATGGTTGTTTTTTCATCTGACCCCATAAATCCCACCCAGCCATATCCAAAGCACAAACTAAAAATGGATCATTTGGAAAAAGATGGTGTAAGAAATGCCAAAATCTTTCAGGGTCAATCAAGGCAAATTTTTCAATTAATTTTCTTTGTTTCTCCAACTGTTCCATCATGGATGTAACTGTCACATTGTAATACACAATCGCTGGGGCTTCTCCAAAGCCTGACCAATTACCCAATGACAAACGCACTATCAAACTATGTTGATGCGTCTTTGTTCTACCATTTGAAATGGTAAATGGATATTCGAAAGGTAAACTTTGTTCCCAAAAATCTAATTGCACTTGTACTAATTTTAATTATATTCTACCACTTGATTGGATCAAATGGAACCATTCTTGATTAAATTGTTCTTCCTTCAATAGCTGTTCCAAACTAAGATGCATTCTATATCTCCAATAATATTTTGGATTTGCAGGTATGTTAATGCGTTCTTCGTTTGGATCCGATCTGCGTATGGATTCATCAATACCCATAAAATCTTGCAATTGAAAAATGGCCCACATCGCAGGTGAATATAAATGTTGTGATAAAATTGTTTTATTGATCCAACCATCACAATAAATTGGCGCTTTCCCTAACTGCCCCATTTCGTAATTATAAAACTGCTGGGTCTTTGCACTATCTTCTTCCCACCATCCCCTAATGGTACTTGTATCGTGAGACGAAGGTGTGACTACACTTAAATAAGGTGCATCATTAGGATGGAAAAAGGTTTTATGACTTGCCTTCGGCATTCTTTGTACCTCTAAACTTAACATCCCCAATTGATGCATCACATCTGGTACACAGGATGGCACTAATCCTAAATCTTCCCCGCAGATCAACATATTAGTGGAGCGCTTTAGCATTGGTAGTTTTTTCATTGCTTCTTTTGCCCATGCAGCATCCTGACGCTTAAAGAAATAGTCTACATACAATTCATTCAATAAGTATTGTGTGCTTTCATTCAAATGTTTAAATGAACTAGTTTGTCCAATATTAAATCTAAAATGATATTGTTGTGGTTGCTCCCCTACAATCAAAATGACATTCGCAATCAAATTGTATAAGCCTTGTTTTATTTTGTCATTGAATGGGCTATGTTCCTGTTGCACAAAAAAGGACTCTACTAGGCGCTGTGTTTTAAAAGTAGGTAACAACGCATAATGTCCATCTCCAATTGATTCTAGAAAATTGGACTTGATATAATCATTGTCATATCCAAATACTTGAAATAAAATGGTTTCATTGATATAGGGCATCGTGAATCGATCCTGATCAAAGACAATCCCTTTGGCGTTAAATTCATTGACACTTAAAGGAATTGCTGGAACAAAATGCCCCAAGATTCCTTCTACAGCATGCATTGGTATACTCCAAATTCTAAAGAATCCTAAAATATGATCGATCCTAAATGCATCAAAATAGTATTTCATTTGATCAAACCTAGATTTCCACCATGCAAAACCATCGGAAGCCATCTGCTCCCAATTGTATGTAGGGAACCCCCAGTTTTGACCTGATACAGCAAAATCATCCGGCGGTGCGCCTGCCTGTATATCCATATGAAATAAATGAGGATGCTGCCAAGCATCTGCACCAAAACGATACACCCCAATTGGAATATCTCCTTTTAAAACCACCCCTTTTGTATGTGCATAATCTGTGGCTGCTTTTAATTGAAGGTGTAAATGGAATTGCACAAAATAAAAGAAAGCGATAGCTGAATAAGTTGTTGATTTTATATCAACCAATTGATCCATTTCTGCTGCATTGAATTTGGCATGACTAGGCCATACATTAAAATCTACAGAGCCATACAAATCCCTCAAGTAAGAAAATGCACTATAAGGCAACAACCATGTTTGATTGTCTTTAAAAAATTGTTTAAATGCAGGTGTGGCTAAATCTCTTTTACCATTGATTGCATAGACCGCTTTTAATGTCTTCCACTTTGTAGCAAGCACTGCTTCATAATCGATCACTGACATTGAATTCAATGCTGTTTGATGAGCAACTGCATCTTGAATGTACACCTCTTGTCCAGGATCTATGACTTCTGATAATCTAATATACATAGGATGCAATGCAAAAGCAGAAATGGCTGCATAGGGATATGAATCCATCCAAGTATGCGTTGCCGTGGTATCATTGATTGGTAATAACTGAATTAGTTTTAAACCAATCTTTTTAGCCCAATCTGCTAATAGTTTAATATCAGTAAATTCACCTACACCCATACTTTGATTGGATCTTAATGAAAAAACAGGAATAGCGACCCCTGCTCCTTTCCATTGTGTTTGTACTAGATGTGCAAATCCATCTTGTACCAATATTAATTTATTTTTACCAACTGGCTCGTATAATACTCTATTGTTGCCAGACTCAAATGAAATAAATTTCTTTTGAACAGTATCATAAATACCATACTTGTACACCAATGGAAAATCGCAATGACTCAAATTCAAATCAATTTCAAAATAAGGTTGATCCTTTATTCTTTGTAAAGGCAATGCCTTAGCTGCGTCCCATCCACCAATTTCTTTAGACTCGCCAAGGATGCAAATTGTTTGATCTGGCGCAAGTAAGGGTGCTTTAACTCTAAATAGATGGGTTGTATTTTTATTAGGATGCACTGGAGTGACTGCAGTATCCGAGCTTTGTAATAATACATTTGCAAAAGGTGCTGTATAAAATGCGTTATCAATATATCCAGTGAAATTCCATGTATCAATTAAAACCAATTCCTTTGTGGCTAATTGATTTGCGATGATGGATTTATCTGAACCCCAATCAAAACTTCTGGTGCCATCATTATTTTGAATAAAGTAACTATATTCAATGACTCCCTCCTTTAATAATCCTTTTGTTGCTAAATGTAATACCCAATAATCCTCATTTAAATAAACCATTGGAATAGCTTGTTCAATGTTGCCATTGCCTAATAATGGATGGTTACCCGTAATAAAAATAGCTTGACCAAAACTGGTCTTATATTTTAAATGAAAATTCAATTTCTCAATCATAGACAATCATTTTCGAATGGCTTTAAAGGTAATTACAAATTCAATGAAATAGCCTTTAGTAACCAAATTATTGTATCTTGCTTGTGACCAAGAAATGGATCAATGGACAAAATAATTATCTACACAGACGGCTCGGCAAGAGGTAATCCAGGACCAGGTGGTTTTGGCGCTATTTTGATCTGGGGTGAGAAAGTTAAAGAGCTATCAGAAGCATATCGTTATACCACCAATAATCGTATGGAACTATTGGCTGTAATTAAGGCAATTTCGATCTTAAAGACAAAGCAATTGCCCATTCTTGTGTATACCGACAGTAAGTATGTAGTTGAATCTGTAGAGAAAAAATGGTTGGACAACTGGATTAAAACAGACTTTAAAGGGGGCAAGAAAAATAAAGACTTATGGCTTGCATTCTACGAGCTCTCTAAAATATATAAAGTGAAATTTAACTGGGTAAAAGGACATGCCGACAACCCTTACAATAATCGATGTGACGAACTAGCTACAATAGCAGCAGATACAGGTCCTTGGGAAGTAGATACGTTTTATGAAGCGATTGATCCTAAAAAAAATTAGCTTTTTACTTTAATGGCTTTCAACTTAGGTTGAATTAATTTAAAGCCACCAAACATCACTGCGCCAAACACAAATGTGCCTGCAACGCTGTAACCATAAAATGGTAAACCGTCTACCATTGTTTGTAACAAACCTGAAGCTGTCATAGGACGATGGTATCCACCAAAACTTGCCCACACCATAAAATTTGAAACAAGAAAATATACGGTGGGTGCGGCAATAAAATTACCTACAAATTTGCCTACTCGGTTGGTTTGTAAACCAAATCCAAAAACTGCGGTAGCAGCAATTAATAAATAGTTCTGCCATTGTCCATCATAGAAACCTTGAATGGGTGTTAAATGATTGACATACAAAATTTGATATAATACATCAGACAAGAACATAGAAATAATTGGTAACAAAAAAGCAAAATGTTTATTTTTCACAAATAAAGAACCGCTAAACAAGGCAATTGCAATTTGTGGTGCAAAACCAAAAGGTCTACCTGGTAACACTCTATATAAAGCACTCGTTACAATCATTATAATTAAGGCAATCACTATTTCTTTGTTCAGTTTCATCAGTTGCTATTTAAAAATTAATTTATATAAACGAATATACATAAATCGTCAGTTTTATGCAGTATTGATTCTCCTCAAATGTGTATAATTCCGTTAAGGCACAAATGATTTGAATAAAACAGCCGTTTCGGACCCTGTTTGATGTATATGATAGGACGCTCCAGCCTTGACTCCAGCCAATTCCCCTGGCTTTAAATCAATCCCATTGATGTTGGCAGCACCTTGCAGCACTAAAAATAACTCAAAGGATAGGGTCTCGTTTGTGCAAGTTTCCCCCTCTGTTAACTGTATTTTCGTTAAACCAAAATCGGGTACTGGACAAGGAAATTGTAACTCATTAAATGCTATTTGATCCCCTTTTAAAATTGTAGGATAAGTAGGTTCAAATTGAATATGTTGAAGTAGCTCCTCTATATCAATATGCTTAGGCGTTAATCCACCTCTTAAAACATTGTCACTATTGGCCATCAATTCAATATTCTGTCCTTCTAAATAAGCGTGTAATAGTCCTGCCCCCTGAAACACACCCCGGTATTTTGGCACATTGACAATATTTAAAATATAGATGGACAAAATCCCTTTGTCTATATTGGATGCAGGCACGACACCACCATAATACTGGTTGGCCCACCAATGTGGATGTGCTTTATGCACTTTACCTGCAGCAACTTCTTCCACCGCTAATGCCAATAATGGTTTTAAAATAGCATCTGCCGCTACTTGATCAAGGCGCATAAAATAACTGTACAAGCCTGCATAATCATCCATACCAAAAATGGGCAATAAATTGTGTAATGGCGCAAGGCTAGTTAACCTTTCTCTTAGTGCAATGGCTGGCATGAAACCATGTAATAACCAAAAATCACTTAAGGCCACCATGACCTCTGGTTTATGATTCTGGTCTTTATAATTTCTATGGGGCGCATCAATAGGTATGCCCGCAAGTTGTTCTTTTAAAAACCCTTTCTCAGCATTTTCCTTTGAAGGATGTACTTGAATGCTCAGCATTTTTTCGACATCAAGAATTTTGAATAAATATGGAAGGCTTCCAAATCGGTCTGCAGTCTTAGTACCTAAAAATTGAATTGTATTTTCTACGATCATTTTATCCAATGCCATAGCACCTTCAGCAGTTTCTACCATAGCAGGAGCAGAAGGATGCGCGCCCATCCAATATTCTGCAAAGGGTTTACAGATGGCATTGTCTACATGCATCAATTGAGGTATGAATGATTTACCACCCCAGTCATAATGCCTATGAATCCCATGTAATTTATACGCTGTGTTCATGTACTTCTTTTAACTATTTTCCTGGTTATCCAATCTACTTATAATGAGTCAACACAACAAAGATACTGGGTTTTTAGGCGAAAATAAAGCAGCAGATTACCTTATCAGCATGGGTTTTTCTATCCTTTTTAGAAATTGGCGCTATAAGCATTTAGAAATAGACATCATTGCAAGCAAAGGAAACTGCTTACATATTATAGAAGTCAAGACAAGAAGGACAACTGCATATGGTTTTCCTGAACAACATATTGATGCTCAAAAGATGCAACACCTAAAAAATGCTGCAGCCATCTTTCAATACCAATTCCCTATTTGGCAAATGCTTCAATTTGATGTGATTGCGATACAATTATATGCAAATGAAAAATGGGATCTATTTTTTATTGAAGACGTCTATTTTTAAACGAGCAGTTCTTTATTGCATCGAAAACTTCATTTTTTCAACTAACTTATAAGTCGCTGGGCAATATTCCACATTCTGTTTGTGCACGTGGATGTATTCTGTAAATTTCTTTTTGGTAAAATGCGGGAACCCTGCGCAATCAGCAGGTCTTACCTCATAAATTGAACACATATTAGAACTAAGATTTAAGAACTGACAAGGTTTTGAAACATTCACCCAATCCTTATCTTTTTTATCGTATTCCAACCAGGTCGATTTAAATTCTGCAGGTTTCATTTCCAAATAGGCAGCAATTCTTTTGATGTCTTTTGTGGTGAAAGTTGGACTCATGGATTTACAACAATTCGCACAAGACAAGCAATCCACTTCGGCCCACACTTCTGTGCTTAAATTTGCTACGGTATGATCAAGGTTTTTAGGATTTTTATTTTTTATCTTTGTTAAGAAGGATCTGAATTGTTTTGCATTAAGTTTAACTTTCTGCTTAAATGACCGTAAATTTACTAGCATAGGGATATGAATCAGATACGAAATAAACCCTTTATCAATGAACTATCAAATCTTTTCCTAAACTTGTTCTTAGCATATGCAATGGGAAATCTATAAAAAAGGATTTAAAGCTTTCTTGCAATTAGAGAAATCATTAAGTGGCCATTCGGTGGATGCATATTTAAGGGATATTGATAAACTAGCAAGCTTCTTAGAAAATTACAATGAAATCCATACACCTGCTGATATTCAACTAACCCATTTGCAAAGTTTCATTCAAAGTATTGGCGAAATGGGCATGGCAGCTACCTCTCAGGCTAGAATCATATCTGGTGTTAAATCTTTTTTTAAGTATTGCCTTATTGAACAGATTTGCACGATCAATCCTACTACACTTTTACCAAGTCCAAAGACGAGCAGAAAACTACCAGACGTATTGAGCTTTGAGGAGATTGAACAAATGATTGGAGAGATTGACCTTAGTAAACCAGAAGGTGGGAGAAATAAAGCCATATTAGAAGTCATGTATAGTTCTGGATTAAGAGTCACGGAAGCAATACAGCTAAAAATCTCTTGCTTATATTTAGATGTTGGGTTTATCAGGGTGATTGGCAAGGGTGATAAAGAAAGATTGGTGCCCATTGGAACAGATGCCATTAAGTTTATTAAATCATATAGAGACACGATTAGAGTGCATCAAACCCCAGCCAAAAACTGTGAGGACATCCTGTTTTTAAACAACCGAGGTAAAGGACTTAGCAGGGTCATGATTTTTTACATCATAAAAGACCTTATCCTTAAAACAGGTATCAAGAAATCCATCTCTCCCCATAGCCTGCGTCATAGCTTTGCCACCCATTTAGTAGAAGGGGGTGCTGACCTAAGGGCAGTTCAAGAAATGCTAGGTCATGAAAGCATCACTACCACCGAAATTTACACCCATATCAATAGAGATTTCCTTAGAGACACATTAGATCGTTTCCACCCAGCCTTTCAAAAAAAATAACATCATAAACAGCTAAAATAAAGTAAGTTTGTTCTTCAAAAATAAAGAAATATGAAAAAGATACTTTTTGTTATTGGCAGCTTTTTAAGCTTAACTGCAATGGCTCAAGTGAAGATGCCTGCTCCTAGCCCAACTCAAACTTTAACCCAAGATTTTGGATTAGGTAAAATTGAAATCGTTTATTCTAGACCTAGCTTAAAAGGTCGTCCAGTATTTGGCGTAGGAAGCTTATTGGCTCCTATTGGTGATGTTTGGAGAACAGGTGCAAATGGCGCCACTAAATTGACATTTTCTGACCCTGTAACAATTGGTAACAAAACCATTCCTGCAGGTTCATACGCTTTATTCACTATACCAGGTGCCACAGAATGGACAGTCATTATCAATACCAATTCTAAAGGTTGGGGAAGTTTTGAATACAAAGAAGCTGAAGATGTGGTTCGTTTTAAAGTCACTCCAGAAACAACTGGAAGTACCACTGAAACATTTTCAATCGGTATCGAGGCAATCACTGCTCAAACAGCAACTATTTATTTGAAATGGGCTAAGACAAAAGTGAATATTCCTATTAGCACTGATATTAGACCAGCCGTTCGTGCTCAAATTGATGCTGCCACAGCTGCAACAACAGTGAATCCTAATGTGTATCAATCTGCTGCAACATTTTATTTAGAATTAGACAACGATTATAATAAGGCTTTGGTATTTGCTGATAAAGCGATTGCTGCAAATGCAAAAGCATATTGGTTGCATTTATTGAAAGCAAGAATTCAAGTTGCATTGAATGATAAGAAAGGTGCTAAAACTAGTGCTGAAACTTGCAAGCAAATGGCGACTGAAGCAAAAAATATGGACTATGTAAGATCTGCTGATGAGATCTTGAAATCTTTATAATAATATAGTATTCCAAAAAAGCCCTCCCGATATTCGGGAGGGCTTTTTTTGTGCGGAAGAGGAGATTCGAACTCCCACGCCCGGGTATGGGCGCTACCACCTCAAGGTAGTGCGTCTACCAATTTCGCCACCTCCGCAGGAACGCAAACCTACATAAATTTCGGGAGGCTGTTATATTTTTTTGCATCTTTGTAGCACTGAATTTTATAGCCCAAAAAACTTGCCATGTCTAATTACAATGTAACCTGCCCAAAATGTCAACACAGCTTTGAACCAACCGACGCTATCCGCGACGAGATTGAAAATGAATTGCGTGGTAAGATGACCGAATGGCAAAAAAAGAAAGAAGAAGAAACCAATCAATTATTGGCGGAGCAAAAAACAAAAATACAGAACGAATTAACAGAACAATTAAAAAAGAATATTGCTGGTGAGTATGAGCATAAGCTTAAGTTGATGCAGGACAATGAAGCCAATATGAGCAAGCAGGTGAATGAGTTCAGACAAAAAGAATTAGAATTTTTAAAGCAAGTGCAAGCCATACAGGCAAAAGAAGCGGAGCTTGAATTAGTATTACAAAGAAAATTAAATACAGAAAGAGAAGTTTTAAAAACACAAATTCAAAAAGAAGAAGCAGAAAGATTGTCTATCAAAGACCAAGAGCATGTGTTAAAAGTTAAAGAATTAGAGAAGCAATTAGAAGACCAACGTAAACTAGCCGAAGAAATGCGACGCAAAGCAGAACAAGGTAGTATGCAAATGCAAGGTGAAGTTCAAGAATTATTATTAGAAGAACTACTTAAGACAAGTTTCCCTTTTGACCAAATTTCAGAAGTTGGTAAAGGTGTGCGCGGCGCAGATTGTATTCAACTTGTGCGTAATAACCTTGGTCAAGAAGCAGGTAAAATTATTTATGAAAGTAAAAGGACCAAAGACTTTAACCAAGAGTGGATTGATAAATTAAAAGCGGACATGCGCAGCCAGAGCGCAGATATTGCAGTGATTGTAACACAAACATTCCCTAAAGAATTAGATCGATTTGGTGAAAAAGACGGTGTCTATATATGTTCTTTCCAAGAAGTCAAAAGTGTTGCTTTATTGTTGAGAAATGCGATTCTTAAAATCCATGATACTAAAAAAAGTCAAGTGAATAAAGGAGATAAAATGAGTTTTCTTTATGACTACTTAACTAGCAATGAATTCAGCGAACAATGGAAGGCGGTGGGCGAAGGCTTTAGACAAATGCGCTCTAGTATTCAGAAAGAAAGAGACGCCATGGAAAAACTTTGGAAAGCAAGAGAGAAACAACTTGAAAAAGTATTACTCAATGCCATGCACATTAAAGGATCCATTGAAGGCATCGCTGGTGCTGACGCCATTCACTTAGATTTATTAGAGGATGATACCGCACTTGGGCTAGAGGAAGAATAACAATCTAAGAAATGATTAATGATAGCAAGTAACGCAGATATAATCCGTTCCAAAATGATAGTCTAAATGGACATGAACATTGCTCCCTTTATGTAAAATTTGAGCAGGCACGCTACCTCTATCCCCCTGCGTTAATTCAAGGATATTAAAATCCTTTGCAAAATCAATTCCCAATTTTTCATACTTTTTATACATCGCTTCTTTGGATGCCCATAAAAATGCTAACTGATTCAATTGATCCTTTTCTTCCAAAGCTGCAATCATTACTTTCTCCTGGTCATTTAAAAATTTTTGTGCCACTTTCAAAATGCGTGGGTGTATAATTTCAATATCGATCCCTACAGGTTTTTCATCTACCGCACAGGCTGCATAACCCTTACAATGTGAAAATGAAAAATGAAAAGGCAATCCTAATAAATAAGGCTTCCCATTATCTGCCATCACCAATTGGCTTAGATCTGCATCTGGCATCATGAATTTAAATAATAATCGCACCGCTAAATGTTGTGTCCTTCTTTCCTCGTTCGCAATTGGAACAGCTAACTGCACATCCGTTTCAAAAAAGGAGGCTGGTTCTTGAATGGACCAAATAGCCAGATGAGCGGTCTCGTTAATATTTTGTTGATAAAAGAAAGGCATTTTGAATTAGATTGCGGTCTGTTTTAAAGACCAAAATTAAACATAAATCGATTAAGATGATATTATCAGATTCGCGCATACTAGAAGAAATTGAAAAAGGCACTATCAAAATTGAACCCTACGATCGTAAAGATCTTGGAAGCAATAGTTATGACGTGCACCTTGGAAAGTGGTTGGCAACTTATGACAATCATATCCTTGACGCCAAAGCGCATAATACCATTACCTATTTTGAAATTCCTGAGGAAGGATTTGTATTAGAGCCGACTGGATTTTATTTAGGCGTTACTTTAGAATATACTGAAACACATGCCCATGTACCTTTTTTAGAAGGCAAGTCGTCAACTGGTCGTTTAGGAATCGATATTCATGCTACAGCTGGTAAAGGAGATGTTGGTTTCTGTGGCTATTGGACCCTGGAAATTTCTGTTAAACAACCAGTGCGTGTGTATAAAGGGATGCCAATTGGTCAATTGATTTACTTCCCTGTGGATGGAGAGATTGAAGTTAAATACAATCAAAAGAAAAACGCTAAGTATAGCGGACAGCCCGAAAAGCCTATCGAAAGTATGATGTGGAAGAATCAGTTTTAAGTCGGTACGCCCTGACCCATTTCAATACATCTGCATAACTAGCTAGCCCTGCAGCTTGTTGATTCCATTTTAAGAATTGATCATACAACTGCGAGGATGCTTGTATTTGCTTATCTGCTCTTGCAGCAAAAAACGCTTTTATTTCAGCCCGATCTTTCAAAACAGCTGGGCTCAATAATGACCTGTTTTTTTCAATTTGCATTTTCCAATCATCAAAACCCTTGTTCCCAGCAAGCAATAATAATTGAGCATCCTGTGCATAGCTGAACATTTGCAATAACATGGAATACTTTAAATACGGATCATTGGTCTCGGATGCAACTACAAAAGCTATAAAATTCGCTTCTGTCTCTGAAGCATAGCCTAATTGATGCGCCATTTCATGTGCTATAGTATAGGGCTGGGTTAAAATTGGAAGGTCCGATCTAATAATTGCCTCGCCAGTGATTGGTTGATAAAAAGCTAAAAATCCTATATAATCTCCCAAATTAGGGAAAATCGCTTTTTTGATACTTTGATGTTGAAGGATGAACCTAGGATGCTCGATAGCAAGTTTCTTATATGCTTGCTGCAGATTGGCCACCACTTGCTCAAAATTGGGTTGAATCGGCCTATTCAATCTTATTGCAGCCTTTGTTGTATTAAGCTCTTCTATCAATTCGTAGGTCAGCGCATTCATTTCGGACATTGCGATTTCTGCATTTTTAGGCGTTTGCACCATTAAATGAAAATCCTCGGTTGGGTTCGGTTGGATATAATTCAAACCCCAAATAAGCTGAAATACCACATATAATTTTACAATAAGCCAACTCAATTTGGTCAATATAAACCATCCCTTTTGTGCAATATAATTGAAACTTTTAAGTGTGTTAATCTGTTTTAAAAAAATAATTATCAGTATTATAAGAATTATTATATAGATGAATTCGCCAATCGCAAAAGGGATGCTTCCAAATAGGAACCTTAAACCAGACGCCCCATATCTAAACAAGCCCTGTGTATAGTAGCTTGCAATCAATCTAGGATAATATGGCGCCAATAAACAGACTGCAAACAGCAAGATCCATATGGATGGTAAAATGAACTTGCTCCAACCCGGTCTAAATGGATACATTTGCACAGAATAATTATCTAGTAAATTTAGTATAAACTTTGTCTTTTGACCTATTTTTACTAACTTTGCCACCCTTAAAGTACGGTTATGGGCCATAACAGGACATTCGAAATTCCATTTGTTGGCTTAACAGCTGGAGAACATGAGTTCGAGTACCGTATTGAGGATCAGTTCTTTTTAGATTTTGGACCACAAGATTTCAGTAATTGTCAAACCAAAGTGAAGCTCCTTTTGGAAAAGCACTCAGGTTTTATGCAGTTACATTTTGATATTGACGGGACTATTGATACCCTATGTGACCGATGCGGGAATCCACTTAGTGTTCAACTTTGGGACGAATTTAACTTAATTGTAAAATTAGTTGATGACGCCGATAAGATGAACAGTGAAGAGGAAGATCCTGACATTTTTTACTTAGATCGTAACGATAATCACTTGTCCATTGCGAATTGGATCTACGAATTCATTATCCTTAGCCTTCCATTGCAGCATATCTGCAAATTGGATGAAAAAGGAAAATCAACTTGTAATCAAAAAGTAATTGACCAGCTCAATTTCTTCAATGAAATCCCTCCTACCGAGTCGTCATCAAAAACGCTTTGGAAAGGATTGGATCAGTTCAAGAATCTGGACGGAAAGATGGATTAAAAGTAAAAGTAGAATAGAAAATAAAATAGATTAAAAATTTAAAAAATAAGAGATGCCTAATCCTAAACGCAGACACTCCCAACAACGTAGCGCTAAAAGAAGAACACACTATGTTGCTCAAGAAGTAACATTAAGCAAAGATGGTACAACTGGAGAAATCCACGTTCGTCATCGTGCGCACGTTCAAGAAGGAAAATTATTCTATAAAGGAAAATTAGTAGCTGAGAAAGCACCTTTAAAAGCATAATTTACCAATAATGAATATTGGTATCGATATGATGGGTGGTGATTTTGCACCACTTGAAGCTGTCAAAGGCATTCAACACTATCTATCCAATAATCAACACAATTTATTTTGCATAGGTGATGCAGCCCAGTTGGAAGGACTCTTTCAGCACCATGGGATTGCCTCACCTTTTTTGCATTTAGTAGATGCCCCAGAAGTGATTGGATACCATGAGCATCCCACCAAGGCATTGAAAGAAAAACCTAATTCATCTATTGCAATTGGTTTTCGTTATTTAGCAGAAGGCAAGATAGATGCATTTTTAAGTGCAGGAAATACTGGTGCCATGTTGGTTGGTGCTATGTTTAGCATCAAACCAATTAAGGGCATTTTAAGGCCAACGATCGCCACACTTTTACCAAAATTAAATGGCAAAACCGGCATCTTGGTTGACGTGGGTTTGAATACAGATTGTAAACCTGAACAACTGAATCAATTTGCCATTCTGGGCAATTTATACGCTAAACATATTTTAAACATAGCTACCCCGACTGTAGGTTTATTAAATGTTGGAGAAGAGGAAGGGAAAGGCAATGTATTAGCACAATCCACTTACCCTCTCTTAAAAGAAAATACCCATATTCAATTCATTGGAAATGTAGAAGGTCGTGATGTCTTTAACGACAAAGCAGATGTCATTGTTTGTGATGGATTTACGGGAAATGTGATTTTAAAGACTGCAGAAGCGATGTATGAAGCTGCTGCACATCATGGTCTAGAAAAGGACTCCTTTTTTGGACGTTTCCATTTTGAAAATTATGGTGGCACACCTGTCTTAGGTGTGAATAAGCCAGTCATCATTGGTCATGGTATCAGCAATGCAAAAGCTTTTTCAAATATGATTGCTTTAGCTGAAAAAATGATTGACACCAAATTCTGTGAAATCATCACAAGCAATTTTGCTAACATGCAATAGTATTAGGTTTTTTTAACTTAATTTCACCTTCAAATAAAGCAACACATTTTATGTGGTTAAATAATGTTCTAGAAACAATTGGCAATACTCCAATCATTCGTTTGAATAAAGTAACTGAGGGCATTCCCGGAACCATCTTGGCTAAAGTGGACTATTTTAATCCAGGCAATTCTATTAAAGACAGGATGGCTTTGAAAATGGTAGAAGTAGCTGAAGCAGAGGGTAAATTAAAACCTGGTGGCACCATCATTGAATGCACGAGCGGCAATACTGGAATGGGCTTAGCTTTAGCAGCTGTCGTAAAAGGTTATAAATGCATCTTTTCCACCACTGATAAACAAAGTAAGGAAAAGATGGATATTCTGAGAGCTGTGGGCGCCGAAGTGATTGTCTGCCCTACCAATGTCGCACCAGAAGACCCTGCTAGTTACTATTCAGTTGCAAGAAAATTGGCCACTGAAATCCCCAACTCGCATTTCTTAAACCAATATGATAATCTGGCTAACCGACAAGCGCATTACGAAAGTACTGGCCCTGAAATTTGGCGTCAGACCGAAGGTAAAATCACCCACTTAGTTTGTACTGCAGGTACTGGTGGCACCATTACTGGAACAGCAACCTATTTAAAAGAACAGAATCCCAATATTCAGATTTGGGCAATCGATCCAATAGGCTCTTTATTAACTCATTATTTTCAAACTGGCGAAGTCGATATGGCCTATGTCCAACCTTATATTGCAGAAGGTTTTGGCGAAGACTTTGTTCCCCAAAATTATGACATGTCAGTCATTGATCATTTTGAACAAGTAACAGATAAAGAAGGCGCTTTGATGACTAGACGTCTTGCAAAAGAAGAAGGATTATTTTGTGGATATAGTGCAGGAGGCTGTTTTCAAGGGTTGTTGCAATTGAAAGATAAATTGAAACCAACTGATGTGGTTGTCTGTATTTTCCATGATCACGGAAGTAGGTATGTTGGCAAAGTATATAATGACGATTGGATGAAATCAAAAGGTTTTATAGACTAGATTAGGATGGATTTAAAGGCCTAGCTAACATCCGTTTGGTTCATAAATTGTATATTTGTCCTTCAATCATTAAACAATGAACAAGTACAGATCTGGCGTTTTATACGGTAAAGAATTAGAAGCTTTATACAACGACGCTAAAGCCAATAATTTTGCGATCCCAGCAGTGAATACCACTGGGACGGATACCATCAATGCAGCAATAGAAACAGCGGCTAAAGTGAAGTCTCCAATCATCATACAGTTTTCTAATGGTGGTGCACAATTCATTGCGGGAAAGGGTATGCCAAATGATTATTTACAAGCCAATATACAAGGTGCAATAGCAGGTGCTTTACATGTGCACCAAGTGGCTAAGTTTTATGATGTACCTGTTATTTTACATACAGACCACGCTTCTAAAAAATGGTTACCTTGGATCAGTGCTTTAATTGACGAGAGTGAAAAATACCACAAATTACATGGTCAACCTTTGTTCAGTTCTCATATGTTAGATTTATCAGAAGAATCTATCGAAGAGAATATCCAAACTTCAGTTGAATTCTTTAAACGTATGGCACCTTTGGGCATGAGTATTGAAATTGAATTAGGTGTAACAGGTGGTGAGGAAGATGGTGTGGACAATAGCGGTATTGAAAATGATAAATTATATACACAACCAGAACATGTTGCTTACGCATATACTGAATTAGGAAAAGTAGGTATTTTATTTACAGTTGCTGCCGCTTTTGGAAACGTACACGGCGTATACAGTCCAGGCAATGTGGAATTAAAACCTGAAATTCTACACAATAGTCAAATACATATTGAAAAGACATTAGGCACAGCGCCTAAACCAGTTTATTTTGTATTCCATGGTGGTTCTGGTTCGCCTCAAAATCAAATTAGAGAAGCCATTGGATATGGCGCCATTAAAATGAACTTAGACACCGATTTACAATGGGCTTTCTGGGAAGGTGTTCTAGGCTATTACAAAAAGAATGAAGCATTTCTTCAAACTCAATTGGGTAATCCAGAGGGTGCAGAGAAGCCAAATAAAAAATATTACGACCCTAGAGTTTGGTTAAGAAAAGGCGAAGAATCTTTCATCAAACGTTTAGAGCAATCCTTTGACGACTTAAATTGTATCAATAGAAACATTTAAATCAGTTCCTATGCGTGAAAAAGTAGAAGACATTGAAGTCAACCTAACTGGAGAAGAATTAAATCATTCTGATGCAGCAGATAAATCAAGATGGTTTAAAAGAATTCGTAAAGGTATTAGTACTTCAACTGCAGACAAGAAAGAAATACCAGAAGGCTTGTGGACGAAGTGTCCAACCTGTAACCATATATGTACAAGTTCTGAATTAAAAGAAAATTTGTATATCTGTGGTAAATGTAATTATCACCACCGTATAGGTAGTGATGAATATTTTGGTATTTTATTTGACAACCAAGAATTTGATGTGCTTTTTGATGGAATCAAAAGTAAGGATGCACTTAATTTTACCGATCTTAAGAATTACCAAAAACGTTTAGACGAAATTCATTCTAAAACAGATTTGAAAGATTCTATGCGTGTAGGTGTTGGTAAAATGAATGGTGAAGGCTACGTAGTTGCATGTATGGATTTTGAATTCATTGGCGGATCATTAGGGAGTGTCATGGGAGAAAAATTTAGTCGTGCAGTGGATTATTGTATTCAACATCGACTACCCTTCTTAGTGATTAGTAAAAGTGGTGGTGCACGTATGATGGAAAGTGCATTTAGCTTAATGCAATTAGCAAAAACAAGTGGAAAATTATCTCAACTAAGTGATGCTAAATTACCATTCATCTCCTTACTAACAGACCCTACATTTGGTGGTATTTCAGCCAGCTTTGGTATGTTAGGCGATCTCAATATAGCAGAACCAGATGCATTGATTGGTTTTGCTGGTCCTAGGGTGATTAAAGAGACCATTAAGAAAGATTTACCTCCTGGTTTCCAACGTTCAGAGTTCTTATTAGAACATGGATTCCTTGATTTTATAGTGGATAGAAAAGAACTGAAGCAAAAATTGTCCCAAGTTGCGTTTATGTTCAGAAGTTAATGCGAAAATGAAATCAATTTTAAATTGTACTTTTGTATCCCGGTCTAGCACATCGGGATATTTTTTATGGCGAAAGCACCAAAACAGATAGAATTAAACAATAGGCAGGCCTATTTCCACTACCAGATAGAAGATAAATATGTGGCGGGCATTGTATTGATGGGTACTGAAGTCAAATCTATTCGTGCTGGCAAAGTGAGTTTTAATGATTCCTTCTGCTTTTTTGATAAAGGGGAGCTTTGGGTAAGGTCTTTATTCATCAACGCATATTCTCATGGCAATAAGAATAACCATATCGAAGTACACGATCGAAAATTGTTATTAACAGCGAGAGAATTAAAAAAGATTGAGGCGCAAACCAAAGAAAAAGGATTTACCATTGTGCCACTTCGTATCTTTTTCAATGACAAGCATTATGTTAAAATGGAAATTGGGATTGGCCGTGGTAAAAAAGAATACGACAAACGCGAAACCATTAAGAACCGCGACATCGACAAAGACATCAAGCGTATCCTCGCTAAATAATCCTCCTGCTTCTAACTGATTTAGAAAAATGCAGAAATTTTTTCTAAATAATCCTCCTGCTTCTAACTGATTTAGAAAAAATACTGAAATCCTCGCCTCTTGTCTCACAAGTTCGAACGATCGGCGAGCATTAGTATTTCTTTCTAAATTTCTATTTAAAAAATAAAATGAGTATAAATACTATTACGTAGCGATCGTTCGAGCAAAGCGAGCGTGAGCCTAGGGATAGGTATTTATACTCATATGCTTTCTTGAAAAGAATTTTTATATCTATTCTTTTGAATGATTTCCGCAGATTTTTTTTAAATATATTTTCCGGTGTCTTTTTTCTTAAACTCTATCTGTTCTTTTAAAGCCTCGGCATCTGGGCGGTGCGTAGTTGCATATGCAGCAATGAGTAACACAATCAATATTAAAAAAGCACCTAGTAATTCTTTAGGCTCCAGCCAATACCCTATTGCTTGATTGAGTTTTGCATGTTGTGGTGCGCTTAGTTCGTACCTAATTTCAATTCTAGAACCAATTTTCGATTGGTAGATCAATGGATCTAATGCCACTTGATATTGCTTGCCTGATTCTTGGAATACCGCAAATACACTATCACCTCTGGCTTCAATCAACGCTGGACTAATATCACTATCAAAGTAGTCAGGTGTCCTGCTAAAAGGCAGGTAGCATATAAAACATGCAATGAATAATAGGAGTACTGATTTAATCAATTGTGGTGATTTAAATTAAAAAGCGCCCCCGAAATTGCTAACGAGGACGCTAAAGCTATATGATTTGCATTACTGCAATTTGAATTAAGCTGTTAAATTCCTGAAATCCACAGGCACTAATTTACTTACCCCAGGCTCTTGCATAGTCACACCATAAATCACATCCACTGCGCTCATTGTTTGCTTATTGTGTGTTACAATGATGAACTGAGAGTTATCAGAGAACTTCTGGATCATTTGTGTAAACTTGCCAATGTTGGCATCATCCAATGGTGCGTCTACCTCATCCAAGATACAGAATGGTGCTGGCTTAATTAAGTAAATTGCAAACAACATCGCTGTTGCAGTCAATGTACGTTCTCCACCACTCAACTGTGTGATGGAAGATGGACGCTTGCCTTTAGGCTTAGCCACAATCTCCACTGCAGTTTCTGAAAGGTTCGTTGGATCTACTAAAATTAAGTCACAAGAATCTTCTTCTGTAAACAATGCTTTGAATACTTTTTGGAAATGCTCTCTTGCAGCATTGTATGTTTCTAAGAAGGCCTGATTGGCAGTTGCTTCTACTTCTTGTATTGTTAACAATAAACTTTCCTTCGCAGTGACTAAGTCGTTCTTTTGTTCTAGGATAAAATCATAACGTTTTTTCATCTCCGTATATGCTTCAATCGCTGTTGGATTCACTTCACCCATATTCTCCAAACGCTTCTTCATCTTCTCTACATCTGCTTGAAGTTCTTCTAGGGTCGCTTCTGTTTGTCTTCCTAAATCTAAAATTTCTTCTAACTCCACTTTAAACTCTACACTTAATCTTTCCTTAGTTCCAGCTAATTGTAGTTTTAAATTATTTAATTTATCCTTAATCTCATTGATCAGCTGATCCATTAATTCCTTAGACTTTATTTGTAGTCTTAAAGTACTTTCTTTTTCTTGTAAGGCAGTTCTTAGTGAATAATAAACTTGATCTGCTTCGTTCAATTTCAATTCCTCTACTTCCTTATTTCTCAACAATTCAACTAATGCTGTCTCAATTGTTGCTAATTCATTGTTGCTATCTATAATTGCTGTAGATACTTCTGTCAACTGTGTCGTATTGGATTGAATTTGCGTATGCAAGTCATTCAATTGATTGTCTTTAAAAATCACTTCTTGTTGTAAAGCTTCAATTTTGCTTTGCTGCTTCGTCAACTGCAAGTTCATCTCATTGAATTCGCCAGAAGCTAAATGATAGGCTTGTTCTGCAGCTTGATATGCTAATTCAATATCTTCTAATTGAGCTTGAGTTGCCTGTAATGAAGCATTTAATTCAATCAATTGAGATCTAGTATCCCCAATCAGGGCATGCTCTTGTGCAATTTTTTCTGCTAATTCTGCCAACTTAGCTACTGCCAGAACCTGCGCAGAATGTAAGTTTTCTAATCGATTTTTATTGGCAAAAACATCATTGATTAAATGATTCACATTTTGTTCTGTCGTTCTAATTTCTTGCTCTTTCAACAATTCATTATACTGTAAAACCGACTCGTGTTTAACTTGTATCTCTGATTTTAATGCATTCACCACCGTTTCTTGTGATTGAATGTCTTCTAATAATTTTTCTAAATTTTTTGCACGGCCTATTTTCTTTCCTTCAAATAATCCAACGCTACCTCCTGTTAAAGTATACTTACCTCTTACATATTTTCCAGTCTTCTCTAAAATCATCCCTGTAGTAGCAGCTTCTAAAGCAGCCTCATTTTCGGCAATAAATACATTCCCTAGTAAATGATTTGCTAGGGCTGCATATTTAGGATCAATTTCAATCACAGATAAAGCTGCAATGGTGTTTGATGGTGCAGCTTCTGCTTTGGCACCATTTAATTGATCTAATAAGAAGAAGTTGGCCTTCCCTTTTTTGTTTTCATCCAATAACTGCACTGCTTGCATACCTTCCTTTAAATCATTCACTACGTAATAATTTAAATAGGGCTCTAATACATTTTCAACTGCTGTACGGTATGCCTCTTGAACATATAAAATATCAGAAAGGATTGGGGCATTGTGATTCCAGCCAGTATTCTTATGTAAGAATTTAACGCTTTCTGGATAACCATCCATAGAGTCTACTAAGCTTTTTAATAAATCGTATTCATTTTTCTTAGCATCTAAAATCCTAGCTTGTTCAGCTAATTTTGATCTAAGTTGCTCAAGTGCTTCTTGCGTTTCAAAAATACTTGCTTTAGCTGTTTCATTTTGCGCTTGTAAGTCTGCTAAATGGGACTTGCTTGCAGCCAATTCAGCTTCTTTGGTTGCTAATTGTGTTGTCAATGCTGCTACTTGTTCGGCTCTATGCAATTGCTCCTCATCTAACTGATGCTGGCTTCTTTGAATATTTTGAATCGAAGTATCCGATACGGCCACTTTCTTCTCTGCCTCAAATTGATTTCTTTGTATTTGACCAAATTGTTGACGCAATCCGTCCAATACACCACGTTGGTCGTCGAATTGTGCACGTTTATTGGTTAATTCAATATGCGATTGATCTACCCTATTTTTAAAATCGTGGTAATTTTTTTCTTCATCAATCACCTGTAATTTGGTATACTCTATGGAATCTCCAATGGTTTTTAATTGCCCTTCTGCACGCTCTAAGAATTCTTGTAACCCTTTTTCTTTATCATTTAAATAATCTAAACGTTGCGCAGCTAAACTTTTATCATTTTCTTTGATTCTCAGATGCTGCAGCATATCGTTGAACTCATGTTGCATGCTTTGTAAGCCCTTTTCTTTTTGAATGAACACCACACGCTCTTGTTCAAGTGCTGCTTCTTCTAATGCGATGCCTGCTTCTAATTGGAATTTCTTATCTGTTTCAGTTTCTTGTTGCTCTGTTAAGTCCTTATAGGTTAAATTGAAACCTTCTAATGATGCAATGGCTAATTCAATCGCTGTTTCCTTATAATCTTTTTTAATCTCAAAATATTTCTCTGCTTTCTTTGCTTGATTTTCTAAAGTCTTTAATTGGTTGTTGATTTCAAACAATAAGTCTTCAATACGCGCTAAGTCTTGCTCTGTAGCATCTAATTTATTCTTTGCTTCTTTTTTTCTTGTTTTATAAATAGTGATCCCAGCTGCTTGTTCTAACATTTTACGACGACTATTATCTTTATCCTTGATAATGTCATCTACCATACCTAATTCAATAATGGCATAACTGTCTGTACTCACACCTGTATCCATGAATAAATTATGGATGTCTTTTAAACGACATGATACATCATTCAAACGGTATTCACTCTCGCCATTTTTATAGTAACGACGTGTCACCGTAATGATGCTAAATTCTGTAGGTAATAAATTTTTGGTATTATCGAAAGTCAAACTCACTTCCGCCATGCTACTTGCACTTCTAGTCTTAGAACCATTGAAAACCAATGAATCTAAATTCTCAGACCTAAGTGCTGAAATCTTAGATTCTCCAATCACCCATCTAATACTATCTATGATATTACTTTTACCACAACCGTTTGGCCCAATAATACCTGTTATACCATCGTCAAAACTGATAATGGTTTTATCAGCAAAACTCTTGAACCCCTTGATTTCTAATGACTTTAATCTCACTTTTTGTAACACTTTAAATTGTCTGCGAACATAAGAAAAATCAGTCAAAAAGTCAAGGGATATGGGTGTATTTAGATTGAAATGTGGACAAAATCTACCCCTTTTCAACAAGGCGACCACCCTCTGTACTAAGGGTGCGTGCTGGGAACTTGTTTACTACCATATAATCATGGGTAGCCATGATAATGGCTGTTCCATCTTCTTTGGCTATTTGGAACAATATCTGCATGATTTCGTCACTGGTTTCAGGGTCTAAACTACCAGTTGGCTCGTCCGCGAGAATCAATTTTGGCGAGTTTAACATAGCACGAGCAATATCCACTCTTTGTTGCTCCCCTCCGCTCATTTCATAGGTCATTTTGAAGCCTTTATTTTGAAGCCCTACTTTATGCAAAACATCATCCACTTTTTGTTGTATCAATTGTTCATCTTGCCAGCCAGTCGCTTTAAGCACAAAACTTAGATTTTCGTTTACGTTTCGGTCCGACAACAATTGAAAATCTTGGAAAACCATCCCTAAATTTCTTCTTAAAAAAGGTAATTTTTTCCAGTCCATCTCTTTTAAATTAAACCCAACCACATTCCCAACACCTTCCGTCAAAGTCAATTCGCCATATAAGGTTTTCAATAAGCTACTTTTACCTGTACCTGTTTTTCCAACAAGGTAGACGAATTCACCTTTTTGCACGTTCAAGTTGACATCTTGCAAAATAAGGCTACCACTTTGGTAAATATTTGCATGCTCAATTTGTACAACAATTTCACTCATATGGTTTGTGTTAATAGATTAAAATTAATAGCTAAATACTTCCTTTCCAAAACTTCCTTCTAAAACCAACTCCTTTTTTTCTGAAGCTTCCACAAAGCCCACTACTTGCGCTTCTATTCCTAATCCTTTTGCAATTGCAATTAAGGTATCAGCAGTTGCAGCATCTGTAAATATTTCTAAACGATGGCCCATGTTAAAAACTTGGTACATCTCTTTTGTATTGGCTCCAGAATTGGCTTGTATCAATTTGAAGATGGGTGGCGCATCAAATAAATTATTTTTGACAATACGCATGGTGCCTGGTAAATATTTCATGCACTTTGTTTGACCACCACCACTGCAATGGATCATGCCTTTGACTGTATCAAAATGTTCAGTCAAAATAGCTTTCACCAATGGTGCGTAAGTACGTGTAGGGCTCAGTAATAATTTACCGACACTAATCTCGCCAAAGCCTTTGATAGGAAGCATATCCGTCATCCTATTTTTTCCTAAATAAACTACTTCATCCTTTAAAGTTGGTTCAAAAGATTCTGGGAATGCAGTGGCATAATGATGAGATAGTACATCATGTCTTGCACTTGTTAAACCATTACTTCCTAATCCACTATTGTATTCCGTCTCGTAATTCGCTTTTCCAAAACTTGAGAAACCAACAATCACTTGTCCTGGTGCAATTAAGTCGTTGGTGATTAATTTTGATTTAGGCCATCTAGCAGTCATGGTTCCATTGACAGCAATGGTTCTTACCACATCACCCACATCTGCAGTTTCCCCACCCAAGAAGGCAATTTCAACGCCAAATTCTTTTAAAGTATTAAAAAAAGCTTGGGTACCGTTGATGACCTGACTGATCACTTCTCCAGTGATTAATAATTTATTACGATCAATGGTAGATGAAAACAAAATTTGATCATAGATACCTACACACAATAAGTCATCTAAATTCATTGCAATAGCATCTTGTGCAATGCCTTTCCATACAGACACATCACCCGTTTCTTTCCAATATAAATAGGCTAAAATACTTTTAGTACCTGCCCCATCTGCATGCATGATATTAATGTGGTCTTGACTGCCTCCTAAAAAATCCGCATATAATTTACAAAAAGCATTCGCATATAAGCCTTGATCTAAATCCTGAATGGCGGCATGAACTTCTTCTTTTTGAGCGGATACGCCGCGCTGAGCATACAATGACATAGCAATAAATTGATTTCACAATAAAGGTACAATTGTTTTACATTTGTACCCTATTTACAAGATAAAGATGAAGGTTCACTACGATTTAACTTCCCTACCCCTTTTTAAAGACGCCATTGTCACTATGGGCGCATTTGATGGCGTACATAAAGGACACCAACAAATTATTCAAAGAATGAAGCAGTTAGCCCAACAAGTAGAGGGAGAAACCATTATCATTACTTTTCATCCACATCCTAGAAAGGTTATCTCTTCTGTACCAGGTGAAATCAAGCAATTAAGCAATATCAAAGAAAGGATTGAATTGTTAGAAGCGGCTGGGATAGACCATCTAGTGATCATCAATTTTGATTACAAATTCTCTAATTTAACCGCAGCGCAGTATATAGAAGACTTTTTATACTACTATTTTAAGCCCAATACCGTCATCGTGGGCTATGACCATCATTTTGGAAAAGGTAGAAATGGCAATATTGATTTATTGAAAACAATGGGGGCAAGATTGCATTTTAAAGTAGAAGAAATCAACGAACAGCTTGTTCAAAATGAAATAATCAGCTCCACCTTAATCAGAAACTATATTGCTGAACATGAAATCAAAAAGGCCAATGAATTACTAGGCTACGCCTACTGCTTTGAAGGATTTGTTGTTAGAGGGAATCAATTGGGTAGAACCATTGGTTATCCTACGGCTAATTTACATATCAATGACGAAGAGAAATTGATCCCAGCAAATGGCGTCTATGCGGTGAAAGTAAAGGGAGATTGCACCAATCATGCCATTGTCAAGGGTATGATGAATATTGGAATTCGTCCTACTGTAGATGGACAAAAGAAAGTGATTGAGGTCAATATTTTTAATTTTGACCAAGATATTTACGAGCAATATATTACTGTGCTCGTCTATGAGTTTATTAGAGGAGAAGTTAAATTCGATGGATTAGATGCTTTGAAAAACCAATTGCATCAAGACAAAATAACTAGTTCAGCCATCTTAGCTAAGTACGAATCTAAATTAGATTAAGACATTATTTTCACTACCAATTCCTTTAATAAATCTGCATCCGTATTGCTTGCATCATTGATGCCTAATACCCTAAGATTGTATTCATGAATCAATAAGAGTATCTGTTCCACTTTGGCAGGATTATAATGCATAGTAGCTGCCATCGTGGTCTTGATAGAAAAGAAATTCAAACCAACTTCTGCCATGATTCTTTTTTCATCATTGGTTCCTAAACCATAGACTGCATATAATTTACTAAAAAAACCATAGAGGGTCGGAAGGATCAACTGAATGGGTGCCGCTTTTTGATTGGATTCAAAATATTGAATCATCTGGATCGCCTTAGAGAATTTTTTATTTGCAATCGCATCCTGAAATTCAAAGGCATTGTATTCTTTACTAATGCCAATAAATTTTTCGATATCGTCTTCGGTGATTTTTTTTCGATCCCCTAAATTCACCATTAATTTTTCTAATTCATTTTTAATCCTGCTTAAATCATTGCCAATATGATCCACAATGATTTGTACCGCTTTAGGGCTAATTTGATAGCCATTTTCTGCTACCCACTGATTGACCCATTCAGGTAATTTGTTGTCATACATCTTCTTAGTACTAACAACTACCGCTTTTGTTTTAAGCAATTTAGCCAATGCGGAACGCCCATCTACATTTTTGTCTTTATGGGCCACAATTAGGATCGTAGAGGACAAGGGATTTTCAATATAAGAAACCAATTTCTCAATTGAATTCATATGTTGGGCCTCTTTAATAATCACCACTTGCTTTTCTGCAAAGACGGGATAACGCTTACAAGCATTGACCACCTCAGCCCAATCGGCATCTTTACCATAGAAAACAGTCAAATTAAAGGCTAGATCTGCCTCAGGTAATAACTTGTGTTCTGCATATTGCACCACCTGATCTATATAAAATGACTCTTCCCCTTCCAGCCAATAGACGGCGTCGAAGACGTTATTTTTCCAATTCGATAAAATTTTGGAAATAGGCATCCTCAAAGATATACAGGAATGATGTTTTTTTTGTATCTTTGCAAATAAATAAAATACATTTTATTATGAGTAACGAAAATTCAGGGAACGGAGGTAAAATTATAATTGGTGCTTTAACGGTTGCCCTTATTGGTTCATGGATCTACTTTAGCAGTTCTAAGACTGAAATCATCGGTAATTACACCACTCAAGTAAATAAATTAGATAGTGCTAAAAATGTTTTACAGGCAGATTTTATTGCGGTTTCTGCAAAAGCAGACTCATTGACACAGCAAAACACAGCATTACAAGGAGATTTATTGTCTAAGTCTAAAGATATCCAACAATTAAAATCTAATATCAGCACCATCTTACAAAAAAAGAATGCAACAGATAAACAATTAGAAGAAGCTAAATCTATGATCGCTGAACTAAACGGAAAAGTTGCTGGATTATTCACTGATTTGGCAAAAGCGCAAGAAGAAAACAAGGTATTGACAGTAAAGAATGAAGTATTAGCCACTGAAAATAACAACCTAAACACGAATTTAACTTCAACTACAAAGGAAAAAGAAAGATTACAAGATATAGGTTCTACTTTAAATGCATCTGCATTTAGTATCCAAGCTGTTTTAGTGAAAGAAGATGGTACTGAAAAAGTAACGACCTCTGCAAAAAAAGCAAATACCATTCGTTTGTCTTTCCAAATTGATAAAAATAAAATTACCCCTTCTGGTACACAAGATTTATATGTTTGTATCACTGCTCCTAATGGTGTGAGTTTTAGCGAAGGCGGTAAAATCAATACTAGAGAAGACGGGACTAAAGCCTATTCAAATAAAATAGCAGTACAATATGTACAAAATGCTATTTTACCAATTAGCTATGACATCAAACAAAGTGCTAAATTGATTGAAGGTGAATACTTAGTAGAAGTTTACAACAATGGTTTCAAAATTGGTGAAGGAAAAACTACTTTGAAAAAAGGTGGATTATTCTAACCCTAAAAATACGTATAAAAAAAGCCACTCAAATCTGAGTGGCTTTTTTTATACTTCTAACCCATCCATTTTAATAAGACAATTCTAAATTGTTGTCTTGTAATTCACTTCCTACATTTAATAAAGAGAAATTATTATAAGACAATGCATAAAACCATAATTGGATTGATGCAGGAGAAATATTTTCTACGAAAAAGTTTACTTTATTTAGATAAACAAATAGTTTTTCATTTAAAGTAATCCCATTTTCTTCTGCGACCCATTGATTTAACACATTTTTGAAATTAGCCAATTCAGCATCCAATAAATGATCAAATGCATGTAATTGAATCATTTCAGAAACAGCATCATACATTAAAGCTTTGTTACTTGTTTTCATAACATAGGGTTTGATTATGTCCTAAAGTTCTAACCCTAATTTAAACTTAGTGTTAACATTTTCTTAGTTATTAACAATGTGCAAAACTTATAAGAGAATATATTCTATTTCAAGACAACCGCGGCTAATGGAGGTAATGCTAGATGTATTTCCATTGATTGATATGTGCCATCCACTACTACGCATGGAATAGTTTGATTCTTTATATTACCCGACCCCCAAAAGGCTTGATCATCACTATTAAAGATTTCCTTCCAAATGGTTTTACCTTCCACTCGGATCGGAAATTGATGCCTTGGTACAGGTGTCATATTCAAGACCACTAAAATAGCTTGGTCAGGGTCCTTCCCTTTTCGTTTAAAAGCAATAATACCCTCTTGACGTTGATTTAACTCCACCCATTCAAATCCGCTTGCTTCATATTGTAGTTCATACAATGCCGGGTGTGCTTTATACAATGCATTTAATACTTGCACACAATATTTCATACCACCATGATTTGGATATTGCAATAAGTCCCATTGTAATTCTGATTCAAAATCCCATTCCTTAGTCGCTGCAAACTCATTCCCCATGAATATTAATTTTGCACCTGGGTGCAAAAACATATAGGCATACAACAATCTAAGATTTGCAAATTTTTGCCAAGCATCACCAGGCATTTTATACAACATGGGACTTTTTCCATGCACGACTTCGTCATGACTTAAAGGCAACATAAAATGTTCATCATGATAATACATCATGGAAAAACTAAATTTATCCTGGGCTCCAGAACGCATGATTGGATCTAATTTAAAATAATCTAAAGTGTCATGCATCCATCCCATCATCCATTTCATTCCAAAACCCAATCCATCCATAAATACGGGTTGACTAATGCCTGGCCAATCTGATGCTTCTTCTGCAATAGTTTGAATAGCTGGAAAGTCTCTATATAAAGTGATGTTTAAATCTTTGATAAACTCAATCGCTTCTATATTGCCATTCCCACCAAACACATTAGGTTCCCATTGGCCTTCGGCTCGACTATAGTCCAATCTTAACATAGAACTTACGGCATCTACCCTAAGGCCATCAATATGAAATTGATTACACCAAAATTTAGCACTACTAATTAAGAAGGATTTTACTTCGCCTCTTTTATAATTAAAAATATAAGAATTCCAGTCGGGATGATATCCTTTACGCATGTCAGCATATTCATAGGTATTCGCGCCATCAAACATAAATAACCCATGGCTATCATAAGGAAAATGCGATGGCACCCAGTCCAAAATCACACCAATGCTTGCTTGATGAAAAGCATCCACTAAAGCCGCAAATGCCTGTGGATTCCCAAACCTAGAAGTGGGCGCAAAAAAACCTGCTCCCTGATACCCCCAACTTCCATCAAATGGATGTTCCATTACAGGCATGAATTCTACATGCGTGAAACCCATCTCTTTGACATAGGGTACCAACAAGTCAATTAACTGCGTGTAGCTGTTGTAAGAATCAGGATTGTTTTTATCTGGTCGCATCCAACTAGCTAAATGCACTTCGTAGACCGAATAAGGCTGATCTATTCGATTTTTGATCTTTCTATCTTCCATCCATTGTTGATCCTCCCATGAAAAGTCAGTCTGCCAGGTAATAGAAGCTGTTTGTGGCCTTAATTCCCAATAATGCGCATAAGGATCACCCTTGTCTAATTTTACGCCCTTATAGCCATGAATATGGTATTTATAGACTTCGCCTTGTCCGATATTTGGGATAAAGCCTTCCCAGATGCCCGAAGATTCTAATCTTACTTTTAAAGGATGTGCCTCATTGTTCCAATCATTAAAATTGCCTGTAACAAATACGGCAGTCGCATTAGGTGCCCATACACTAAAATAAGTTCCCTGCACACCCATTACTTCAATTTGTTTGTTCCCAAATAATTGATATAAAGTACTATGGGTACCCTGTTGAAAAGCACGCACATCATCGTCTGTAAAGAGTGAATAATTCCATACTGCTTGTGCCGTATCTACAAAATGTATTGATTCGTATTTTGACATGACTATTTTTTATTCAGCTCAATGACTTGCATGGTGAGCGCTGGAATCCTAAATTGTTTTGTAATAGTCTTTCCTGAAACAACATCTTTTCCACTATCAAATCCATTCGTCCTTTCCATATAATCACTAAAATCAACCATTCTATCTTGTTCATTGGTATTCATCACGCACATTACAGTTTGATTTTGGTCATATCTAAAATAGACATACAAGCCTTCGTTTGGCAAGTATTGCATCATCTTGCCTTTTGTAATCGCAGTGGAAGACTTTCTGAATTGGCCTAATTTTGTAGTGTATGACAACATATCCAATTCAGCGGGTGTTAATCCAACTTTTGTAAACGCATTTTTTTGATCTCCCTCCCATCCTCCTGGTAAATCTAATCGAACCCAACCATCAGGATTAGAGATCCCTTTCATCAATACTTCGGTTCCATAATACAATTGAGGAATTCCTCTACAAGTCATTAACCAAGCTACCCCCATTTTAACTTTAGGAATACTTTCCCCTACCTGAGACAAAATACGCGTCATATCATGATTGTCTAAAAAAATGACATTGCGTGTTGGATCTTTGTATAAAAAATCATTCGATAAGGTGTTGTATAATTTACTCACCCCTTCCATCCAACCAAACTTTTCATTTAATGCTGGCTGTATCCCATACATCAATGTTTGAAAATCTGCAACGCCTTGTAAATTACTTTTAAAGGAAGTATTGATATTATTTTGTGCAAAATAAGCTTGATTGGCTGTGCCATGCACCCAGCACTCTCCAAATGAAGTAATTTTAGGATACTCTAATTCCAATGCTAGATTGCAACGATTCATGAATGCTAAATCATTGTAGATATAAGTATCAATTCTCCAGCCATCAATTCCAAATGTTTCGACTGACCAAATTGCATGTTGAATTAAATACTTAGCTACGAATTCATTCCCATGATTTATATCTGGCATTTCAGTTGTGAACCATCCATCTGCTGATTTTAATTTATCCTGATTCGCAGCATGGGGATCAAAAAGCGGCTGATCTTTGTAATTTGTTTGCGTAAATTTTGGCCATTGATGTAACCAATCTTTTGCTGGTGCATCTTGAACTAAAAAATGGAAACGACCAACATGATTGTATACTGCATCTTGTATCAATTTCATCCCTCTTGCATGAAGGGCATCACTTAGTGCTAAATATGCAGCCTCCCCTCCAAATCTTTTCTCTACAGTATAATGGTTGGTTGCAGCATATCCATGTTCAGTCCTATTCGGCATATCATTTTCTAGAATTGGCGTCATCCATAATGTTGTTGCCCCTAAATCTTGTAAGTAGTCTAAATGATTTTGTACACCTTTTAAATCTCCACCATGTCTTAAAAAAATTGAATCCCTATTCAAAGACTGATCTTTCAATCCGGCAATTTGATCATTGCTTGCATCGCCATTGCTAAATCGATCTGGCATTAAAAAATAAATGAAGTCTGATTGATTTACGCCTTGAGCAAAATTTGTTCCATTTCCTTTACGTCTTGGTTTTAATGGCCATAGATGTGTAATGATTCGACTACCCTCTTTAATTTGAATCTTGACTTGGCCAGGTATTGCATTCGCTGCAATAACAAGATCCACTGCAATATAATGTCCATTTTCAAAATGATGTATTTTTTGAACTTTCACTCCAGGATAGTTGATTGCAATAGTTGCTTTACTAAAATCTGCATCCACCGATCTCAATAAAACTTGTACTTGATTGTACTTCATATTGACAAACCAATTACTTGGATAGGCTTCGGTAGCAGTTGCTTGCATTGTCGACAATAACAATCCAACAATGGTTAAAACAGGAACATAGAATGCTCTTTTCATAATTTCTGATGCTTGTATGATGAATAAAATAAAAGCCTACTCGAATGACTAGGCGTCATGCCACTCTTCTTTGATGATGAATGCACAGACCAAGCCTGCTGTAATTAATAAGCAACCCCCAATCATGACAGCCATTAGTCGATCATTATTTAAATAGGTAGACATGATTTTGCCAAAAAATAAAGAAGCAAGGATTTCAGGTAACACAATAAAAAAATTGAATATGCCCATATACATCCCCATTTTTTGCTCCGGAATAAATCCCGCTAGCATCGAATAAGGCATAGATAAAATAGACGCCCATGCAATACCTACCAAACCCATGCTTACATATAAAAGATTAGGTTGGTCTACAAAATAAACTGAAACCAGACCTATGCCTCCAACAAGTAAACAAAGTGTATGGGTATATTTTTTACCTATACGACTCACCCAAAAAGGTAGTGTAAACGAAAAACCAAAAGTGACTAAATTCAAAATGGCAGAAGTGGTGTTCGCATGTTCTAAGCCCAATGTAAACACTTCGCTATTGGTTGCTGGGTCACCATGAAAAATCTGTGTTGCTACCCCTGTACTATAATAAAACCACATTAAAAACAAACCTGGCCAAGTGATAAAATTAACCAATGCCAATCTTTTCATTTGTATAGGCATGTGTTTGATCGAATGCACTATTTCTTGAACTAAACCTAATTGAGGCGTTGTGTTGTCAATTGTTTTTGAGGGATTAGAAGGAGGATATTCTTTACTAGTAAGGATGGTGTATAAAACTGACACAAAGAATACTGCACCGCCAATATAAAAGGAGATTAAAATATTCTGTGGTATAGACCCATTGATTTTATCTCTAGACACATCAAACCAATTTGCCAATAACTGAGGTAAGTAACCTGCTATAAAAGATGCCAATCCAATAAACATACTCTGCATAGCAAAACCAAATGAACGTTGTTTTTCATTTAAATTATCCGCAACAAAAGCCCTGAATGGCTCCATGGTGATATTAATACTTGAATCTAAAACCCACAATACCCCTGCTGCCATCCATACTGTTGGAGAATTGGGCATCACAAATAACAATGCAGAACTTAGAATAGCACCAATTAAAAAAAACGGACGACGTCTTCCTAATTTAGGATGCCATGTTCTATCACTTAAATAGCCTACGATGGGCTGTATAATTAGACCAGTCATTGGAGCTGCTAACCACAATCCTGGTATTTCATCTGGAGATGCACCCAAAAACTCATAAATCGCACTCATATTGCCCATTTGCAAACTCCATCCAAATTGGATACCAAAAAATCCAAAACACATGTTCCAGATTTGCCAGAAACTCATCTTGACTTTCTCGCCGGTATACGCTGTACTCATTGTTGCTATTTATATTTGCTTCAAATTACTAAAATCTAGCTATAATAATTCATTTTTAGTAAGGAAGGATTAAATAAAATTGATTATTTTGGGGATTGATTAAACAAACGATTGCTATGAACCAAACAAAACAGCCAACGAATACCGGCGCATTGACCACCCTAATTGTGGTTTTCTTTTTCTGGGGATTTATTGCAGCTGGAAACAGTGTCTTTATTCCATTTTGTAAAAACTATTTTGCACTAGATCAATTTCAAAGTCAATTGATTGATTTTGCATTTTATCTAGCCTATTATATTGGTGCACTTGGTCTTTTTGCTTATGGTGCTTTAGGAGGTAAAGACTTGGTTGGAAAATGGGGTTATAAAAAAAGTATTGTATATGGATTATTATTTTCAGCCGTTGGAGCTGCAGCAATGATTGTTGCGGTTAATGCCAATACTTTTACAGGCATGTTGGTAGGTTTATTTATTGTAGCACTTGGATTCTCCTTACAACAAACTGCTGCTCAACCTTTCGCCATTGCATTAGGTGACCCTTCTACAGGAAGTAGTCGTGTTAACTTAGGTGGAGGTATCAACTCATTTGGAACTTCTATTGGGCCAATTGTAGTTGCACTTGCCTTATTTGGATCGGCCGCTGCCATTACAGACGAACAAATCAAACAACTTAGTTTAGACAAAGTAATAATTTTATATACTGCAGTAGGTGGATTGTTTATAGCCGCAGCTGCACTCTTCCATTTTTCTAAAAAAGTACCCTCAGGTATTTCGAATGAACCGATGGAACCAGCTGGGAAAGCATTGTCTTTATTGGTGATCATGACGGGTGTATTAATTGCTATGTTCGGGCCCATCTTTAATAGTTACAAAATTGACCCAACTAGTTTAACAGATATAGGTCGACATGATTTAGAAACTTTTAGATTAAAATGGCTGATTGGTGCTTTAGCAACTGTGGTAGTGGGCTTATTAGCCGCTAATTTTACAGCACAAAAAAATGAAAAAGGATGGGGTGCGATGAAATACCCTCAATTGGTTTTGGGTATGTTGGCCATCTTTGTATATGTAGGCGTTGAGGTTGCCATTGGATCTAACTTAGGAGAATTATTAAGACAAGCTGATTTTGGAGGTATCTCCTCTTCAGAAATTGCACCCTATGTTTCTATGTATTGGGGTAGCATGATGATTGGACGTTGGGCAGGTGCCATCAGCGCTTTTGATTTTAAAAAGAAAACACAACAATATTTAACTTTCATTGTACCAATTATTGCATTTGGAATAGTCATTGCTTTGAACAGTATTGCACAATACGATATGAGTCCTTTGTATTGGTATATAATTTGTGTATTTATCCAAATCATTGCATTTTACTTAAGTCAAAACAAACCTGCTAAAACATTATTGATTTTTAGTTTGGTGGGTGTGATCGCGATGGTATTGGGAATTTTTACGAAAGGCACTGTTGCTACCTATGCATTTTTAACAGGTGGATTGGCTTGTTCTATTATGTGGCCTTCTATCTTTTCTTTATCTGTAGCAGGTTTAGGAAAGTACACTCCGCAAGGATCTGCTTTTTTAATCATGATGATTTTAGGTGGTGGTATTATTCCACCTATTCAAGGTAAAATAGCAGACTACTTACAATCATCTCATTTAGATCAACCAGGTTATGGTATTCATAATTCATTCTGGGTAGCTGCAATATGTTTTGCTTATTTAGTCTTTTTTGCAATAGCAGTGAAAGGCATCTTAAAAAAGCAAGGCATCAATTACGAAGAAGCGGAAACAAGTGGTGGACACTAAAATTTAAAAAAATATTATGGAATCATATGTTGTAGGGGTAGATATCGGCGGAACAAGTACAAAATTCGGGATTGTAGATAAAGACGGTAATGTGTTATTCTCAAGCGAGATGTCTACTAAAAAGCATCTTCAAGTTGACACATTCATCGATGAAATGTATGAACATTTATCAGTCATGATTGAAAAAGTGGGTGGCTTCGATCGTATTAGAGGAATTGGTGTTGGCGCGCCCAATGGCAATATCTATACTGGCACAATAGAATATGCCCCTAACCTTCCATGGAAAGGCATCATCCCATTTGCAAAAATGGTGCAGGATAAATTTAAAATTCCAGTTAAATTAACCAATGATGCCAACGCCGCAGCTGTAGGTGAAATGATGTATGGCGCAGCAAAAGGCATGAAAGATTTTATCATGATTACCTTAGGAACTGGTGTAGGAAGTGGTATCGTTGCTAACGGTCAATTAATTTATGGTCACGATGGATTTGCAGGCGAATTAGGCCACACAGTGATCATTCCCAATGGAAGAAAGCATTCAGGTACAGACCAACTTGGCTCGCTAGAAAGTTACACGTCTGCAACAGGTGTTTCTGAATCTGCAAAAGAAATTTTAAGTGAATCAGATCGTCAAAGTACTTTGAGAACAATTAATATAGATGAAATCACTTCTAAGGATGTCTATGAAGCAGCTATAAAAGGGGATGAAATTGCAAAAGAAGTTTTTGAATATACTGGAAAAATATTGGGTATTGCTTTAGCCAACTTTGTCATGTTCTCGAATCCAGAAGCGATCATCTTATTTGGTGGATTGACTAAAGCAGGAGACCTTATTTTAAAACCAACAAGGGAAACGATGGAAGCCAATTTAATTGAGATCTTCCAGAATAAAGTAAAAATATTATTCAGTCATTTGAAAGAATCTGACGCCGCGATATTAGGCGCTTCCGCATTAATGTGGGAGTAAAATACTATTTTAATAGTGCTAGTTCTTCTAAATATTTATTTCTACCCCAGCCTTGTATAACGTGCTTTTCTGAATGATAAGACGATCTTACCAATGGCCCACTCTCTACATAGTCAAATCCTAGTTCATAGCCGATCGTTCTTAGTTCAGCGAATTCATCGGGGTGAACGAATCTTTGAACAGGTAGATGTTTTTTGGTTGGTTGTAAATATTGACCAATAGTAAGTACATCACAGCCAACACCTACTAAGTCTTTCATGGTTTGGATGACTTCATCTTTCTCTTCACCAATACCCAACATGATGCCTGTTTTTGTGCGCATACCACCTTTCTTTAAAGTTTCCAGTACTTCTAAACTTCTTCTATATTTTGCCTGTACGCGTACACGTTTTGTATTACGCTCCACTGTTTCCATATTGTGACTCACTACTTCTGGTGCAGCTTCGATGATTCTTTCTATTTGTTCTTTAATCCCTCTAAAATCTGGAATCAAAGTTTCCAATGTGGTATCAGGTGTGAGTGCTTTAACTGCTTTAATGGTATTGGACCAAATAATAGATCCACCGTCTGGTAATTCGTCTCTGTTTACACTTGTTAGAACTGCATGTTTCACTTTCATTAAAAAAATGGCTTCCGCAACTCTTTGTGGTTCGTCCCATTCTACTGGTTTTGGTCTACCCGTTGCTACAGCGCAAAATTGACAACTCCTTGTACATACATTTCCTAATATCATAAAGGTGGCTGTCCCTTCTCCCCAACACTCTCCCATATTCGGACAGTTGCCACTTTCACAGATCGTATGTAATTTATGTTTGTCTACTAAACCTCTTACGTGTTTGTAACTTTCTCCAATAGGTAATTTAACCCTCAACCAATCGGGCTTTTTAATATGTTGTTCTGCTGGGACAATCGGTAGTTCAATCATGCTTTTCTTTTATCTGTTGCAAAAATACAAGACTTGCGCTTAAATCAAGCCTTTCGTTGTAAATTTACCAAAATCACAAACCCATCAATTCAACAGATATGACAGCAACAGTAACCTATAACGCTAATTTAAGGACCACCTGCCTTCACCTTCAAAGCGGTTCGATTTTTGAAACAGATGCCCCTTCTGATAATAAAGGTCAGGGTGCACGTTTTTCTCCTACCGATTTAATTGCGACTGGCTTGGGCGGATGTTTGATTACCACAATAGGTATCAAAGCAGAAAGCATGGATATTAAAATAGATGGTGCTAAAGTAGATGTGACTAAAGTGATGATGAGCGAGCCCAGAAGAATTGGTAAAATCATCATTGCCGTGACCATGCCAAAACTTGATTTGGATGAGCAAACGAAGGAAATATTGGAAAGAGTTGGAAGAATCTGCCCAGTAGAAAGAAGCCTTCATCCAGACATGGAATTGGATATTAGCTTTACCTGGTTGTAACAGGTAATGTGGTTGTAGGAAGATAACTTAACAACTTACTCACTGGCAATCCCATTACATTGTAAAAATCACCTTCGATACCTTGAATGCCTACCACACCTATCCAGTCTTGTATGCCATACGCGCCCGCTTTGTCATAAGGCTGATATTGATCAACATAATATTCGATCTGTGATAATGTCAACGGATGAAAATGAACCAATGTTGTTTCACTAAAATTTCTTGATTCAGTATCATTGATCAAATACACCCCTGTGATCACGCGATGTGTTTTGCCAGATAATTTTTGCAATATAGCAATGGCCTCGGCTCTATCAATTGGCTTACCAATGATTTCATTGTCTAAAACCACAATGGTATCTGCTGCAATGATCCACTTGCCTTGATGCATTGGAAATTCAAGCTTTATTTTTTCCTGTACCGCAATGGCTTTTTTTTGTGCAATATAAACTGGCACTTCTTGTACATCCATCTCTGCTGGAAAATCTTCGGCTGCTGCAGAAACAATAATATCAAACTCAATATCTGCCCATGCTAGTAATTGTTTTCTTCGGGGAGACTGAGATGCTAAAATAAATCCATTCATATTTATTGGAATTAAAGCAGGAAATAAAAAAAGCCCATCGATAAAATACCCATCAACATCGCAAATTTTATCCAATGGCTTAATCGATTAAAATTGGCTCTAGAAAATGCATGCTTTAAATTAATTAAAACATACACTAGTGGAGCAATAATGGTCACAATGCAGTAAACGATTGGTATCCACCATCCAAATGGTATGGCATATAATTGAATAATTGTTAAGACTAAAATAAGGACCATGAGCCAAACCGCCACATAGACTTTTGTAGTTTGTAATCCCCATTCAATAGGCATTGTTTTACAACCAAATTTTTCATCCCCATCCATGTCTTCCATATCTTTTAAAGCTTCTCTTATTAAAGTTAAAATAAAGGCAAAACTACTATACAATAACATCAGCTTAAACAACTTCAAATCTGCTGTTTGCATGTTGGTGGGATGTATCAATTGTATGAAAGTAAATTTAGAAAAATAAACGACTCCAATTGTCCATGCAGTCAACACGGCAATCACTACATTGCCTATTAAAAAATCTCTTTTAAAATTGGTTGAATAGAACCATAAAATTAAGATAGTCGCTAAATTAGAAAAATGAACATGTATATATTGTTGAAATGGAAAAGCAATCAATGAGATATACACACCACCCATACTCAAAATTAAATGCCAAAAAATCACCCAGCGTCTACTAATATGTGCGCCCACTACCACCATTTTGGGTTTATTGACTTGGTCAATATTGACATCAAAATAATCATTGATAATATACCCAGCCGCAGCAATACAAATACTAGTAGCTAGAATAAAATAAAATGGATAATCAGCGGTCAATGCCAAATTTGGATAAAGTGGCTTGTAGATGAAAAAATGAAACAGCGATTCCGCTAGTAAAATAAAAAATAAATTAGGCCATCTTACTAGTCTTAAAAAATGGATTAATTTTTTCACAGGAGGATTATTTAGCTTGAATCTGGTCCACTACATCCCAATGACCATTTAATTTAAGCACTTTTTCAATCACCTCTCTTGCGCATCCTTCACCACCTTTTGCGAGGGCTTTATAACTTGAAATATTTTTAATATCAAAACAAGCATCTGCAGGACATGCAGCAATACCGACAATCTCCATGGCTTCAAAATCTGGCATATCGTCCCCCATGTATAAAATGGATTCCAAAGGCACGCCTTGGGTCATAGAAAGTGTTTCTAATAGTACTTTCTTGTCTTTGACTTTCATGTGCACTTCTTCCACACCCAGCTTTTCTAATCTATCTTGTACTTCTTCGGAATAACCGCCAGAAATAATCCAAACCTTGTAGCCTTTTTTAATGGCCAATTGAATGGCATAGCCGTCTTTTATATTCATCGTATGCACCATCAGCCCATCAGGCATAACAATTAACGTGCCGTTGGTTAAAACACCATCCACATCAAATACAAAACAGGTTATTTTTTCTAAGTCAGTTAACAAAGCAATTATTTTTTTTGGTTATCACGCCATTCATAGACCCATGCACTTTGAATCATCTCCAAATGACCTTCGCTAGACTCCTCTTTTTTACCTTCAAAATGAGGTAGTGTTAAAATCCAGTCTAAAAGATCGGTGAAACGAACTCTATAAATTTTTGACTCCGTAAAATCATCCCCGAATTTTTCATACAATTTTTGGGCAATATCTTCATGGTCATTCCAGTGAATGGGTGGCTCAAATTGATTCATACTATTAATATATCTTTTTTATTATTCTCCTAAAAATTGTGTTTGGTCTGGTAAAGTGATTTCAATTGCACCATTTCCTGCTTTCAGTTCACATTGACAACCAAGTCTTGACTCAATCCTTGGAATTAACGCTCGGTCAATAAAATCTTCTTCCCTATCAGACAATTCAGCTAGATGCTCCATCCCTTGTTTTACATATAAATGACAAGTACTACATGCACAAACTGCACCACAATTATGGTGTAATTCTATCCCCGCATCCAATAATACTTCTAATAAACTTTGATCGGCAGCTACATTTTCAATGGTGACTGTTTCTAACCCTTTTTGCTCGAAATTGATTTTTAATGAATACATAAATGGTCGTTACTATTTTTGCAAAAATAGCTTTAAAGGGCCAATGGGTAAAGCACAATGCTCGTTTTATTTGTCGAAATACAAAAAAAATAAGCAGGAGCAGTTGGCGTGGGCTATCTTTGCGTTCAAATTGAAAAACAAATGGCACCAGCTGGCTTTTCTGAAAGAATTTACCTGCAGTATTTAAGGACGAAATTCAAGACCATTAGTAAATTGGCGCCAATAACTGCAGGCAGGATGGCTTTCGACCTTTTTTGCACCCCCTATCCTAAATACAAAAAACGAAAAGCCCCCGCTATTTTCCACCATGCAATAAAGCGTAAAGTAGTTTTGACGGATCAAACCAAGATTCATGGGTTCGAATGGTTACCCAGTAAACCAAATGACCAAACAGTATTAATTGCGCATGGATATGGCAGTTACGCCTATAAATTTGAACACTATATTGCACCATTGCTTAAGATGGGCTATCGTGTATTGGCTTTTGATGCGCCAGCTCATGGCCAGAGCGAAGGGAAGCATATTCATGTTGTAGTCTACCAAGAGGCCATTCAAAAGATCATGGAACAAGCGGGCCCTGTCCATCATTTTATAGGCCATTCACTTGGGGCACTTACTTTATCTATGATCGCTGAAAAAATAGATCAGGCTGAATCAAGAAAATTTGTATTGATAGCTCCAGCCACAAAAACAACCACCACTTTCTCCAACTTTTTTAAGATGATGCATTTAAATGAGGTCACAAAAGCTGCATTCTTACAAGATGTTAGCAACAGAACAAGTCATACCATGGACTATTTTGCAGCTGATAGAGCCTTAGCTAATTATAAAGGTCCAATACTATGGGTACATGATGAAAAAGATATGGTTTGCCCATACGAGGATATCATTAATTTTAAAGAAAATGCCCCATCCAATATCAAATATCTGATAACCAATGGATTAGGACATAATAAAGTATATAAAACGGCCGATATAATGGATCAAATTATGACTTTTTTGACCCCTTCCAAGTAGATCATTTTTATTTTTTAGCCGAAAGCTATAATATTGCATCCAAGATAAAGTTACTTGTAGCAATGCAACTTACCTTATCTTAGCTTGTAAATAGTTGATTTTCAATATATAAACAACCCGAAGGAGCGGTTTGAACTATGTCAAAGAACTTATTAATTGTGGAGTCGCCTGCTAAAGCAAAGACGATAGAGAAGATTCTAGGCGATGAATTTGAAGTTAGAAGCTGTTATGGCCATATCAGAGATTTGGAAAAAAATGATATGGGTATAGATATGAAAAACCATTTTGCTCCAAGGTATATTGTTCCTAGTGAAAAAGAGAAAGTGGTTAAAGAACTCAAATCAATGACTAAGAAGGCTAAAGAAGTTTGGCTTGCGTCGGATGAGGACCGTGAAGGAGAAAGTATCAGTTGGCATTTAGCGGAAGTATTGGGATTGGATCCAAAGAAAACAAAGCGCATTGTCTTCCACGAAATCACCGCTCCGGCCATTAAAAAAGCAGTGGCAAATCCCCGTTTAATCAATATGGATTTGGTAGATGCACAGCAAGCAAGAAGAATATTAGACAGAATAGTTGGTTTTGAACTAAGTCCTGTTTTATGGCGTAAAATTGGTATGCAAAAAAGCTTAAGTGCTGGTCGTGTACAAAGTGTTGCAGTTAGATTGATTGCAGAAAGAGAAAGAGAGATCAACCATTTTATTCCTGAAAGTGTATTTAAGGTATCCGCACTTTTTTCTGCCTTAGACATCAATAAAAAGAATGTCAAATTTAAAGCGGAAGGTCCACAGAAATTAACCACTGCAGGGGCTGCTGACAAGTTCTTAAATGAATGTAAAGGTGCAAAATATACCGTAAAAGACATTACTGTAAAAGATGGCAAACGCACGCCATCCGCGCCTTTCACAACTTCAACTTTACAACAAGAAGCTTCTAGAAAACTAGGTTATAGTGTGAGTAAAACAATGTTACTAGCACAAAAATTATATGAGAGTGGTAAAATCACTTACATGAGAACAGATAGTATTAGCTTAAGTGAAACTGCAATTGATGCCATCAAAGCGGAGATCAATTCAAGCTTTGGCGCAAAATATTATCAGCCAAGAAAATTCAAAAATAAAAACGAAAACGCACAAGAAGCGCATGAAGCCATTCGACCTTCATACATGAATGAGTCCAAGGTAGACGATGCCGATTTAAATAGATTATACGAATTGATTTGGAAAAGAACCATCGCATCTCAAATGAGTGATGCACAATTTGAAAAAACAACTGCTAAAATAGAGATTTCCACCAATAAAGACACTTTAACTGCTAGTGGTGAAGTGATGAAATTTGATGGCTTTTTAAAAGTGTATTTAGAAGGTAAAGATGATGATGATGTAGATGAAGAAACAGAATTAGGCGAAGGGGACGAAAGTTTATTGCCTCCTTTAGCAAAAGGTCAGGTACTTGAATTTATTAGTATGACTGGGCTAGAAAGGTTTAGCCGTCCAGCTTCTAGATATACCGAGGCAAGTTTGGTGAAAAAACTAGAGGAATTAGGGATTGGAAGACCTTCTACCTATGCGCCTACCATTACGACGATCATGAAACGTAATTATGTAGAGAAAAGAGAAAAAGAAGGTGTAAAAAGAATCTATCAAATACTTTCTCTCAATCCAAAAGATGAAATAAAAACAGAAACTGCATCTGAAATTACTGGAGCAGAAAAAAATAAATTATCCCCTACTGACTTAGGCTTAGTTGTGACTGACTTTTTGAAATTGCATTTTGAAAAAGTAATGGACTTTGGATTCACAGCAAAAATCGAGGGAGAATTTGATGAAATTGCGGATGGCAAATTGAAGTGGAGTAAGATGTTGGAAAACTTCTACCAACCCTTCCATGAAACCATTGAACACACTTTAGAAACAGCTGAAAGAGCAAAAGGTGAGCGTGAATTAGGATTTGATCCAGTGAGTGGCAAGAAATTGATTGCCCGTATGGGTAGATATGGCCCAATGGTTCAAATTGGCCACCAGGATGAAGAAGAAAAACCAAGATTTGCAAAATTAAAAGCTTCTCAAAGTATTGAAACCATCAGTTTTGATGAAGCAATGGAGCTTTTTAAGCTTCCTAGAGCCCTAGGTTTATTTGAAGAAGAGGACGTGTCTGTAAATATTGGCCGATTTGGCCCTTATGCGGCCCATAGTAAGAAGTTCTACTCTTTGAACAAGGAAATGGACCCTTATACTGTTACACTCGAGGAATTGACGCCAATGATTGCAGAAAAGCGCAAGGCAAAAGATGAGCGTACCATCAAAGTATTTGAAAAAGAAAAAATTCAATTGTTAAGAGGCCCTTATGGACCTTATATTAAGCAAGGTTTACGTAATTTCAAACTCACAAAAGAGCAGCAAGAAAAAGTGGAGACATTGACCATTGAGGAAGTGAAGGAGATTATTGAAGAATTGAAAAAGAATCCTCCACGTAAAACTGCAAGAAAAAAGAAAGCATAAAATAATTTTCAAAGGCATTACAAAATAAATAAAGCCCTTAGAAAAAATACAATAATCACTCACTCTCTGCTCGCAAGCTCGAAAGTTCGTTCATGATTAGTATTTCTTTCTAAGGGCTTTTAATGATCCTTATTTTAGAAATAAAATTTTAATTATGCAACGGATGGGCTTGGGTTTCCCATTGATTTTAAGAATTGAACATGTGCTTTAACCGCCTCCAAAACAGTTGGATATTCAATATAATTCAATTTGAATTCTGCACAGGCTTCTTTTACAATCTTACTAATTGCAGGATAATGTACATGTGATATTTTTGGAAATAAGTGGTGTTCAATTTGAAAATTCAACCCACCTACTAACCAACTAACCAATTTACTTTTTGTAGCAAAATTAGCAGTCGTTTGAATTTGGTGTGCTGCATATTCGTCTGGCATTCTATTCTCTGGCTGAATCGCAGTTGGAAATGCTGTATGTTCTACCGTGTGCGCCAACTGAAACACAATACTTAAAATGAAGCCAGCAAAAAATGTACTCAAAATAAATCCAATCAACCAAGCTTGCCAACCTAACATCAGGATTGGAACCACCACAAAAATGGCTGCATGATACACTTTTACAATCCAAAATTCTAGATGATCCGCAATGGCCATTTTTTTCAAAGGAATGGACCCAATTTTACGCTTAAAGTATTTATTGTAGTCGGTAAAGAAAAGCCAGAACACATACAATAGCATATAAAGAATTACAAAATAAATATGTTGGAAACGATGTACTAAAAAATGTTTTTGTGTTGGCGCCATGCGCATTAAAGCCCCTACTTCTATGTCATCATCTACGCCATCGATATTGGTATAAGTATGGTGTATGGTTACATGCTTCATGCTCCACATAAAACGGCTCGCGCCAAGAATACTAATAGACGAAGAAGCTAATTTATTTAACCATGCGTATTTGCTAAAACTACCATGACTTCCATCATGCATGACATTGAATCCAATGGCTGCAATCAGGCCGCCAAAAAATAAACACTCCAAAATAGCAATGGTTGTTGGTGGGGTAAAAAATACTAAATGAACATAGGTGATTAAAAATAAGCTAATAAGAATAATCGCTTTTGTAAACAATTTATAATTACCTGTACCACGTATGGTATGCTCTTCTAGATATTGGTTCACTCTTCTCTTTAATTCAGCATGTAATGACTTCTGCACTACCGTAAATTTAGGAACTGAAACAGGTTGAATTTGCATAGACTAGTTTAGAATTTAGTATACACAAAGTACGTCAATTAATGGTTCATAATGGCTTAAATATGCTAAAAAACACCTAAAAAATCTAGCAACGTTAAACAATGAACAATAGTATGCCATGAATCAACTTTATATCCACAAGGGATGGATAACTTAAATCGTTTGTTTGATATATTTTTTGTCAATTTGAATAAGAAAAAGCAAGCTATTATTGCCCATGTTGCCAAAAAATGAAGAAATAAAAGCCTTATTTACCCTCATGGACGACCCTGATGAGGAAGTATTTAGTACAATAGCAAATAGATTATTGGACTACGGCACGCCTATCATTCCCGATTTGGAAAATTTATGGGAAAATACTTTAGAGGAAACGACATTAGAGCGGATTGAAAAAATGATTTACAGACTTCGATTAAAAGACACGCAGCAACAATTAACGGACTGGGCAGCAATCCCTAAACCTTCTCTTTTTGAAGGTGCATTAATATTGGTTAAATACCAGTTCCCAGAATTAGCATTGGACCCTTTAAGACATCAATTAGAAAAAATTAGACGCAATATCTGGCTTGAATTAAATAATTATTTGACGCCTTTAGAACAAGCGAATGTCATTCGGAATATTTTGTTTAGCTATTATCAAATTAAAGGGGTCGAAGTTGGTTATGAAAACCCAGAAGATTTTTTAGTATCCTCCCCACTTCAATCTAAACCAGGAAATGCATTTGCGAATTCCTTGATCTATGCTGAATTATGTCAACAATTAGAAATTCATGCCGAATGGATCAATATTCCAAAGCAATGTATTCTTGCCTATTTTAGTGCAGATTGGGAACCACATGAAATTGTACCGAATCCTCAAGAATTTATACAATTTTATGTAGAAGGCACATCCGGACATCCTTTTTCTCAAAAAGATATGGACCAATATTTTTTAAGGTACAATATTGAGCCCAAGACAATTTATTATAAGCGCCTTTCTAATCAAAGAGTGATAAAAAAAATGATACTTGAATTCGCAAAGTGTTTTCAAAGTCCAACACTACAATTCAAACAAGATGATCTAATTGAATTGGCCAAATCATTAGACTAGGCTTCTCTACCTTATTTGCCTAGTATAGAGCCAGTAAAACCAAATGGGAGTATATGGGATGCGGATGGGATCAACATGACCTTCCCTGTTTGACCAGCTAAAATAAGCTTGATTGGGCCTTTGTATCTTAACTCATAATCTAATAAGGATTGTCGACACATTCCGCAAGGTGATAATGGATGATCTGATGCAACCCCATTTGGCATATAACTGATTGCCATAGCTTGAATGGTTTCATTTGGAAATTGACTTCCTATACTATTTAACAGGGCTCTTTCTGCACAAATACCAACTGGATAGCTTGCGCTCTCTTGATTGGATCCCAGCATAATTTGACCGTTTGATAATCTTGCAGCTGCACCCACTTTAAATTTTGAATAAGGTGCAAAAGCAGTATCCACCGCTTTAAAAGCAGCATTTAACAAAATAAGGTCTTCAGAACCTAAAGCTTCTTTCGCATCCAACTCTTCGTATTCAAATTCGAATTTCTTTTGCATGCTTTTTATTTTATCAAATTAAAGAGCCTATTCCATCTAATAGATTGACTATAGCTAAACCAAATCAAAGCTGCGCGACCAACAATATGGGTCTCAGGAACAAAACCCCAATAACGACTATCCTGACTACGATGACGATTGTCTCCCATCATCCAATAATAATTTTCTTGAATCGTATAAGTGTTAGCTGCTTTACCATTGATAAAGTATTGTCCATTTTGAGTGGTCAATTTTTGTTGCTCATACCCTTCAATCACTCTTCTATACAATTCTATGGTGCTATCATTTAATTGTACTTGATCCCCTTTTTTTGGAATACGTATTGGTCCAAAATTATCTGCAGTCCAAGGAAAATGTAGGATGTCATTCGGGAAAGTATAGCCTACATTTTGATCTTCAAATAAGACAACCGATTTTACATTTGGCAATTTTTTTAAACTTGAAGCAGCAGCAGCGGTTAGATTTAATTTAAACGTATTGGGTTGCCCTTCTACAAATTGAAAATCAGCTGTCGCTTCATTGATATTGATCCCTAAACTGTCTTGAATAAAATCTTCTGCTAGAGGTCTACCATCCGTTTCTACCATATATTCTGTTTGCATAAACGGTGCTACCAATGCAGGTGCACCATTGACCCATAATTGACTTTTTTTAATTTCAATGACATCGCCAGGAATCCCAACACATCTTTTAATATAGTTGTCTGTCTTATCCATAGGATGCACTAGAATTGGATAATCAGCCTGCAATTTTGCACGGTCATTATTATATTGAGGACTTCTTAATACATCGTAATAAGGAATCTTAGAACCAAATTCTGGCAGATTAATAATGGTGTCTCCTGCTGGAAAATTAAAGACAACCACATCGTTTCTATTGATGGCTCTTAATTTAGGGAATCGCTTGTAATCGAGTTGAATCCATTTTAAATAAGAAGGCGTTGTTGGCGCACCAGGCAATGTATTGTGTACAAAAGGAAAGGACAATGGCGTTTGAGGAATTCTTGCACCATAAGTCACTTTATCAACGAATAAAAAATCATTCACTAGTAAAGTCTTTTCCATACTCTCTGTTGGAATCACATATGCTTCAAATAAAAATGTTCTAATCAATGTGGCAGCCACAATTGCAAACACCCCTGCATCCACCCACTCTCTAGACGCTGGCTTATGGTAATGAGCTAATGCTGCATCACCATGCCATTGTTCTTTTTTATCCAATCCTAGGTATGGTAAATAGATAAAAGGAACAAACACTGTTAATGTATGATGGATTAAATTCACTCTCTTAAAATGCATCACAAATAAGATCGTGATCCACAGGCTAACAAATTGACCCAAGATTGGAATGAGTTGTATCCAAAACCAAATTTTTGGAATCTTACAAAGTTGAACTACTTCCCAAGTATTATAAATTGGAATGATGGCTTTGTTTGCTGGCACACCTGCTTTTCTCAACATCGTATAAATACCCATATGCCAGCCCAACCAATAAAGGATAAAAAGGATCATGCCCATAATTATAAAATTAGATATTACAAAAATATCCCTTTGTGAGGGATATTAAATAAAATATTTATTAGCTGTAATGTGGCTGTTTAAATGGTTAAATACAAGGATTTAGCAATTACTTATATTGTTGTAACAATTCTTTAACCAATTTCACTGAGCGGGTTACATCGGGAATGGCCAATGCAGTCAAATTAGGGGCATAGTGCAGTGGTGCATCTGCACTTGTAATTCTTCTGATTGGGGCATCTAGATAGTCAAACCCTTCTTTTTGTATACGGTAACTTAGTTCAGATGACACAGAAGCAAAAGGCCATTGCTCTTCAATGATCACTAAACGGTTGGTTTTTTTAATACTCTCTAATACTGTCATCCAGTCTAAAGGGCGAATGGTTCTTAGATCAATCACTTCTGCACTGATACCTTCTTTTTCTAATTCATCTGCAGTGGATAAAGCAACCTTCATCATTTTATTATAAGAGACAATCGTAATGTCTCTACCTGGACGCTTCACATCTGCTTTTCCTAATGGGATATAATATTCTTCTTCAGGTACATCACATTTATCTCCATACATCACTTCACTTTCTAAGAACATGATTGGATCTTCCTCGTAACGTATTGCTTGTTTTAATAAACCCTTTGCGTCATATCCATTGGAAGGAGATACCACTTTAATACCAGGGATATTCGCTAAATAACTTTCAAAAGCTGTGGAGTGTTGCGCACCCAATTGACCAGCACTTCCGTTAGGTCCTCTCATAATAATTGGACAACCAATTTGACCACCACTCATTGCCAACATTTTACTGGCTGTATTTAAAATTTGATCCAAGGGCAAAACTGCAAAGTTCCAAGTCATGAATTCTACTATTGGTCTTAATCCATTTTGTGCTGCACCCACTGCCACTGCAGTGAAACCTAATTCAGAAATTGGTGTATCAATAACTCTTTTTGGACCAAATTCGGCCAACATACCTTGACTTACTTTGTATGCGCCATTGTATTCAGCTACTTCCTCCCCCATTAAAAATACACGCTCATCTCTTCGCATCTCTTCGTTCATTGCTTCGCGTAAGGCTTCTCTAAAGGCTATTGATCGCATGGAAAATCATTTTTTATTTTGAAATGCAAAAATAGCGTTTTATCAAGGAAAAACTAAGATTAGATGCAAAAAAAAATCCCCTCCCGAAAATCGGGAAGGGATTAGGAACTAACCCATCAGAGTAGCTTTAAAACACATTATAAGCAAAGCTTACATAGTACAATCCACCAATTGCTGGACTACCATGTGCAGTGTTATAATAAGTGTTCATAATATTGGTACCACCCATTTTAACCATGGACTTCATGGTAGGTAATTTGAAAGTTAAAACAGCATCCAATGTGTTAAAAGAAGATACTTCACCTACTCCAAATGTTCCTTCGTAAGTAAAGCCATCTTGGTAACGATAGATTGCGCTAAATCCTAAACGATTCTTAAATGCAAAACCACTATTATTTAATGCAACGTTTGCTCTCATTTTTGGCGTGTTGAAGTAAGCAATAAATCCTTCTTCTAAACCTCCAATTTTATCTCCATAAATACTACTAGATACAGTAAAGTTAGCAGGTAAAACATAGTCTAATGAAAGACCCCATCCAGAAGTTTTTACTTCCTGAGTAGAGTTAGTAGAAATAGAATAAGCAATACGCTTATCTGCAAATAGAACATCTAATGGACTAGGCGCTGCTGCGTTTCTAGATTGTAACACAGTTACACCACTGATGAAATTATCATACTTACCAAAATAGTAATAGAAATCGATCAATAATTTTTTAGCCACTAAACCCTTGTAACCCACTTCAAAAGAAGTCATAGACTCAGGCTTGAATTCTGGGAAAGCTTGTACTTTCAATAAACCTGGATTTGGAGCACCTGCCATAGCTGAAGCACCAAAAGCATTCACACTCGCTAAAGAATAAGCAGGATTGGTATTGAATTTGTAGAAATTTCTTAACTGAGGCAAACCACCCATTAACCTTGTACCACCTCCAACTAATAAGTTGATCCATTGGTTTTGAGTCGTTGGGAAACGGTAAGCTGTTTGATAAGAAACACGTAAATTATGGTCTTGTTCTAATTTAACAACCATCGTTGCTCTTGGAGTGAAACGACCTTTAAAGTTTTCATTCTTGTCATAACGACCAGAGAAGGAGAACTTGAATAAATCATCTAAGAAACGCTTAGACAATTGTGCATAAGCACCCGACTCATTGATATTGATATTTCCAGCTGTATCAGCAAACAAAGTACCTTGAGAATTCAATATAAATTGTCTTGTGCTTCCACCTACTAATAAATCAGCATTGTGTTTAGCAAGACCAAAAGCTTCTGTTAAATTATATTGACCCTCAGCTGCACGCATAGAAGTTTTTTCTAAGAACATCGCACCACCTTTAGAAATTGGGGTGCTTACTAAATCTTTGAACATGGCATTATCACCAAGGTAGCCAGTTGGTCTTCCCACATCCGCATTAGATCTAGCTCCTGCATGTGCAGCTTGTTGATTCAGACCAAGACTTAATAAAGTAGAATAAGTAGCAGCATAAGTAGGATACCAAGTTGTACTAGGTTTCCATTTTTCATTGAAATAACGTGCAGCAATCGTTGAGTTAAAAGATGCACCAGAATTCTCTAAAGTTGTATAAGCTCTAAAGTACCAGTTTCTAGATTTAAATTCTAATTTATACTGTCCCATGCTAAAATCCTTAATTGAATAACGGTCACTTCCTGTATATACCGTATTTCCAGAACCGTTGTAGGCAGAAAGAGATGCTTCTACATTATCATTGATTTTATAATGGATAGACCCTTGGAATTTTATGTTCAATGCTGTTGGATCTACAACATCTTTTTCGGCATATCCTGTTCTACTTACATTCACATTATCAAAATAACCTCTTTTATCACCCCATAAGAATGCAGCATTAGCACCTAAGGCAGCGCCACCAGCACCAGTTAAGAATGCTTGGTAAGCAGCTAATGTAGGATATAAAGCAGCCGCATTGTATAAACTATTGAAAGTTGCTGTTCCGATTGCAGATCCGTATGCACCAACTAAAGAAGCTAGGACACCGCTTTTAACAGCAGTTCCAACGCCAGCTAAATTACTTGTTGTTTCATCACCATAAAAATTCACACCATCATAGTTTGGATCTGATGCTCTTGTTCCAGGAATAGTTTGACCGAGTTGCGTACCAGTTGATCTAGAATAGTTCTGATCGCTATTTGCTCTCCAGTCATCCGCTTCCGTGTATTGCATGCTGAATTTATAAGCAAAACGATCGCCTATTTTTTTAGCAAAACGAACTGTCCAATCTTTATATGGTGCTAATGCACGTTGTTTGTTATCAATATGGTTGATACCTTGTTTTACTTGGAAACTTAAGCCTTGGTATTTGAATGGATTCTTACTGTTAATTAAAACAGTACCGTTCATACCTCCTTGACCATACAAAGCAGAAGAGGCACCTGGCAATAATTCAATATTGTCAACGTCTAGTTCTGTTAAACCAATAATACTAGCCACTGAGAAGTTTAAACCAGGCGCTTGATTATCCATTCCGTCCACAAACTGATTTAGACGGCTGTTACCACTACCATTGAAACCTCTTGAGCTAATACTTTTAAAAGTTAAACTGGCAATGTTGACATCCACCCCTTTTAAAGTACCCAATAAATCATAGTAGTTAGACACTGGTGCATTCTTAATTGTAGCATTGCTAATTCTTTCAATCGTCACCGGAGATTCTAAAATACGCTCCGCAACTCTCGAAGCTGCAACAACAACTTCAGTACCTAAAGTAAAAGCTTGTTTTAAACTCACATCTAATTTAGATGATACAGCATTTACTACCAGCTCTTGGTTTTCAAAACCAACTGAGCTAAAAACCAGTGTATAAGGTGCTTTTTGAGAAACATTTAATTTGAAAGTTCCTTTATCATCTGTATAGGTTCCAACAGATGAGCCTTTCACTGTAACAGAAACTGCAGCGATGGTTTCGCCATTGGCTCCATTTTTTACAGATCCTGTGATTGTTCCTGCATTTTGGGCCATTGCACTAATTGCTGTAAAAGCAACGGCACAAAAAAGACTAAAACGAGTTAATAATCTTGTCATAAATAATTGTTTTTATTTGAATTGTATCTCAAAATACCAAATTGTTAGCAAATCAGAAAAAATTATCAAAATACTGTTAAAGTTTTTATTTTCGTAGTATGAATCCAACCACTATCCCCGGCCTTTTGAATACCTACCATGGCAAGGTAAGAGACGTCTATTACATTGAAAATGAACTACTTGTAATGATAGCAAGTGATCGGATCTCTGCATTTGATGTCATTTTACCTAAACCAATCCCTTATAAAGGACAGGTTTTAAACCAAATTGCCGCCTATATGCTTGAAGCCACCAAGGATATTTGTCCAAATTGGCTAATGAGCACCCCTGCCCCAAATGTGGCCATTGGTCAAAAATGTACCCCTTTTAAGATCGAAATGGTGGTTAGAGGCAATTTAGTCGGACATGCTTGGCGAACTTATGCTGCTGGAGGCAGGACACTTTGTGGTGTAACATTGCCTGAGGGACTTCAAGAAAATGACTTTTTCCCAACGCCTATCATCACTCCATCCACCAAAGCAAGTGAAGGGCATGATGAAGATATTTCAAAAGAAGCCATCATCGCTGAGGGGTTAGCTTCTGCAGAAGATTGGGCCATTTTAGAAAAATATGCGCTTGCACTATTTGCAAGAGGAAAGGAAATTGCTGCTAAAAGAGGATTGATTTTAGTGGATACAAAATACGAGTTTGGAAAAATTGGAGATACGATTTATTTAATGGATGAAATTCATACCCCTGATTCTTCCAGGTATTTTTATGCAGAAGGATTTGAAGCAAGACAAGCCAAACAAGAAAAGCAAAAACAATTAAGCAAAGAATTCGTAAGAGAATGGTTAATTGAAAATAATTTTATGGGCAAGGAAGGACAGACCGTGCCAGCGATGTCTGAAGAGTGGATTCAAACCATTTCAAAAAGATATATTGAATTGTATGAGCAAATTATTGGGGAAGCTTTTCAACCAGAATCAAAATCTGAAACCGAGACTTTTCAATTGATTCGAAATGCATTGAATCATTTAGGAATACAATAAAAAAATCTCGGCCTTGGTCGGGATTTTTTTTGCACTCATTTATTTTATTTGACTTCAATATCAATCCCGAGTCTAGGTCTTAATCTTTCTTTGGCTTTATTAAATACCTGCATGCCTTTTTTCACCCCTTTTCTCAATGCTTCTTGCGCTTCTAATGGCAAATGAAATACTTCCTTACAAGCTGTGGTGCAACAACCATCAAATGATATGGCACATGCTTCGCATTGTATAAAAAGTAAATGACAAGCATCGTTTTTACAATTGGTATGGGTATCAGCAGGCTTGCCACATTGGTGACAAAATGCAATAATATCATCGGTAATTTGCTCACCTAAGCGGTCATCGAAGACGAAATTTTTTCCTTTGAATTTACTTTCTAATCCTGCAGCTTTTATCTCATTGGCATAATGAATGACCCCACCTTCTAAATGATACACATTTTTAAAACCCTCATGTAACATGAAAGCACTTGCTTTCTCACAACGAATCCCTCCTGTACAATACATGATAATATTTTTATCCTTATGTGGCTGCATCATTTCTGCTGCCATCGGTAATTGATCTCTAAAAGTATCTGAAGGAATTTCAATCGCATTGTCAAAATGCCCTACTTCATATTCATAATGATTGCGCATATCAATGATAATTGTATCCGGTAATGCGATCAATTGATTCATTTGTTCCGCATTCACGTATTTCCCTTTGTTCTCCATACTAAAATTGGGATCCTCGATGCCGTCGGCCACTACTTTATCTCTTACTTTTATTTTCAAAACCCAAAAGCTTTTACCGTTGTCATTTACCGCGTTATTTAATCGGATACCACTCAATGCCTTCATTGAAAAAAGATACGCTTTGAAGGTCTCAAATACATGCGTGGGCACACTAATTTGTGCATTGATTCCTTCAGTAGCAATATAAATACGACCAAAGACCTGCATGTTGTTCAATGCTTGGTACATGTCGTCCCTAAATTTGGCTGGATCTGAAATTGTAAAGTACTGGTAAAAACTAATCGTGGATCTATCGAAAGCCTCTCCGGATAGTTTTTGTTTCAACTCTTTGTTTGAAACACGGTTGTGCAGCTGTGCCATATGGATTTAATTTAAGCTCAATTACAGATTAAGCAAATTGACCCCAAAGGTAAACTTATTCAGGCTTCCTAACAAATGATCCAGTTAGAGAAGCAAGCCCTCCTAACAATGCACCGACGAATGCAGTCATTGCAATTAAAGCGATGTATGAACCTCCTAGTGGAAGAATCTGTGCTACTTTGGTGGATAGAATATGGTTATTTGCTGAGTCAATCCCAAAAGCTAAACCAGCCCACAAAGCACCAACACCTAATGCACCTGCAATGAATGATTGTAGTGGTTTAATGGGCAATGCAATGGCAATGATTAAATTGGTTACCACAAAACTCCACCAAGGTAAGTTTCCATAGATACCGATGGCATAGGTTACTAATCCTACTAATACTATTGAAAGAATAAATTTCATTTGAATGTTTTTAAGTTGATCAATAAATTATAAATTAAGCAACCGCTTTTTTAAATTGAATATGCCATTTTGTGCGCTCATGTTGCTTTAATTTTTCTTTAGGCAAGAATAACAATTGATAATATTTTCCAGCTGCCCAATAATCAACAAAGGTATCATAGAAAGGGCTACCAGGATTCCCACTCTGTCCTCCTGGGTACAATCCATAGGCTTCAACTTCATCCGTCAAATGCACAACCATTCTCCAGCTTGGACCATTATTTTCTCTAGTCGCATTAATGATATGCTCTCCTCCTCCAATTGGTAAATTTAATCTACTCAGCACTGGTATTTTAGTAAGGTGTAGAACCCTTGTTGCTTTAAATGCTTCCCAGTTTAATTTATTTTCTTTTTCTAATGCAAGACATTTTAGTGTGGCTTTTTCGATACCTAAAAGTACTTGGTCTTTCAAGCTTTCAATTTTATCTTTTGTTCTGATATCATCCGCAATCCTAAAATTAGAATCCCGATTCATTTGTTCTAATAAAACAAATGATTCAGGCTCAGTCAATGGAATCAATGAACCTGCTAATTCATCTCCCCACATTGCGTTCTCTACACTATCCCAAATCAATTTAAAAATAGTGCTGCCTTTTTCTGAAGGATCATTGTATAAATTCCATTGAGACATCGTCTGTAACATTCTTTGTGCCTCTGTACTTAATTTATTCATTTCCACAAACTTCATTAAAGCAGGTCTTGCATGCTGCGCAAAAACATTGTAATTACTCGTTTGTAGTGCTTGCATATCTTGAGCAGTCAATTGTGTCCTACCTGTTAATTGTTGATTAACGCTGATGCCTCTATATAAAGGAAAAGAACTTGCAGTACCTAAATAATAAGGATAGCTTGCATCGGTAGATTTTTGGTTAGCACTACTTACAAATCCACGGGCAGGATTTAGGATCATAGGATTTTCTTCGAAAGGAATCATACCCTGCCATTCATATGCACTATCTGTTCCAGGCATAATAAAATCACCTTGTCGATCCCATCTTGCCACAAAATCGCCTTGTTGCTTCATGGCGATGTCGCCAGATTTGGTAGCTACCACAAAATTTTGTCCAGGACATGTCCATAGTTGAATCGCTTTGGAATAATCATCGATATTTTTTGCACGATTTAATTGATAAAAAGTTTCAACCCCAGTGGAGGCATTGTGTGCAGTCCATTTTACTGCAAGGTTTCTGCCATTGGATTGTGGATTTTGATAATACGCATCAAAGATCACTGGGCCATAATGACTCATGGCAATATTTTCAATCACATCTGCACTGTCTTTCACTTTAATCACTTCTACTCTTTTGGTCACCGACTTCCAAGCACCATTATACCAATATTCATTTTGTGTGGTATCCTTAAATTTCAATTCATAATAATCCAATACATCACGTCCCGCATTGGTGACACCCCAAGCTAAACTATCATTGAATCCTATGATCACTGCTGGAGATCCTGGAAAACTTGCACCATAAGTACTATGTGTAGGTGTCGTAATTTGAACCTCGTACCATAATGAAGGAAGATTCAAACCCAAGTGCGGATCACTCGCTAAAATTGGTCTGCCTGATTTTGTCATAGATCCACTAACTGCCCAGTTATTACTTCCGTTATTGGGATCTGGTGCCTCTGGTGTTTGAACCAATTTTGCAATATCCACTTGCTGCGTTTTTTTCAAATAAACCGAATCGGATGACAATGGTTTCACAGGAACGATACTTGGCTTAGCATAGGTTGTTCCTATTGGTATAATTGGATCCAAAGAATCTTGTTGATTGGTATACAATTGATCAAATAAATCATAGCCTAAATAATTTCTTGTATTGGTCAATTGCAAATCTGCACTTGCAGCTCTTCCTGTTAAATCGTAAGACATGAACATTAAAAATAAATAGGTCTTTTTAGGTGTCCAGCTTTCTGGTTCAAAATTCATCAACTTATATTCAAAAGGGACATCTTCTGGTGCTAATTGTTTTAAATAAGCATTCACACCAGCAGTATAGGCATCCACAGTCGCTTTCATCACTGGATTTTTTTCATTGATATAGGCTTCGGTCTGTTCGGCACCATACACCATGCCTAATCTTCTGAAAAAACGATCTATGGATAATTTATCTGCCCCTGCTACTTCGCTCAATCTTCCTGCAGCCACACGTGTTTGAAAGTCCATCTGCCATAGTCTGTATTTTGCATGCAAGTATCCTTGAACATAATACGCATCTTCATCATTGTCTGCATAAATATGTGGCACTAATCGATCATCCATATACACATCCACATCCCCTTTCAAATCACTGGCAAGGATGGATGCATCAAAATTGGTATTGACTTTTTCTGCATTTTTCCAGAATCCATGTTGAGGAGATAAAAAATAGCCCAATCTTGGTGCCTTAGTACCCCCTAATTTTAATTGGATATTGAGTGTAAAAACAAGTCCAGCGGTTACAGTCGCTGACACTAAAAATGGTAGAATGCGCATGGCAGTTATTTAGACCTCTAATGTAGCAATTATTTGCTTATGCCAGCCTTAAAAAATGCTAAATGAGCTTGTAGGGATAGTGCTGGATGTTTAGCTAACAATGTTTCCGTTTTAAGGATGCAGGATTCTAGAAATTTTTGATGTTCTGCAGAACCTGTAAAAAAAGGTTTATGATTCATTGCCAATTCTAACTCTGCAACTTGTTTCATGATGGCTTGTGTTTTGGGATCCATATAGGTCTCCACCAATTTATCCCATACATAGCCAGAGGCAGCAAAATTTGGATGCACAAGGTCTTCTGCGTAGAATCGGTAATCTCTTAAATCATCCATCACATACTCGTATGCTGGAAAATAATCCACCCCATTACATTGGCTAACTAATTCATGTACCGCATGAATTAAAACTGCTTTACTGCGATTATTTTCTATCAACCCTTCCCTTAAATGTCGAACTGGGCTAATGGTAAAAGTGATATGTAAGTTTGGATTAAAAGTATGTAAACGCTTCACCAAATCATGTAGATTTTTGATTAGCTCATTGGGTTGCATCAAGGATTTATAAAACCAATTGATTGGCCCTTTATGATTGTTGGCAACCACTTGACCATTCCCTAAAGGGGCTTCGTTGGTCAAATGATACAACCATGCAGACCCTAATGTAATCACCAATCGATTCGCTGATTTTAAAAAATCATGCGCAACTAAAATAGTGCTATTGATATGTTCTAATGCATCCTCCTGCGTTATCGCAGAAAAACGACTATGATGGTGCCAGCTATGCCAAAGTTCATTGTGATGAAATAAATCATCCACTTTACACATTCTTTTATCCATGATCTCGGTCAATGTAGTTACAACACTTACCGGATTGAATAAGATACCATATGGATTCTCGGACAATTCAAATAAATGTGCCTTGAATTTTGCCCCTATATTTTCTGTAAAACATGAACCAATCAATAGGAGCTTATCCCCATATGCTATAGTATGGTTAGAGGACTTTGCTTCTAATGTTAATTTTAATTTCATTTAAACAATCTTTGCTTCATTGATTCATACAAGACAATACCAGCAGCAACAGAAACATTGAAGGAATCAAAATTTGTCGCCATTGGAATCTTGAAAAAATAATCTGCGGCCTTGGCCAAATAAGGTTGTACCCCTTTCCCCTCGTCCCCCATGATAATACAACTTGGGATTGTTAAATCTAATTCATGTACATTTTTATCTGCACGCATCTCACTCGTAAAAACTTGAATGCCGTTCATGTGTAAATCATCTACCGCTTTTAATAAACTAGTTACGCGGACAACATGTATATGTTCCAATGCACCTGCACTACTTTTAAATGCCTCTTCATTCAATGCGCCAACACCTTTGTCTGGGATGATCAAAGCTTGCGCACCACAACAATGGATGCTTCTACAAATGGCACCAATATTTCGCACATCGGTGACCCCATCTAACATCATAAACAAAGGAACCTCTCCTTTTGCAACCACAAAGTCAATCACTTCTTGCAGGTCTAAATATTTTACATTGGATATAAATGCAAGTACGCCTTGGTGATTTGCTTTGGTCATCCCATTCAATTTTTCAATGGGCACTAATTGAACAGGAATGGTATGCGTTTTTGCAAATTGTTTTATCTCATCTAACCCTTCCCCTTGTGCATTTTTTTGCAATAATATTTTTTCAATATTCGCACCTGCATTCAATGATTCAATGAGTGGTTGACGACCAATAATAAATTTACGTTCTGTGGTAAAACTTGGCCTAGGGCTAAATCTTCTTTGTCCTGTAAATTTTCTTTCTGGCCTGCCAGATCGATCTGATCGTTCCGGTCTGTCGTTTCTTTCTTCCATGGGTCAAAGTTATGGATTAAAATAAAAATCCCGTCCCAATTTGTGTCGAGACGGGATCTTCATTCAATCAATGATTTATTATAATCCAAAGGCTTTTTTAACCTTGGAAACATAATCTAGTTTCTCCCAAGTGAATAACTCCACTTTCATGACCTTCTTTTTACCGTCTGGAGTCGTGAAAGTTTTAGTCACCGTCTCGTTCTTACGACCCATATGGCCATAAGCAGCAGTCTCACTGTACATTGGGGTTCTTAACTTTAATCTTTGCTCGATAAAGTAAGGACGCATATCAAAAATGCCTTCTACCAACTTACCTATTTGACCATCCGTCATTTTTACTTTAGCAGTACCGTAAGTATTCACGTTAATGGATGTTGGCTTAGCCACACCAATTGCGTAAGAAACTTGAACCAACACTTCTGAAGCTACACCAGCAGCAACTAAGTTCTTAGCAATATGACGTGTTGCATAAGCAGCAGAACGGTCTACTTTACTTGGATCCTTACCAGAGAAAGCGCCACCACCGTGTGCACCCTTACCACCGTAAGTATCTACAATGATCTTACGACCAGTTAAACCAGTATCACCATGCGGACCACCAATTACAAACTTACCCGTTGGGTTAATATGGTACTTGATATCCTTGTTAAATAACTTAGCGTATTTCTTATACTTCGCTTGTACTCTTGGAATCAAAATTTCAATGATATCCTTTTTGATCTTCGCTAACATCTTTCCTTCCGCATCAAAATCATCGTGTTGAGTAGAAACTACAATCGCGTCAATTCTTACTGGCTCGTTTTTGTCGTTGTACTCTAATGTTACCTGAGATTTTGCATCAGGACGTAAATACTTGATTTGCTTGTGCTCTCTTCTTAATGCAGCTAGTTCAATTAAGATTTTGTGCGCTAAGTCTAAAGCCAATGGCATTAAGTCTTCTGTTTCATTGGTGGCATAACCAAACATCATCCCTTGGTCACCTGCACCTTGTTCTTCCTTCTTCTTTTTATCCACCCCTTGATTGATATCTGCAGATTGTTCATGTATTGCTGACAATACACCACAACTATCTGCTTCAAACATATACTCACTCTTAGTGTAACCAATTTTCTTGATCACATCACGTGCAATCGTTTGAACATCTAAGTACGCTTTAGATTTTACTTCACCAGCCAAAATAACTTGACCTGTGGTTACTAAAGTTTCACAAGCCACTTTTGATTGTGGATCAAATGCTAAAAAGTTATCGATCAATGCGTCAGAAATCTGATCTGCTATTTTGTCTGGATGTCCTTCAGAAACACTTTCTGAGGTAAATAAATAAGGCATATTGTTTTATTTAGATGTTTATTTTTAAAGTGTAAATATATTAGATAATCTTAATTAAGAAGGATTGTAATACAGATTGAATTAAATGAATTGGATTATAGATTCGTATAGTAAATACGCAACCTCATTCTAAACTTAGAATGTGATCCTCCTCCCAATCTTACACGACCTATAGCTGGTTGGTTGCCCAAGGAGGTAGATAGGTAATCTGTAGTTTGAATTTTATTATAAGGATAGGGCTGTACGAATTTGATTGAATCATTCACTGGTGCGTATAATCTAAAATCAAATAAGGAATCTTTTCTTGCAATTAACCCTTGAACATACCTACTTACATTGAAATTATAAGTTGCCACATTGCTATACCCATTCAATGATTTTGAGATTTTCTGTCCACCAAACTGCGCTATTGCTTGAGGATTCATAGCGCCTAGATAATCATTAGGCACAGACCTCAATTGCTTGTTTACACTATCATATACACCTAAGAATAAAAAATTAGGTGCTGTCATATAACTGTCAGTAGTCATTAATCGAGCAGCATCTGGTACTTGTTCTGCAATCAATTCGGCCCTAAGAATAATTTTCTTTTCAAAAGTTTTTAACCCAGGTACTTTAATTTTTACCATGGTACCAGGACTTGTTTGCACATAAACCAATGAATCTTTAGCGAAACCATTTAGATGTCTTGCAATTTCTGAAGCAGCTCTGTTTCTTTGGATAAAATTGGCACTTTGAGCAGCGTAATAACTAAATCTAAAATGTGTGACTAAAGTATCTCTCATCACACTTCCTGTTGCACTAGTAGAATAATATAAAGCCAATTTTGTATTGGAATCTAATAATGCCAATTGAATGAGTGCATTGTGGTTGTCAGCGGCATTCGTTGTTAAAGCAAAGCCAGGAAAAGCGTCACGGAATGTGGTATCGTTTCGATAAACTCCATTTGAATCATATGTTTTTAACAATTCAACGCCTATAGATTGATTCAACCTTAAACGGATTTGATTCCTAGCATTTTCAAAGCGATCATTGATAGAATCTTTTGCACTTGCAAAATCAAATAGTTTAGTATTACCAGCAGCAATACCTTTTTTGATGCCATATGCATTGGGATAATTACTAGCATAATATTTTCCAACTTCCAAAGGTGTAGTGCGGTCAATTTTATTGACATAAATTTTAACGGGCTTAGAAGAGTCTCCATAAAAGCCTTTATAACTTAAGATCAACACTGCAGAATCCACAATGATACTGTCTTTTGTCCCCTTGATAAAGAAAGGATAAAAGTTAGGCTTTAATTGCAGAAACAAAGAGGCACTAGTAGACCCAAAAATAGGGTCATTGGTGATATCTCCAAGTACTTGTAGGTCTGTTGGATAAATTCTTAACGAATCTTCCAAAACAACCGTTTCTGTTTCTACAAATAACAAAGTGTCTTTGGTGTCGATAGCATCTTTGGATAAAAAGTCTATGCCGAGTTCAGAAGTACTAATTCTAGTACATGAAAAAAGGAATATAGCTGCGATTAAAATATAAGTGACCCTTCTAATTATATTGATAAATGCCATGTATAATTGCTTTACTTGCCTGCAAGTTCGTTGTATAAATCTAAATACTCTGTTAAATCAGAATCCCATCCATTAAAAGGCACTACTTTTTTCCCTTTGACTGATGCAAATTCTGACACCAATTTCTTATCAATCACATCTGATCCAAAAGAAATGGCATCCGCATAAGTCGCACCACCTCTGAACATAGCAGAGTTGGACAATTCTTTGAATGCTTCTAATTCTTTCTCTTTCACATTGGTATTGATCAAAGCCTTGGTCATAAAGTCTTTTGGAAACTGTTCTTCGAATGTATTTTGTCCAATAGTGAACACCACTTTGGCATTGGAGAATACAGGTTCTTTCTTGAAAGCAGTTTTAATATATGCCGGGATTAAACCAGTTATCCATCCACTACAGTGAATAATATCTGGAGGCCAGCCGAATTTTTTTACGGTCTCTAAAGCGCCTCGGCAAAAGAAAATGGTTCTCATGGCGTTATCATCATACCAAGTATCATTTTCATCATGAAATATATGCTTGCGCTTAAAAAAGTCTTCATTCTCTAAAAAATAGACCTGTAATCTTGCATTGGGTAAGGATGCGACCTTAATTTGTAATGGATAATCGTCGCCATCCACTTGAACATTGATCCCAGATAAACGAACTACTTCATGTAAACGATGTCTTCTTTCATTGATTATCCCAAATCTTGGCATTATACAACGGACTTCTAATCCACTGTCATTGCTTTTAATTGCGAGTTTATTGATCACCTCTGCAAATTCTGTCATCTCTAAATAAGGCGACATTTCTGTAGCAATGTATAAGATGCGTTTTTTTTCTGACATTCCTTTTATAGTTTAACTAAGTAACCTCTACGGGATGGCGAAGATACGGATTTAAAAGGACTTTATAAAACCCTAAAAAAGGCTAATTAATAAGGCTTTGTGAAGGGTATTCTAGACATTTGGTTGTAAATTGCGGGGCAACTGAAACCTTGCAAAAATGGGAAAGTTTCTTAAAATCGGGTTCTTTTTTCTTTTAGGTATCGCTTTGATATGGTGGAGTTTACATCAAATTCCGGCCGAAGAATGGACAAAATTCACCCTTGCCCTAAAGCAATCAAAACTTTGGATTGTATTCCCTGTCTTTATTATACTTGCTCTTTCTCATTTTTTACGCGCATTGAGATGGCGCTTGATTATGGAACCCTTGGGCTACCGACCAAGTATTGCAAATACTTATCTTGCTGTACTCATTGGTTATCTAGCGAATCTTGCCATCCCCCGACTTGGAGAAGTACTTAAATGTACTTTATTAGCTAAGTACGAGAAAGTACCTGCTGAGAAAATTGTGGGTACCATTGTCGCAGAAAGAGCATTTGATGTGATTAGCCTTGGCATCGTTTTTTTATTGGCACTTGGTTTACAATTCAATGTCATTGAAGCTGGATGGAATCAACTTAAAAGTCAGACTTCTGCCTCAGTGGTGGATGCTAATGAGGGCGACTGGAAAATGTACCTCCTTGTTGGCATTGGTATGGTGTTGATAGTGCTATTTTTTATACTCAGAAAACGCATCCCTTCCATCGTTGGCTCCATTAAAAATATTATCAGTGGCATTTGGGAAGGTGTCATGAGTGCTACTAAATTAAAACAACACAATTTATTTTTCCTATACTCCTTCGGTATTTGGTTTTTATATTTACTAGCAACCTATGTTGGTCTTTATGCTACAGCAGGAACAGAAAGTAGTTTTGCCACCGCAATTAGTTGTTTAGCCTATGCAAGTATTGGCATGATCCTCACACCAGGGGGTATTGGTGCCTATGCTTATTTTATGGCAAAAGTGTTAGAACTCAATGGGGTTGATTATACCTTGGGTCTTGCTAATGGTACTTTACAGTGGTTTTCACAATTCTTAATCGTGATTGTACTAGGTGGACTCAGTTTAATTATATTACCTATTATCAATAAACAAGCAAAATAAGATGCGCGCAGTTGAACAAATTGAAAAAAAAATCATGTCTCTAGCACAAGCGAAAGTTTTTATGCAAGCTTGTAAAACTATAGGAAAGACCGTTGCTTTTACCAATGGCTGTTTTGATATTTTACATCCTGGTCATTTATTTTCATTGGCTCAATCAGCCAAAGAAGCAGATTATTTATTGGTTGGTTTAAATAGTGACGCTAGTGTTAAAAAGCTAAAAGGCCCAGCGCGTCCTATCCATTCAGAATCAAGCAGAGCTTCTATATTAGCCAATCTGGTATTGGTGGATGTAGTGGTGGTATTTGAAGAAGACACGCCGCTTCAATTAATTCAAACCCTCCTTCCTGATGTGCTAGTAAAAGGTGGCGAATATACCATTGAAACCATCGTTGGTGCAAAAGAAGTGATTGCAAATGGAGGAAAAGTAATTATTAACCCAATTGTAGAAGGATTCTCCACGACAAATATTATTGAAAAAATTAAAAAATAAACATGCAATTTTTACATCAATTACAAATTCAAAAAGAAAACGAAGGCAGTTCTACTGGTGCGAAATGGATTAAAAGCAAGGGCGAAATGATTTCCTCTTTTTCTCCAGTAGACAATACCATGATTGGTGCAGTTGTAACGACAGATAAAGCTGCATATGATCAAGTCATTGCAACTGCACAAAATGCATTTGTAGCATGGCGTAATTGGCCAGCACCTAAAAGAGGTGAAGTGGTTAGACAACTAGGCGATGCTTTAAGAAAAGATAAACAAGCACTTGGTCAATTGGTGAGCTATGAAATGGGAAAGAGTTTACAAGAGGGATTAGGAGAAGTGCAAGAGATGATTGATATCTGCGATTTTGCAGTGGGCTTATCAAGACAATTGTATGGATTAACCATGCACAGCGAAAGACCTTCTCATAGAATGTATGAACAGTGGCATCCAATGGGTATTGTTGGTATCATTTCTGCTTTTAACTTTCCTGTAGCAGTTTGGAGTTGGAATGCAGCATTGGCATGGGTTTGTGGTAATGTAACAGTTTGGAAGCCTAGTGAGAAAACGCCATTATGTGGAAATGCGATTCAAAAAATTGTAGAAAAAGTATTTGCGGATAATGCCGTTCCAGAAGGTGTCAATAATTTAATTCAAGGAGGACGTGAAGTGGGAGAATGGATGACTAAGGATACCAATATTCCATTGGTTTCTGCAACAGGCTCTACGCGCATGGGCAAGGAATTGAATAAAGAAGTAGCAGGACGTTTAGGCAAAACCATTTTAGAATTAGGCGGTAATAATGCCATCATCATTACAGAACACGCCGATTTGGATATGTCCTTAATTGGTGCTGTATTTGGAGCGGTAGGTACTGCAGGACAAAGATGTACAAGTACCAGAAGATTGATCATTCACGAAAAAATATATGACCAATTTATAGCAAAATTAGTTAAAGCTTATCAACAAATTAAAATCGGAAATCCATTAGATAGTAATAATCATATGGGGCCATTGATTGATAAAGATGCAGTGAAGATGTATTTGAATTCAATTGAAGCCTGTAAAAAAGAAGGAGGTCATTTTATAGTAGAAGGTGGTGTACTCGAAGGTGATCAATATACAAGTGGCTGTTATGTAAAACCATGTATTGCAGAAGCAAAACCTGAATATAAAATAGTACAACATGAAACATTTGCTCCAATCTTATACCTTTTAAAATACAAGACCATCGAAGAAGCAATTGAGATTCAAAACGCAGTTCCACAAGGATTGTCTTCTGCAATCATGACTTTAAATATGCGAGAATCAGAATTATTTCTTTCTGCAAAAGGAAGTGATTGTGGAATAGCCAATGTCAATATTGGAACAAGTGGCGCTGAAATTGGCGGCGCATTTGGCGGTGAGAAAGAAACTGGAGGAGGAAGAGAAAGTGGATCTGATGCATGGAAAGCCTATATGCGCAGACAAACCAATACTATTAATTGGAGCACACAATTACCACTTGCACAAGGTATCAAATTTGATTTCTAATTGCTACTATGTATAAATTTATCCTAACAATATCATTGTATTCCTGTTCCCTATTTGCATGGGGACAGGATGCTACATTTTGGCATTGGAAAGACCTTGAAAAAGATGGTGTACATGGCGTAAGTCTATTTAAGGCACAACAACTTTTAACAGACCTAAAGTTAAAGCCCACGCCCATCATCATTGCTATCCTAGATGGCGGGATTGATACAGCACATCCTCAAATCAAACCGATGCTATGGAACAATCCTAAAGAAATACCAGGCAATGCTTTAGATGATGACAAGAACGGATACGTAGATGATGTACATGGATGGAATTTTTTAGGCAATGCTGCAGGTCAAAATATCAACAAAGCATCTGATGAAAAATCTAGAATCTACCATCGCTATAAAAATGAATTCAAACAAGACAAGTTAGATAGTGCGGCCTGGGATGTAAAAAAGAAGCAGGATTTTTACACATGGCAACAAGCCGCTGCTGAAATCGTCTTTACGGATGAAGATGCAGCTAATTTATCTTTTATTAAAATGGCAAGGAATGCAGTCGTTAAGATGGGCCTTATTTTAATTAAAGAAATTGAGGATACTAATTTTACAACAGAACAATTAGAAACCTTTCAACCCATTGGAAAATTAACAGCAGATACAAAAATCTCCTACTTAAGAACGATGCAGGCTTTAGGCATTGATCGGATTAGTGGATATCATTCAATTGTAGAGGATCTAAATGAATACATTTCAGGCAAAGACCAATCCGCCATCTCTATAGACACGCCTCCGGAAGATCTAAGAAAAAAGATTACCCAAGATCAATACGAGAATTTCAAGGATCAATATTATGGTAACAATAATATCACTGGTCCAAATGCAAAACATGGAACGCATGTAGCAGGTTTGGCTGCAGGTATGGTAGATACTAATTTTACCAAATCTAACTTTAGAAATCCCATTCAAATTATGGGGGTGCGCGTTGTTCCAGATGGGGATGAGTATGATAAGGATATTGCTTTAGGCATTCGATATGCAGTTAACAATGGTGCCAAAATTATCAATATGAGTTTTGGTAAATCCTTCTCACCAGAACAACCATGGGTAGATAGTGCCATTCGATACGCTGCTTCTAAAGATGTATTGATCATTCATTCTGCAGGCAATGAATCTTATGACTTAAATAACAAATCAGTCTACCCTAGCCCTTACTCAAATGTCTTTAAGGATAAAGCGAGTAATATGATTACAGTTGGTGCAAGCAGTGATCCAGTGATTGCAGAAAGTATCTTAACCGAGTTTAGTAATTACGGCAATAAAATAGTGGACGTGTTGAGCCCAGGTAACAAAATATTTTCAAGCTTACCCAATCAACAATATGGTTTTTTAAATGGTACAAGTATGTCAGCACCTATTTTAAGTCATATTGCAGCATTGGTTCGTGCTTATTTTCCAAAGCTGAGTGCGACCGAAGTTAAAGCAATACTTTTGCAAAGTAGTTGGAAACCGAATGACCCCAATACACTGTTCCCTATTCCACAAAAAGACCAATCAATAAAATTGAATGATATAAGTGCAGAGGGTGGCATCATCAATGCTGCACTATCAATTCAAAATGCACTCCTATTTCAAAGGAATAATAATAAAAAATAATTAACAACGCCAATACATGTCTAGACCAAGCACCACAGAGTACGCATCATTTTTTCAAACCTATATTAATTATACAAGTGGGAAGGATTATGAGATTCTAGTAAAACAATACCATGACAGACTAGTGGATTCATGGAATGCAATACCTCCTGAAAAAATTAAGTATGCCTATGGCCCAGAAAAATGGACAATACAGCAAATGTTTCAGCATGTGATTGATACAGAAAGAATCTTTGCTTATCGTGCACTAGCCATTGCAAGACAGGAAAAAACAGCCTTACCAGGTTTTGACGAAAATAATTATGCGGCTAATGGAGATGCGAGTCACCGAAACTGGAAGGATATGTTAATTGAATGGAGAACTGTAAGACAAGCAACTAATTTATTATTTGCTTCATTTACATCTGAACAAATGAAAACAAAAGGTAATTGCAATGGACATGATGTGACTGTGAATGCATTAGGGTTCATCCTCTTTGGTCATGCGCTACACCATTTGCATATATTGAAAGAGCGTTATGATATCTAATAATTGAATTTAAGTCACACTATGTGCGACTTAAATTCAATTATCATATTACTTGGTTGCATAGATATGCACTGCTAATTGAACTTGCGTGTCAATTGCACCTACTCCGTAACTGATTCCAAATAATGTTCTATCAATTGGGAAAAATGCTTCTGCAAAGAAACCTTTCTCGTCTGCACTTCTGATGATTGCTTCAAAACTGATTTCTTTTGCAATGCCTTTGATTGTTACTGAACCAGTTAAAGTTGCTTTATCAGCAGTGGTATACTTTACAGCACTGATATTAAAAGTAGCTTCGCCAAACTTAGCTACATCAAAAAAATCAGCAGATGATAAATGCCCAGCTAATTTGTCACCTGCAGGATCTGTTACTTTCATACCTGCAACATCTACCACAAAAGATCCACCAACTAATTTACCACCGTCAACTTTAACCGTGCCTGACTTAACTGGGATAACGCCAGTATGGAAATCACTTTTTTTAGAACCTGTGAAATCTACTCTACTCTTTTGGGCTGTCACTGTGAAAGTTTCAACTGCTTTTGTAGATCTTGGGTTGTTAAAAGAGAACAATGCCACTGTGGCCAATGCGAAAGCCGAAGAAAGAATGATTTTTTTCATATTTGTTTTTTAAAATTTATAATTTGTCCTTGAAAAGGAATAACAAATTAGGATTCTTTTGGTTTATTTACTGATTAAATTAAAAACAATTTTTTGATTTAAAACAGCTTCCGAAGATACTAATCGATGTTTAAACAACAAAATATATATTTGAATCTATTTTTAGACCTATTTTACCCTGATAATCTGCCTTTTATCTATTATCTTCGCCAAAATTCCTTACTATGAACCTGCATGAATATCAAGCAAAAGAATTACTAAAAAAGTACAATGTTCCTGTTCAAGAAGGTGTAGCCGTTGATAATGTAAAGGACGCAGTCGCTGCCTACCAAAAAATTGCAACAGAAACCAATAACAAATTTGCGGTTGTGAAAGCTCAAATTCACGCAGGTGGTCGTGGTAAGGGTAAAATCAATGGATCAGAACAAAGAGGTGTAGCTGTTGGTAAATCAGCAGAAGACATCGAAAACTTTGCAAAAAATATTCTTGGTGGTACATTGGTGACCATTCAAACTGGTCCAGCAGGTAAATTAGTAAGTAAAATTTTAGTGGCACAAGACGTTTATTATGAAGGTCCTCAGCCAACTGCGGAATTATACTTATCTATCCTATTAGATCGTGCAAAAGGCATGAATGTGGTGATGTATAGTACAGAAGGTGGAATGGATATCGAAGAAGTAGCCCACAATACACCAGAAAAAATATACAAAGAATGGGTACACCCTGGTGGTGGATTACAAGGTTTCCAAGCAAGAAAAATCGCTTTTAACTTAGGTTTAAGTGGTGATGCATTTAAAAGCTGCGTAAAATTTGTCACTAATTTATACAATGCCTACGTTGGTTTAGACTGTGGTATGTTAGAGATCAATCCTCTTTTCAAAACTTCTGATGATAAAATCATTGCAGTAGATTGTAAAATGAATATTGACGATAGCGCATTAATGCGTCATCCAGATTTATTAGCAATGAGAGATGTATCAGAAGAAGATCCAACAGAAGTAGAAGCAGGTGAATTCAATTTAAACTTTGTTAAATTAGACGGTAACGTGGGTTGTATGGTGAATGGAGCTGGTTTGGCAATGGCAACAATGGATATGATTAAGTTAAGTGGTGGTGAGCCGGCTAACTTCTTAGACGTAGGAGGTTCTGCCAATGCACAAACCGTTGAAGCTGGATTTAGAATTATCATGAAAGATCCTAATGTAAAAGCTATTTTGATCAATATATTCGGTGGTATCGTTCGTTGTGATCGTGTTGCTGCTGGGGTGATTGAAGCATTCAATAAGTTAGGCAATATTGATATTCCAATCATTGTACGCTTACAAGGTACCAATGCGGTTGAAGCAAAAAAATTAATAGACGAAAGTGGATTGAAAGTTCAATCTGCTATCCAATTGAGTGAAGCGGCAGATTTGGTGAAGCAAGCTGTAGCTTAATTTTTATATTTTTTAGACTTGTAATAACTTTACCTCAGTTAATCCACTGAAAGAATACACATGCCCAGTTGCAAGTTCTACGCATTCAATACGTATTCGGCGTTTCTTTATTTTTTGAAAGCGCTTCCCCTTTTCTGTTTCAAATAAAGCGCCATCAGGTACATGTGCCACAAATGCCATCCCCTCTTTTTTAGCTTTATCATAACGCCTCAAAACCAGTAATAGCGTGATTTCCCCATTAGCGGTTGCAGCAGGGTTTAGGACTGTTTTTTTAAGTGACTTTTTAATATCTACGGGAAATAAATCTCGTTGGATAAAATCTGCTAGTAATACACCATATAAGTATTTCCATTCTTTACCATGCGCATCTACCCTGTTATTGTATTGCTCATAACAAAGCAAATGACCCAATTCATGCAAGAGCGTGATTAAAAATTCATACTGATTTAAATTACCATTGACCGAAATCTTATGGTTGGCACCCATCAGTGGATGCCGATAATCGCCCAAAACAGATTTTCTTGCTTTGGTCACTGTTAAATGCACTTTATATTGATGAATCAAGGCCAAAACGGGCTCAAAAGCACCCTCAGGTAAATAAGCTTTTAGTGCGTAAAGTGGATGTTCAACTTTTGACAATTGATTTAATTTAAGCGTCTTTTTTTATTTTAGTCCACCCTATTTCAATCCATGTATACAATAGATACAACGCCATTGCAATCATTAAATTATAGTTACCAATAGGTGCTTTTTTTTGGATTGCATACCATAATGCTCCACCTCCAAAAATAATAAACTTAAGCATGGCCCCAGTCATCACAGATCGAACCATCACATTGGGCTTGCTCAGGTCTACTTGACTAATTCTTTTGAAATTAAAAAACGCTATCATAAATAAAACACCATTGACTACTAGTATAAACTTGCCATTGATTGTAATTAAAATAAAACTATTTTCTTGTAATAACATCAGCGCTACTGTCGCAAAAAACAAAGCAAATACCGGAAGAAACTTTTTTTGAAAATAGATATTCATTTACTTTTTTGATTTAAGTTGGGTATCTCTAACAATTTTGAACAATGAAAATACAATAAATAATGAAGGTATAATCCATAAAAAAAGGGGCGCTACCCTTCCCATTTTTTGATCAATATATTTCCCTAAAAAAATCAAAAGGGTTAATGCAATGGCCCATTGGCTAGCAAGACCAGCGAACTTACCCCATTGAATTTGATTGTTTTTATTTTTCATCTTTACACAATTAGTCTAAAGAGGGCAAACTCTCAGGAAGCGTAAGCGGAATGGTATCCAATTGTTGTGGATTCCCTTCTGATAATACTTTTTTGATACCTTCTATATACTGCTCTTTAAAATGTACTGCTTGTTCTAAAGAATCAGTTCGGATTTTAAGCAATTCTAATGCGGATCGGCTTTCCTTAGTACCGTAACCAGGGATATAATATCTTAAAGGTGTAAATGCAATTAAAGCAATTGTTAATCCGACTAAAAACATAAAAGCAATACTGAATCCCAAATACACTGATTTTCTGGATAATCTAAAGGCAATCACCTCATCATAGGTGTCGTCATTGGTCACTACCAATCGATAAGTGCTGCTGCGTCTTTTAAAAGTATTGTTAATATCTAAGTTTGCCATAATCTTTAATCTCTATAAAGGTACAACCTTTGCTTTATTTAAACAGAATATGCCGTATTTTTAAGGTGTTTTTAACCCTATGCAACAAGATCATACATATCCTCAGTTTAAACGCTTCATTTGCTTGTTTGCAATGGCCATTCTATTCCTTTTTGGTAGTCCACTCTATGCGCAGGATACGACAAAATCAATCCTAGATGTCAATAATTCGAAAATTATAAAAAAAGCGAACCAATTTTTAGATACTACACAAAAAAAGATCAACAACTTTATCAATAAAAAAATTGAAAGAGTCAGAGACAGCTTGAATAAAAAAACAAATAATCTTCTGGAAAAAACTGGCATCAATGAAATAGACAAGCCACTACCCTATGAGCGCTTAATGGATAAGAAATACACACTTGGACGTCGGGCTTACCAAAATACCGTATCGCAATTCAATTATTTATTTAATGCTGAGATTGCACTAGACGAAATCATCCAAAAAGCAAGAGACTTAAATGAAGATGATTACACAGAATTACTCCCTTTTTATGATTATGATTTAAGCATAACAGCAAAAGAATCAATTGATTCAATCATTTATAGGTGTAATGCCAATATCGTATTACATGATTTAAGAAGTAATTATGTAGATGATGCTTATTTGTTATTGGCAAAATCTTATCTATTTCATAAAAATTTTGATACTGCTGGAAGTATATTACAATTTATCAACTACTCATTTTATGACAAGGAAGATGGCGCAGATCAATTAATTGGTAGCAATTTAAATAAATCGGGCAAATTCAGTATTGCCTCAGCAGAAAATAATCGAGTTTGGGAAAACAAGAATGTCAGAAATGAAAGTATGATTTGGCAAGCAAGAAATTATTTTGAAGCTGGTGAAATCAATGAAGGAATCAGTTTATTGCAATTATTAAAAACAGATCTAGGCTTTCCTAAACGTTTACACCCCTTTTTATACGAACAATTGGCATATGGCTATTACTTATCTGGCAACAATGATAGTGCCGCATCTTATTTAATCAAAGGTTTAGACAATGCGAAAGATTTAAGCACAAAAGCTAGATGGTCTTATTTAATTGCACAATTGTATGAAAAGGAACAAAAAACTAACCTAGCCTATATTTGGTATAAAAAAGCGAGTGCGATCGTATCCAATCCAGTCATAGCAGTTTATGCCAATATTTATATGACAAGTATTGACGCGAATCGTGGAGATAATTCATGGGAGAATTTAGCCAAAGCATTGGAGCGTATGTTGAAGAAAGACAAATACAGCGCCTTTGCAGATATTGTCTATTATGAGATGGCGCAACTTGCACTTCGCAATCAAGCAGTTTCAAAAGCAAATCAATGGCTGATTACCTCTATTCAAAAAAATGAAAAAAATAATAAGCTAAAACAAAAAGCATTGGTTCAATTAGGTGCTTTAAATTATAAAGACGATCATTTTGCAGTTGCTAAAATTGCTTACGACGATATCAAGGAGCTGTTAAAAACTTATCCTAATTATGATCAAATTACTTTACGAAAAAAATGGATTGACAAAATAGCCAACTTAGACGAATTGATTGCCAATGAAGATAGTTTGCAAATGATTTATGCTGCTCCAAAAAAAGATCAAGAACTAATTGCAAAACAATGGCAAAAAAGAGCTGCATTTAACAAGTCTCAACAAAAAGATTTATTGTCTGACCCCAATAAGAAAAAAATAGCTGACCCTGTCAGTTTAAATGTTCAAAATTATAATTCAGGTTATACTTTTAATAATGCATTTTCAAATCCAACAACAAAACAAGTTGTAAAATCGGACTTCTACTTTGACAACCCTCAAAATGTTAGCATGGGTGTTGGAAACTATATCAAAAAATGGGGTGATAGGCCAAATGTCGACAACTGGCGTAGAAAAACTACGATCCAATTACCAAGAACAAATTCATCAAGTGCCAATGCAGATAGTATTCCAAACAACTTGAAATTGAACACGAATGTGGTTGTTACAAAAAATAATAAAAATCCTCCAAAAAGAGATAGTACTGATACACTTAGTATTCGATTGATTGAAACTGTTTTAGAATTAGCACAATCAAAAACTATTTGGAATAAAAATAGTTTATCTATAGCAAAAATATTTTTATACGAACTGGATGATTTTGAAAAAGCATTGCCAAGATATCAAGCTGTGATTCAACATAATATTGATCCCAATACCACAGAAAGTGCTTTACTCGACTTAGCAAGCCATTACTTGCATATAGGACAACAAAGCGTATCTGATAGCCTAATACAAGTCATTACAAGGGAATTTCCTGAGGGTATTTATTTCCAAAAAAAAAAGGCAAAAGAAAATCTTGACCGTATTGATAAAAATAGTTCAGAGGCATATAAAACAGCTTATTTTTTAGCACAAATTGGAGACTGGGATCAATTTAGTCTACAAATGGAGGCTTCAGAACAACAATTCAAGGGTACAAAATGGAATACCCCTTATCAGTTTTTAAAAGTGAAAATGAATGCCCAATTAGGGAAAGACAGCATAGCGATTGAATACTTAAATGATCTTATTGTAAAAAATAAGAGTGAGTCCATCAAGGCAAGGGCTAAAAATATTATCACTGAGATCAATAATAGAAAAATAACCGAAGCCTATCTTGCAGCGTTAAAAATAGTAAAACCAAATAAATTGGTCAATGCAAAAGAAGAAGCACTTGAACAAACCAAAAGCCCTGTAATTGCATTAAAGAATGATAGTAGTTTAATCAGCATCGGCAAAACTAATAATATGTCGCCTGTTAGTACTAAAAAAGATAGTGCTCAAACGCTAGCAGTAATAAATCAAATTGTTTTTACCAATGATAGCTTAGAACAACATTATATTGCTTTACAAACGATGAATGTTTCTACCGCATTTGTGAAAGAAATTCAAAATGCATTCAAAGACGTCAATACTGAAGATTTCAGAAAACTAAACCTTACAGTGACTTATGTTCAGTTTACAGATCAAAGTCATATCATTTGGATTGGACCATTTACAAATGCATCTGATGGGCTAGCCTATATCAATAAAGTGAAGCCAAGATTAAGTACAGAAATTATTTCGTTCATTGCTAAAAAACAATACGATCTAACATTGATTGGAAAATCAAATATCATTTTAATTAACAATCAGGAGCAATTGGATCAATATAAGCGCGGTAAGTCAAATTATTATTTTAAACCTTAAATGGTAAAAAGTGAACTCAGAAAATAAAACAACGAACAAGGAAATTAAAAAAGGACCAAAAAATTGGGTAAGGCTATTTTGGAAATATTACCTCATTGCAGCAGGTATCTTTTTACTATTTATCCTAATGCTCAATTTTGGATGGATTGGTGATATGCCCGATCTAGATGATATTGAAAACCCAACAGCATCTTTAGCAAGTCAAGTATATGCTCAAGATGGTACGCCCATGGGTAAGTTTTATTTAGAAGATAGAATTAGTGTGAAATATAGAGATATCAGCCCCTACTTATTGCAAGCTCTAGTGGCTACAGAAGATAAAAGATTTTACGACCATTACGGCATTGACGGAGAAGGCTTAATCAGAGCGGTCGCTTTTCTAGGTAGCCAAGGTGGTGCTTCTACCATCACGATGCAGACAGCAAAAAACTTATTTACGGATAACTGGGGTACTAAAAACAAACTCTTAAGAATCATTCAAAAAATTAAAGAGAGTATCATTGCTATCAAATTGGAACGCAATTTTACTAAGCAAGAAATCATCACTTTGTATTTAAATACAGTGCCGTTTAGTGAAAATTTATTTGGCGTAAGCAATGCCTCTAGATCCTTTTTCCAAAAAGAACCAGATCGTTTGACAATCGAAGAAGCTGCTTTGCTCATTGGCATGATCAATGCCCCTACTAAATACAACCCCAACAGGAATCCTAAATTAGCCATTGAAAGAAGAAACTTAGTATTGAACAGAATGGCTGGTCAAAAATATATTACAGAGGATCAATCAACACAATTAAAAGCATTACCATTGGTCACTAATTTTAAGAAGTTAGATGAAAACAATGGATTAGGCCCCTACTTTAGAAGTTATCTTGGAGAGTATATGAAAAAATGGTGTAAGGAGCATAAGAAAAACAATGGCGATGCTTACAACTTATACAGAGATGGTTTAAAAATTTATACCACCATTAATCCACGCATGCAATTGTATGCGGAGGAAGCAGTTGCAAGGCATATGGCCTACTTGCAAAAAGAATTTAATAAACAATCCAATATCAAAACAGGTGCTGTTTGGAAAGACTTTAATAACCAATTAGAATTAGCCGTTAAGCAAACCGATCGTTGGAGGAATTTAAAACGTGAGGAGATAGAGGAGACTGATATCAGAAAAACATTTGATGAAGTTTTACCAATGCGTGTTTTTGCATGGAATAAAAATAGATTCATTGATACCATCATGACACCAATGGACTCATTAAAGTACCATAAGCAAATGCTTCAAACTGGTTTCTTAGCAGTAGATCCTTTTACAGGTGAAGTCAAAGCATGGGTGGGTGGCATTGATTTTAAGACATTTAAATATGACCACGTCAATATCAATACAAGAAGACAAGTAGGTTCTACTATGAAGCCTTTATTGTATTCTTTGGCCATTGAAAAATCTGGCTTTACCCCATTTAGTATTGTTCAAGATCAACAACAAAATTTTGAAGGTTATGGCATGGTACCGAATACAGCAAAAACATGTACGGGACAAGCTATGCCAATGGCGCAAGCTTTAGCAGAATCTAGAAACTGTGCCACTGCTTATATCATGAAACAAATTAATGGGGATGGAAACGAAGCAGCAAAAGAACTGGTAGCCTATTTAAAAAAATCTAATATTCAAGCAGACATTCCAGCCTACCCTTCTATTGCACTAGGGGCTTGTGAAATATCCTTGTTTGAAATGGTACAAGCCTATACGATGTTCCCAGGTGGAGGTTATAATGCCCAACCATTTTTTATCAATCGTATCGAAGATAAAAACGGCAATGTATTAGAAAGCTTCTCCCCACAAAGAAGAAAAGTCATTAGTGAATTAACCGCCTACTCTATGGTGAGTATGATGGAGGGGGTGATTTCAAAAGGGACTGGTAGAAGCATGTATTCTTATGATATTGGAACGCAGTCTGTAGCAGGTAAAACTGGAACGACCAATGACAATAGTGATTTATGGTTTATGGGATACACGCCACAAATACTTGCAGGTGCATGGGTGGGTGCAGATGATCGCTACATTCGTTTTACAGATAATTATTTTGGGCAAGGCGCACATGGCTCCTTACCTATTTGGGCTTATTTTATGAATAAGGTTGCAAATGACCCTGCATGTAATTTAGATAGAAACGCAAGTTTTGTGAAGCCTGATAATTTAAGTACCGACTTTAATGTCAATTTTGTTGGCAAGGATTCAAGTATTGATTTAACATTGCCGGATATAGATGCAGAGGGCATTGCAGCAGAATCAGATTACAGCTTGATTTCAAATAATGAGCCAACGATAGAAACACCTGCTGCAAATAATCTTCCAGTCAATAAATCTACCTTGCCTAAAAAGCCAATAATAGAACCTAAGCAAGCCACTATACCTGCTACAAAACCAAAAGCAGTGATGCCCAAGAAACAACAATAATTATTTTTGTTGCAATGCATATTGCAACGTGAAATGATGGTAACTATTTTTTTGAAAAAAACCTGTACCATATTGAAATTGAACCCTTTTATAGGGAAACCCAAAACCAGCACTCAATCCATTTAAACTATTGGGTTGATTGGGAAGATTCAACTCGAATCTTCGTGCAAAATGATATCCCAGATCTAATTCAAAATTTTCTCCAATATACAATTGAGATCCCAACACAAGGTGGTTAAAAAGATTTTGAAGTGACCCTGGTTTTTTATATCCCTCCGCATTGTAAAAATCCATATCATAATAATTATCATTCCAAACAGATAACCTTTCTGCTGTCACCGAAAATTGTAAAGGTGCACTCCCTAATTTTTTGGACCAGCCAAGTATTAAATTCAAAGGCAATTCTTCCTTTACTTGAAAATATTTTAATTGCGTCCCTACATTTTGTAATAAAATACTCCATTGTGACAAGCCATTAGGTGAAAGGTATCTTACGCCCATATCCATTGCGATACCATTGGATTTATACAGACCATAATTGGATTGTATAAATTTTATTTGTGTACCAATATGAAAATTTTCCAGATAGGTTTTGGCAATGCCCACCTGAATTGCATATTCACTAGGATTGATGTTCCCATATTCATTACCTAACATATCTGTTTGTGCAATACTTCCATAATCCATAAAGTGCACGCCCCATCCTATCACCCAATCTGATTTTAATTGATTGGCCCCATTTAAATCATACTGTTGTATGCCTGCAAAATAGGGTTTCACACTTACTTGTAATTCACCATCTAAGTTGGTTGATAATAAAGCGGGTTGCATCATGGCTAAACCAAGGTCATTCCCAATTGAACTAATATTAAGCCCACCTAGACTTGTTGCTTTAGCAGAATAGGGCAATTTTAAAAATTGGTAGACGGCATTCCCTGCGGTAGACTGAGCAAATAGGGCATTGCCTCCTATTAACCAGCTGCTATTGAAATAGCAGGCAATAAAAAACCCTAGCCTGTAGATGAATTGTATACCACGCATGTAACAAAGCTAGGGTTTGGAATTTAAAAATCAATTAAACAAGGGCTAAATCTAGCACCTGTTGCATATTTTTCACATAATAGAACTTCAAACCTTTTATAAAAGCTTGGTCAATTTCATTGATATCTTTTTCATTTTGCCAACAAAGAATAATTTCTTTCATACCAGCTCTTTTCGCAGCTAAGATTTTTTCTTTGATACCGCCTACAGGTAAAACCTGGCCTCTAAGTGTAATCTCACCAGTCATTGCCAAGAATGGCTTTACTTTTCTACCCGTATAGGAAGAACTTAAAGCGGTTAAAATGGTGATACCCGCACTAGGACCATCCTTAGGAACAGCACCTTCAGGAACGTGCATGTGGACAGACTTAGTTGTAAACAATGTTGGATCAACTCCAATTTTTTTAGCATTGGCTTGTAAATAGGTCATGGCTGTTGTCGCACTTTCTTTCATCACATTGCCCAAATTTCCAGTCAATTTTAATTCCCCTTTCCCATCCGAAAGTAAAGTTTCAATGAATAGAATATCACCACCCACATAAGTCCAAGCTAACCCTACTGCTACCCCTGGCATATTTACTGTTTTATAAATCTCATTACTATACCTAGGCTGACCTAAAATTTTAAGCAGGTCTAATTTACTGACTGTTGGTTTAATTTTTTGTTTATACGCAATTTGTTTTGCTTGGTAGCGCATGATCGAAGCCAATTGACGATCCAATTCACGCACACCACTTTCTCTTGTATAATCCTCAATCACTTTTTCCAACACATTATCTTGTATCTTGAAATTGTATTTCTCTAAACCATGCAATGCTCTTTGCTTAGGAAATAAATGTCTTTTAGCGATTTCAACTTTTTCCTCTACAGCATAACCACTTAAATCGATGATTTCTAAACGATCTCTTAAAGCAGGCTGAATTTGACTGATATCATTTGCTGTTGCAATGAATAAGGTCTTACTTAAATCATATTCAGATTCTAAATAATTGTCATAAAAACTATGATTTTGTTCAGGATCCAATACTTCTAGTAATGCCGAAGATGGGTCTCCCCTCTGGTCTTTACCTATTTTATCAATCTCGTCCAATATCATCACAGGATTAGATGTCTTTATCTTACGAATGCTTTGAATGATTCTTCCAGGCATGGCTCCAATATAGGTTTTACGATGTCCTCTGATTTCACTTTCGTCATGAAGACCACCTAAACTAACACGGGTATATTTTCTGCCAATAGCATGTGCAATGGACCTGCCTAAAGATGTTTTACCAATCCCTGGAGGGCCTAAGAAACAAAGGATTGGACTCTTCATATCTCCCTTCAATTTCAAGACCGCTAGGTATTCTAAAATACGATTTTTGATTTTACCCATGCCATAATGATCATCATCTAACACTTTTTTTGCGTGCTTTAAATCATAGTTATCATCTGTATATTCATCCCAAGGAAGGTCTAATAATAAATCAAGGTGATTGTACACCACAGAATAATCTGGTGTGCTTGGATGCATACGCTCCAATTTTTCTAAACCATTTTGAAATAATTTTTTTGCAGCATCAGGCCATTTTTTATGCTCTGCCTTCTTTTTCATTTCAGCCACTTCGCGTTCGTTAGGATCACCTCCTAACTCATCCTTGATGCTCTTAAGTTGTTGCTGTAAAAAATAATCTCTTTGTTGTTTGTCGATTTCTGTTCTGGTCTTATTGGCTACTTTATTCTTTAGCTCTACAAATTGCAATTCTTTTTGTAAGAACTCCACTAGTTTTTCTGCTTTCTCCTTCACGCCATTAATTTCTAATAAGCCTTGCTTTTGTTGTAATTCAATATTTAAATTACTACCAACAAAATTGACTAAGAAAAGAGGGCTTTCAATATTTTTTAAAATCATGGTTGCCTCTGAAGGAAAATTAGGAGACAACTGAATGATCTGTGCAGCTAGATCTTTTATGTTAGACAACAAAGCCTCAAAATGAGTATCGTCTTTTTGTACAGGTTCATCTTCAATTAATTTCACTTTCCCTTTAAAAAATGGATCTTCTTCCACCATCTCTAATAACTCAAAACGCTTTTTACCTTGAATGATAATGGTGGTGCCCCCGTCTTGCATCTTAATCATTTTAATGATCTTTGCCACGGTACCTATCGCACATAAATCTGCTGGATTGGGATCTTCTACATTCCCATCTTTTTGCGCCAATACCCCTACTAATTTATCTTTAGCATAAGCTGCTTTCACTGCTTGAATGCTCTTATCTCTTCCTACTGTAATAGGAATGACTACCCCAGGAAACAACACGGTATTTCTTAAAGGTAGGATTGGGATCATATCTTCTATAACAAGTGCAGGTTCATTTTCCATATCCTGCTCGTTAAAAGTGAATAAGGGGATGAATTCGTTGTCGTCTTCTGTTTTAAATAAAAATTGTTTATCCAATGTCTTAAGTTTTATAATTCTAGTCAAAATGACATAAGCCTTTCTTTATGAATAGGCTATATCCGTCTGCATTTATATAGGCAATATTAGTGCCAAAAGGAATCAAATGTAAGAAACCGCCTTGAGTTAGGCACAAAAAAAAATCCTTTCCGAAATTTCGGAAAGGACCTTCTTGCAAGAAGTTATTTAAAAAACTTCTAGAACTACTTAGTAGCAGCAGAATCAGTAGCAGTTGAATCCATTGACATAGCAGAAGAATCAACAGCAACAGCAGAAGAATCAACAGCAACAGCAGAAGAATCAGTTGTAGCTTCAGTAGAAGCACCACCACATGCAGTTAAAGCAGCGATAGCGAAAATTGCGAATACTTTTTTCATTTTTAATGTTTTAAGTTTAGTATAAAAAATACGAGAGCGAAGATAGGGTTTAACAATACATTCACCAAAATTTAACTAATTAAATTCATGTTATTTTATAATTAACCCCAAATTCATAGTTTTTACTAGCTAACTACTTCTTTCTGAAGTAGATACGAACTGGGACCCCTGTAAAATTGAAATTTGCCCGCACCTGATTTTCTAGGTAATTCCTATAAGGCGTCTTCACATCATCAGGGAAATTGGTGAAAAAAGCAAAACTAGGTACACGGGTAGGTAATTGCTGTACAAATTTGATTTTAATCACATGTCCCCTAACCACTGGCGCCTGGTATTTCTCAATCGCCTTAAGCATAATATCGTTCAACTTAGAGGTTGGAATTTTACGATGTTTATTCTCATATACATCTAATGCCAACTCAATGGCTTTGAAAATACGGGTTTTTTCAACGGCTGAAATAAATAGGATCGGCACATCTGTAAAAGGTGCCAGTTTGTCTTTTAGCCTTTTTTCATAGTCTCTAGCGGTATTGGTTTCCTTAGGGACTAAATCCCATTTATTCACTAAAAACACAATGCCCTTACCCTTTTTAGCAGCTAGGCTAAATATACTTAGATCCTGCGCTGTGATGCCCTTTACTGCGTCTATCACCATTAAACATACATCTGCTTCATCCATGGCTTTAATCGCACGAATCACAGAATAGAACTCTAGATCATCTTTTTCCTTATTCTTTCTTCTAATTCCAGCAGTATCAATCAAGATAAACTCCTTTTGGAACATATTATAATGCGTATGGATCGTATCCCTAGTTGTTCCAGCGATATCACTCACAATGGTTCTTTCTTGACCTATAAAAGCATTTAGTAAGGATGACTTGCCCACGTTTGGTTGGCCTATAATGGCAATTTTAGGCACATTGTCTGCTGCTTCCAATTCTTCGTCTGTTGGTTGCACTTCTGTAATAAATGCAGTCACCCCATCTAATAAATCTCCAGTACCACTTCCAGAGATAGAACTTACAAAATAGTTGTGCTCAAAGCCCATGCTATAAAACTCTGTGGCGTCTAAAGCCCTATTTGAATTATCTACCTTATTGGCAACTACTAATACTGGTTTGGTTGTTCTTCTCAACATATCTGCCATGGCAGCATCTAAATCAGTCAATCCTACCGCTGCGTCCACCATAAAGATGATACAGTTGGCTTCGTCAATGGCAATTCTTACTTGCTTTCTAATTTCCGTCTCAAACATATCACTTGAATCAGGCACAAAACCACCTGTATCAATCACGTTGAAATTTTTGCCATTCCATTCTGTCACACCATATTGACGGTCTCTGGTTACACCACTTACATCATCTACAATGGCCTTACGCTCTTCTAAAAAGCGATTGAACAGTGTGCTTTTCCCCACATTGGGCCTTCCTACTATAGCGACTGTAAAACTCATAAAACTAAAATTTAATAATCAAATAAACTATCTTAAAATACAATATATCAATAACTTAACAATATTTAATAAAAAATACTATTAGTATCCAAATTCTTTCAACTTCAACTCATTATCTCTCCACTTAGGCTTCACTTTTACTAGTAACTCCAAGTAGACCTTGGAACCTATAAAAGCTTCTATATCCTTTCTTGCCAATGTGCCAATCTCCTTAATCAACTTACCCTTCTCCCCAATAATGATGGCCTTTTGGGATTCTCTATTCACTACTATGTCTGCCTGAATCTTCACCAATAAGGGTTGCTCCTTGAATGAATTTACCAAAACGGCTGTGTGGTATGGAATTTCCTCCCCAAACAACTGATAAATCTTCTCCCTAATAATCTCACTCACAAAAAACTTAGTCGGTAAATCACTCAAGTCCGACTGGTCAAAGAAAGGATGTCCACCTTCTGGAATGAGTTGTAAAATAACTTTCAATAGCCTTTCTATATCACTGACATTCAACGCACTAATAGAAATTATTTTAGAACAATAAGGTTTTGTACTAAAAAAGGCGTTTGCCTCTTTTACCCTGCCACCTTCTGCTAAATCCGACTTATTCATGACCACGATACAAGGTACTTTAAGCCTCAAAGCCGTAAACATGGCGTCAATTTCGTCAAAATCGTCCCTCACATCCACCATTAAAAGACCTAGATCTGCATCTTCCAAAGCCGATTTAACTGCACCCATCATCTTCTCATGTAACTTATACTTAGGATCAATGATCCCTGGCGTATCCGAGAAAATGATTTGATACTCGTCTTCCTTGTTCAAAAAGGCCTTGATTCTATGTCTTGTAGTTTGGACCTTGGAGGATACAATAGCCATCTTCTCGCCCATAATGGCGTTCAGTAAAGTGCTTTTCCCTGCATTTGGCTTCCCAAATATGTTTACAAACCCAACTTTCATGCCTTTTCTTTATTAATACAAACTTACGACAAAAAAAATCCGCTCTCGATAGGAATCGGGAGCGGGATAAGATGTTGCGAGGGAAGGGATCGAACCTCCGACCTTCGGGTTATGAGCCCGACGAGCTACCGCTGCTCTACCTCGCGATGTTTGGACGGCAAAGATAGGCGTTTAATGCTTCTTGACCAAGTTTATACTACTTAAATTGAAACTAGCGCAGAACGGGGAAATATGGGGGTTTTTATGGTTTCTTTAGGTCATTATCTAGCGCAGTATAATTAAAATCAAATCCTCATTTTTTAACCCCAAACTTATCTCCCACCAAATAAACATATTTCCACCACATTGGGTTTAAATACTTTAATATCAACCCCATCCTTAACCGATAGGTTTTATAATGTTTCATGATACCCAAATAAGAGTTCATACTACTTAAAAATCCTTGTAGAAGTTCTATTTTCAGTTGCTTATGCTGTAGCAACCTATTTTGTTTTTCAATGGCCATATAAAAGTTCCCTTTAGTACGATTACCAATATATATACGATTGGGTTTAATGACTGTACCTAAAAAACGAACCCCTTTTGTATAATGTTGTAAGTACTGTTTTTTGGGGTGTAAGGTGAGTTGTAAGGTGGTAGATAAATAACTAGTGAGTAAGGGTATTAACCTCTTCAAATACTCCTTATCGGGGTGTATTATTACAAAATCATCCACATACCTTCCATAGTATTTGATACCCATATCATATTTAATAAAATGATCCAAACTATTCATATAAAAATTAGCAAATACCTGTGATGTTAAATTGCCAATGGGTAAGCCACAACCTGGAGCACTATGAAACAAACTTTTATTATTGGGTAACCCTTCCCAATTTTTAATACCCCCCTTAATGGTACAATTTTGGGTGGGATCATTAAATATAATTTGCTTACACAGGTATATCAATAATTCTTTATCCGGTTCATGGTACTTTAATTGAATGAACTTTTCTAACCTTTCAAAAAGTATAAACCTATTGATATGCATAAAAAATCCAAGTATATCCAACTTTAAAATATAACAGTCCCCCGTATAGTTATGAGAACAGTTTTGTATAAAACCTGCTACCCTTTTAATACCATAGTGAGTTCCTTTACCAACCCTACAAGCGTAACTATCGCTTATAAACTCTTTCTCAAAAAGTGGATTTAATTTGTTGATAATAAGATGATGTACCACCCTGTCCCTGAAATCGGCTGCGAATATTTCCCTAATAACAGGTTTTTTCACGATGAATGCTATTGACCTACCAATTTTATAATGATTATTATTTATATCATTACATAGTTGAACCAAATTATTTTCATAATCAACTTCAAATGATAATGCATTATGTGTATTTCGTTTATTTCCTCTACAAGTATAATAGGCATTGAATAACTCCCACAGTTCAATTTGCATAAACCCAACTTTAATGAAAAATACCCAAATATTTTACTTTCGGGTATTGAATGTTTTGTTTAAAAACCCTAATGGCGCGAACATAGTTTGTGTTGTTCTTATTGTTGTTGTTCTGATTGCCATTGTTGAAATTCTGGTTCCACGCGTTGTTGTTGTCGTTCTCCGTAGAACTCCAATAGTTGTTATTCGCAAAACCTCCAACCACTTAAAATAAAGGTGTTTTTATAAAAACAAGGCTTCTTGTAGTTACTTTTAATCAACTGCTTTACAACAGTCCCTTTATCGCTTTTAAACAAAACCTGCACACCCATTGCCGCCTTAACAACAATAGTTCTGGCTATACAGGATTGGCATTACGCCATCCTATAATCTGTTTCCCAATCGTATCCATTAACATAGCGAGTGCCGCTTGTTTTTTTATGGGTAATATTTTCATATCTGAACACAACCTAATTTCTAATTTAAGTAATTCAAAATCATCTAAAAATGCTTCCAAATATTCCTTTTTATTTACTGACTTATTAGCTCTGTAAATGTTCCTGACTAATTGCAATGCATCCCTTTTCATATCCTGTCCTAGTGTGTATTTATATTCTTTTGAAAAATCTTTTGTACATTCAAATATCATCAAAATTAGCTTATACACATCCCGATAAACTGGCAACTCGTAATATAAGGCCATTTTGTATTCTTTATATTTTTGTCCGCTACGCGGACTTTATAAATTGTCAAATAGTTAAATTGTTAAAAAGCCCTAATGGCGCGAACATAGTCTGTGGAGCTTACCGGTGCCGTTCTGAGAGCCACTGTAGAAAAACTGGAGCCACGCGATGTTGAGGTCGAGCTCCGTAGAACTCCAATAGTCGTTATTCGCAAAACCTCCAACCACTGATTTTTGTGAGTAAAGCAAATTAAGTTCATTTTTTGTAGGTAATCTCCAATCAGTAAATAATTTACCTGCAGTAGAGTGATTACTTGAAGTACTAATAATATTTTGCGCATCATACCAACTACAACTGCTAGATTGATCTTGCGTTTCTGCAATTAACCCATGTAAGCCACCGGTTGTAACATAAAACACAATTCCTCCTCCATATGATTCACCTATTGTATGTACTGATGTGGCTGCTGAAGTCCATGTTAAAGTTCCACTTCCAGTTGATGTTAATACTTGACCATTAGTTCCCGCTGCAGTTAATCCCGTTCCTCCTTTTTCAACTGTTACCGCTGTTCCACTCCATACGCCACTTGTGATTGTTCCAACTGTTGCTAAACTTGATAAGGAGGTTAATGTCGTGTTTGTTGTTGCTGTTATATTTCCCGCTGTTGTCGCTGTAGCCGCATTACCCGTAGTGTTTTGATTAAATGTTGGTGCAGTTCCAGTTAATAAACTATATGGAACTGAACCAGCACTTAATGTTCCTACACTTGTTAAACTTGAACCTGTTATTGTTGATTTTAAAGTTGTTCCTGTTAATGTTCCAGCATCCGCTGATGATGTAATGGTTATATCTGCACTACCATCAAATGCTACTCCATTTATATTTCTTGCTGTTGCTAATTTAGTTGCTGTACTTGATGTTCCTGCTGTGGTAGCAGTTGTCGCTGTAGCCGCATTACCCGTTATACTTCCTGCAATTGCATTAGTTACCGTTAAGTTCGCCAATGTTCCAACACTCGTTAAACTTGAACCTGTTATTGTAGATTTCAATATAGTTCCAGTTAAAGTTCCTGCATCTGCTGATGATGTTATGTTTATATCTCCGCTACCATCAAACGCTACTCCATTTATATTTCTTGCTGTTGCTAATTTAGTTGCTGTACTTGATGTTCCTGCTGTGGTAGCAGTTGTCGCTGTAGCCGCATTACCCGTTATACTTAATTTAGTCAACAATGCTGAATCACTATAGGTTTGTTTTGTGTATTTACTCGTATCTGCTGCATTTAATTTTAAATCAAGTGCAGTTTGGGTTAAAGTACTAATGGGTTTAGTTAGGTCTGTTGTATTGCTTACATTATTTAAAGTTAATGCAGTTTTTAAACCTGTTAAACTATTCACACCTGTTCCTCCTAATGTTACTGGAACAATACCCACTATATTTTCAGCATCCACACTTTTTGCAAACTGAGCATAAGCTACATACTGGAACTGTGTGGTACCCATTGTAATAAAATTTGTCCCCGCAGCTGCGTCCATTTCAATTTTTAAAAACTTAGGTGATAGTTTCCAGTTAATGGTAGTGAAGTTTCCTAAAGTACTAATAGCTCCCGTGTCTCCTATTACCGCTGTAAATAAACCCTGTGCATTGGTGGTGACTCTTCTGGTTTCGGTATAATCAGCTGTTCCTGTTGTACTGCCTTGTAGGATACTTAATTTAATAGTAATGGCCTGTGATGCTAGTATCACATTATTCGTTGTTCTAGCTACCCCCTGAAAATTCAATCCAGTTTGCGCTTGGGCGTTAACCATGATTATTGATAAAAGGATCAAAAAAAGACTGCGTTTTAATAAATTACTTTTTTGCATAAATTACCGGTTGATTTTTATTATTGTATACTTAACCGTATGCAATAATATTTTTTTGAAATTATAGTTTGATGATTTTGTAAATACCTGTTTTAGCAATCCCTGTACTTGGTTTAAAATATACTTTCATATAAAATACACCTGGTGGATAATTTTCCATTAATATGTCCTTATCATAACTGTTGAATATTGTACCCGCATCTTGTGTAAACATAATAGACGATTTTGCATCTATGAGTTGAAACGACAAACTACCCACTTGATTAAACCTTGCTTTAATTTGCAGTAAATTAGATGTTGGATTAGGGCCAATGGTAATTTGAGTACCAAACACTGCAGGGCCATATTCATTAATGGCTGTTACAATACTCGTCATAGGTTGTAATACCCCTGTATTTAAAGAATAACCTGATGTAATAAAATGAGCAATGGAAACAGATTCACCCATGCTCCATTCCATAGTAGCACTTGAGCCACCACCATTACTTAAAGTATATGGAGTGATGGATTGACTATACAGGTTGTTTACAAACAATAAACTAAACAAAAAAAATAAAGAGAATTGGATGTTTTTCATGATAGCATAAAAATTTATTAATTTATATTATAGTGAAATACTATGTTGTAAAAAAAATGCTTTAAAGATATGATTTAATAGAATAAATAATACCCACCCACCCCTCTTTTTTTTGAATAAAAAAGATTTAATTAATATTTACGTAACCTTGTTAAATAAAATATTATAATTACTGCTCTATTAATAAACAAACATATCCTGCAACATATATAAATTCTGTATCTCCTCCTGACGAAGTGATAGGTAAATCCTTGTTGTCTGAACCGAAGAGTGATTGAATAATGAAGATAAACGGACTAAACAGGATTCACTTTGGTTATTTCTGTCCCAGCAAAGGCGTCCAAATGTCTTTCTCATCGTGTGGCTACTAATCCTCTTACCACGAATACCTGCCTTTGCTGCATATAACTTGATTTGTTTATTGATGGTACGGATGTGTAATGGGATAATACATGTGTTCCTTTCAGGACAGCCCATTTGAGAATATACCTTTGCAATGGTATCGGTAAGTTCAATATGTAATGGGATTTCTCTGACCTTACCTGTCTTCTTTTCTTTCAGTATCAGGTTGGTCTTGCCTAAAACCATTTCCCAAGTGATTTGGGATAAATCAGAGTATCGTAGTGCAACCGATACCCCTAACCTTACAAAGAGGTAATAGACCCATAATTTGTTTTGATGAAGGTACTTTAAGAGTTTGTTTAACTCAATTTCTTCTAAATGTTCAGCGGATTTGATTTTTGTAGTCATAGTTCCTTTTTTGTGCTATGCTACGGCTTTTGGCACTACCGGCAAGGGGTAAAGTGAAAATGCATTGATTTTTAGCGTTTTGTTAGCTCCCTCTTATATAAAGATGGTACCATTGGAACTTCCTTTTAATTTACAGGAAGAAAAGTGTGCCAGTGAAATTTTAAAGATCAGATCCGTGATCCACTAGCGATACTTGTTTGGCATAATATCAGGGTCATATTCATTAATATCATCCATCAGGTTTATCTCAAGGTCTTTGAAAAGATATACCTCCAAGTAAAATGAAAGATATGCAGCAACATCTTCTTTGTACCCAGATATTCCAAACTTATCACTCTTAACATTATTCATCCTCATCATTTGCTCAATCTTGTCTAGCATGTAATAGTAGCAATCACTTTTATGGATATTATCGTTCATTTGAGAACCTTTTGATAATGCAAACACTGCAATTTCAGGATACTTGATTTCTGGTCTATTTCTTCTTCTGTGCATGGGTGTTTGTTTTGATTAAATGGGTGTTCTTTATTTGTTTTTCCTCTTGCAGGATTAGTACATTATTAGCTAGTGATTTAAATTGTGTTTCACTAATAATCATCTTCAGTTTCCTGTTTGGACTGTCTTGTACAAGTGTTCTTAATTTCATAAAATATCTTTAATAATAAATACACCCAACCCATACAAGAAAGTCCCGCCAGTCGTCTTATTTTAAGAATAAATGGGGTTTATTCACGAAAGGGATAGTATTTTCATAACTAGCAAAAACACTCAAACGCTAGTATTATTTGGGATAGTATTACACCCATACCAAAAAGATGGGTTTTGACCTTATTATAGGTCTCCCAACATCTCACGACAAATAAATTTTATTTTGAGGGGTAGTTCTGCAAGGAACTTCCTGACAGATGGCAGGAAGTTGAGTACCAAAAATAAATCACTAGTCCCCATTTCACCTTTACCGAAACAAGACAAGGTTGAAAATGAATTTTACTTTTACCGAAAACAGAAAAGGTGCAGAATATCTCCGAAACTACCGGAGATTTCTTTATTTCAGGTAGTACCTGAGGAGGTAAAAATATTTTATGGGGAAGAGGAGGACGGCGGAACAAGGAGGTGATGGGGTTGGAACTAGTGAGAATTCGTCTTGGTTCGTTCCACTCACCTTTTCGTTGAGAGTTTATTTTATGATGGTATCTAGATAATAAGAGTAGTGTTCCTTAATACCCAGTATCCCCTGCAAACATCCCAGTTTATCATATTCAGTTAATAAACCCTCAACATCCTTTACGCTAGTATAAAATATCAGTAATTCAAATCTAGACCAGTTTAATATCCTTACTAACTCCTTTACATTAATAGAAAAATCAATTTCCTTCTCAACCTTAATAGTTTTTAAATCTATATCAACTAGTTTTTTCATTTTTTCTATTTCTAGTCTAGTTTTATCTTTTTCTATATCTCTTTCTTTAACTTTATCTTTTTCTTTATCTCTATCTTTATCTCTATCTTTATCTTTAGGGTTTTCCGGGTTTGTAAAAGAACCACTCGGGATATTCTGGGTTTCAATTATTCCCATTGGGTTTGTCTGGGTTTCTTCGGTCTTGGGTTTCCTACCACCCTTCGGTGCTACCCTTCTGTTATGCTCAACCTGTTTTTGGTATTTTTCATTATTAAAATTTAATACAGGTACAATAACATGTTTAAATAATTTTGATTCCATCTTATCCATCTCAATAAGTTCCCTATCATTGAGATAGTTGTACGCGTTCTTAATCATCTTACCGACTGATTCGTCTTCTAAATCCATAATCATTTCATCCCAGTCCATCTTGAAGAAGATCCCTTTGGGTTTTAATTCAGTTTCATTTTTCATATAAATAAAAGACCCCAAATTTCTGTGTGGTGGCACATACTTTAAGGGGTATCTAAAAATATTTTAAGTGTATAACCGGTAATAACCACCATCATTACCAACACTTGTATAATATAAATACAAATAAGTTGATTGTAAAGTGTACTTGTTAGAATATCTCAATTTTTTACCGGAATTTTTAATCGTGATTTTAGGATATTTTTCCCATCATAACTTTTTGCACCAAACAATTTCTCGTGGATTATTATGACCCTCTGGTGAACGGGGGCAGGACGCTATATTAAGGTTTGATACCAACCAGGGGGGCAGGCAGCCCCGTGTATATCAATACTAGCAATTCGTAGTTAATATCATCACTAACTTCCAGATAAAATAAAACTTTCAACAAAGACCCCTCAAGATTTTTATTTACACGATTTTTTATTTATATTTTAGTAGATAATAATTCTCACTCCCGTAAAAAAAAGAGAACAGGGAGATGGTGTAAGATGAAAGAATTTTCAAGATTACCAATTATGAAAGTTGGTTGCATAATTAATCGTAAAGACAGAAAATCAATAATAAACTGGTTGGATGAAAACCAAATTAAGATACATAAGGACACAAGAAAATATGTGTATAAGGTGGAGGTTGATTTTTACAATATAAAACCCCTTGCTATGGAATACAAGTCCAAGTATCCTAATGATTGGAAACAACGAATATCAGTTATATGTGGCGGTGAAAATGAACTCTTTAACTTACTGCTCCTTGAAATTGGGAGTGAACCTACCCCCTATCCAACAACAAGAGTAAAACCAACCAGTTCATTTCAAAAAGACATAATAAAAAGGTTGCTTCAATGAAAAAACTAAAACTACCACCAAAACCATTCAACGGACTTAAAATTTGGTGTCGTAAATGTAGACAGAACAATACAGGGTGCAAGCATGAGGATAGTAAATGTTATCGTGCTAATGTGATTAACCCCATCACAAGTAAACATAGTAGTAAGATGTTGACTGCGTCAAACTATGATGATGCTGTAAAACAAACTATTGAATTTAAGAAGGAACTTCAAAGAAAACCAAGTTTAAGGAAAAAATCAGAAGTTCAAACTACAGGGAACAATTATACCCTTGCAGAAGCAATCCTAAAATTTGACCTGTACCTCCAAGCAGATGGTGAATATAAACACCTCAAAAACAAAGTAAGTAGAAAACACAGAACCGAAACCATTGGGTATTGTGTTCAATTCTGTGAGAGTTTAAAACCCAAACACAACCTCATTACCTTCAAACCTAGTCATGTATCCAAAGGTGACGTAGCAAATTTCTTTGTTCTTATGGAGGAGAAATATGGCAATCACGCATTTAATAAAAGTTTCACAAGCCTTACCTCCTTTTTCAATTTTTTAATTGATGTAGAAGATTTATTACTGAAAAACCATTTTAAAAACTGTATCAGAAAACCCATACCGAAAGGGAAAACAATTACAATTACTAAATCCGAATTTGATAAAATCTTATCAGCAATAGATACAGCACCACCTAAATATAAAACCACTCATAAAGGAAGGATGGATAATGTATATTACCCATGGCTAAAACATGCTTTTAGATTATTCCTACATATTGGTGGCAGACGAGAAGAAATTTTAAATTTGAGGTGGTCTGATGTCTATGAAACTGACCAAGGGACTAAATTATTTATTATCAGGAACCTAAAAGTTGAAAGGATGCTTAAAGATGAGGATGTTGAGATGAAATACGCTCCTATTGGAGTTGACCTAATGGATTTACTTATTGAAATGGGATATGAGCAAAAGAAGAACACCGATGATAAGTTGATTGATCCTGAAAACCTTTTTACCAATAATACCTTAAAGGAAAAATTATCTGATGCATTTACGCATTATAGAAGATCTGCAGGTATTGAAAAGAACTTTACATTGAAACACCTTCGCAAAACATATTTAACCTGGGTTAAACAAACCATGGGGGAAAGAACCAACAAACTTTCTTCACACTCTTCTATGCAAGTTTTGAAAGATCACTACCTTGACCCAACCATCATAGATGCTATTGAAATTGCTGCTCTAAATGTAAAAATCTTTGGGTAAAAAGTTAGCGCAACAACCTAGCGCAGAACGAAAAAACCACCTAAAATTTAATTCAAGTGGTTCATTATCAATATCTTAAAACAGAAAAACATATTAAATAAAATCGTTATGAGCCCGACGAGCTACCGCTGCTCTACCTCGCGATGTTTGGACGGCAAAG
>JBBAJV010000007.1:104550-145565 GCA_040403925.1 Sediminibacterium sp. | reverse complement strand
AACACAATCGAACAGTTCACCCATTCAGGATCAAAATTAGCGTTGTATTTTTTGTAGAAGTTAATGGCGGGTTCGTTCCAATCTAATACCTGCCAGTTGATACCCTTGAATCCTTTTTCTTTTGCTTCAACAATCAAAGCATCCATTAATTGTCTGCCAATTTTTTGTCCACGCATATCTTTGGTGACTAAAATATCTTCTAAGTACATTCTTTGTCCTTTCCAAGTAGAGTAGCGTACATAATATAAAGCCATCCCTATTACTACACCTTGCGCCTCCGCTACAAAGGCCCACCATACTGGATTAGCACCAAATCCGCTTTCCTCAAAATGGGTAAGCGATACGGTTACTTCGTCTGGTGCTTTTTCGTAAGTAGCTAGTTCTTGGATCAATTCCATCATACGAGCACAATCTTTACGAACAGCTTTGCGAATTTTTATTTCCATAGAAAGTGATTAATAACGTTGTGATTATATTTTGATAATTAGGAGACAAAAAAGTAATTGGAGAAATAAAAGAAATATTTATTTAATCTATATAGACGCTTTAGCCAATGCTTGCGCTAAATCTGCTTCTAAGTCTTCTATATTTTCAATACCCACACTCATTCTTATTAAGCCATCCGTAATACCATACTTGATCCTTTCTTCTTTTGGTATGGACATATGCGTCATGCTTGCAGGATGCGACACCAAGGTATCTACAGTGCCTAAGGACACTGCACGTGTACAAACCTCTACTGCATTAATGAATTTCTTACCCGCTTCAATGCCACCTTTTAGTTCAAAACTAATTAAAGGTGCATGTTGCTTCATTTGTTTTTTCGCAATGGCGTGATGAGGATGTGTTGCAAGTCCTGTATAATTGACATGTGCAATGGCAGGATGTGCTGCTAAAAAATTAGCCACTTTTTCTGTATTGCTACAATGTCTTTCCATTCTAACTTCTAAAGTCTTCATACCCTGTATTAATAAGTAGGCATCGAAAGCGTTGCTATTGCCACCCATTAACGCATGCCATTTCCAAGCTTTCTTATGCATGAATTCCAAATCCTTACCTAATAATACACCATGCAATGCTGATCCGTGTCCATTTAAAAATTTTGTAGCGGAATGAAAAACAAAATCTGCACCTAAAGCAAAGGGTTGTTGTAAATAAGGTGTAGCAACGGTATTATCTACAGAAACTTTGATACCATGTGCTTTTGCAATGGTGCAAATAGCTTGAATATCCACACATTGTAAGGTAGGATTGGCAGGGGTTTCAAGGTGAATTAGTTTTGTGCTTGGATTGGCGTTGATGGTTTCAATTAAAAGTTGTTCATTGTGTATATCAATTAAAATAATTTTCACGCCAGCTTCTACCAATACTTTTTGCATCAATTCTTGAGAGCCTCCGTATAATGAGTAATGTGAAATTAGTGTATCTCCTGCACTTAGGTTACTAAAAAATAACGTAGTCATAGCAGCTTGTCCACTTGAATGCAATAGTGCTTTTAATTCCAATGGTGCACCTTGTTCATTCATCAATCCATGAGCTTCTAATGCTGCAATAGTTTGTTCTGCTGCAGTAAAAGTGGGGTTGCCCCATCTTGTATATAATCTTGTTTTATCATCTCCTTTAAAACGCTCCATTCCTTCTTCCGCAGTATCAAAAGTAAATGTAGAAGTGGCATAGATTGGAGTGGTATGCGAAAAATTATCGTTTTTATGTCCGGCAGTATGCAGTGTGACTGTGCTAATTCCTTTAAATTTCTTTTGACTCATAATACTTTTTTAAAAATGATATAAATGCTATTTCCTAAAGATACAATTAATAGGCCCATTTAACCCATGCTGCGCCCCAAGTAAATCCTCCTCCAAAAGCCGCTAAGATTAAATTATCTCCTTTATTCAATTGAGACTCCCATTCCCATAAACACAATGGGATGGTGGCTGCAGTGGTATTGCCATATTTTTGGATATTGATCATCACTTTTTTTTTAGGCAAACCAACACGGTCTGCAGTGGCATCAATGATTCTTAAGTTCGCTTGGTGCGGCACCAGCCATGCAATATCTTCTCCTTTTAAATGGTGTTTTTCCATTAGTTCGGCACTCACATCTGCCATGCCTTTTACAGCAAATTTGAAAACTGGTTGACCATCTTGGAAAGCATAATGTTCTTTTGCCAATACCGTCTCTACTGAGGCTGGCTTTAAACTTCCACCTGCTTTAATATGCAAGTATTCTCTACCAACACCATCACTTTTTAAAATCGCATCCTGGAATCCATCTTCGTCCGCACTTGGTTCTAATAAAACTGCACCGGCGCCATCTCCAAAAATGATACAAGTGGCTCTATCCGTATAATCAATGATAGAGCTCATTTTATCCACGCCCACTACAATTACTTTTTTATATCTTCCAGCTTCTACAAAACTTGCACCAGTGGTTAAGGCAAATAAGAAACCGCTACAGGCTGCACCTAAGTCAAATCCAAATGCATTTTTTGCACCTATTTTATCTCCAATGATATTTGCTGTTGCAGGAAATACCATGTCGGGAGTCACTGTGGCACAAATAATACAATCTATTTCTAAAGGGTCTAAGTGCCTTTTTCTCAAAATTTCTTCAATCGCTTTTGCAGCCATATCAGAACTTGCTTTACCTGGCTCTTTTAAGATTCTTCGCTCAGAAATACCAGTTCTAGATCTGATCCACTCATCGTTTGTATCTACTAACTTTTCTAAGTCAAAATTGGTCAATTTGGTCTCTGGAACATATCCTCCAACCGAGGTGATTGCTGCTTTCAGCTTTTGGGCCATAGTGCGTTGCTTTGTTTGGCCACAAATATCTTAAAAAATGCTTAAGAATGACCTAAAATACCCATTTTTCATTGCTTAAGTGTTATTTTTGAAACCACTATGATAGCATTTTTACAAGGAAATTTTGTCCAATTGACCCCAGCTAAACTAATTGTGGATGTTGGAGGTGTAGGCTATGAAGTCAACATCAGTTTGAACACCTATGAATCCATCTCTGGCAAAGAGAAGGGGCTGCTGCATACCTATTTACACTTAACCGAAAATTCTCAGGTATTGTTTGGCTTTTTTGGGCAAGATGAGAAAGAGCTTTTCATGCAACTCATTAGTGTATCAGGTGTTGGCGCAAGCACTGCAAGGATGATGTTATCGGGGATGCGACCAGATGAAATTATCCGTGCAATTGTACAGGGAGATGCGCGTCAATTAGAGCAAATTAAGGGGATTGGCAAAAAATCAGCAGAGCGCTTGGTCTTGGAGTTAAAAGATAAATTGGCAAAATTGCCTATGCAGCTAACAGGTGGCTCCACCTTTAGTAAGTCCACACCACATCAAGACGCGATTCAAGCATTGGTTTCATTAGGGATACAAAAAGCAGTTGCAGAAAAAGCAATTGATAAGGCGATACAATTAGAGGGGGCGGATGTCTCTCTAGAAATTTTAATCAAACAAGCCCTCAAAAATTGTTAATCAGTCATCTTTAATGCTTAATTCTTGAGATTTTTTCACGCTATCATGTTATTGTCTAGTCTTCTTCTAATGAAGCAGACTGGTCATGCGCAAGATACGAGTCAATTAAAACCTCCATTTAAAGATACAATTATAAAAAAAACTGCAGATACATTAGTTGGTAAACTAAGGTATCCTATTGCAGATAGACGTGCTGACTTTTTATCTCAACCAAGTAATAATCCTTTTGATATTCGAGATTCAAGTGTACTTAAACGAAAAGTAGATTATGATCCGGCTACGAAGCAATATTATATTACAGAGAAACTGGGTGCTGGTTACAACCGTTTTCCTTCGACCTTGAGTTTTGATGAGTTCTGGAAATTAAAAACACGTAAGGATGAGCAAGCCTATTTTATGCAGCGTGCTAATTCATTAGGTGTATTGAACCGAAAAATTACAAGGCCTAAAACAAAGGTATTTGATAGTTATTTTGATCGATTGTTTGGTAAAACAGGATCAGATTTAAAAATTGATATCAAACCTGTTGGAGAAATTAATATTAGGGCAGGATATCAAGGACAAAATGTAAAAAATCCAACCTTGCCGGAGCGTGCGCGTAAAAATGGCGGATTTGATTTTGATGCCAATACTAATTTTAGTTTAAATGCAAGTATTGGAGATAAGTTGAAGTTCCCCATCAATTTAAATTCATTGTCTAATCTTGGATTTGATAATCAGATTAAATTAAATTACAAGGGTAAGAAAGATGAGGTTGTTAAATATATAGAAGCTGGTAATATCAATTATATTTCTCGAAGTACTTTAATACCAAGCACACAAAATTTATTTGGGGTAAAAACGCAATTGCAATTTGGAAAAATATTTGTGACAGCTGCTATTGCCAATCAAAAATCGCAACGTCAGTCGATGGCATTGCAGGGTGGGTCGTCTAAACAAAGATTCCAAAAAAGATTAGATGACTATGAAGAGAATAGACACTTTTTATTGGCACAATATTTTAGGAATAATTACAATAAGGTAATGAGTACTTTGCCGGTGCCTAATTCTCAAATTCAAATAAAGCGTATCGAAGTTTGGGTGACCAATCGCAATGGTCAAACAACCAATGCAAGAGATGTAGTGGGTTTAGCAGATATTGGTGAGCCAGTTTTAAGAAGTGAACGAAAAGCTTTTGAGACCAATCCTAATAATCCATTCCCAGACAATAATGCGAATGGTTTGTATTCAAAAATCAAAGATAATCCCAATGCTAGAATTCCTTCTGGTGTTGCAGGGGTGTTAGCTGGAGCCAATTTAAGATCAGCAGAAGACTATGAACGCACATTTGCAAGAAAATTAACAGAGAATGAATATTTTTTCAATCAACAAGTTGGTTTCTTGTCGTTAAATATTCCGCTACAGGCAGATGAAGTATTGGCTGTAGCTTTTCAATATGCCTACAATGGTAAAATTTATCAAGTGGGTGAATTTTCTGAAGGTGTTGCATTGGATCCCAAAAATGGCGTGCAACAAGTTTTATATTTAAAATTATTAAAAGCAACTACGCAAAGAACAGATTTACCTATCTGGGATTTGATGATGAAAAACGTCTATTCATTGGATTTATTTGGCGCCATTCAGCAACAAGATTTTCAATTGAATCTTTTATACGAAGAACCTAGTGCTGGATTAAAAAGATATATCCCTCAAACAAATAAAGCATACGAAGGAAAGTCATTAATCAAAATATTACAATTGGATCGATTGAATAATCGCAGTGACCCACAACCAGATGGGGTGTTTGATTATGTAGAAGGCTATACAGTTTTATCCAATATGGGTAGGATTGTTTTTCCATTATTAGAACCTTTTGGTAAAGATTTACAAGACATCGCATTTGCAGGAGTCGATTCGAATATCTCAAAAAAATACATCTACAATCAATTATATCGCAATATCAAAGCAGAGGCACAAACCTATGCCAACCTAAATCGATTTGTGATGGAAGGACAGGTGAAAGGTAGTTCGGGCGGTTCAGAGATTAGTTTAAATGCATTCAATGTGCCACAAGGATCTGTGAGCGTGCGTGCTGGAGGACAGATTTTAAAAGAAGGATTGGATTATATGGTTGATTATGGTTCTGGTACGGTAAGAATTATCAATCCTGGTATTTTGAGTTCTAATATTCCTGTGGATGTTTCTTTTGAAAACAATTTAGGTTTTGGATTTCAGGAGCGAGGCTTTAGAGCTTTGCGGATTGATTATTTAGCAAGTAAGAATTTTAATTTTGGATTATCCACTTTACGATTAAATGAGCGTCCATTTTTTACGAAGACCAATTTTGGTTCTGATCCAATAAAAAATACGATGTATGGTTTTGATTTTAATTATAAGAAAGACTTACCTGGTTTAACAAGACTCTTGGATAAGCTACCGTTTTATAGTACTAAAGCAAAATCATCTATTGTGGCATATGGTGAGGCTGCTATTTTAAAGCCTGGTCACGCACAACAAATTGGTAAAGGTGGATCTGGAGTGGTGTATTTAGACGATTTTGAATCTACAAGAACCAATATTGATTTAAGGTTTCCGTTTAACGCATGGACATTGGCATCCACGCCAATGGATCGTTTTCCAGAAGGCGCATTGGTCGATTCTATAGACTACAATAAAAACAGAGCTAGGCTAGCTTGGTATACGATTGAACCAAATTTACAAGATCGAAATAGTTCCAATAATCCATTGGCAAATAATGTGGCTTCATTAAGTGATCCAAGAATTCGTCAGGTCTTTACCAATGAATTGTTTCCTCAAAGGACAACCAATATTACAGATGTACAATTACCTACTTTTGATTTAAGTTATTATCCAAAAGATCGAGGTCCGTATAATTATAATTATAAAGATTTGGATGCCACAGGAAGAGTCAAAAATCCTTCTGATAAATGGGGCGGTATTATGCGTTCTTTGGATCAAACAGATTTTGAAACAGGCATCATTGAATATGTTGAATTTTGGGTGCAGGATCCTTTCATCAAATCTGCAGCAACAAAAGGTAAATTGTATTTGAACTTAGGAAACGTAAGTGAGGATATATTGAAAGATGGCAGACGTTTTTATGAAAATGGCATGCCAACACCTACTAGTCCTGCAAGTATTGATAGCTCTACCTGGGGACGGGTACCAGTGAATCCAATTCAAGTGACCAATGCGTTTAGTAATAACCCAGAAGACAGAAAATTTCAAGACGTTGGATTTGATGGACTTGGTGATGCAGATGAGCTTACTAAGAAAGCTTATTTGATCAATAAAATTGGGAATAGTGCAGTTGCACAGCAATTTAGAACTGATCCTTCTGCAGATAACTATACATGGTATCGAGACCCTAGTTATGATGTAGCAGGTGCAAATATTTTAAGTAGGTATAAATTTTTTAACAATCCTCAAGGCAACTCTGCCTTAGCAGGGAATAGCCAATTTAGCAGTGCTGCAACACTTTTACCTGATAATGAGGATTTGAATAGAGACAATACTTTAAACGAGACAGAAGCTTATTTTGAATACGAGATTGATTTACAAAAAGGTAGAATAGGTGTGAATACGACAAGATATGTGACCGATTCGAAAACCGTGAGTGTGACTTTAGCAGATGGATCAAAATCAGTAGAGAATTGGTATTTATTTAGAGTGCCTATTAGGTCGCCTGATGCCAATAAAATTGGTGGTATTCGTGATTTTAAATCGATCCGTTTTTTAAGAATGTACCTTACAGGATTTGAAGACTCTCTTACATTGCGTTTTGCTAAATTGGATTTAGTACGCAATCAATGGAGACAATTTCAATATCAAATTGATAGTACAGATGATTATAAATTAATTCCTCAAGGTAATCCGACTACTGTGAATACCATTGCGGTGAGTTTAGAAGAAAACGGAAGTAGAACACCAGTGAACTATTTAGTACCTCCAGGCATTGATCGTGTTCAATTATTAAGTAACAATGGTGTTAATTTGTTACAAAACGAACAGGCATTGAGTGTTCAGTTAATTAGGTTACAAAAGAATACAACACCAAGAGGCGTATTTAAAACAATGAATATTGACATTCGTCGTTATGGATCTCTTTCTATGTTCCTGCATGCTGAAAATAAAAAATTCCCTAATATTTCTGAAAAGGGGCTAGTCACCGCGATTTTAAGAATTGGGCAAGATTTTCAAAATAACTATTATGAAATTCGTATACCATTAACCACTACAAAAAGTGGTAGGTATGATATACAAGATGCTAGAACAGTTTGGCCGCTAGAAAATGAGATGAATTTAAATTTGAATGATTTAGTTCAACTCAAAATTGCTAGAGATAAGCTTTCTCCTGGGAATCCGGGATTCAATAATAAGTTTAGTCAAACCCAAGCTAATAACCATGTGTATTCAGTCAAAGGAAATCCAAACTTAGGGGAGGTCCGTGGGATTTTAATTGCTTTTGAGAATACATCTGGTCAAAGTGAAATTGATGCAGAAGTTTGGGTGAATGAACTAAGGCTCTCTGATCTAGATGAGCGCGGATCATGGGCTGCATTGGGCCGTATGGATCTTGTATTAGCAGATTTAGGTACTGTAGCAGTTGCTATCAATAATAGAACATCTGGTTTTGGAAGTATTGAACAAAAAATGAACGAACGATCTAAAACTGGATTTACGCAGTTGGATATTGCAACAAATATAGATGCTGGAAAATTATTACCTAAGCAAGTCAAGATTTCATTGCCTGTATTTGCTGGCTTGAATAAGTCGCAAGAAAATCCTGAATTCGATCCATTTAAAAAAGACGTTTTGTATGCCGATCAAATTCAAAATGCAGATGCCTCAAAGAGAGATTCAATCAAAAATTCATCGATAGATCAAACCACTATCAAGACACTGAATTTTACCAATGTAAGGTTCATGCCAGGTAGCAGAAATACCATGCTCAGTATTAGTAATCTAGACTTTAGTTATTCTTATTCTCAATTACAACAAACTAGTCCTGTCATTGAATTAAATCAGGTGGTGAAGCAACGTGGATCCATCGGTTATACATTCAACAATACAGCAAAGTCGTATCAGCCTTTTTCAAAATGGATCAAAACAAAATCACCTTGGTTTTCTTTAATCAAAGATTTTAATTTTTCTCCAGCACCTAGTTTAATAAGTTATAGAACAGTATTTGATCGTCAATTTGGGGAGTATACTCCTAGGACAGTGAATTTATTTGATGGGTCAACTGAAAAAGCTGAAACCACTTATGATAAATATTTTACAATGGGGCGTATTTTTAATCTTCGTTGGCCGTTTACTAGATCAATTAATTTAGATGTGGTATCAAATTTGAATTCCAGAATTGATGAACCAGACGGACGTATAGATACTAAACAAGAAAAAGATGAATTAAGAAGCGCACTATTAAAAGGTGGAAGAAATACTTTGTACAACCAAAGTTTTACAATGCGTTATGATATACCAACTAGTAAATTTCCACTAACCGATTGGATTTTGGCAAGTTATAACGTCTCCACAAATTACAATTGGATAGGTGCAAGCAGATTGTATACATCACTTGGTAACACCATTGAGAATACCCTTTCTCAACAAGTGAATGCACAATTTAATTTTAATAGTTTATATAATAAATCTAAATTGATTCGATCTGCCTTATCCAATGAGAAGCCTACACCAAATCAAAATAATCCATTAACCAATAAATTAATTATCACAAAGGCAGATGCATTGAAGGGTTTAGCTGGCAAGGCTAGGGATTCTGCGTTTAAGAAATGGAAGGAGGACAGAAAGCAAGACCGCATTGCAATGAGGGTAATAAAAGCCAATGAAGTATTGAATATTGCTAGTCCAATAAAATCTTTCATTAGTTTATTGACGATGGTGCAAAATGCTTCCTTGGATTATGCAGAAAATTATAATAGTCGTTTGCCAGGATTTATGTCTGGGGTACAATTTATAGATAAGGACTTTAATGGTCTTGCACCTGGTTTTGATTATGCCATGGGTAGGCAGCCAGATAGCAATTGGTTAAATACGCAGGAACGTAAAGGTTTGTTTACGCCAGATAGGAATTTTAATTTACTATTCCGTCAAGGATTTGAACAAAGATTGAGTGCAAGAATCATGATTGAGCCAATCAAAACATTTATTATTGATTTAAAAATAGATAAAACTTTTACAAAGGAATATTCTGAATTTTATAAAGACACTACTGAAATTGGAAATGGATACAGAACACATAATAATCCATTGTCTGCAGGGGGATTCAGCATAAGTTATATTGCGTTAAAGACTTTTTTTAATAAACATGATCCAAACACCATCTCTAAACAGTTTCAAGATTTCCAAAAATATAGAGACACAATTTCTTTAAGAGTAGCAAATTTGAATCGATATTGGATAGCATTACCAGATAATCAAAAATTTGATTCAGGCTATGCGACTGGCTATGGCAGATATGCGCAAGATGTACTTATTCCATCATTTATTGCTGCATATACTGGGAAGGATCCAAGGAGAGTCAGTTTGTTGAATCAAACCAATTCAAGCATTCGTTCTAATCCATTCTCTGGTATGTTACCCATGCCAAATTGGAATTTATTGTACAATGGTTTAGCTAAAATACCTGGATTGTCAAATTTATTCTCCAACATATCCTTAACACATGGTTATAATGGTAGCTTATCCATGAATAGTTTTAGCAGTTCTCTTTTGTATACAGATGATAAAGGGTATAGCGCTCCTAGGTTCCGTGATCCAGTGAGTGGGAACTATGTCCCTTATTTCTTGATACCGAATATCACCATTAGTGAAAGAATGGAACCATTGATTGGATTAAATATCACTACAATTACACAATGGTCTATCCGTTTTGAATATAAGAAGAGTCGTATTTTGGCATTGAGTTTAGTAGATTATCAATTGAGTGAGAACAATAGTACAGAATGGATCATCGGAACAAGCTATCGTAAAAGAGGTTTGAAATTACCATTCAATATCCCAGGCTTGAATAATAGTAAATTAGCCAATGACTTAACTTTTAGGTTGGACTTAGCTGTGCGTGATGTCTACAATACCAATAGCAGATTGGATCAAACCAATGCATATGGTACAGGTGGACAAAAGGAAATTACACTGCAGCCTTCAGTAGATTATGTATTGAATAGTAAGATCAATTTGAAATTCTTCTTTGATCAAAGAAGAGCGACACCATATATCTCTTCTGCGCCTCCAATTACCAATACAAGGGCAGGGGTGAATGTCCGAATTGCGCTGTAATCTACTTAATAGCCCATTTGATCATTTCCTTCCAAGTGACTTTTTTACCATACATTAAAATACCTGTTCTGTAAATCTTAGCACTTAACCATGTGGTTAATAAGAATCCACCAATCAATGTCAACATACTCAATGCCAGTTCCCAATATGGTACAGTGGACGGCACGCCATAGGAAATTCTAGCCATCATGACCATTGGTGAACTAAATGGAATCACACTTGCCCAAAAAGCCATTGGCGTGTTTGGATTTTGTATCACCACATTGGTAATAATATAAGAGAAGATGATTGGCATGGTAATAGGGAACATTAAACTTTGTGCATCCTGTGGGTCTTCATTCACTACGCTACCAACAGCTGCAAATAAAGAGGCATAAAACAGGAAGCCACCTAAGAAATAAAATAAGAAACAACCAATAATCAAAGGCCAATTGGTCGTAGTTAATACATGTTGAAATGCATAAATATTTTTTGCAGATTCACTCGCCTGTGCCATTCCTGCCGCACCCATCTGTCCACCAGATTGTTGTAATTGTTGTAATTGATTTTGCATATCTGCTGGTAATAAACTCAGACCAACGCCAGTCAGTGTCATCACCACAATGATCCACATTAAAAACTGAGTCAATCCAACCGCGCCAATGCCAATTATTTTACCAAGCATGAGTTCAAATGGTTTTACACTGCTTACAATCACTTCGGCAATACGATTTGTTTTTTCTTCCATTACACCTCTCAACACCATAGTACCATAAATAAACATGGTAATATAAATTAGTAGACCACTTGCATAACCAATACCCATAGCCAAAGCTGCATTGCTTTCTTTACTGCTTTTACCTTCATCTTCATAAGCCTTTAATTCTGCTATTTGTGCAGATTGATGAATCGAATCCAATATACTTTGTTGGATACCCGCTTTTTCTAACATTCGATCTTCAATGGCTGTATTAATTTTGTAGCTAATTGTTTCTTGTAAATTAAAGCCCATCGAATTTTTAGACCTTAAGATATAGTCTGCTTTTTTATTCCCTTCAAATAAAGGCATGAGTAAAATATCCGAGTATCCTTTTGATTGATAGTTGCTAGTATCAACATCTTTTGGGAATTCAAATTTAAGCTGATTACTATTTTTTAGTTTATCCTTAAAAAAACCATTTGGGTCTACCACTGCAATTTTGCGTTCTTCGGTGCCTTTAAATGAAAAATAGGCAGATCCTACAATCAATCCTACCATTAATAAGGGGACTAAAAAAGTCACCAATAAAAAGCGTTTATTTTTTACCCTGCTGGTGTATTCTCTTTGTATAATGATCCAAATCTTATGCATAAAATATTTTTTGAGTATGAACTAAGTTATTTTTTAATAAACTAAGTGGATGTTTTTTAAATGTTTTGAAAAGCCCTTGCTTTAGCCTGGGTATCTTCTACCAATTGTATGAAAATATCGTTTAAGCTAGGCAGCACTTCATTGTAACTGATGATAGGAATGTGTTGCTCAATTAAGTATTTTAAGACATCATTAGATGCAACAGCATTGCTTAGTTTAACCAAAATTTTATTCCGATTTTTATCAGCTTTGTCTAGGATACTGAACAAGGCATTGTCTTTAACCAACTCAGGATGACTTGTTTCAATAGCAAAAATAGACTCTTTAAATTGTTGCTTAATATCAGCCACAGATCCGTCTAAGACCTTCTTTCCCAAGTTCACTAGTACAATATGGTCACAAATTTCTTCTACCTGTTCCATACGATGTGTACTAAATATAATGGTTGCCCCTTTTTTTGCTAAAGCATAGATTTCATCCTTAATTAAGTTCGCATTCAATGGATCCAAGCCACTAAATGGTTCATCCAAAATAATTAATTTAGGTTCGTGCAATACGGTAATGACAAATTGCAATTTCTGGCTCATCCCTTTACTTAAATCTTCTACTTTTTTATTCCACCAGCTTTGCATTTCAAATTTCTCAAACCAGTATTTGATTTTCTCCATCGCATCCGCTTTGGATAAACCTCTTAGTTGGGCCAAGTACAAAGCTTGTTCACCAATTTTCATCTTTTTATACAGACCGCGTTCTTCTGGCATATAACCAATCTCACGGATATCTAATAATGGATCAAAATTTTTGCCTTCCAATTTAATGGTTCCGCTATCTGGGTAAAAAATACCTGTGATCATTCTTAATAAGGTTGTTTTACCAGCACCATTGGGCCCGAGTAGGCCAAAAATGCTGCCTTTTTGAATGTCGAAACTAATATCATCCACCGCTTTTTGATCGGCATAATGTTTCACCAAATGGGATAAACTTAATAATGGCTCCATGAAATTTAATTTGATATAAAATTACATTGATTTCAGAACTTCATACGCCTCATTTATTACGAACGGGCAAAAGGGCGAGTTAAGCGAATGTATGCTCGGGATATTGGGTTATATTTGTCTAAATATTTAGATTATGTGCTCAAAAAAATCGGTGATTAATGTTTTTTTATTGGTGGCCTTAATAGGTCTATCAAGCTGGGGATTCCTAGTACACCGCACGATCCACCAAATTGCTGTGTATAATTTACCAGAACCAATGCGTAGTTTTTTCTATACGGATATGGACAATTTAGTGGCGAACGCGCCGCGTCCAGATATCAGAAGAAATAAGGATAAAACAGAGGATACCAAGCACTTTATTGACTTAGAAGCATATGGTCCAAATGCAGCAAATGAAATGCCAGTTGAATGGGATGCTGCAGTCAAGAAATATGGTAAGGATAGTTTAATCAAATGGGGATGGGGTCCTTATAATGCGATGTTGCAATTAGATAATTTAACTGCTGCATTTAAATCCAATAACAAAGACAGCATTTTATTTTATGCCGCAGACCTTGGACATTATGTGGCAGACTTGCACGTGCCTTTGCATACTACCATGAACTATGATGGACAGCTGACGGGACAAAAAGGATTACATTCTTTGTGGGAGACTTTTATTCCTGAAATTAATTTAGATCAGTTTATGTTGTACAATCCACATCAAGCAAAGTATGTAAAAAATCCTGCGCAAGCACTTTGGGTGGATATTCGTAAAGCACATTTATTGGTACCACAAATGTTAGCCATCGAAACAGAAGTCACAAAGCAATTTACGCCTGACACCAAGTACCGCAATCAAATGCGTTATGGCAAAGAAGTGAAGTCTTATACGAAACCATTTGCAGAAGCCTATGCAAAAGCTTTAGGCAATACGGTGAATGTTCAATTAATTGCTTCAGCTAATATGATTGCCGATTTTTGGTTTACTGCTTGGGTGAATGCAGGCAAGCCTCAATTAACTTTAACAAGAGAGGTGAATGGCAACTTGGCAAAAGAATTAGCATCTTTCAAACAAAATAAATTAATTCAAGACGGATTGTTGATTAGTAAAAAAGACAAACCAGAAGATTAATAAAAATATTTTTTATTTCAATTGCGCCGCAATGCTTTGTGCTAGTTTCTGGCCATCCATTGCGGCGCTTACGATTCCGCCCGCATAGCCAGCGCCCTCGCCACATGGGTATAAGTTTTTAATTTGAGGATGCTGACAACGCTCTACATCTCTTGGTATTCTTACTGGCGAAGAAGTCCTACTTTCTGTAGCCACCACAATCGCGTCATTGGTGTAATAGCCCTTCATCTTTTTACCAAATGCAATGAATCCATTTTGTAAAGTTTCGTGCACAAATTTTGGTAATACATCGCTTAGGTCGGCGGCATGCAATCCAGGTAAATAACTTGCATCAGGTAAATCACTGGATAATTTATTGGTACAAAAATCTACCAGTCTTGCAGCAGGGGCAACTTGTAATCCGCCGCCACTTTTAAAGGCTTGCTGTTCGACATATTGTTGAAACTCTAATAATAAAAGGGGATGATTTAAATCCACTTCTTTTTTAGTGGCCTGCTTTAAAAATTGCGCAGCCATTGGTAAATCTATTTGTACCACCATGCCACTATTGGCGTAGGGATTGTTTCTTTTACTTGGGCTCCATCCATTCACCACAATTTCTCCTGGTGCGGTGGCTGCAGGGGCAATGATGCCACCTGGACACATACAAAAACTAAATACCCCACGTTCATTCACTTGCTCCACCAAGCTGTATGCTGCGGGAGGAAGGTTAGGGTCTCTTGTCAAACAATGGTATTGAATCTGATCAATCACATGTTGAGGATGCTCCACGCGCACACCTAATGCAAAAGGTTTGGATTCAATCAGCACTTTCTTTTGATGAAACAGTTCAAAAATATCACGAGCAGAATGACCGGTTGCTAGTAAAATGGCTTCCACTTGATAATCGGCACCATCTGCACAATGAATGCGACGAATAACCCCATTTACAATATCAAAATCAACCATTTTTTTTTCAAATAAAACCTGCCCGCCAGCTGCTTCAATTTGAAGGCGCATGGCGGTAATAATTTGAGGTAGTTTATTAGTTCCTATATGCGGATGGGCTTGATATAAAACGGTCTCGTCTGCGCCAAACTGATAAAAAAGGCGTAAGATTTTATCTATGCTGCCTCTCTTGTTGCTTCTGGTATATAATTTACCATCACTATAAGTGCCTGCACCCCCTTCTCCATAGCAATAATTACTTTCTGGATCCACGATGCCTTCTTTATTTAGTTTGGCCAAATCTCTGCGTCTAGAACGCACATCCTTACCTCTTTCCAATATAATTGGCTTTAAGCCTAGTTGAATACATTCTAGGGCTGCGAATAAGCCCGCAGGTCCAGCGCCAATAATATGGACTTCTTTCGCATTTTTTGGAAGGATAGGGAAAAGGTAGGGTTCGATGTCTCGATCGGAAACTGGCTCTTCTATGAAAACCTGAAGCGTTAAGTTCATCCATATCTGTTGACGGCTTCTGGCGTCAATGGATTGCTTCAAAATATGATAGCCATTGATCTGGCTAACTGATCGTCCGAGATGTTGGGCTATAGATGCTAATAAAACCGACGCATTGGCTGCGTCGGCTGGCGTTATTTTTAATTGTATCGTTGTTTGCATAGGGGTTAGGTGTTTATCCTAAAAAAATGCTTGAGTCGGATGATTTAAGTATCCTCCATTTAGAAAGGCAAGTCATCGCTGCCCTCAGCTGGATTGCCAGCAGGCATATCAAAATAGGCGCCAGCGTCAGAAGGTGCTTCATTACCACCAAGGGCAACTGCTTCCATTCTCCAAGCATCTAAATTGGTGATATAATTGTCTTTTCCGTCCTTGTTCCACTTAGAACCTTTGATATTAAAAAGGACTTTCACCGTATCCCCGAGATTGAAACGGTCGGGCATAGCAGTTCTGTCTTGAACACATTGAAATTTTACGTAATTCGTGATGGTTTTGCCATTGATGTCTTCTGACTTCTCAATCACAAATTCTCTTGTTTTAAACGTCTCTTTTCTTTGTATTGTCTCGTATTTGGCAATCAATTTGCCGACTAGTTCGTAGCTCATAGTATGATTTATAGCTATAAAGGTAGCGATATTTGCCCATAACTGTTTGGGGCTGAATCAAAAGAATTCCTGGCATTTGTTTAGGTCTGTATTCTTAGTCTTAGCAAGAAAAAAAATAAGTGGACAAAATGCCCATTTTAAAGAAAAAGTATCTACCTTGAACGCCTGACTGAGCGGAAAGAAGACCCCAAGTATAGGCGTATTTGAGACATGTAAAAATAACGGAAAAAAAAAAGTTTTTTTTTCAACAGAAACATCTCATATTCGCACACCGGTTAACTAGAAATTAGTCTACGGAGAAATATTATTACTTATTCACGTTTAAAGGGATAGATTTAAGAAATGGCTAATAGTGCAGATTTAATTTGGGTAAATTGTTTAAAAATCATCAAGGATATTGTTGAATGGCAGCATTTTAAGACCTGGTTCGAGCCTATTCAGCCAGTTGAATTGAAAGACCAGGTCTTAATGATCCAGGTCCCTAGCCAATTCTTTTACGAATACATCGAAGAACATTACGTTAATTTATTAGCTAAAACTTTAAAGCGTGAGCTTGGGAAGGATGCTAGATTAGAGTATCGTATCATGGTGGATAGTGGCGCCAATGGTTCTAAGAATAAAGGCTCAATGGATTTGCCAGCAAGTGGCATGAAAACATACAATAACAACGAGATGAATTTCCCGTTGGTAATTGATAGCCCAGTGAAGAATCCTTTTGTGATTCCAGGGTTAAAGAAAATGCAAATAGATCCTCAATTAAACCATAATTATACATTTGATTCATTCATAGAGGGAGACTGTAATAGGGTTGCGCGTCGTGCTGGTAAAACAGTAGCTGAAAAGCCGGGTGCCAATTCATTTAACCCATTGGTGATTTATGGTGGGGTAGGACTAGGAAAAACACATTTGGCGCAAGCCATTGGAAACGATGTTAAACGCATCCATCCAAACAAAGTGGTTTTATATGTTAGTTCTGAGAAATTCATCAATCAGTTTCAAGATCATAGTCGTAATAATGCCATCAACGATTTCATCCATTTTTATCAGTTAATAGATGTTTTAATTATTGACGATGTTCAGTTTTTTAACAGAGCAGAAAAATCTCAAGATGCATTCTTTGCCATCTTCAACCATTTACATCAAAGTGGAAAGCAATTGGTATTAACTTCTGATAAAGCACCAAAAGATTTAGAAGGATTACAAGAGCGTTTGTTAAGTCGTTTCCGTTGGGGATTGAGCGCAGACATTCAAGTGCCAGACTACGAGACAAGAATAGAGATTTTAGAAAAGAAGATGAAGGCGGATGGATTAGATATGCCTAAGGAAGTAGTGAAGTACGTGGCATACAATATTAATACGAATGTTAGAGAATTAGAAGGTGCGTTGATTTCGTTATTGGCACAGTCTTCTTTAAATAAAAAAGAAATTGACGTTGAATTAGCGAAGAAGGTATTACGCAACTTTGTGAAGACAAGCAGCAAAGAAATTACGATCGATGCCATCCAAAAAATGGTATGTGAATTCTTTGAAGTGCCTTATGACAAATTGTTACAAAAAACACGTAAGCGTGAGATTGTACAAGCACGTCAAATCACCATGTACCTTGCAAAAGCGTTCACCAAGAATTCATTAAAAACAATTGGTGAGCATTTTGGTGGACGTGATCACACAACTGTTATTCACTCATGCCAAACTGTGAAGGATTTAATGGATACAGACTCTATGTTTAGAGAGAATGTGATGGAGTTGACACAGAAAGTACAGTTGGCAGCTATGTAGTCTTAAAATCGACTTAATCTCCTGATAGATAAGCAAATAAGATATTGGTCCGGATTGAACTTAATTTATTTTATTCCGGACTTTTTTTAGGAATTTAACTTACTTGTGCTTATTTTTGCACCCCTCGAAAGGGGTTTCGGAGGAGAGGTGGATGAGTGGCTGAAATCAGTAGTTTGCTAAACTGCCGTACGGGTTAAACTGTACCAAGGGTTCGAATCCCTTCCTCTCCGCTCTTAAGTTCTTATCTAGGATTATATACCGGTTAACAATATTTACAATGCAAATTGTAATAAGAACGGGAAGTAGCGCAGGCCGGTAGCGCACTTGGTTTGGGACCAAGGGGTCGCAGGTTCGAATCCTGTCTTCCCGACCAAAAAAGAAAGCAATAGCCTCAACGAAAGTTGAGGCTTTGTTATTTCATGAATAAGCGATTCAAGCTCGCTTGAAATCGCGCATGAGTGAAATAACAAAAAGCCTAATGAATGCATTCATTAGGCTTTTGATTTTATGCTTTTGTAACGAGGGTGCAAAAGGATGCCGGAGTGAAACGACGACAATCACTTTTGTACTGAGGGAAGAAAAGGATGCCGGAGTGAAACGACGGTCATCCATCAAGCACATTTAAAACTCGTTACCGCCCATCTCGACAAACTATTATTCTCATTGGGCAAATCCAATTTCTTTTTAATATTATATCGATGATTGCGAATGGTCTTTTCAGAGAGGTACAATAAATCCGCAATCTCTCTACTCTTTTTTTGTTGGGCAATTAAACTTAGAATGATATTTTCCATTCTGGTTAACCCTCGAATACCTAATTGAATGGTTTCTTCAAGAATAAAAATTTTACTTTGTTCCATGGCTTATACATTGTTTAGAGTATAAACCTATCACATAATTATTTTTTTCAAATTAAACTAGTTTAATAACTAGCAAGGGTAAAGAATATCTTAAACTATTTTAATAAGCTTATTTATTTTTTTAAGATCGGACTTAACACTTGAAATTTTCCATCAATCGCCTGCTCATTGTATTTTAAGCCCAGAAGATGCGCTACCAATGGATATACGTGCACGTTTTCAAAACCATCTATAGTTAGTCCTTTTTTAAAGGCAGGTCCCCATGCCATAAAGCTTGCTCTCATGTCTACTTCTTTATTGTCAAATCCGTGTTTACCTTTTGTTGGCTTACTTGTACCAAGATTAAACACTTGATGAATGGTTTTTGGTGCTAAAATAAGATCCCCTAATCGATTATACCTATCATCCGATTTTTTATAATGCCAATGGTCAGGTGTTTCATCTAATTTATAAGTGGTGAATCGGGTGTCTTGATTTAAAGCCTGATAAGTAGATTCAATTTTACTTGCGTCTTTTGCATATAAATGCAATAAGGCATCACTCCATGGCACATTAAAGTCCTTTTTATCCACTGCAGCAGGTAATCCAATGGTATTATCTATATCAACAGTCGTCATGCCATGATCTGATACAAAAATATAATTGATTGGTAGATTCAAAGGGGCTAAAGCTGCTTGTAATGCATTGATACTGCTATCCACAAACTGAACCGATTTTTTTACCCTAGGATCTTCTGGTCCATAAGTATGTGCATCATGGTCTACATCTGGAAAATAAAAAGTGATCATGTGCGGACGTCTATCTTCTGGAAGCATCAACCAGTTTTTAACTGCTTGTATCCTTGTACCAATATTTGTTTTGTCATTGTAGATATAATGATAGGTAGGTTTGATGCCTTGTATATCGGCTTCTGAAGCCACCCAGAAAAAACTAGCCGATAGCATTTTTTGTTGTTCTGCTAGTACCCACAATGGTGTGCCGCCATACCATTTACCTTCTGATACCATTTTCTTGTTTGCCATACTATATTGTTGACCAGTAGCCACATCAATATAAGTGTTGTCCACCAATCCATGGTGTGCAGGGTATAAACCAGTCACGATGGTATAATGATTTGGGAAAGTCACGGAAGGATAGGAAGGTTGCATGTATTTAGCACGCACCCCATTTTGACTGATCGTTTGTAAAAATTTTGCATCGTATTTTTCTGTAAAGTCTGCTCTAAAACCATCTGCAGAGATCAAAATCACATATGGTTTTTTATATTGACTTGGATCGTTCTTGGTCAATGGATTAATTTGTTCTGTGGTGTCTTGTGCAAACAAAGCGCCTGCAACAAACAAATGCAATACTATTAAACTTAGGCCACAAGAAAATTTGAATTTATTTTTCATCGTATATTTTTATTGAATATTATTATTATTAATTCTATTAATAAGTGTTATCGATTTGATATTTTTTGATGGACCAAAATACTTAATTGCATACTAATGACTGCCACTAGCATACCTCCTCCAAGATCCATTGGGAAATGTTGTCCTAAATACACCCTCGAATACGCACATATCATTGCGAAGATAGCACCAATGGCGAAGATCCATTTTGTAGGAAATAAATAAATTGTTAATAAAAATAAAGTAAACGCAGTGGCGGTATGTCCTGAAGGGAAACTATTATAAGCATGCATGACTACCCCAGGAACCGTATGTATCACATTTAAAGGCATACCGCTTGCAACAGGTCTACTTATAGTATCCCAAATAAAATGCTTAGGAATTTGCGTAAGCAGAGTCGATAGTAAAAAATTAAGAATAATTAATTTAAAGTCTTTTTTAAACAAAACAACTACAACTGATAAGTAGGGAATCCAAACCCATCCCTCCGCGCCCCAGGTAGCCCATTTAAAAAATTGGTCAAGGAATGCACCTCCATCTGTATTCAACAATTGGAAGACTGATATCCTTCCAAAAAAAGCACTTGCACCAATAAGCAAAATGGCGCCCAAAATGGTTAAGTTTCTGGCCCTTTGATACAAATTTGGTGCTTGATCCAACATGGTTAAAATAACTTTAGCTAGGGTAAATTTACAAATCTTTAAGCCTCATCTCAACTAATTATAGGAATGGTTGTTATAACTTTACGCCACCCAATGAGCAAAAACAACGACAATATAGAAGTAATCGGAGCCAGAGAGCATAATTTGAAGAATTTTGATCTTTCTATTCCCAAAAATCAGTTGGTGGTATTTACTGGTGTGAGTGGAAGTGGCAAATCTTCACTTGCATTTGATACCATCTACAATGAAGGGCAACGTCGTTACATGGAGAGTTTTAGCGCTTATGCAAGACAATTTATGGGTGACATGGAGCGTCCAGATGTGGATCAAATTACCGGCTTGTCTCCAGTGATTGCGATTGAGCAAAAAACAACCAATAAAAATCCTAGGTCTACCGTCGGAACGGTCACAGAATTATATGATTTCCTTCGTTTATTGTATGCGCGCGCCAGCAAAGCATATAGCTATGAGACGGGTAAGCCAATGGTGCAATTTTCTGAGGCCGAAATCATTCAGGACATTCAAAAAAAGTTCAAGGATAAAAAAATAAATTTATTAGCCCCTGTTGTAAGAGGTAGAAAAGGACATTATAGAGAATTGTTTGAAGAGATTAGAAAAAAAGGTTTCGTAAAAGCGAGAGTGGATGGAGAGATCATTGAACTAAGACCAAAGTTTCAAGTGGATCGTTACAAAATACATGATATTGAAATTGTGGTAGATCGTATCCCAGTGAACGAGGCTATGAAAACCAGACTAGCAGATAGTGTGCAGCAGAGTTTAAAAATGGGTAAGGATTTATTATTTGTTTTGGAAGAGGGGAAAGAAAAAATTGTTCAGTATTCAAAACAATTGATGTGTATTGAAACTGGTTTAAGTTACGAGACCCCATCTCCCAATAGTTTTTCTTTTAACTCACCTTATGGTGCATGTCCTACTTGTAAAGGATTAGGGAATGTGTACGCGATTGATATGGATTTATTAATTCCCGATTCAAGTTTAAGTGTCAATGCTGGAGGAATTGCCCCTTTAGGAGAAGCTAGAGAAGCGAGTGTGTTTAAACAAGTAAAACAATTTGCAAGAAAGCATAAAATTAATTTAGACAAAGCAATTCAAGATTTACCGAAAGACCAAATGGATTTACTTTTATTTGGCGATAAAAATATGAGTGCGACTTTGGGACTAGATTTAAATGATGAAAACATCCCCGACACCTATACTGGAAGTTATGAAGGGATTGTGTCGATGTTAAAAAGATGGTTCACTTCTTCCCAAAGTACCGATGTGTTAAAAGCATGGGTGGAGCAGTTCATGCAACTCAATACATGCACTGCTTGTAATGGTGCAAAACTAAAAAAAGAGAGCCTTTGGTTTAAAGTGAATGAACTCAATATTGCGGCATTGAATGAAATGCATTTAAATGATTTGCAACAATGGTTTTTAGACTTGCCTAAAAAATTAGATAAAAAGGATACCCAAATTGCAACAGGCATTTTAAAAGAAATCAATGATCGTATTGAATTTCTGATGAATGTGGGTTTGTCTTATTTATCATTAAGCAGGCCTTCAAAATCATTGAGTGGAGGAGAGTCACAGCGTATCCGTTTAGCGACTCAAATTGGCTCTCAATTGCAAGGCATCACCTATATTTTAGATGAGCCTTCTATTGGTTTGCATCAAAGAGATAATCAACGATTGATTGTGGCGCTCAAACAATTAAGAGATATCGGTAATACGGTCTTGGTAGTTGAACATGATAAGGATATCATGATGGCTTCGGACTATTTAGTGGACATTGGTCCTAGAGCGGGTATTCACGGAGGGCACGTAGTTGCAGCAGGTACACCAGCTTCTTTTTTGAAATTAAAATCGGATACCGCATTGTATTTAGCGGGCAAAAAAGCGATCGCTGTGCCTACAGAACGCAGAAAAGGCAATGGTCTATCTATAGAAATTAAGGGCGCTACTGGTAATACTTTAAAGAAAGTAAATTCAAGTTTTCCATTAGGTACTTTAACATTGGTGACTGGTGTAAGTGGATCAGGTAAGTCTACTTTAATCAATGAAACTTTATATCCCATCTTATCTCAATTCTGTTATCATAGTAAGACCAAGCCAATGCCTTATGCATCTGTCACTGGATTAGAACATATTGATAAAGTGATAGAGATTGACCAATCCCCAATTGGAAGAACGCCAAGAAGCAATCCTGCCACTTATTGTGGATTCTTCACAGATATTAGAACCTTATTTGCGGCAGTGCCAGAAGCCAAGATCAGAGGCTATCTAGCAGGACGTTTTTCTTTCAATGTAAAAGGTGGAAGATGTGACGTATGTGAAGGTGGAGGCATGCGTGTGATTGAAATGAATTTCTTACCAGATGTGTATGTGCATTGTGAAAAATGTGCAGGCAAAAGATACAACAGAGAAACCTTAGAGATTCGGTATAAAGGAAAATCCATCAGTGATGTCTTAAACATGACGGTCGAGGAAGCCTGTGAATTTTTCCAAGCAGTGCCTTTTATTTACAGAAAAGTAAAAGTATTACAAGAGGTAGGATTGGGCTATATCACATTAGGGCAATCATCTGTAACATTGAGTGGAGGAGAGGCACAAAGAATTAAATTAGCCACTGAGTTAGGGAAAAAAGATACGGGTAAAACTTTTTATATTTTAGATGAGCCAACAACTGGCTTACATTTTCAAGACATTGAATTATTAATGGGCGTATTAAATCGTTTGGTGGATAGAGGCAATACGGTACTAGTGATTGAACACAATATGGATGTCATTAAAATGGCTGATCATATTATTGATTTGGGACCCGAAGGTGGTGCAGCAGGCGGAATAGTTCAATTTGTTGGAACGCCAGAAGAAATGATCAAAAAATCAAAAACACATACAGCTAAATTTTTAGCTATTGAAATGCAGTAAGGAATCTTATTTTCTGATCATTGGAATATGCTCAATGGCATCCTCATAATACATTTCTCCAGCTTGTTCCCAACCTAGTTCTCTGTAAAATTTTTTGAGATACAATTGCGCGCCAATTTTAATCGGGTGCTTGCCAAATAATCTTTCACACTCCCCAATCGAAAATTGCATCAGCGCTTTACCAACTCCTATCCCTCTATGTCTAGGTGATCCTACCACGCGTCCTATGCCTTGGTAGCCTGGGTAGCTTTGGTCTACATCAAATAATCGGGTAGTGGCAATGAGTTCACCGTTCAACCATCCCATCGTATGGTAGGCTATTTGGTCGTTGTTGTCCATGTCTAAAAAGATACAGTTTTGTTCTACTACAAATACCTCAGATCTGAGTCTTAAGATGGCATAAAGTTCATCCACATTGAGTTCTGAGAAATGCTTGGTGCTCCATTCTATGGTTGTATTCATTGACATAGAGGCAAATTTAAGGTTTTGGCCAAACTCTTTGTGCATATTCGCCACAATCCCAATATATTTTTGCAATTTTGCTCAAATTAGAACCCTCCATGAGCAAAAAAGTAGCCATTATAGGTGCCGGTCCCGCAGGTTTAACTGCTGCCTATTTATTAGGCAAAGCGGCGCAAGATGTCACTGTATTTGAGAAAGATCCAACCTATGTAGGAGGTATTTCAAGAACTGAATCTTACAAGGGATATCATTTTGATATTGGCGGTCACCGGTTTTTTTCAAAATCAAAAGAAGTAGAAGATTTTTGGACAGAGATTTTATCGGATGAATTATTAGAGCGTCCAAGAAGCTCAAGAATATTTTACAATAAAAAGTTTTTCTCTTATCCACTAGCAGCATTTGAAGCCTTATTTCAATTAGGCATCTTCGAAAGCTTTTTATGTGTGATGAGTTATTTGAAAGCGAAATTATTTCCAATTAAGGATCCACAAAACTTTGAAGACTGGGTAACCAATCAATTTGGGAAACGTTTATTCAATATCTTCTTTAAAACCTATACCGAAAAAGTATGGGGGATCCCATGTAAAGAAATCTCTGCAGACTGGGCAGCTCAGCGTATTAAAGGATTGTCTTTGAGCAGTGCCGTATGGAATGCATTATTTAAACCATCTGGAAAAAAAAGCAAGGGGGATGTGATTAAAACCTTGATTGATTCTTTCCGTTATCCAAAACGTGGACCTGGTATGATGTGGGAGGAATGTGTGGTCAAGAGTAAGGCATTGGGTGTAAAAATTGAAATGAATACAGGCGTTAAAAAGATTGAAAAAACTGGGGATACATGGAATGTGCATACAAGCAATGGTGCTGTATTAGAAGGTTTTGATTATGTTTTGTCTTCGGCGCCAATGCGTGAACTCATTCCTGCAGTCGCACCTGCATTTAGTGCGCCTATATTGCACGCAGCTAGCCAATTAAAATATAGAGACTTCTTAACGGTGGTCTTAATTTGTAAAGACCAAGACGCGTTCAGCGATAATTGGATTTATATTCATGAGCCAAATGTAAAAGTGGGTCGTATTCAAAATTTTAAATCTTGGAGTCCATTCATGGTGCCAGATCCTGAAATGGCATGTTATGGATTAGAGTATTTCTGTTTTGAAGGGGATGGATTATGGACCAGCAGCAATGAGGAATTAATTGCACTAGGTACCCAAGAGATTGATCAAATTGGTTTGACCATGCCTTCTGCAGTGGTAGATGGTTATGTGGTAAGACAACCTAAAGCATATCCTGTATACGATCATGAATACAAGGATCATTTAAATTTAATTCGCGAAGCTTTGAAGGAATACAAAGGTTTGTATTTAGTGGGTCGTAATGGCATGCACAAATACAATAACCAAGACCATAGTATGATGACAGCGATGTTAGCTGCTAAGAATATTATTGCAGGTAAAGAATTATTTGATCTTTGGGATGTGAATGAAGACGCTGAATACCACGAAGGGGGAGATAGAGGTGTTGCTTCAGGCATTGTAGGACGTGCGGTTCCAGAGAAAATTACAAATTAAATAATAAAGGCCCCAATCGGGGCCTCTATTATTTATAAAATCTTTTGATTGATTATTCGAAAAGGTGAGCATTGTCTCTGACTAATTTTAAAGTCATACGAATATGTAAGATACCTACTGCTCCAATGACAAATAGGAAATAAGCTGCAACGCGCAAGGACTTTAGTACAAATTGGCTATTCATTTCTGGAGGTAGGCCAGATTGTTGTGCTAAAAATTCATCAATAAATTTGATCAAAATGATATCGCTTGAAAGTAAGATGCTCACCGCATTCAAAAAGATCAAACAAAACATCAGCAAGCTTACATATGCATTGACTTTAATCCAGTCTTTTAATTTAGATGTTTGAATTTGCTCCCTTTCAATCCCTAATTTTAAAAATTTAAAACTAGTGAAACTATAAATCACAATACAGGCCATTGCAAACACAAGGATCATGGCACTTGGATTAGCTAATGCAGATATTAATAAAATACTATCCATGAAACCAAAAAACAAGGCAATAGGAATCAATATATAAGACAATACAAGGTATAATTTCGAAGGTTGTTGCATGGGTCTACTTTAATGGGTCTACTTTAAATTGAGTTTGATATGCAATTCTTCAAATTGTTTGTCATCGATACTGCTTGGCGCATCTAGCATCACATCACGTCCGCTATTATTTTTAGGGAAAGCAATAAAATCTCTAATACTTTCACTGCCACCTAATAAAGCACAAAGACGATCAAAGCCAAATGCAATACCACCATGTGGCGGTGCACCATATTCAAAGGCACCTAATAAGAAGCCAAATTTATGTTGTGCTTCCTCTGGCGACATGCCTAAAGCAGCAAACATTTTTTCTTGTAATGCTCTTTGGAAAATACGAATAGATCCTCCGCCTATTTCATTGCCATTTAATACCATATCATAGGCGTTGGCTTTAATGCCTGCATAGGGATGTTCTAAATATTTAGCAGCGTCTTTAATTTCTGGCGCATTGTTGATCATGATATCAATATGATCTGGCTTAGGAGAAGTGAACGGATGGTGTCTAGCGACCCAACGGTTGCCTTCTTCGTCATATTCAAATAATGGGAAATCCATCACCCATAATAATTTAAATTCATCCTCTTTTCTAAAGCCTAATTGTTTACCTAAGGATAATCTTAATTCACTAATGGCTTTACGAGTTCTTTCCTCCGCACCTGCAAGGATCAAAATTAAATCACCTACTTTTGCGCCAGTTGCTGCAGCAATAGCTTTTAATTTTTCTTCTGAATAGAATTTATCTACACTACTTTTAAAACTGCCATCAGCATTACATTTAATGAATACCATGCCCTTCATACCTATCTGAGGGCGCTTTACCCACTCCGTTAACTCATCTGTTTGTTTACGTGTAAACTCACTACAACCTGGTGCTGCAATAGCCACCACTGTTTCTGCTTCGTCAAATAATTTAAAATCAATGCCATTGATTAAAGTTGCTTGATCTGCTTTATCAGAAAATACATGCGCCGGCTTTTTTAAATTACATACTTCCATGCCAAAACGAATATCTGGTTTGTCATTTCCATAATGCCACATCGCATCTTCCCAAGTCATGCGTTGAACGACTTCGGTATAATCAATATTTTTTACGTCTTTGAAAATGCTCTTAATCAAACCTTCGAACATATTTAAAATGTCTTCTTGTTCTACAAAACTCATCTCACAGTCAATCTGTGTAAATTCTGGTTGACGATCTGCTCTTAAATCCTCATCTCTAAAACATTTTACAATTTGGTAGTATCTATCGTATCCACTCACCATCAATAATTGCTTAAAGGTTTGAGGAGACTGCGGTAGCGCATAAAATTCACCTGGGTTCATTCTACTTGGCACCACAAAATCACGCGCACCTTCTGGGGTAGACTTGATTAAAAATGGTGTTTCAATATCCATGAATCCCTTTTCATGTAAATAGTTTCTGGTAGCACAGTTCACACTATACCTTAATTCAATATTCTTTTTTATGGCATTTCTTCTTAAGTCCAAGAAACGGTATTTCATTCTAATATCATCTCCACCATCCGTATCATCTTGAATAGTGAATGGAGGTACAATCGACGCATTTAATATTTTAAATTCAGTAACTTCAATTTCAATTTCACCAGTTGGGATATGGGCATTTTTGCTAGAGCGCTCAATCACTTTCCCTTTTGCTTGAATGACAAACTCACGACCAAGTGGAGACGCATCTAATTGTGCCTGCAATGCTTCCCCTAATAAAAGTTGTGTAATCCCATAACGGTCTCTAAGGTCCACAAAATTGATGGCACCAAATTTACGAATGGTTTGTACCCAACCAGCAAGTGTCACTTCTTGACCTACAAATTGAATATTTAACTGACCACAATGGTGCGTACGATACATAGATTGCTATTATAATGAATGGTCTGCAAATATAGCCCAAATCCTATAAATTACCGATCTTTGGACCATGAGTGAAACAAGTATATCAAAGCAGTCTAGACGCGCTATTTTATCAGGTTATTTCTTTTATACCGGTATTTGTTTTGCTAGTTGGGCGAGTAGAATCCCCGACATTAAATTGGCCCTGGGATTGACTGACGCGCAGTTTGGGGGGATGCTTTTATTCCTGCCGTTGGGTTCATTTATAGGAATTCCTATTTCTGGAAGCTTAACTGCCAGACATGGTAGTAATATCATGCTTAAAATAGCATCCATGCTTTATCCATTATGCTTAGTGAATATTGGATGGGCTGCAAATACCAATGTGGTGCATTTAGGATTAGCCCTTTTTATTTTTGGCATGATTGGAAATTTATTCAACGTATCAGTGAATACCCAAGCTGTTGAGTTAGCAAAATTATTTGAGAAAAGTATCATCTCTACTTTTCACGGTTTCTGGAGTTTAGCCGGATTTGTAGGCGGATTGATAGGAAGTTATTTTATTGCTCAGTCTTTAACACCCATGATGCAATTTATGGTAATCCTTGTTTTGGGATATATTTTTCTTTTTGCAACACAGCAACATCTTTTACATAGCGCGTCCAACAAACAGTCGCTCAAAAAAATGTGGACCAAACCAACACCGTTGATGTTTCAATTTGGATTGATTGCACTCAGTAATATGATTTGTGAAGGGATGATGTTTGATTGGAGTGGGGTGTTTTTTCAATCAGTTGTAAAAGTGACTGAAAGTCAAAGAACCATTGGCTATATTAGTTTCATGGGCTGTATGACTACAGGCAGAATGTTTGCAGACGCGCTCATTAACTATTGGGGCCCCAGAAAACAATTGATGCTAAGTGGTTTATTGGTGACCCTAGGATTGGTGATTGCCATTCTTAATCCATCCATTATCACAAGTACCATTGGATTTATGTTGGTAGGATTTGGGGTATCATCCGTGATACCAACTATATATGGTAGTGTAGGAAAATCAGCGGAACCAGGTCAAGCAAGTATTGCACTCGCTTCTGTATCTTCTATTGGTTTCTTTGGATTTTTAATTGGTCCACCAATTGTTGGATTCTTATCAGGCGCGGTTGGGTTAAGATGGGCGTTTTTAACCATCTCCATTTTAGGATTAGTGACCTTTATTCAATCCTATCGATTAAAAAAGTACTTGTAAATTTACAAGATCCCTTTATGTCTTGGTTTATACCAGATATAATAATAAGCTAGAATCAGCATCCCAATAATAAATGGAATCATGGCTAAATGTTTTACAGTGAGTCCGTATCCAATTGATAGATGATCTACTTTAAAAAATTCGGTGCACATCCAAAAAGAGTTGGCTGAAATCCAAACAGTGATGGCCAGATTATGGCAAAGTTCTGAAACAATTTGTCTAGTTCTCCAAGCAATGACAATTGAAACAATGAGCGTAGGTACAATCATTGTAATGCCTAACAAGGTAAATCCCATACACCAACCAATGTCTTTAAAAATCCAAAATACAATATGCAGGTTTTCCATCCTTCGATACTTGATGGGAATATTGTAAAATTCTTGTTGTTCTTGAGTCATTTTTTAGCTAGGATAAATGGTAAAAAGTTGTTGTTGAATTTAAAGATAAAAATTAATAACAGATTTTAATTTGTATTGGCTTGTTTTTTCAAAATTTGTTCAAAACGCTCCAAACTTGCATCGGGATGAATGGGCAAACCTTGCTCACAATGCTCGATGAATTGATTAGCAAAATAAGGGGCTAATGAACAACCCTTGGTGCCCATCCCATTGCAAATGCCAATGGCAGGATAGCTAGGATGTAAGCCCACAAAAGGTCTTCGCTCCTGATTGGCTGGGCGGATGCCTACAATATGATCCACCACTGTGAAAGGAATTTTTAATAATTGAGTAAGTGCGTCTTCCATCTTTGTTCTAAATACGATGCTAGGTGCAACATCTTTATAATCCCATTCGTAATTGGAGCCTACCCAGAATAGTTGATCCTTCCAAGGGACAATTGTTAGATTATGTTTGTAGATAGCTTGATTGGGTAGGTCTTTGATTTCTACAATCAATGCTTCTCCTTTATTCGGAGCAAATGGCAGCATTTTAAAGTATGGATTTTCCATACTCCCTATGCCGTCACAAAAAATAACACGTTTGGCATCTATGCCATTCCATGAAACGCCTTCGCTAGTAATTTTTAAATCTGCCATATCAAATTTGGTATCGATGTATTGCTGATGCTTGATTAATTGCTCACGCCAAACTGCTATCATTAAATTCAAATCAATCCATATCGTTTGATCAATTTGTCCTGTGCCAAAAGGCGTGTGCATGAAAACTTCAAAATCAGAAGCATTATTTTTTTGCAGATATACATTCTCGTGTTCATAACGGTATTCAAAACTTTCTTGCATTTGCAAAGAAGGATGAATCAATACCACAGGTGCTTCTTTAACAATTGTTGCATTCAATTGCGCGCCGAAATCCGAATAGGCTTTTAAAGCAAATGGTAAAAAGGTATCAATCATCCATGTCTGCACAATACGCCTTCCTGTTACTGGATTAATCACCCCACTTGCTACTTGTGATGCGGACGCAGTATGGCTGTCATTCACCACCATGCAAGTTTTACCTGCTTGCAAAGCATAATAACTTAACCAGGTGCCTACAAGGCCTTGACCAATGATTAAGTAATCTAGTTTTTTATGAGAATTTACTTGCTCCAATATTACTGCTTAATATAAGTGGGTATCTCAATGCGAATACTATCAGTGATGCTATCTACTTTTGCAACTAATTCGATACTGAACTTTCCTTTATAATCATTCGGTACGGTAAATGGAAATTCGGTTTCAAAAATTTCATTTGAGATAGTCGTGAAATACTGAAAAGGGAAAAAATTCAAGAACCATCCATCCACCGATTTTTTTGTTTCAGCATTGAATAATGCAAATTCAATATGTCCAGTTTGTTCTTTAGTCAATTGATGCTTCACTTGTACTTTTAATTGGATAGATTCTCCTAAAAACATTTGTGTTGGTGCATTAAAATGGATGCTGAGTGGTTTTTGTTGTGCTATGGATTGTGTGGTTAATATAACACAACATAATAGGGTAGTGCAAACAAAGTGCAGATTCATTTTCATATTCATCTTGAGGTTAATCTTCATGTTCATCTTCATGTCTCAAAAATACAATAAAAAATCCCTTAGCATTTGATACTAAGGGATTCCTTTATTTCGACTTAATTGCTTATTTCTTTAAAACTGCGGCCATTGTCTTTCCAATATCAGCAGGACTTGCACAAACGTGGATACCACATGCAGCCATGATTTTCATCTTTGCTTCAGCAGTATCATCCGCACCACCAATGATGGCACCTGCATGACCCATACGGCGACCCGGAGGAGCTGTTTGACCTGCGATAAATCCTACAACAGGTTTTCTCATATTGTCTTTAATCCAATTAGCTGCATCTGCTTCCATGCTACCACCAATCTCACCAATCATGATGATACCTTCTGTTTCTGGATCGTTCATTAATAATTCAACCGCTTCTTTTGTAGTTGTTCCAATAATTGGGTCACCACCAATACCAATCGCAGTGGTGATACCTAATCCAGCTTTCACAACTTGGTCTGCTGCTTCATAAGTCAATGTACCGCTCTTTGAAACGATGCCTATCGTTCCTTTCTTGAAAATGAAACCAGGCATGATGCCTACTTTAGCTTCTTCTGCAGTAATCACACCTGGACAGTTTGGTCCGATTAATCTTGTGTGCTTACCTGCTAAGAAATTTTTTGCTTTCACCATATCTTGAACTGGGATACCTTCTGTAATACAAACGACTAATGCAATGCCCGCATCTGCAGCTTCCATGATCGCATCTGCAGCAAAAGCTGGAGGTACAAAAATGATACTCACATTGGCACCAGTTGCTTTAACAGCGTCAGCGACTGTGTTAAAAACTGGACGGTCTAAATGGGTTGTACCACCTTTACCTGGGGTTACACCACCAACTACTTGTGTTCCATATTCCGTCATTTGAGTGGCATGGAAACTACCTTCTGTTCCTGTGAAACCTTGTACAATGACCTTAGATTGCCTATTTACTAGTACTGACATAGTCTACTCTTTATTAATTATGGCGCAAAAATAGGCTAAACAAGGTTTTTTTACTGTTATTTCTCAACAAAAATTTGATGTTTTTTTCTAAATGACTTGCAAGTGCTACTTTTGCGCTTCACATAGTCATTTAATAAAACAATCTTATGGCAACAACATCAGACATCACAAGAGGCATGATCCTAAAATTGGATAATAGTTTATATACTGTAGTAGAATTTGGAGAGAATAAAACTGCTCGTGCAGCAGCTAAAATCTGGGCTAAATTAAAAGGGGTAGACAATAAGCGCTCTATTGAAAAAACATGGAATAGCGGTGAAACCGTTTACCCAGTGCGTGTTGAGAAAAAAACATTCCAGTTTTTGTATAAGGATGACAGCGGCTACAACTTAATGAACAATGAAACATTCGAACAAATTGTGATGGCAGAAGAGATGATCGATGCCCCTCAGTACTTGATTGAAGGTGCCGAAGTTTTTGTATTCATGAATACAGAGACCGAATTACCAATTGGTGCTGAATTGCCAGAAAAATTAGATGTCTTAATCACTTATTGTGAGAATGGCGTGAAAGGAGATACCGCAACGCGTGCTTTGAAATCAGCAACCATTGAATCAGGTGCGACGATTATGGTCCCATTGTTTGTGAATGAAGGAGAGAAGGTGAAGATCAATACCAAGAACGGAGAGTATGTAGAACGCGTAAAGTAGGTTTTTTAGCCTCTTTTCATAAAGTAGGCCTATATAAATTCCTTAAAAAAGGGCCATTTTTAATAAAAAAGGGCCCTTTTTTTGTGCTTTTTGGCAAAAAAAGCCCATTTTTGTCCAAATTAACCAAATATGGACTTAAAGCAAATTCACGATTTAATTAAGGTAGTCAACAAAAGCAATATTGGAGAAATCAGCATCGAAGATAAAGATGGCAAAGTAACCATTAAGCAAAAGGAAGATAAAATCACAGTGACATCTGCACCTGCTCAAACAGTCTATGCAGCTGCTCCATCTGCCGCCGCACCAGTTGCATCTGCTCCTGCTGCTGCCCCAGCTGCCGACAATTTAATCACTATTAAGAGTCCAATGATTGGTACTTTTTACAGAAGAGCTTCTCCTGATAAGCCTTTATTGGCAGAAGAGGGTACTGAAGTAAGTTCAGGTAAAGTTGTTTGTATCATTGAGGCAATGAAATTGTTCAATGAGATTGAATCAGAAGTAGAAGGGACAATTGTGAAAATTTTGGTTGAAGATTCAAGCCCAGTAGAGTTTGATCAACCATTGTTTTTAGTGCAACCTGCATAAGGTCCTGCATACAGTCATCCCAACCTGTTTAACTTAAATTTAAAAGATGTTTAAAAAAATATTGATTGCCAACCGAGGCGAGATCGCTTTACGTATCATTAGAACTTGTAGAGAGATGGGTATCAAAACGGTTGCAGTTTATTCGACAGCAGATAAAGATAGCTTGCATGTAAAATTTGCAGATGAAGCTGTTTGTATTGGAGGTCCTAAGAGCCAAGAATCTTATTTGAATATCCCACATATCATGGCGGCTTGTGAAATCACCAATGCGGATGCCGTGCATCCTGGTTATGGTTTCTTAGCTGAAAACTCCAAGTTTGCTCAAATCTGTGCAGACCACGGCATTAAATTTATAGGCCCTACTCCGGACATGATTAATAAAATGGGCGACAAGATCACCGCCAAAGAAACGATGATCAAAGCCGGTGTGCCTGTTGTACCAGGGGGAGAAGGTTTATTAGAAAGTATTGATGCTGCTAAGAAATTAGCAAAAGAAATAGTGTATCCAGTCATCATCAAAGCAACAGCTGGTGGTGGTGGAAAAGGAATGCGTGTAGTTTGGAATGAGTCAGAGATTGAAAAAGCATTCAATGATGCGAAGATGGAAGCTGCTGCAAGTTTTAAGAATGATGGTTTGTACATGGAGAAATTTGTAGAAGAACCAAGACATATTGAAATTCAAGTAGCAGGGGATCAATTTGGAAATGTGTGTCATTTAAGTGAGCGTGATTGTTCGATTCAAAGAAGACACCAAAAATTAGTAGAGGAATCTCCTTCTCCATTTATGACACCTGAACTCCGTCAAAGAATGGGTGATGCCGCTATCAAAGCCGCTTCTGCTATTAATTATGAAAGTGTAGGTACGATAGAATTTTTAGTAGATAAGCATCGTAATTTCTTCTTCATGGAAATGAATACGCGTATTCAAGTAGAACATTGCGTAACAGAGGAAGTAGTGAGTTATGATTTAATCAAAGAGCAAATTAAAATTGCTGCTGGCGAAAAAATATCTGGCAAAAATTACGAACCACAATTACACGCCATTGAATGTCGCATCAATGCGGAAGATCCATACAATGATTTTAGACCTTCACCAGGAAAGATCACTGTACTCCATACGCCAGGCGGTCATGGTGTGCGTGTAGATAGCCATGTTTATGCAGGTTATGTGATACCGCCTTATTATGATTCAATGATTGGTAAATTAATCACAGTGGCACAAACACGTGAGGAAGCCATCAATACCATGTATCGTGCATTAAGTGAATATGTGATTGAAGGTGTGAAAACAACTATTCCATTCCACTTGCAATTAATGCAGAACGAAGATTTTAGAAAAGGAAACTTCACAACTAAGTTCTTGGAAACATTTACTATGAAGTAATTTTGATTTTTATGATATTAAAAAAGTCCCGAGCAATCGGGACTTTTTTGTTGGGGGTTCACCTTTGGGGATCATCCTTGATATCTACTAGCCCATTTATCTCAAGAACAACAATTCTCTGTATTTTGGTAAGGTCCATAATTCATCGTCTACCAATTCTTCTAACTTATCTACGTGGTAACGAATTTTATCAAAGTATTGCGCTTTTACTTTGGCTTCATAAGCAATGGCTTTTGCTCTTGTGTCCTCAATATTATTGGCGACTTTTCTTGCTTCTACCATTTCATGCACATTGTCATACACTTCTTGAATATGCGTACTTACTTCTTTTAACAATGTCAATTGACCTTTGTATAATTTTTCAGGTAAAGCAGCTTCACGAAGTAGGCTTACGTTTTGTAACAATATATTTTGGTATTTAATAGATGCCGGTATGATATGGTTCGTTGCTAAATCACCCATTAAACGCGCTTCAATCTGTACTTTCTTTATGTACTTCTCTAATTCAATTTCATGTCTTGCTTCTAATTCACTATGCGTATAAATGCCATTTTCTTTGAATAAATGCTTTGATTTTTCAGACACCATGGCGTCTAAAGCAACAGGTGTAGTTTTTAAATTAGGTAAGCCTCTTTTTTCTGCTTCTTTATGCCAAGCTTCACTATAACCATCGCCTTCAAATAAAATCTTCTTACTAGAAACAATATACTTTTGAATCACTTGCATGATTGCAATTTCTTTCTTGTCTCCTTTTTCAACTAAAGCATCTACTTCGGCAGCAAATTTATTTAAGGTATCCGCAATAATCGTATTCAATACGGTCATTGGATGACCGCAGTTTGCAGTAGAACCTACCGCACGGAATTCAAACTTATTGCCTGTGAATGCGAAAGGTGAAGTTCTGTTTCTGTCGGTATTATCAATCATCAATTCAGGAATACTTCTGTGTAAATCTAATTTTAAGATGGCTTCGTCTTGCTCGTCAAATTTATTACCCACACGAGTCTCTACATCGTTCAATACTTTGGTTAAATATTCACCAATGAATACAGAGATGATTGCTGGAGGTGCTTCATTCGCGCCTAAACGGAAATCGTTGGATGCAGAAGCGATAGATGCTCTTAAGATATCTGCATAATCATGTACTGCTTTGATCGTATTCACAAAGAAGGTCAAGAACATTAAATTGGTCTTAGGTGTTTTACCTGGTGCCAATAAATTAATGCCAGTATCTGTTGCTAGACTCCAGTTATTGTGCTTACCACTTCCATTGATCCCTGCAAATGGTTTCTCATGTAATAATACCACTAAACGATGTCTTTTTGCAATGCGCGTCATGACATCCATTAATAAAATATTATGATCTACTGCAATATTCACTTCTTCAAAAATAGGAGCACACTCAAATTGAGCAGGTGCTACTTCATTATGTCTTGTTCTTAATGGAATACCTAGCTTATAAGATTCATTTTCAAAATCACGCATAAACGCGTAAACTCTTTCTGGAATAGATCCAAAATAATGATCTTCTAATTGTTGTCCTTTTGCAGGTGTGAAACCAAAAACGGTTCTTCCACATTGCAATAAATCTGGTCTTGCATTTACCAACGCTTCGTCAATCACAAAATATTCTTGTTCCCATCCTAATGTAGGAATTACTTTAGTTACATTTTTGTCAAAATAATTACAAACAGTCACTGCAGCTTTGTTCACTGCATCCACTGCTTTCATCAAAGGTGCTTTGTAGTCTAATGATTCTCCAGTGTATGCAATGAAAATGGTTGGAATACACAATGTTTTTCCATTCCCAATTTCAATGATGAATGGGGGAGAAGAGGGATCCCATGCGGTATAGCCTCTTGCTTCAAATGTGGCTCTCAATCCACCATTAGGGAAAGAAGAGGCATCTGGTTCTTGTTGTATTAAAGTAGCGCCATCAAATTCTTCAATCGCTGTGCCGTCTCCTTTTAAAGTAAAAAAAGAGTCATGCTTTTCTGCAGTGGCACCTGTTAAAGGTTGGAACCAGTGTGTGAAATGTGTCACTCCTCTGCTCTCTGCCCAAGCACGCATCCCTGATGCAATTTGACCAGCCACCGTGCGATCAATTTTCTTACCACCCTTGATACTTGTAATTAAACTCTTATAAGCTTCGTCACTTAGGTATTCTCTAGCTGTTTTTGGGGTGAAAACACTTTCTCCAAATACACCAGTAATTTTTGCACTCTTGATATCTGGTGAGGTAGGTTTAAAATGACTTACATGGTTGACTGCATCGGTTCTTAATGACATATATTATTAATTTAAAATATAATTAATTAGACCAAAGATATCCTCTTTTGTTCTATTTCTTGGCAACTAAGCTTTAAAAATCAGTAAAATGTGCATAAAATATAAATATTAAAATATTATATATATGTTTAAATAGCACAAACTATTGATAATCATATTCATTCATTTTATAACTACTAACAACAAGGCCTTTGAATGTTGGTAAATCCATGGTGGGTTAAGTCTGTCGTTTTGTACCTTCGCCAAATCTAATTAAGCATAAGCCAATATCATGGAAATTACTGTTAAAACAGCCCAACAATTAAGACTTACAGAAGAAGAATTTGAAAGTATAAAAACGAAACTAGGACGTACGCCTAATTTCACAGAGCTATGTGCTTTTAGTGGCATGTGGTCTGAACATTGTAGTTATAAAAATTCAATCAAGTGGTTAAAAACCTTACCACGTGATGGAGGAAGAATGTTGGTTGCTGCAGGGGAAGAAAATGCGGGTTTAATGGATATTGGAAATGATTACGGTGTGGTATTTAAAATAGAATCACATAATCACCCAAGTGCATTGGAACCTTTTCAAGGTGCGGCTACAGGAGTAGGTGGAATTCAAAGAGATATTTTTACGATGGGTGCAAGACCTATTGCATCTTTAAATAGTTTACGATTTGGAAAATTAGAAGATAAAAAAACACAACGTTTATTAGCAGGAGTGGTGCATGGTATTGGACATTATGGAAACTGTTTTGGAGTGCCTACGGTTGGAGGTGAAATCTATTTTGAAGAATGTTATCATACCAATCCTTTAGTGAACGCAATGAGTGTAGGCATTGTAAAAGCGGGTAAAACAGTTAGCGCTATTGCATTAGGAAAAGGCAATCCTGTATTTTTTGTAGGAAGTGCCACAGGTAAAGATGGAATTGGTGGTGCAAGTTTTGCTTCTGCAGAAATTACTGCCGATAGCGTTGAAGAATTACCAGCAGTGCAAGTAGGTGATCCTTTCCAAGAGAAAAAATTATTAGAAGCTTGTTTAGAAGTGATAGAAACGGGTGGTGTAGTAGGTATGCAAGATATGGGTGCTGCAGGTATTATTTGTTCTACTGCAGAGATGAGTGCCAAAGGACAAGTGGGCATGCGCATTGATTTAGATAAAGTACCTACGCGTCAACAAAACATGAAGGCTTGGGAATTATTATTAAGTGAGAGCCAAGAAAGAATGTTGATGGTGGTGGAGAAAGGTAAAGAAGCACAAGTAGTAGCCGTGTTTGAAAAATGGGATTTGTCTTGTAGCAATATTGGTGAAGTAACCGATGATGGTTTATTAGATTTTTATATGAATGGAATATTAGAAGCATCACTTCCTGCCTATGAATTAGTATTAGGTGGAGGTGCTCCTCAATATACGCGTGAATACGCAGCGCCTGCTTATTTAGCAAAAGTGAATGCATTTGATATGAGTTCAGTGGCTGATACAACTAACTTACAAGCATCTGTAAAGCTATTAGTGCAAATTCCAAACATTGCTTCTAAGCGTTGGATATACACACAGTATGATAGCATGGTGGGTGCTGCAAATACTTCTACCAATGCGCCAAGTGATGCATCGGTGGTTATTGCAAAAGGAACGGGCAAGGCACTAGCGATGACAGTAGATTGTAATAGTAAATATGTTTATGCAAATCCAAAAGTAGGTGCCATGATAGCAGTAGCAGAAGCTGCAAGAAATATTGTTTGTTCTGGTGGCGAGCCTATTGGTGTGACCAACTGTTTGAACTTTGGTAATCCTTATGATCCAGAAGTATATTATCAGTTTGTAAAATCGGTAGAAGGAATGGGCGCTGCTTGTAGAAAATTCAATACGCCAGTAACAGGTGGTAATGTAAGTTTCTACAATCAAAATCCGGATGGTCCTGTTTTTCCAACGCCAACCATTGGTATGGTGGGTATTATTGAGGATATGAAAAATAGAATGACTTTAGATTTTAAAAATAACGGAGATACCATTGTTTTATTAGGTACACAAAGAAACGATATTGGCTCTTCTGAATATTTAAATAAATTAAAAGGTGTTGCTTTTTCTCAGGCACCATATTTTGATTTAGAAGAAGAATTTACTTTACAACAATTAGTGGCTTCACTCATTAAAGACCATGCAATTTTAAGTGCACACGATATTAGCGAAGGTGGATTGATTATTACTTTACTAGAGTCTGCATTTTATAATAACAAAGGTTTTGAAGTCAATTCAAATGCAAGTAGTTTAAGAAAAGATGCTTACTGGATGGGCGAAGCGCAATCTAGAGTCGTGGTTTCTTGTAAAAGTGCAGAGATAGCAAGTATCGAAGCGGCTGCGAAGCAATTCAATATTGATTTTACGGTGATGGGTAAAGTAACAGATGGTTCGATCACTGTGGATGGTGAAAATTGGGGAACCATTGCTAGCTGGAAAAATAGTTATGATACTGCTATTGAAAATAAATTAGCTTCAAAATAAATGACCAAACAACCCACCATAGTCATCACCGGTACTGCAGGCTTTATTGGTTCTGTGATGGTGCAGTATTTAAATGAAAATGGGTTGACTGATTTATTATTGGTAGATGATTTTGGTGTAGAGGAGAAAAGAAAAAACTGGGAGCTAAAACAATATACAAAGGTCATAGAGCGTCAGGCTTTTTTAGATCAACTCGTAAATGATGAACATGAAATTGATATCATCATTCATTTAGGTGCAAGAACCGATACCACTGAGTTTAATTATGCTATTCACGAGGAACTGAATATAGCATATTCAAAATCGCTATGGCAATATGCGACTGCAAAACAAATTCCATTCATTTATGCTTCTTCTGCTGCCACTTATGGAAGTGGAGAACATGGATACGATGACAGCCATACTATTTTAGACAAATTAGTGCCACTGAACCCTTATGGTGTAAGTAAAAATGAATTTGATAAATGGGCCACCACGCAAACTGAACAACCACCTTTATGGACGGGCTTGAAATTCTTTAATGTATATGGTCCTAATGAAGCGCATAAAGGACGCATGGCTAGTGTTATTTTTCATGCTTTCAATCAAATTAAAGAAACAGGTTTGGTTAAATTATTTAAAAGTCACAGATCTGATTTTAAAGACGGAGAACAATTACGGGATTTTATTTATGTGAAAGATTTAGTGGATGTGATAGACTGGATGATGCATGCCATGTTATCCAATGAATGGAATTCGTCTAAAAATGGATTGTATAATTTAGGCACAGGAAAGGCTAGAAGCTTTTATGATTTAGCAGCCAATACATTTATTGCACAAGGTTTACAACCTAATATTGAATTCACAGATATGCCCGAAGATATCAGAGACAAGTATCAATACTTTACAGAAGCAAATATGGCTAAACTGCGTGCTGCAGGATACGACAAACCTTTTTCAACGCTCGAAGAAGGAGTACATGACTACGTTGCTAATTATTTAGTGCCAGGAAAAGCCCTCTAGTTTCTTATTTTAAAAAGATAAAGAGAAAATACATTATTCCGTAGCGA
>JBBAJV010000007.1:1420-104450 GCA_040403925.1 Sediminibacterium sp. | reverse complement strand
TATTCCGTAGCGATCGTTTTTAGAGAGCTTAGGGATGGATATATTTTCTCTTTTAGTGTATTTTAAAAAGTTTAATGCGCTTTCAAGAAAGCAATTGCTTTACTATAAGAATCTGTTTTAGCTGCTGCATTAAAGCTAGGATTGCTAGGATTCGCAAATCCATGACCAGCTTCGTATTTATAAGCAGTTAAGTTTTTCCCAGCTAATTTCATGTTGTCTTCAAATGTATTCACCATCGCAGGAGAAGGAGATTGATCTAAATTTCCAAAGAAGCCAATGATATCACATTGGATCGTTTTTAATTTTTCCATATTGGCTTCTGGACGACCATAATACATGACAGATCCTTTTGCCTGAGGTCCAGCAATGATGGCAGTTTGTAAACTCCACATCCCTCCAAAACACCAACCCACACTATAAATAGAAGCCTTTGCTCCAGCATGCTTTACGGCACCTTGAATCAAGGCCACCATTCGGTTCATATCTGCACCACGCATCAATTTCATAGCACTGTCTGGTGTAGCAGCCACTTTTCCATCATACATATCCACCGCCATCACATTCACATCCCCTAAGTCTTTGAAATATTGGTCTGCTTCCATTTTGATATTGTCGTTCAATCCCCACCATTCTTGGATCACGATCAACCACTTATCTGACTTCCTTTTAGCAGGAATAAAATAAGCTTGCCCTGGCTTTCCATCAGCAGCATTAAATGGAACGATTGTACCCAATAAATCCGCTGGGTTCACTACAGCAGGGGCGATATGCATATTTGCAAATTTTGACTGGCTTGCCTCTAATTGATAAGCTTGTTGGGTCTCCATATTAAGGCATTCAATTACTTCGCCTTTGTCCAGGGTTGGATGCTGTGTTTTTTCCCATTGCCAGCTGATTAAACTTGCCGTTAAAAGCAGCGCAAATAGGGTATAAAGGGTCTTTTTCATAGAATTAAATTTATTTTGATTTAAGATGTTCACTTTTATGTAACAGTTATAAACATTTATTGTTTAGGTTGTTTTATACATTTTGTAGGCGGTGTTTTTTAGCCTATTATTGTATGACCTCTAAGCATTTTCCAACAAGACGGTCACATTAAAAACCGTTTGAATAGGTCCTCCTCAATAGGCAACTATTGCTGGAATTCCTTTTTCAATATTAGACGAATTTAAAGTTATGGCAAAGTATATTTTTGTTACGGGTGGCGTTACAAGTAGTTTAGGAAAGGGCATTATTGCCGCTTCTCTAGCTAAATTATTACAGGCGCGTGGCATAACTGCAACAATCCAAAAGTTTGACCCTTACATTAATGTCGATCCAGGCACTTTAAATCCTTATGAGCACGGAGAATGCTATGTGACTGAAGATGGCGCAGAAACTGATCTTGATCTTGGTCACTATGAGCGTTTTTTAAATACGCCTACCTCACAAGCGAACAATGTCACGACTGGTCGTATCTATCAAACCGTGATCAATAAAGAAAGAGCAGGTGAATTTCTTGGCAAAACAGTACAAGTAGTGCCACATATTACAGATGAAATTAAGCATCGAATGCTTTTATTGGGTCAAGATGGGAAATATGATGTAGTCATTACAGAAATTGGTGGTACAGTGGGTGATATCGAAAGTTTACCTTTTGTGGAAACAGTGAGACAGATTCAATGGGAATTGCCAGAGGAGGATGTGATGGTGGTGCATTTAACTTTAGTACCTTATTTAAAAGCGGCTAAAGAATTAAAAACAAAACCTACACAACATAGTGTGCGTATGTTAAGTGAAGCAGGGGTTCGTCCAGATGTGATTGTATGTAGAGCAGAAGAACCTTTAAATGATGATATCAAAAGAAAAATTGCATTGTTTTGTAATGTTAGAGCTGGTAGAGTGATAGAAGCAGCAGATGCATCTACCATTTATGAAGTGCCTTTAAAAATGTTGGAAGAAAAGTTAGATTTAATCGTGCTTGAAAAATTAAAGATTACCAACTTTAAAGAGCCAGACTTAACCAAGTGGAAACTATTTCTAGAAAAATTAAAAAATCCTAAGGCTACTGTCAATATTGGCCTAATTGGTAAATACATTGAGTTACAGGATGCCTATAAATCTATTTTGGAAGGATTTATTCATGCAGGTGCTATGAATGAGGTGAAAGTGAATGTAGTGAATGTGCATAGCGAAGACATTACAAATGAAAATGTAAAGGAATTAGTGGGAAGCCTAGATGGATTATTAGTAGCTCCTGGATTTGGAAACAGAGGGATTGAAGGAAAAATTATTGCTGTTCAATATGCAAGAGAAAATAATTTACCATTTTTTGGTATTTGTTTAGGCATGCAAATGGCGGTGATTGAATTTGCCCGAAATGTGATTGGATTAAAAGAAGCACATTCTGTAGAGATGGATTCCAAGACGCCTGACCCAGTGATTGATATGATGGAAGAGCAAAAGGCCATTACAATCAAGGGAGGAACGATGCGTTTAGGATCTTATCCTTGCACCATCTCAGAAAATACATTGGCGCATAAAATATATGGCACCACTTTGATTAACGAACGTCATCGTCATCGTTATGAATTCAATAATGCTTATTTGAAAGCCTTACAAGAAAATGGAATGGTTACTAGTGGGGTAAATCCTGAAACTGGATTGGTAGAAATTATTGAATTACCCAATCACCCATTCTTTATCGGTGTACAATACCATCCAGAATTAAAAAGTACAGTAGAAGCACCAGCACCTTTATTTGTGCATTTTATTGCTGCTGCAAAAGCCTATGCAAAAAAGTAACATTTCAACTTTGCTATACCGCTAACATTTGTTAGTTTTGTGCTATGCAAAAAATAAGGATTCTAACTTCAACTAGTTTATTTGATGGCCATGATGCCTCTATCAATATTATGCGTCGCGTGTTGCAAGAACAAGGCGCAGAAGTCATCCACATGGGACATAATCGATCTGCGCAAGAAATTGTTGAAGCAGCGATCGAAGAGGATGTACAATTAATTGCCATTACATCTTATCAAGGAGGTCATATTGAATTTTTTTCCTACCTCAGAAAATTATTAGATGATGCCGGCTACCAACATATTAAAATTGTTGGTGGAGGTGGTGGAACAATTTTACCTTCCGAAGCAGCCATCATTCATGCAAAAGGAATTTCAAAAATATATTTACCCAAAGATGGTCTTGCCATGGGGATCGAAGGGATGATTAAAGAAGTGATAGCATTTGCTAATTTCCCATTAAAATCCAATCAAACAACAAAGTATCCAAAACTTCCTTTTGATAAAAAAACTGATCCAAGAAAATTGGCAAGGGATATTACATTATTGCAAAATGGTACCTTAAAAATTAAGAAAGATAAAAAAGTAGTTCAAAAAAATATTCCTGTCATTGGATTAACTGGAACAGGTGGTGCAGGAAAGTCCACCGTATGTGATCGCTTGGTGCATTATTTTATACAAACCAATCCTGATTTAAGTATCGCAGTGGTGTCAGTAGATCCGACTAAGAAAAAAACAGGTGGCGCTCTTTTAGGGGATAGAATTAGAATGAATGCCATCCATCATCCCAATGTATTTATGCGATCACTCGCAACAAGATCGGATCATCAATCCATCTCTGGATCCTTAGACCAAGTGATTTATTTATGTAAAGCAGCTGGCTATGATGCTATTATCATTGAAACTGCTGGTGTTGGTCAAAATGATGCGTCCATTGTAGATTATGTAACGCTACCAATGTATATAATGACACCAGAATTTGGTGCAGCTAGTCAGTTGGAGAAAATTAATATGATTGACTTTGCACAAATTATTGGCATCAATAAATTTGATAGAGCAGGTGGATTGGATGCGATAAGAGATGTTAAAAAGCAATACGCTAGGTCGCGTCATTTATTCAATGCGGATCATTCGACATTGCCTGTGTATGGCACCATTGCTTCAAAGTTCAATGACCCGGGCATGCAGCATCTATTCAATCATATGATTGAGTTAGTGAATCAGCAACATCAATTAAAATGGAAGACCATTGCAAAGCCATTGGTGTACAATGCGAGTCAGGTTGCAACGCCAACTATCCCACTGAATCGTTTTAATTATTTAAATGAAATTGTTGAAACCATACAAAAAAATAATATTTGGATAGCGGAACAAAAGCAGCTGGCTTCTCAATGGTATAGTTATGATCAAGTCATGCAAAATCCTAAGCTTAAGAAATTACCGCTTTTAAAAGAAGAAGCCGATAAAGTAGCCGGCGAGGTAGATCCAGAAGTAAAAAAGTCTATTCAAACTTGGGAAGCAACAAAAACGAAATACCAACAAGATGCATTGGTCTATGAAATAATAGGTAAAAAGATTCATCAACCTTTAAGATTTAAAACTGAATCAGGATTGTCACTTCAGAAAGTGTATTTGCCTAATTTTAAAGACTGGGGAGATATAGCAGAGTGGCAATTAAAAGAAAATGTTCCAGGACATTATCCATATACTGCTGGCGTATTTGATTTGAAGCGAACAGGGGAGGATCCAACAAGAATGTTTGCTGGTGAAGGTGGTCCAGAGAAAACCAATCAACGCTTTCATTTTTTAGCAAGCGGGCAACCTGCAACAAGATTGTCTACTGCATTTGATAGTGTGACTTTATATGGTCAAGATCCTTCTAACAGGATGGATGTGTTTGGAAAAATTGGCAATGCAGGTGTGAATATTGCTTCGGTGGATGACATTAAGAAATTGTATTCAGGGATTAATTTAAATGACCCAACCAGTTCTGTGAGTATGACCATCAATGGTCCTGCAGCAATTATTTTAGCGATGTTTTTCAATGCAGCAGTAGATCAAGCCTGTGAGCAATATATTACGGAACAAAAAATGTGGCCAGCTGTCAATAAAAAATTGAATCAAATTTTTAAAACAAAACCTAGGCCAGTCTACCATGATTTTGAAAGTTTAAAAAAACAATCCATCCAACACAATGGTTTGGGCTTAAAATTATTAGGTGTGAGTGGGGATCAAGTGCTAGATCCAAAAGTGTACGATACGATTAAAAAACAAGTCCTACAAAATGTTCGTGGGACATTACAAGCAGATATTTTAAAAGAGGATCAAGCACAAAACACTTGTATTTTTTCCATTGATTTTGCATTAAAATTAATGGGCGATGTACAAGCCTATTTTGTAGACCAAAAAGTAAAGAACTTTTATAGCATTTCCATATCAGGATACCATATTGCAGAAGCGGGTGCTAATCCAATTACACAGTTGGCATTTACATTAGCTAATGGGTTTACATACATTGAGTATTTTTTAAATAGAGGTTTAGCCATAGATGATTTTATTCCAAATTTTAGTTTCTTTTTTAGCAATGGCATGGATCCAGAATATGCAGTGATTGGAAGAGTGGCAAGAAGAATTTGGGCGCAATCCATGAAGCTTAAATACAAGGCCAATCCAAGGTCTCAAAAATTAAAATACCATATCCAAACAAGTGGTAGAAGTTTACACGCACAGGAGATTGATTTTAATGATATCAGAACCACATTGCAGGCATTGTACGCAATTTATGATCAATGCAACAGCTTGCACACCAATGCCTATGACGAAGCCATTACCACACCAACAAAAGAGAGTGTAAGAAGGGCCCTCGCCATTCAGTTAATTATTAATAAGGAATTAGGTACTGCTAAAGTGGAAAATGCACAACAAGGCAGCTTCTTGATGAATGAATTAACAGATTTGGTAGAAGAAGCAGTGCTTGAGGAGTTGGAACGCATCAATGCGAGAGGTGGGGTCTTAGGCGCTATGGAAAGAATGTATCAGCGTTCAAAGATTCAAGAAGAGAGTATGTTGTATGAAACCAGAAAACATCATGGGGAAATTCCAATCATTGGTGTGAATACTTTTATTGATGAAGCAGATCAAAATAGCAATGATCGTCGTCCAGTATTTAGATCCTCTGCTGCCGAAAAGAAATTACAAATTGCCAATCTAGCGCAATTTAAAAATAGAAATAAAGACCAAGCCGCACATTATCTAAACTTGCTGCATCAAGCTGCTGTTCAAAATGAAAATGTTTTTGACCTCTTGATGGAAGCGGTGAAGTATTGTAGTTTAGGGGATATTACGAACCTGCTTTACCATACTGGGGGTAAATACAGTAGGAATTTGTAATAAAAAACATACCTTTGCCGCATCTATTTAGATTAATTTAAAAGCATGAAAACGGACAAAAATACGGTCATTGGGTTTGTATTATTAGCAGGTTTATTCTTTGTTTACTTTTGGTATACCAGTAAGCAGCAAAACGAAATTGCAGCCTACAAGCTAAAATTCGATGATTCGGTTGCCATGGTGAAAGCCAATGCCTTAAAAGCAGCTGCATTGAATACGGTTGCATTGATTGATTCAACTAAAAAAGATGCAACTGGTATCGCAGTTGTTGCAGATACTTTGAAAGAGGAAATTGCCATTTTAGAGAACGATTTAATTAAAGTAGCATTCACCAATAAAGGCGGTCAAGTAGCAAGTGTTACTTTGAAAAAATATAAAAATTCAAAAAAGGAATTGGTCCAATTGGGGGATAGCAGCTCCTTATCCTATGCTGTGAATGCAGGTAACAATCAAACAGTACAAATTAACCAAGTCATATTTCCTGTATCCAATGTATCTACCGATCAGAATGGGGTTCAAAAAATAGAATATACTTGGACTGCTCCAAATGGTAAAACGATCAAGCACCAATTTACTTTAGCAAAAGGAAAATACAATGTGAATTGGAATATCATGTTGGATGGCGCAGATCAATTGTTGACCAACAATCAATTAAATGTTTTGTGGGATGTACATTCTTATGGACAAGAAAAAACAACGACCTACGAACGCCAGATGTCTAATATTTGTTTTGCAGAAGGGAATGAGTTCGATTATATTTCTAGCAACACCAATAAAGTTTTTGAAAAACCTGTTCAATGGGTTGGACTAGTACAACAATTTTTTACAACGACAGTGCTTTATAAGGATGGGTTTAATTCAGGTAAAATTGACTGGCAGCGTAAGACAGATAGCAGCAATGGACTAGCTACTTTGCAAGCACAGTTCCAAACTAAATTGACTGGTGCCAATGCCACTATGCCACTCTCACTTTATTATGGTCCGAATGATTTTGAAATCTTGAAATCACAGGCGCCAGAGATGGAGCAAATCGTGAATTTAGGAAGAGACTTATATTCGTTTGTTCGCCCTATCAACAAATATATCATTATGCCAGTGTTTGATTTCTTTGCTGGCTTTGTTCAAAATTATGGGTGGGTTGTATTTTTATTAACCATCTTTATTCGTTTGGTGACTTCGCCTTTGACTTACTCTAGTTTCTTGAGTACAGCTAAGATGAAAGTATTGAAACCTGAATTAGATACTATTAAGAAAAAGACAGGAGACGATCAACAAGCTTTTGCAATGGAGCAAATGAAGTTGTTTAGAGAAGCGGGTGTGAATCCTTTGGGTGGATGTATTCCTGCTTTATTGCAAATCCCTATCTTCTTTGCACTTTACAGTTTCTTTAATTCCAATATCGCTTTAAGGGGACAGTCCTTCTTATGGAGTCAAGATTTGTCTAGTTATGATTCTATCTACACCCTTCCATTTACTATTCCATTAGGTTTTGGAAGCCATATCAGTTTGTTTACATTAACAGCAGTATTGACCACGTTTATCTCGTCTATCTACAATATGTCGATGACACCTACGCAAGATAATCCTGCATTAAAGTACATGCCTTATATTTTTCCATTCATGCTATTCTTTATCTTCAATAGTTTACCTTCTGCATTAACATGGTATTATACCGTATCCAATATTGTGACTTTATTATTGCAATTAGTAATTCAAAAAGTCATCATCGATCACGATAAAATTTTGGCTACGATAGAGGTAAAAAGAAAGACGCCAAAGAAAAAAAGTAATTGGCAAGAGAAATATGAACAAATGATGGAGTCGCAAAAAAAAGTACAAGCCTTAAAAGATAAAACTAAAAAATAATATCCCCTAAAGAGACCTAAATAAAATTGGGTCTCTTTTTATAATAATGTTTACTCAATATGCTACGATTATCCCCCTTAATTGTTTGCTTTCTTAGTTGTGTCGTCTTTCAATCCTATGCGCAAACTAAAGTTGTAGGTGAATGTGCCATCACCTATGACATTCACCAAATATCAAACATTGGAGATACAAGTTTGATAGGTCAAAAACAAATTTTTATAAAGGGGAATAGTTGTAAAACAATTTTAAAGACGCCTCAGTTAACCCAGACCCTTATATTCAATACGCAGAAAGACACAGCCATCATTTTAAAAGAGATTGGCTTGAATAAATTCCTTCAGTATATTCTATATACTTCCATCAATCCTATTAATTTGATTACAGCCAAAAAAAATGACTTTACAAGTTCCATTTTAAATTATTCGTGCGCGTCTATCACATTGTCTTGGGCAAATGGAACCTCAATGGAAGTCACATATACAACTGCTATTTTACCCACGGTGACGGTATACGAACAAGCATTTAAAGAAATACCAGGCTTGGTATTGAATCATCAATTAACGACAAAAGAGGGGAACCGAATATTGTATAGCGCAACAAAAGTTGACTTAAGTCCAATTACATTGAATGTATTTGAAGTCAATAAAAATAACTACCAACAAATTAATTAGGGATTTTGTGGACTTGGTGTCTTAAATCTAGGTAAAATTACTATGTGACGATAAGGGATCACATAAGTGATATTTCCTTTATTGTATTTAAGATAATTTGTTTGTCCTAAGCCAGTATTCAAAGTAGTTGAAACGGTAAGCCCTTTGTACAGTAAACTAGATTTTAAATCACGAAATGTGCTTACTTTATGGCTTAAGCTACTCAGATTTTTTAAACTATATTTTTCGGTGATTTTTTTTGAATCGCTTGTACCGTTAACAATAGTAGATGCATGTACAGAAGAGGATACAACTGTAATGAACACAAAAGAGGCTAATATGGTTTGTAAGATACGCACGGTTATTACAAAGATAAAGCATTATGACATTCCGGCATAAATATTTTTTTAACGATATATTGGGTCGACTGTGAACAATAAATTGGTTCAAATTAAGTCCGAACACGTACATTTAATAAATCAATATAATACTAAGAATTAAACCTATTTAATTGATTTTCAATGATTTATTAAACATTTGTAAATAGATGCCATGTTCAATCATCAGTTTGAAGACGAAAATGGAGATATTCAGGACCTTCTTTTACGTTACCAGAACCTAAAAACTGGCAAAGCACCTTCTTATATAGAAGAGGATGATTTTGAGAAGATCATTGCCCACTTAGATGAAAAAGATGCGATTGTTGAAGCGATTGAAGCTGCAGATATCGCATTGTCTCAATTTCCATCTTCCGCACTGCTGATGATTAAAAAAGCAGACTTATTGTTGGCCACCAGAAAATATACCGAAGCATTAGCATTGTTGAATACTGCCGCTTTGTATGATCATCAAGACATGAATTTGTTCATTCTTAAAACGGATGCTTATTTGGCATTGGATCAACCCGAAGAGGCCATTGTTTTATTACAAGAGGCATTGCATTTATTTGAAGGTGCAGAAAGAACAGAATTACTTTTTGAATTAGCAGATGTCTATGATGACCACGAAGCCTTTGATAAAGTATTTGATTGTTTGCAATTGATTTTAGAAGAAGAGCCAACCAACGAGGAAGCTTTATATAAAATTTGTTTTTGGACAGATTTCACAGGGCGAAATGAAGAAAGTATTGTACTGCATCAAAAAATGATTGACGAGCAGCCCTACAATGCACTCGCATGGTTCAATCTTGCTGCAGCTTATCAAGGTATCAAACTATACGAGAAAGCAATAGATGCTTATCAGTTTGCAATCGTCATTGATGAAAAGTTTGATTATGCTTATCGCAATATGGGAGATGCGTATCTAAGAACTAGAAAATACAAAGAAGCAATTGAGGCATTGGAGAAAGTACTAGAACTTTCAAGGCCTGAAGATGTGATTTATGAAGCGATTGGACATTGTTTCCATCGATTAAAAAACTTTGCGCAAGCGAGGTTTCATTATAAAAAAGCGGTCCACTTAAATCCAGAAGATAGCCGACTCTATCAAAAAATTGCGTCCACTTATATGTTAGAATCAAAATGGCAGATGGCGATCAAACAGATCGAACATGCCATTAGAATAAACAAGCATATCAATGAGTATTATATCATGATGGGAGAATGTTATATGTATTTAGACCAATACAAAGAAGCAGCAACCTATTTTGGCATCGTGGTAAAACATAAGCCAAAGCAAATTGCAGGATGGGAAAGTTTTATCAAATGTTTAATTGCCAATCACCAATATGATGCTGCGCTAGAGCAAACAGAATTGGCCTATATGTCCACACAGGGTAAAGTTATTTTTGTATACTACCGAAGCGCGATCTTATTTATGATGAAAAAGCGAAAGGAAGGATTGCTGCAATTAGAGATGGCTTTGTCTAAATCGGGCAAATGGTTGAATAAGTTGATTAAATTTTATCCAGAACTCATTCAAGATCCTAAAGTGGTGGAATTAATCAGTCAATACAAGAAGCTTAAATAAACTAAGAATTTTAAATTATCTTTGCAAAAATAGCTACATGATGAATTTTAGTTTAACACAAATACCCGAACGAACAAAACAGCCTAGACAAAACGGGTTAACAATGGTGATGGATAAAGGACTTAGCTTAAGAGATGCAGAAAGTTTTATAAGTGTTGGCGCCCCACATACAGATATTGTTAAATTAGGTTTTGGTACTTCTTTTGTGACACCGAATTTGAGGGCAAAAATTGAATTATACCAACAACATCATATTCCAGTTTATTTTGGAGGTACATTATTCGAAGCTTTTGTTATTAGAAATCAGTTCGACGATTATATAGCCATGTGTAAGGATTATAAAATTGATGTGATTGAAGTGAGTGATGGTTCGATTGAAATTCCACATACAGAGAAATGTGGTTATATAGAAAAAATAGCCAAGTTTGCAAAAGTATTTAGTGAAGTAGGAAGTAAAGATGCAGCACATATTATTCCTCCTTACAAATGGATTGAATTAATGAGTGCAGAATTAAGTGCAGGTGCATCTTATGTCATTGCAGAAGCTAGAGAAGCTGGAAACGTTGGTATCTATAGAGGTTCAGGAGAGGTGAGGGAAGGTCTTATTCAAGAGATTTTAACTAAAATACCTGCAGAAAAAATTCTTTGGGAAGCCCCACAAAAAGCACAACAGTTTTATTTTCTTGAATTAATTGGTTGCAATGTGAATCTAGGTAATATTGCTCCATCAGAAATTATTTCATTAGAGGCAATGCGTATTGGCCTTCGTGGAGATACTTTTGATTTATATTTAAATAAATAAATGTGCGCCAGTTTGGATTAATCGGATTCCCATTATCACATTCTTTTTCAAAAGGATATTTTGCCAATCATTTTTTGACAGAAAATATATTGGATGCGCATTATGAAAATTATCCAATTGAATCCATCGAATTATTTTCAGGCTTATGGAAGAACAATCCTTCTTTAAAAGGGTTGAATGTCACCATCCCGTATAAAAAATTAGTGATTCCTTTTTTACAGCATCCCTCATCGGTGGTACAATCTATTCAAGCTTGTAATTGTATCAAACTGCATGAAGGCGCTTTATACGGCTACAATACAGATGCCATTGGCTTTGAACAATCCCTATTACCTTATTTAGTATCCCACCACCAAAAAGCACTCATATTTGGAACGGGCGGCGCTGCTGCTGCAGTAGAATGGGTACTTAAAAAATTAGGCATCGACTATCAACTGGTTTCTAGAACTGCATCAGAAGGCTGTATCAGCTATGCATCATTAAGTCCTGCAATCATTGCAGCGCATACATTGCTCATTCATACAAGCCCTGTTGGGACGTTTCCAAATGTGGATGAAGCGCCCAATTTGCCATATGAGGCAATCACATCAAAACATCATCTGTATGATCTTGTATATAATCCTGCGGTAACCAAATTTTTAGAAAAAGGTGCAGCACAAGGTGCGACCACACAGAATGGTTTAGAAATGTTACACTTGCAAGCCGACGCGAGTTGGGAGATCTGGAATAGCGAGACGCCATTCATTCAGTAATATTATAAAGTACCTAAGAATTCAAATAATTGCGTCACAGCTTTTTGTCTATGACTAAATTGATTCTTTTCTTCCATCGTCATATTGGCAAAACTTTTAGAAGCGCCGTCGGGTATAAAAATAGGGTCATAGCCAAATCCATTTTCACCCTGCATCGTAGTTAAGATTTGCCCTTTGCAAATACCTTCATAATAATAGGTTTGATTTTTCCAGATCAAACAAATGACTGTTCTAAATTGCGCGGCCCTATTTTCAATACTAGTCATTTTACTTAAAACAAGGTCGATATTCGCCTGCGCATTGCTATTTTCTCCTGCATATCTTGCACTCTTAACACCAGGGGCACCTCCTAAAGCAGCAATTTCTAATCCAGTGTCTTCACTAAAACAGTCTTGATTGGTCAATTTAAAAATGGTCATGGCCTTCTCTAGGGCATTGGCTTCCAATTGATCATGCGGCTCTGGAATGTCAATCTCAATGCCAGCTTCTTTGAGTGGAATAATCTCAAAATTAGGCCCAACTAAGGATTGAATTTCAATAACTTTATTTCGATTGTTGGTAGCAAAAATGAGTGTATGCATTCGTACAATTAATTCAGTTTATAATTTAAAAATTAATTTTAATGCAGTCCATAATTTTGTTTTTTCAATTTTAGAAGCTTGATCAATGCCTTGCATTTGTGATAAATTATTACTGAATAATAATTGGGTTTCCCCAAGTAAAATTGGTGTATACAATTTAGTAGGTAATTTAATTTTTAATTGCGTTGGATTGATATCAAAAACCAACACAAAATCAGAAGGTACTTGTGTTAAAATTTGATGCAAAGAAAAGTTTTTATTTGCAAGATTAATTAAGGCAATATCAGCAATGGTTAATTTGCATGCATTTAAAATAGACGTTAACAAATCAAAGTCCCTTTCATTTAAATGCACTGCATTGATATCTTGCACTAAAACAAGGATCTTTTTTTGGTGTTCCCCAAGAAATTTGACAGGTCCAATGGGGGTAGCATCTTCACTGATACTATCAATTTCTGTGCTAGCTGGAATCACTGGCTGCACTTTTTTATCCACATTTACCAATGCGGTATCTAGCACTAAACTTTCTTTGTACAGGTGCACTAATACGCTATTTGGCAGCTTGTTTTTTACTTCTTTCATAGGATTTGGATACCGAAAATTAACTGAATTGATTGATTTGAAAAAATAACAATTGTATGTCTATATTTTTTTGTGTTTCTTTGTGCTTGATTTTGCATTAAAAACGACTAAATATGAGTGTACACAATATCCCATTTATCGAAATGCCAAAGGAGCAATTAAGGCAGTTAGATGCTAAAAATTTCTACTTTGGGAAGAGCTTCACCAACTATATGTTGGAAGCAGATTATATCAATGGCGAATGGACAAATGCAGTCATCAAAAAATTCGAACCATTACAATTAGATCCATCTTCTGCAGTATTGCATTATGGTCAATCCATATTTGAAGGCATTAAAGCTTACAAGAGTGCAACAGATCAGGTGGTTATTTTTAGACCTCAAGAAAATTACAAACGCTTTAATATTTCTGCTGATAGAATGCAAATGCCAACAGTGCCTGAATGGTTATTTATAGATGGCATGAAGCAATTAATAAAAATCGAACAAGATTGGATCCCAAAAGAAGCAGATCATTCTTTATACATTCGACCATTCATGATTGCAACAGATCCTTTCATTGGGGTGCGACCATCGGCATTGTATAAGTTCATGATTATTTTAGGTCCTGCTGGTCCATACAATGCGGAAGCAATGAAGATTTTGATTGAAAAAAATTATACTAGAGCGACTCCGGGTGGCGTGGGGTTTGCTAAAAATGGCGGTAATTATGGCGCCAGTTTATACCCTGTTGTGTTAGCACAACAAAAAGGGTATGATCAAGTTTTGTGGACAGATGCATTTGAACATAAGTATGTCGAAGAAGTGGGGATGATGAATGTGATGTTTGTGATTGATGGGAAAGTGATTACGCCAAGTTTGGAAAGAGGCACCGTGTTGAAAGGAGTCACAAGAGACAGTTCAATTACTTTACTAAGAGAGATGGGGTATTCTGTAGAGGAGCGAAATCTTTCTATTGAAGAAATAGTTGCAGCGCACAAATCAGGTAAGTTAGACGAGGTATTTGGGGTGGGTACAGCAGCTGTTGTCTCATTCATATCCAAATTAGCAGATGGAGATTATGTGATGGATTTTGACTTAACGAAGTCTGAGGTCGGGCCAAAGCTTAAAAAGAAGCTAAATGACATTCGCACAGGTGTTGAGGAAGATAAACATGGGTGGCTGGTGAAAATATAGTTAAGTAACTGTTAATCAGTATCTTAACTATCAAAAACAAAGACAATCGTACGGTAAAAGGGTCTAATTGCTTAATTTTTAAAAAAATAGCAAATAACATTTTGGTAATTCGTTAACAGACATTACCTTTGCCGTCCGAATTTTTTATAAACCAAAATTGAACTAAACAGCATAATTAATGCCTACTATTCAACAATTAGTGAGAAAAGGCCGTGAGATCATCAGGGCTAAAAGTAAATCAAGAGCTTTGGATGCATGTCCTCAGCGTCGTGGTGTTTGTACAAGAGTATACACAACAACTCCAAAAAAGCCGAACTCTGCTTTACGTAAAGTAGCAAAAGTACGTTTGACTAATAAGATTGAAGTCATTGCCTATATCCCTGGAGAAGGCCATAACTTACAAGAGCACAGTATCGTATTAATCCGTGGTGGTCGTGTAAAAGACTTACCAGGTGTGCGTTACCACATTGTTCGTGGAAGTTTGGATACTGCTGGTGTTAAAGACCGTAAGCAGTCTCGTTCTAAGTATGGTACTAAGAAAGTAAAAGCAAAGAAATAAATAATTATCAAGTAACAACTAATTTATATTCGACATGCGTAAAGCACAACCCAAAAAGATTCCATTAGCTCCAGATCCTCGTTTCAATGATGTTCAAGTAACTCGTTTTATCAACAATATCATGTTAGATGGTAAAAAGACAACTGCCTACAAAATATTTTATGATGCTTTAGATAAAGTAACTAAAATGACCAATGAAGATGGTTATGAAATGTGGAAAAAAGCGGTGGTAAATATCACTCCAGCGGTTGAAGTTCGTAGCCGTCGTATTGGTGGTGCAACTTTCCAAATCCCAGCTGAAGTTCGTGCAGACAGAAAAATTTCTTTAAGCATGAAGTGGTTGGTGCGTTTTAGCCGTGAGCGTAACGGTAAGACAATGGCCGACAAATTAGCCAATGAAATCGTTGCAGCAACAAAAGGCGAAGGCGGTGCATTTAAGAAGAAAGAAGATACACACCGTATGGCTGAGGCGAACAAAGCGTTCTCTCACTTTAAAGTGTAATCTCCTCAAAAGGAATCATTTAACTTACTATACAAAAACCTCGACAGCAATGTGGAGGTTTTTTATTGAAAAAAAGGGGCGGAATCCGTTTTTAAATCACTTATATGATTAACTTTGCGCCTCGGAAAATTGGATAAATAAAATTAAACAACCCTAATATGGCTGACTTAAAACTACAAAGAAACTTTGGTATTGCTGCGCACATTGATGCGGGTAAGACTACCACTACTGAACGTATCTTGCGTTACACTGGTATGATTCACAAAATTGGTGAAGTACATGATGGTGCTGCTACTACTGACTGGATGGAGCAAGAAAAAGAAAGAGGTATTACGATTACTTCTGCAGCAGTAAGTTGCCAATGGCAGTTCCCAACCACATTGGGTAAAAAAGATGACAGAACAAAAGATTATTATTTCAATATCATTGATACTCCGGGTCACGTTGACTTTACTGTAGAGGTAGAGCGTTCTATGCGTGTATTGGATGGCTTGATTGCATTGTTCTCTGCGGTGGATGGGGTAGAGCCACAATCAGAAACAGTATGGCGTCAAGCAAATCGTTATAAAGTTCCTCGTATTGGATTCGTCAATAAAATGGACCGTGCTGGTGCCGATTTCTTAATGGTGGTAACACAAGTAAGAGAAATGTTAGGTGCGAAAGCAGTGCCATTACAATTACCAATTGGTGCAGAAGATAACTTCACTGGTGTAGTTGATTTAATTAGAATGAAAGCTGTTATTTGGGATGATGCTACAGAAGGGATGACTTATGTAGAAAATCCTATTCCTGATGATATGAAAGAAGATGTGGATTATTGGAGAGCTCAATTGATTGAAGCTGTTGCAGAATATGATGACAATTTAATGGAGAAGTTTTTCGAAAATCCTGATTCTATTTCTGAAGAGGAAGTGCATGAAGCCATTCGTAAAGCAACGATCGATTTAAGTATCGTTCCAATGATGTGTGGATCATCCTTCAAAAATAAGGGTGTACAAACTGCATTAGATGCGGTATGTCGTTATTTACCTTCTCCAGTAGATGTAGATGATACAGAAGGAACAGATCCAGATACAGGAGAAAAAGTGTACCGTAAACCAAATGCAAAAGAACCATTTGCTGCATTGGCTTTCAAAATTATGACCGATCCATTCGTGGGACGTTTAGCGTTCTTCAGATGTTATTCTGGTCATTTGGATGCAGGTTCTTATGTAAAGAATATGCGTAGTGGAAAGAACGAGCGTATCTCTCGAATCATGAAAATGTTTGCGAACAAACAAAACCCAATCGATTTTATCGAAGCAGGTGATATCGCAGCAGCAGTTGGATTTAAAGAAATTAAAACAGGAGATACTTTATGTGATGAGAACCATCCGATTGTACTTGAGAATATGTTTATTCCAGAACCTGTTATCTCTGTAGCAGTGGAGCCTAAGACGCAAGCTGATGTTGATAAAATGGGTATGGCGATTTCAAAATTAGTAGAAGAAGATCCTACTTTACGTGTGAAGACAGACGAAGATACTGGTCAAACAATCCTCTCAGGTATGGGTGAATTACACTTGGAGATTATTGTAGATCGTATGCGTCGTGAATTTAAAGTAGAGATCAACCAAGGTAATCCTCAGGTAGCCTACAAAGAAGCATTTGGTAAAATGATCGAGCACCGTGAAGTCTTGAAAAAGCAATCAGGTGGTCGTGGTAAATTTGCCGATATCGAATTTGAAATTGGACCTGCTGATGTAGAATGGTTGACAGAAAATAAAGACAAGCATTTCCAATTCGTGAATGATATTTTTGGAGGATCTATTCCAAAAGAATTTATTCCTGCAATTAATAAAGGTTTTGAAACTTCAATGACACAAGGTGTTTTAGCTGGTTACCCAGTGAACAACATGAAAGTGCGTATTATTGATGGTTCTTACCACGATGTGGATTCTGATGCAATGTCATTTGAATTATGTGCTAAAGCTGCCTTCAGAACTGCTGGTAAGAAAGCGAAGCCTACTTTACTTGAGCCAATCATGAAAGTAGAGGTCGTGACTCCGGATCAGTACATGGGAGATGTAACTGGTGACTTGAACCGTCGTCGTGGTATGTTAGAAGGGATGGACAGTCGCGGTAACTTACAAGTGATTAAGGCAAAAGTACCATTGAGCGAAATGTTTGGTTACGTAACACAATTACGTTCTTTGAGCTCTGGTCGTGCAACCTCTACAATGGAGTTCAGTCATTATAACCCAGCTCCAAACAATATTGCTGAGGAAGTGATGGCAAAAAACAAGAGTAAAGTGAAGGATGACGAATAGTTTTATTCGTTAAATCTTTGATTTTCAATAAACTAGGAGCCCTTTCCAGTCAAATGGAAGGGGCTTTCTTATACTAGAAAAGACAGGTTTAAAACAATTTTAAAATAATTTAAAAAAAGGGTAATATTTCTTGAATATTACGCTACAACCCATTACCTTTGCAACCCCAAGATAATTTGGAAAAATAAGCTATGTCTCAAAGAATTAGAATAAAATTACAATCTTACGATCACAACTTAGTTGATAAGTCAGCTGAGAAGATCGTGAAAACAGTACGCAGTACAGGTGCAGTAGTTACAGGTCCTATTCCTTTGCCTACACACAAACGCATTTTTACTGTATTACGTTCACCGCACGTTAATAAGAAAAGTCGTGAGCAGTTCCAATTAGCAACGCATAAGCGTTTGTTGGACATCTATACTTCTTCTTCTAAAACGGTAGACGCCCTAAGTAAGTTAGACTTACCATCAGGTGTTGAGGTAGAGATTAAAGCATAAGTATTTATAATTACCATCTCCCAATCGCTGTTCATATGCAGTAGTCGAGAAAGGAGCGCTGGTTTGAAGTAAGTAAAATATAAACAGGCCCTTCGAGGTTTGTTTACTTCCGGTACTTCCCCTCTCACTTAGTGAGAAACAAAGGAAAAGGTCGGCAGCAAACAGGGATTGAATCCGAGCTACTATAATCTAAGGATTAAATGTAGCATCATCATCGGATGTCCTCAGAACCAAGCGCGGGGCATAAACCGCAAAACAGATGAAAGGTATTATTGGAAAAAAAATTGGCATGACCAGCATCTTCGCCGAAGATGGTAAGCAAATTGCTTGTACCATCATCGAAGCTGGCCCTTGTACAGTCACTCAGGTTAAAACAGCCGAAGTTGACGGTTACAGCGCAGTGCAGTTAGCATTGGGCGACAAGAAAGAAAAGCATTCTACAAAGTCTGAAATTAATCACTACGCAAAAGCGCAGACTGCTCCCAAAAAATTCGTAAAAGAGTTCCGTAACTATGATCTTGAAGCTGCTTTAGGAGCAACTATTACCTTAGACATGTTCTCTGAAGGAGATACTGTTGAAGTTGTTGGTACAACAAAAGGTAAAGGTTTCCAAGGTGTTGTTAAGCGTCATGGATTTAGTGGTGTGGGTGAGGCTACACACGGACAACATGACCGTTCTCGTGCTCCAGGTTCTATTGGTGGATCATCTTATCCAGCAAGAGTATTCAAAGGTATGCGCATGGCTGGTCGTATGGGTAACGATCGCGTTAAAACAAAAGGGTTAACAGTATTAAAGTTATTCCCAGAGAAGAACTACTTATTAGTAAGTGGATCAGTTCCTGGACATAATGGTTCAATCGTTTTAATCCAAAAGTAATCACCACTTAATCGACAAAAATGCAATTAGAAGTAATAGATATAAAAGGCAAAAAAACAGGCAGACAGGTAGAATTACCTGCTGAGATTTTTGGTGCAACACCAAATGACCACGTTATTTATTTAGCCGTTAAACAATATTTAGCTGCGCGCCGTTCAGGTACGCATAAAGTTAAAACACGTGCGGAAGTACAAGGTTCTAGCAGAAAATTACATAAGCAAAAAGGTACTGGTGGAGCTCGTAAGGGTAATATCCGTAACCCTTTGTACAAGGGTGGTGGTACGATCTTTGGACCAAAGCCGCACTCTTATGATTTCAAATTAAACCGTAAGGTAAAAGATTTGGCTAAAATCTCTGCATTATCGCACAAGGCGATTGATCAAGCAATCTTAGTTTTAGAAGACATCAAAATGTCTACGCCTAAAACAAAGGACATCACAGCGATCATGAACCAATTGAAATTAGAGAACAAAAAGACTTTAGTCATCTTGCCTGAGTACGATGAAAACATTTACTTAAGTACACGTAATATTCCTAACGTAGCAAGTTCTTTATTATCTGATATCAATACATACGACATCATGAATGCGGACGTATTGGTGATCACAGAAGGTGCTGCAAAAATCTTTAACGAAGAGGAAAAAGCGACAGCTTAATCCTTAGGTATAAAACTTATTATTATGAAGTTGACAGAAATATTAATCAAACCAATCCTTACGGAGAAAGCAAATGCGCAGCAAGATAAATTGAGCCGTTATGCATTCAAAGTAAATCGTCGTGCGAACAAATTAGAGATCAAAACTGCGGTGGAGCAATTTTATGGTGTAAACGTTGTTGACGTAAACACATTGGTTGTTCCAGGAAAAGGCAAAACTCGTTCAACTAAGTCTGGTATTATCTCTGGTGTTAAATCTGGATATAAGAAAGCATTAGTAACCGTAGCGAAAGGTGAATCCATTGACCTTTACGCAAGTATATAACAATAGCCCGCGAAGCTGAAAAATTCGTAAGACTAAAAGTCTTTTAAAGTAAAAAAAAAGAAAATGGCATTAAGAAAGTACAAACCGATTACAGCAGGTACCCGTTGGAGAATAGGTAACGCTTACGCTGAAATCACAACTAACAAACCTGAAAAGAGTTTGTTAGAACCTCAAAAGAAAACTGCAGGACGTAACTTCCAAGGTCGTCGTGCAATGCGTTACATGGGTGGTGGTCATAGACAACATTACCGTCTTATCGATTTCAAAAGAGATAAGAAAGACATGGAAGCTAAAGTGGTTTCTGTTGAATATGATCCAAATAGAACAGCATTTATCGCATTGGTTCAATATACTGATGGTGAGAAAAGATACATTATTTGTCCAAATGGTTTACAAGTAGGTGCAACTGTATCTTCTGGCGACAACGTTGTTCCAGAAATCGGTAACGCATTACCTATGAAGAGTATCCCATTAGGTACGATGATTCACAATATCGAAATGCAACCTGGTCAAGGTGGTAAATTGGTAAGAAGTGCTGGTACCTCTGCACAGTTAGCGAATAAGGAAACTGATTATGCTGTACTTAAGATGCCTTCTGGTGAATTAAGAAAAGTATTGATCAACTGTTTCGCAACAATTGGTGTGGTTTCTAATAGCGATCACAACTTAGAAACAGCTGGTAAAGCAGGTAGAAACCGTTGGAAAGGCGTACGTCCTCGTGTAAGAGGTGTGGCTATGAACCCAGTGGATCACCCGATGGGTGGTGGTGAAGGTAGAGCGTCTGGTGGACATCCAAGAAGCAGAAATGGTAAGTATGCTAAAGGAGAGAAAACTAGAACAAGAGGAAAAGGTAGCGACAAGTTGATTATTCAACGTCGTGATGGAAAAAAATTGACAAAATAATTTAACAATCAAATTAACTCGTTACTATGGGTCGTTCGATTAAAAAAGGTCCTTATATAGATCATAACCTTGAAGGAAAAGTAGAGGATATGAACGGAGGCAAAACTAAGAAAGGTGTAATTAAAACTTGGAGTCGTAGAAGTACAATCTCTCCAGATTTTGTAGGACATACTTTCGCAGTACACAACGGAAATAAATTTATCCCAGTTTATGTGACCGAATTCATGGTAGGTCATAAATTAGGTGAGTTTTCTCCAACAAGAAACTTCAGAGGACACGCAGGATCAAAAAAGTAAATCAACATTAAGGTTTGATCGTTAAGTTCAAACACTAAACAATAAAGAAATGGAAGCAGTAGCTAAACTAAACAATTATCCCACAAGTCCACGTAAGATGCGTTTGATCGCAGACGTTATTCGTGGTATGGAAGTGGAAAAAGCATTGGCAATTTTGGATTTCCATCCTCAACACAATGCCGTTCCATTAGCAAAGTTGTTAAAAAGTGCAATTAGTAACTGGGAGCAAAAAAACAATGGCGCTAGTGCAGCAGATAGCAACTTAGTAGTTAAAACAGTTTTTGTAGATGGTGGTCGTACGTTAAAGCGTATGCGCCCAGCTCCACAAGGCCGTGGCTACAGAGTTAGAAAGCGCAGCAATCACGTAACATTGATTGTAGATACTAAATCAGATTCAAAAAACTAAATATTCTAAACCATCACTATGGGTCAGAAAGCAAATCCAATTGGGAACAGATTAGGTATCATCCGCGGATGGGAAAGTAACTGGTACGGTAATAAAAAAGATTACGCAACTAAGTTAATTGAGGACCATAAAATCCGTACGTACTTAATTGCTCGTATTAACAAGGGCGGTATCGCTCGTATCGTTATCGAACGCACATTAGGTAAGTTAATCATTACGATTCACACGTCTAAACCAGGTATCATCATCGGTAAGGGTGGTGGCGAGGTAGATCGTATCAAAGAAGAGTTAAAGAAATTAACGCACAAAGACGATGTTCAAATCAACATTCTAGAGATTCGTCGTCCAGAATTAGATGCAACAATCGTTGGTGAAACAATTGCGCGTCAAATTGAAAATCGTATTAACTACAAGCGTGCTATTAAAATGGCGATTGCTTCTACCTTGAGAATGGGTGCTGAAGGAATCAAAGTTAAAGTAGGTGGTCGTATCGGAGGAGCAGAGATTGCTCGTTCTGAAGAGATTAAGCAAGGTAGAGTGCCTTTACATACTTTCAGAATGGACATCGACTATGCCAGCTTATTTGCACTAACAGTGTATGGTAAAATCGGTATCAAAGTATGGATTTGTAAAGGAGAAGTACTTGGAAAGCGTGATTTAAATCCTAACATCATTGGTGGCAAAGATGCAGGAGAAAGAGCTGACTTCCGTGGTGGAGATCGTCGTGACGACCGTCGTGATGATAGAAACAACGATCGTCGTGGTCCAGGAGCAGGTGGTCCAAGAAAAAGATAATTAATTAATTAAGAGATAACAATATAATAAGATGTTACAGCCAAAAAGAAGTAAACACAGAAAACAACAGAAAGGACGTATTCGCGAAGTAGCGAAGCGCGGAACTTCTATTGCTTTTGGTTCTTTTGCACTAAAATCATTAGATCCAATTTGGTTGACAAACAGACAAATTGAGTCTGCGCGTCAAGCGATGACACGTGCAATGAAGAGAGAAGGTAATGTATGGATTCGTGTTTTCCCAGATAAAATTATTACTCGTAAGCCTGCAGAGGTGAGAATGGGTAAAGGTAAAGGTAACCCTGAATTCTGGGCTGCTGTGGTAGAACCAGGTCGTATCATTTTTGAAATCGATGGTGTTACACCAGAAGTTGCAAAAGAGGCGATGGGCTTAGCTGCACAGAAATTACCAATTAACACTAAGTTCGTTACAAGAAGAGATTTATAATCAGAGACTTGTAATTAATAAGAAAACAAAAAAAGTATTTGCTATGGCAAACAAGACATATGATTTTAATAAGGAACTAAAAGGTTTAAGCGCTGCGGACTTAACTGCCCGTATCTCTGAAGATCAATTAAGACTTAAGAAATTAGAGTTCGCTCACGCTATTTCTCCTTTAGAGAATCCAATGAGCATCCGCGGACTTCGTAAAGACATTGCCCGTTTAAAAACGGAATTAAAGAAAAAAGAGTTAGGTATCTAACCGATATTTAACAGTATAAAATTATGACAATGGTAGTAAGAAATTTACGTAAAACGAGAATCGGTTTAGTAACTAGTAACAAAATGAATAAAACCATTACTGTTGCAGTTGAAAGAAAAGTGAAACACCCTATCTACGGTAAGTTCGTGAAAAAAACAACAAAGTTCCATGCGCACGACGAAAAAGACGAGTGCACAATGGGTGATATTGTTAAGATCATGGAAACCCGTCCTCTTAGTAAAACAAAACGTTGGAGATTGGTAGAAGTAGTGGAGAAAGCTAAATAAGCTTACCCTAACAAACCAAGGAATTAAGTAACAAATCGTATTCACCCGAGTTCAATAGAACAAGGAAAAAGCTAAAAGCTAAATAAAATGATTCAGCAAGAAAGTAGGCTCAATGTAGCTGATAATAGCGGCGCAAAAGAAGTACTTTGTATCAAGGTACTTGGAAATAGCGGACAAGACTTTGCAAAGATTGGTGACACCATCGTTGTAACTGTTAAGGATGCCATTCCTGCAGGCGGTATTAAGAAAGGTACTGTTTCAAAAGCAGTCATCGTTCGTACAAAAAACAAGTTGCGCAGAAAAGACGGTTCTTATATCCGTTTTGATGACAACGCTGTGGTATTGTTAAACAATTCAGAAGAGCCTAGAGGTACACGTATCTTTGGCCCAGTTGCTCGTGAATTGCGTGACAAAGGATACATGAAAATTGTTTCATTAGCACCTGAGGTGTTATAAAATATACATAATTATGATCAAAAGATTCAAACCCAAATACAGCATCAAGAAAGGCGATAGCGTAGTTGTTATTGCTGGAGATGATAAGGACTTGAAAAAACCTCGCACAGTATTGGAAGTGAATGTAGAAAAAGGTCGTGTAATTGTTGAAGGTGTAGCCATCGCAACAAAGCACACTAAGCCATCTGCTTCAAATACAAAAGGTGGTATCGTTAAAGTAGAAGCTGCTATCAACATTAGTAATGTAATGTTATGGGATGCTAAAACAAGCGCGCCAACTAAAGTGAAGCGTTCAAGAGAGACAGGTAAATTAGTAAGAATTTCAAAAAAATCAGGGGAGGTAATTAAATAATGAGTACCGTAAAATACACTCCAAGATTAGCAGACAAGTACACTAAAGAAGTGATCCCTGCTTTATCTAAAAAGTTTGGTTACAAGTCTGTAATGCAAACTCCTAAGTTAGAAAAAATTTGCATCAACCGTGGTGTGAATGGCGCAGTAAATGACAAGAAATTAGTAGACATCGCTATCGATGAGCTAACTATGATTACTGGTCAAAAAGCTGTACCAACACTTTCTAAGAAAGATATCTCCAACTTTAAATTACGTAAGGGTATGCCAATCGGCGCTCGTGTAACTTTAAGAGGTGTGAAGATGTACGAATTCTTAGACCGTTTAGTGGCAGTTTCTTTACCACGTGTGCGTGATTTCAAAGGTATTAGCGACAAGGCTTTCGATGGCCGTGGAAACTATACTTTAGGTATCACTGAGCAGATCATCTTCCCAGAAATCGATATCGATAAAGTAAATAAAATTACTGGTTTGGATATCACTTTTGTGACCTCTGCGAATACCAATGAAGAAGCCTACGAATTGTTAAAAGAATTAGGTATGCCTTTCAAAAACATTAAAAAAGATAACAACTAATTAAAATATTATGGCAAGAGCATCAGTCAAAGCTAGACAAAGAAAGCGTGAAGCAACTGTTAAGCAATTCGCTACAAAGCGAGCTGCATTAAAAGCTGCTAACGATTATGCAGGTTTGGATAAATTACCAAAGAATGCATCTCCAGTTCGTTTAAAGAACCGTTGTCAATTAACAGGTCGTCCAAGAGGATATATGAGGTACTTTGGTATTTCAAGAAATATGTTCCGTGACATGGCTTTGAACGGAATGATTCCAGGAGTGAAAAAAGCAAGCTGGTAATATTTTCGATTGATTTAAGTTCATTTATTTGAATACTGAAACAAACAACATTTAGAACTGATTTAAAATACTAATAATGGTAACAGATCCAATAGCAGACTACTTAACAAGAATACGTAACGCCCAAATGGCTGGTCACCGTATCGTTGAAATCCCTGCATCTAATTTAAAGAAGCGTATCACTGAGATTTTATACAATCAAGGTTATATCTTAAAGTACAAATTTGAAGATGATACAAAACAAGGGTTGATTAAGATCGCCTTGAAGTATGATGTCAACTCAAAACAACCAGCGATTCGTTCTTTAGAGCGTATCAGCCGTCCAGGTTTACGTAATTACGCAAAACCTGCAGACATTAAAAGAGTTAGCAATGGTTTAGGTATCGCTATCTTGTCTACTTCAAAAGGAGTCATGACAGATAAAGAAGCTAAAGCGAATAATGTAGGTGGAGAGGTATTATGTGCTATTTCATAGTAGAACATAATTAAAAAATAATTTCATTGCTTAGTTAGCAGTTAAGCCTTTTAGTCGGGGCTGAAAACAACTAAGTTTCACAAAAAATAAAAAATCGACTATGTCACGTATAGGAAAAAAACCAATTACAATCCCAGCTGGGGTGACTGTATCTGTTAAAGATGCAGTAGTTACTGTTAAAGGCCCAAAAGGTACTTTGACGCAAGAAGTGGATCGCGATATCATCGTTGAAGTAGTAGCTGATGAAGTTATTGTAAAGCGTCCTACAGAGCAAATCCGCCACAGAGCAATGCACGGCTTATACCGTTCTTTAATTTCAAACTTAGTGAAGGGTGTAACTGAAGGGTATAAAAAAGAATTAGAATTAGTAGGTGTAGGATTTAAAGCTACGAATGCAGGAAATGTGTTAGACTTATCATTAGGATACTCTCACAATATCATATTTGACGTACCAAAAGAATTGAGTGTAGCAACCACCACTGAGAAGGGTCAGAATCCAAAGATCTTCTTAGAAAGTGCAGACAAGCAATTAATTGGTCAAGTTGCTGCTAAAATCAGAGGATTACGTAAGCCAGAACCATACAAAGGAAAAGGTGTTCGTTATTCTGATGAGGTTGTAAGAAGAAAAGCAGGTAAAGCAGCAGGTAAATAAACATTAAAAATCACGACGAGCGGCAGCATCGCTCGACTAAAAAATAATCAATATGAGTAAATTAGCTCAAAGACAAAAGATCAGGTATAGAATTCGTAAGAAAGTACAAGGTACAGCAGCGAAACCTCGTTTATCTGTTTTCAGAAGTAACGCTGATATTTATTGCCAATTGATAGATGATGTGAACGGGGTAACCTTAGCATCAGCATCTTCAAGAGAAGCAGATATCGAAGCGCAAAAAGTGCCAAAGATTGACAAAGCTAAATTAGCTGGAGCGTCAGTTGCTAAAAAGGCATTAGCTCTTAATATTACAACTTGTGTATTTGACAGAGGTGGTAACTTATATCATGGAAGAATTAAGGCTGTAGCAGAAGGTGCTAGAGCTGGTGGACTTCAATTTTAATTCGATAAAATACTAATAGTAAATCATGTCTAAATTAAACGTAAACAAGGTTAAAGCAGCAGTTGATACTGAACTAAAAGAAAAAGTAGTTTCTATCAATCGTGTAGTTAAAACAACCAAGGGTGGCCGTACTTTTAGCTTCTCCGCTTTAGTGGTAGTAGGTAATGAAAATGGTTTGGTGGGTCAAGGTTTAGGTAAAGCTAAAGAAGTGCAAGAAGCCATTACAAAAGGGATCGAAGATGCTAAGAAGAATTTAGTGAAAGTGCCTATTATGCACGGAACGATTCCTCATGAGCAATTGGCTAAAGAAGGTGCTGCTAAAGTAATGATTAAGCCAGCTGCACACGGAGCCGGTGTAATTGCGGGTGGTAGCATGCGTGCTGTATTAGAGAGCGCAGGTATCACGGATATCTTAGCTAAGAGCTTAGGTTCTGCGAATCCACATAACGTGGTTAAAGCAACGATCAAAGCATTAGGTTTGTTACGTGAGCCAATTCAAGTTGCAAAAACAAGAAATATTAAATTATCAAAAGTATTTAACGGATAATCAATTCATTGATATTCTAAATACACCATCAATAATTACAGATGAAAAAGATTAAAATAACTCAAGTAAAAAGCGGCATCGACAGATCTGAGCGTCAAAAACAAACTTTGATTGCATTAGGTCTTAGAAAAATAAACGCTACTAAAGAAGTTGAGGCTACACCTCAAATCCTAGGTATGGTGAATAAAGTAAGCCACTTAATTAAAGTAGAAGAGATCGCTTAATAGCGGAACTTCTTAATTTATAATGCGAGGGGAGATTCCCCGAAAGTAAAAATCAAAAAAATGAAATTACACAATTTAAAACCTGCAGAAGGTTCAGTACACAAAGCAATTAGAATCGGTAGAGGTGAAGCATCTGGTAAGGGTGGTACATCTACTAAAGGTAATAAAGGTGGTCAGTCTCGTGCTGGTTACAAAAGCAAAATGGCGCACGAAGGTGGTCAGATGCCAATTCAACGTAGAGTTCCAAAGCGTGGATTCAAAAATATCAATCGTATTGACTACGTCGTATTCAACTTAGGTCAATTAGATCAATTGATCGAAAAATACGGTTTCACAGAAATTACTCCAGAAAACTTATATATGAATAGCTTGATAGCACGTACCGATTTGGTAAAACTGTTAGCAAATGGCGAATTAAAAACTAAGATCAATTTCAGAGTGAACGCAGCAAGTAAGAAAGCGCAAGAAGCGATCGTTGCAGCTGGCGGAACCATTGAAATAATCTAATTTTTTAGTATATTGCAAGACGCATTAACAGTGCGTCTTTTTAATTTAAAGGGCCAAGCACATAATTAAACACTGATGAAAAAACTATTTGATACATTTAAAAATATTTGGGCAATCGACGAGCTAAAATCTAAGATTATAGTGACTTTGTTGTTCGTATTGACTTATAGAATTGGTGCACAAATCACTTTACCTGGTATCAATCCATTGGCCATTGAAGCTGCTCAAAAAGCAGGTGGTAACGAAGGTTTATTAGGTATTTTTGATATGTTCGCTGGTGGTGCATTTTCTCAAGCTTCCATTTTAGCTTTGGGTATTATGCCTTATATCTCTGCTTCTATCTTTATGCAGTTGATGACTATTTTAGTTCCTCAATTACAGAAGGTTCAAAAAGAAGGGGAGAGCGGAAGAAACAAAATCAATCAATGGACACGTTATTTGACCGTGATTGTAACCTTGTTCCAAGCGGGTGCATATGTAGCTTATTTAAATAGCCCAGGTTATGCAGATGCATTGATTCCTGCATACAAAGATTATTTCTGGTTCTCTACTGTAGTCACTTTAACAGCGGGTACTTTGTTTGTAATGTGGTTAGGGGAGAAAATTCAAGATAAAGGTTTAGGTAATGGTACTTCTATCATCATCATGGTGGGTATCTTAGCGCGTTTACCACAATCAATCATCATGGAATTTGGTTCTAAAAGCCAAAAAGGTGGTGGTGGTTTGTTGATATTCTTAATTGAAGTTGCAATTTTAGTAACCATCATTATGGGCTTGATTTTATTGGTACAAGGTGTTCGCAAAATCCCTGTAACTTATGCAAAGCAAGTCATTGGTGGCGCTCAAGTTGGTGGTGCACGTCAGTTTTTACCTGTTAAGGTAAATAGTGCTGGTGTAATGCCAATCATTTTTGCACAAGCAATCATGTTCTTACCAACTTTAGTTTCTTTCACAAATATTGATTCAGCTCAAGGTATCGTTAGAATATTCAATGACCACAGTAATGTTTGGTATATGTTGATTTATTCTGTGATGGTCATTGGATTTACTTTCTTGTATACTGCTTTAATTTTTAATCCAAAGCAGATCTCTGAAGACCTTAAGCGTAACAACGGATTTATTCCTGGTGTAAAGCCTGGTCAACCAACTACAGACTATATCGGTGCTGTAATGGATAGAATTACTTTACCAGGTGCTATCTTATTAGCATTGGTAGGTATCCTTCCGGGTTTTGCTCAAAAATTGGGTGTCACTCAAGGCTTCAGCACGTTCTTTGGAGGTACTTCTTTATTGATCATGGTTGGTGTTGTCTTGGATACTTTACAACAGATCGAAACTTATTTATTGATGCGTCAATATGATGGATTGATGAGTACGGGTCGTGTTCAAGGTAGATCACCAATTACAGGTATGTAATTTTTTATAAAATAATTATCTTTACAAACCTGTCCTTCAAAAGACAGGTTTGTTTTTTTAGCAACGAATTCGCTTTCTATGGTATATACTAAATCAGAAGAACAAGTTGGACTCATGAAAGAGGCGGCTTTATTAGTGAGTAAAACTTTGACAGAGGTTGCGAAAATGATCAAGCCGGGTATGACGACCTTAGACATAGATCAATTTTGCATGGAATTTGTGAAAGATCATAAAGCAACTTTATCTTTTTATAATTATCATGGTTATCCGCATCATATCTGTGCATCAGTCAATGATATAGTGGTACATGGTTTTCCAAACAAAATAGCATTGAAAGAAGGTGACCTTGTGTCCATTGATTTAGGGGTTGTATTAGATGGCTGGCATGGAGACCACGCGTATACTTTTATTTTAGGGGAAGTGGCACCAGACATTTTGCAATTGGTAAAAGTGACTAAGGAATCATTGTATAAGGGCATCGAAAAAGCAATCGTTAATAATAGAGTGGGAGATATAGGTTTTGCAATCCAGGAACATACCGAGAAAAAAAACGGTTATGGTGTGGTGCGTGAACTAGTAGGCCATGGCTTAGGAACAGCATTACATGAAGATCCTCAAGTACCTAATTATGGCAAAAGAGGCACGGGCATGAAGCTGGTTGAAAATTTAGTATTGGCTATTGAGCCTATGATTAATTTAGGGACTCATAAAGTTTTTACAGAAGAGGATGGATGGACTGTCAAAACACAGGATGGAAAAGTATCTGCCCATTTTGAACATGATGTTTGTGTTAAGAAAAATGAAGCATTGATTTTATCAGATTTTTCAATGATTGAAGCTGCTGAAAAAGCAAATATCAATTTGAATTCTTCTTACTATTAATTTGTAAAGTAGCGTCATGGAAACAAAAAACATTGTAGTAGTGGGAGGTGGTGCTGCAGGTTTTTTCTGTGCGATACAAATTGCAGAAATGCATCCCGATTGGCAAGTTACAATCGTAGAAAAATCATCTAAATTATTGTCAAAAGTACGTGTGAGTGGAGGTGGACGTTGCAATGTAACACATGCCTGTCCAGATGTAGACCAATTGATTCAAAAATATCCAAGAGGGCAACGTTTTTTAAAGAAGGCATTTTATCAATTTGCAACAAAGCAAACAATCGACTGGTTTGCAAAAAACGATATCAATTTGCATACCGAGAAAGACGGTCGCATGTTTCCCATTACCAATGATTCTGAAACAATTGTAGCCTGCTTTATGAAAAAAGTAAATCAATATCAAATTGAAATACTTTTAAACCATGAAGTAGTCAGTGTTGAAAAAAAAGTAGCACTTAAAAATAATGAAGCGCAATTTGAAATTATTTGTAGTAATAAAATAGTTCTTAAAGCAGATCAAATTTGCTTTGCTGTTGGTGGCATTGTGAAAGCAGAAAATTTTAAATGGATTGAAACCCTAGGGCATCATTTTATTCCTTCTGTCCCATCACTTTTTACATTCAATGTCATTGATAAAAAAATTACCACCTTAATGGGTTTGGCGGTGGAGCAAGCAAGTATTCAATGGCAGGGTGAAAAATTTATTGAACAAGGTCCTTTGCTCATTACGCATTGGGGTATCAGTGGACCTGCAGCTATTAAGTTATCTGCATGGTGCGCCAGGGCCATGGCGGATGCAAACTATGAAGGCCATATTTTAATTAATTGGGTGCCTTTCTATAATGAAAATTCTTTGCGTTTAGAATGGATGAATTTTAGACAAGATTTAGGAAGAAGAGAAATAGGATCCAAGAATCCATTTGATTTGCCACAAAGACTTTGGCATTATCTATTAACAGAAGCGGGGATCGTTTTACAAACAAAATGGGCTGACCTTAAAAATACACAACAACAACAGCTCATTCAATTGCTCACAAGAATGTCATTGCAGATTAAAGGAAAGACAACTTTTAAAGAAGAATTTGTGACCTGTGGTGGAGTAGACCTTGCTGAAATAGATGCCATTACAATGGAAAGTAAAATGTTATCAGGCATACATTTTGCAGGTGAAATGATGGATGTGGATGGCATTACAGGAGGGTTTAATTTCCAACATGCATGGACTTCTGGATGGCTTGCTGCGCAGCATATGGGCGCCTAAAAAGGGCTGCCTGGTAAGAATTGAAATACTACTTCAATTTCCTATTGAAAATCAATTAGTTAGAATTTAATAATGCCTCATTTTTTGGGGCTTTTTGCATCTATTTTATCCCATTTATACTACCTTTGCCTTCCGGTCCAAAAACGCCGGATTTTATATGAAACTATTTTCAAAAAACCTAAACGCAGAAGCACAGGAGTTCGATGGCGCTACAGCTGTTGAAGAAACTGCGATAACAAAAGCACCTGAAGTGGTAGTGGTTGAAACTGCACACGACGATTTCGATTGGAGCGTAGACAAACGTAATGTGAGTGCTTATGCTGAATCTGAAAGACTAAAGTATGATAAAGTGTATGATGACACTTTCGTACAAATTAATGACGGTGAGATCATGAATGGTCTTGTTGTTGCTTTAACTAAAACTGATGTGGTAGTAAACATCGGATTTAAAAGTGATGGCTTGGTTTCATTGAATGAATTCCGTGACACCAATGGTGTGAAGACTGGTGATACAGTTGAGGTAATGGTAGTTGAAAAAGAAGACCGTGATGGTAATCTTCACTTAAGCCGTAAATCTGCTCGTATCTATCGTGCTTGGGAGCGTATTATGGAAGTACATAAGACTGGTGAAGTTGTCACAGGTTTAGTTACAAGCAAAACAAAAGGTGGATTGATCGTTGATGTATTTGGTATGGAAACTTTCTTACCAGGTTCTCAAATCGACGTGAAGCCAGTTACAGATTACGATCAATTCGTAGGAAAAACAATGGAGTTCAAAGTTGTTAAGATTAACGAAACAATTAAGAATGCCGTTGTATCACATAAAGCATTAATTGAAAGTGATATCGAAGCTCAACGTGCTGAGATCATGAGTAAATTAGAGAAAGGTCAAGTATTAGAAGGTGTGGTTAAAAACATCACTGATTTCGGAGCCTTCATGGACTTAGGTGGATTAGATGGTTTATTGTATATCACGGATATCTCTTGGGGTAGAATTTCTCATCCAAGTGAAGTGGTTAAGATGGATCAAAAGATTCAAGTGGTTGTATTAGACTTTGATGATGACAAAAAACGTATCAGCTTAGGTTTAAAACAATTGACTCCACACCCTTGGGATGTATTACCAGCTGACTTATCAGTAGGTAGTGTAGTGAAAGGTAAAGTTGTGAACATAGAAGATTACGGTGCGTTCTTAGAAATTCAACCAGGTGTTGAAGGTCTAGTACACGTTTCTGAAATCACTTGGGCGAACACACCAATCAACGCTAAAGAATTCTTCAAATTAGGAGATGAGCATGAAGCGAAGGTGGTTACATTAGATAAAGATGCACGTAAGATGAGCTTAAGCATTAAACAAATGTCTCAAGATCCTTGGAATGCAATCGATAATAAATTCCCAGAACAAAGCAAGCACAAAGGTCTAGTTAAAAATATCACTCCGTACGGTGTGTTTATTGAATTAGAATCTGGTATTGGTGGAATGATTCACATCAGCGATTTAAGCTGGTTGAAGCGTTTCAATCACCCTTCTGAGTATGTGAAAGTTGGAGAGTCTATCGACATCATTATCTTAAACATCGATAAAGAAAATAGAAAATTACAATTAGGTCATAAGCAATTAGAAGAAGATCCTTGGAATGCATTAGAAGCAACTTTTGCAATCGGATCCATTCACGAAGGTACCATCGTTCGCAAGGATGATAAAGGTGCTATCGTACAAATGCCTTATGGTTTAGAAGGTTTCGCGCCTAATCGTCATTTAGCTAAAGAAGATGGCAAGCAAGTTCAAGCCAAAGAAACTGCGCAATTCATGGTGATCGAATTCGATCGCAATGAAAAACGTATCGTAGTGTCTCATGCAAGAATTTGGGAGCAAAACATCCAAGAAGAAAAAGAAGTAGCTAAGAAAGAAGCAAAAACTGAAAGTGATAACACTAAAAAAGCAGTTAAAGCAGTTCAAGCTAAAGTAGAGAAATCTACCTTAGGTGATTTAGGTGCTTTAGCAGAAATCAAAGCGAAATTAGACGAAAAGAAAGAAGGATAGAATCCGAACGATATCGTATAAAAGCCCCGCAATAGCGGGGCTTTTTGGTAAATAACTGACTATCAAGCAGGTTTTAGCTATTTCTTAACGTCAAAGCCTTTATTCGCAATCTTTTTCGTCCTAAATTGGGGATTATTAGTTAATTTTGCCACCCTGTATGAATAGAATCATCCTATTTTTTTGTCTAGTTTTGAGTTTGAGTGCTTGTACTTCAAAGTTCCAAAAAGTGTTGAAGAACAAGGACACAGACTATAAAGTTAAAATGGCAGAAAAATATTATGCTGAAAAGAAATACATCAACGCACAACAGCTCTTTGAATCAGTGATTCAGTTCGTAAAAGGAACGCCTCGTTATGAGGAATTATATTTAATGTATGCCAATTCTTATTATTACGATAAGGATTATGAGAATGCAGAAAATATTTACAAAACTTTTATTGAGTATTTCCCTAATTCTACAAAAGTGGAAGAAGTAGAATTTATGAGGGCATATACTTATTTTAAGCGTTCTCCGAAAGCTGAATTAGATCAAACCACCACCAATAGAGCAATGCAATTAATGCAATCTTTTATTGATGCACATCCAACCAGTGCGAAAGTCATGGAGGCTACAGAAGTCATTGATGCTTGTAGAGCAAAGTTGGAATTGAAGGACTATAAAACATCCACATTGTATTTTGATCTTGCCTTGTATCGTGCAGCTGCTATATCTTATGGCTTATTGTCAGATTATTTCCCTGACTCAAAACAAGCTGATAGATATAAGTTGTTGACTTTGAAATCCTATTATAAGTTTGCAGAAAATAGTTTCATTGATAAACAAAAAGAGCGTTTTGAAAAAGTAATTCTTGAATACAATGACTTTGTAGATAGATATAGCGATAGTCCATTGTTAATTGAAGCAAAAAAAATAAAGACACAAACTGATCAATATTTAAATAATATAAAATGAGTAAATTAAGAAGACATATGGGTGCTAACACACCTGCTGTTGTAGAAACAAAAAGTTTGAAAGCTTTAAAAGCAAAGACAGGAAATTTGTATGAATCAATTTCTATCATTGCAAAAAGAGCCAATCAAATCAATATCTCTATTAGAGAAGAATTACATTCTAAATTAGAGGAGTTTGCAAGCCATACAGATAGCTTGGAAGAAATTCATGAGAATAAAGAGCAAATCGAAATCTCTAAAGCTTATGAGCGTATGCCAAATCCAGCGATTTTAGCGACTGCTGAATTCATTGATGACAAGATTTATCATCGTAAAAACGAGGAAGCGGATTTATTCCGTTAAACTTGTAAAGGTATTTATACAAAACGTCCCGAAGATTCGGGACGTTTTTGTATTTTAGGGTATAAAACAACCAGGCATGTTTTTAAGAAAAATGACGATCATTTTATTGTGCTTTTGTACTTTTCAACATTTGAAAGGGCAGGAGCTTGCGGCCGTTGTAAACTTGCAAACCAATAAAGTGGACAATCAAGTAGATCCTAAAATTTTTACACAACTTCAAACACAGTTAAAAGATTTCATTAATCAACGTAAATGGACTTCTGATATTTTTACGCAAGAAGAGAAAATTGATTGTAGTTTTTATATCACCATTGAGTCTGTTGTAGCTCCAGGTGTATACACTGCCAAATTAAGTATTGTAGCCAATAGGCCAGTCTATCGCGCCAATTATACAACACCATTGTTGAATATGCAGGATGCTAATTTCACCTTTAAATATCAACTAGGTCAGCCTATTGAATTCAATGAAAACAATGTAGCCAGAACCGATGCATTAGAAGCAAATTTAACAGCCACATTGGCCTATTATGTATACATTATTCTGGGTTTAGATTATGATTCATTCTCTAAAAACGGAGGGGCGTCTTATTTTAGTAAAGCATTAAATGTAGTGTACAATGCACCCGATGGATCAGGCATCAATGGATGGAAATCATATGACGGACAACGTAATCGATTTGTATTCATTGATAATCTTACCAAGAGTGGATTTGATAAATTGCATGAAATTAGTTTTAACTACTATAGAAAAGGGATGGATCAAATGGCAGAACAGCCAGAGCAGGCTAAAGTGGCCATTCTGAATGCACTCATGAGTCTACAAGAATTAAACGAGGACAATGTGAACTCCATGGCCATCTCTATATTTATGCAAGGCAGGGTGACAGAATTAATTGGGTTATTTTCGGATGCAGATAGGGTAACTAAAAAGCAACTCATGACAACTTTATCTGCAATTGATATTACAAACATCAATAAGTATAAAGCATATTTTGAATGAAAAAGGTCATTAGTATAGCATTTTTATTGCTTGGGGCATGTAGTTCTAAGAAAGCAGAAAAGGAGGCCATTTTGCCTATCAAAACGATGCAGCAAACGGTATGGCAGTTGATGCAGGTAGATGAATACCTTTCAAGACAAATTCAAACCGACACCTCCATAAAGCCATCGCTTGAGAAAGCGAAATATTACCAACGCGTATTCAATATAAATAAAATAGATCGAGTACAATTTTATACTACAATGGCTTATCTAGATAAACACCCAGTGGACATGAAAGCGCTAATGGATTCTGTGGAAGCATTGTCGAAAAGAGAAAAATTAGACCTTCTAAAACATTAATTTTATTTAAAAAAATGGAGGTTTGATCAAACACTTTTACATTTGATTTGTTAAACTATTAAAATATACAACTATGCCAATTTCAATCGGACAAAACGCTCCAAATTTTACTTTATTTGATACAGATAAAAATCCAGTTCAATTAGCTGACGCTAAAGGAAAGAATGTGGTACTTTTATTTTTCCCACTTGCTTTTACGGGTGTTTGTACCACTGAACTTTGTACTGTAAGAGATAATATTGCAGCATACAATGCGACCAATGCACAAGTATATGGTATTTCTGTAGATTCTTTATTTGCTTTAGGCAAGTTCAAAGAAGAGCAAAAATTAAATTTTCCTTTATTGAGTGATTTTAATAAAGCTGCAGCAACTGCATTTGATGTATTGTATGAAACATTCCCTGCTTTTGAAATGCAAGGCGTAAGTAAGCGTGCAGCATTTGTGCTTGATGCAAATGGCGTGGTACAATATGCAGAAGTTTGTCCTACACCTGGAGACTTGCCTAATTTTGAAGCCATTCAAACTACTTTGAATTCATTGAACTAAAACACTAAATCTTGCTATTTTTTTTATAGAATATAAAAAACGCAAGATTTGAATTAATTATTTTGAAAAGGGCCCAATGGGTCCTTTTTGGTTCGTATTAATTTTTATAAAATATAAAATTAACACTATGCTGTCTAATGATTTTAAAAGGGTCCCGATAAATCGGGACCCTTTTTGATTATTGCTAGTTTTTTAAATCGATTTCGAGTAAAGGCTTTATCTATCACAAACTTCCACAATCAAGAATTTTAAATAATGCGTATTCTCCATACCCCATATAATAGGGTGGTCGCTTGATTGTGATTGATACGTAACTTGTCTAATCCTTTTCTTTGCGTCTTTTGCAGCCATATAGATGGTATCTAAGAACAACTCTGGACTCACTAGGTTCGTACAACTTGAAGTGACTAAAAAGCCTCCATTGTTGATCATTTTCATCCCCCTTAAATTAATTTCTTTATATCCAGTAACTGCTTTTTCGATACTACTTCTGCTTTTTGTAAATGCAGGAGGATCCAACATCACCACATCATATTTTCTACCTTCTTTGCCCCAGTTTTTTAGGACATCAAAAGCATTCATTGCTTCAAATTTCACAATATGATCTAATTTGTTCAACGCAGCATTCCTATTGGCTTGTGCCACTGCATTGTCAGAAATATCAATACCTAATACAGATTTTGCACCGTAATGTGCAGCATGTATTTCAAAAGTACCTGTATAAGTGAAGGCGCCTAAAACATCTGCCCCTTTCACAATATGTTGAATAGTGCGCCGATTGTCTTGCTGGTCTAAAAAATATCCTGTTTTTTGTCCATGCTCAATATCTACATAAAATTGTAAACCATTTTCTTGAATAATGATTTCTGTAGGGAATGGGTCCGATAAAAAATCCTTCTTTTGTTCAAGTCCTTCTAGTTCTCTAACAGGCACATCATTCCTTTCGTAAATCCCTTTTGGTTTAAAGATGGCATTGATTGCGTCTACTATTGCAGTTTTCCATTGCTCAATCCCCAATGATAATGTTTGTAAAACAAAATAATCATTGAACTTATCTATGATCAAAGCGGGCAATCCATCTGCTTCACCAAATACCAATCTACAATTTTCTGTATAGCCTAATTGTTGCCTATAGGCCCAAGCTTCACTAATTTTTTGATGAAAAAATGCAGCATCAATGGGGTCTCTTTTTCGAGTCAATAAACGGATCATGATTTGAGATCCTGGGTTGATATAGCCTCGGCCTGCTAATTGTCCGTCAAAATAGTAGACTTCTACAATATCCCCTGGGGAAACCGTGCCAGCAATACGATCTATTTCGTTGTTATAAATCCATGGATGTCCCGTGGCGATCCTAGGGGTAATGCGCTTATTTAGGTAAACCTTTGTCATTTGTCAAAGATAGGCACAGATTAAGTGACAACTTGTTCATTTTAAGGCCCTTTTATGTCAATTTTGCTCTTTTATTGCTTTGGCAATATATTTGCGTGAGGTAGAGTACAAATAGTCAATTATGGAAGATAAAGAACAATTCAATCAAGCACCAATTGCAGATACAGAAAATGGCGCTCAAACAGCCCCCGAAACCGAGGAAGTACCCTTGAGTGAGTTAGATCAGTTGAAGGCGGATTTGGCAGACCAAAAGGATAAATATTTGCGTTTAATGGCAGAATTTGAAAACTTCAAAAGAAGAACCGCTAAAGAACGTGTGGATTTGATCCAAACGGCTGGTAAAGATGTGATTGTTTCTCTTTTGGATGTGATGGATGACTGTGATCGTGCAGAGAAGCAATTGAATGGATCTGATGAAATCGCTGTACAAAAAGAAGGCATCCAATTGGTGTTTAATAAAATCAGAACCACCCTTCAAGCAAAAGGCTTAAAAGCAATGGAAAGCATTGATCAACCATTTAATGTTGAATTACACGAAGCCATTACAGAAGTACCAGTTCCGGATGCTTCAAAAAAAGGTAAGGTCATAGATGAGGTAACTAAGGGATATTATTTGAACGATAAAATTATTCGTTTTGCAAAAGTGGTTGTAGGTAAATAAACAAAGCAATATGTCAAAAAGAGATTTTTACGAAATATTAGGCGTGAGCAAATCTTCATCTGCAGATGAAATAAAAAAGGCTTACCGTAAAGTTGCGATGCAATTTCACCCGGATAGAAATCCTGGAGATAAGGCAGCTGAGGAAAAATTTAAAGAAGCAGCGGAAGCCTATGAAATTTTAAGTGATACGGATAAGAAAGCGAAATACGATCGTCATGGACATCAAGCATTTGGACCAGGAACGGGTGGTGGTGGTGGATACGGTGGTGGCGGAATGGATATGAATGATATCTTTAGTCAGTTTGGTGATGTATTTGGGGATGATATGTTTGGTGGATTTTTTGGTGGTGGACAAAGCCGTTCTAGAGGTGGTGCAAAAGCTAGAGGCCAAAGAGGAAGTAACTTAAGGATCAAATTAAAATTGAATTACGAAGAGATAGCGAATGGGGTGAACAAACAAGTTAAAGTGAAAAAGCATGTGCTTTGTACTACTTGTGGCGGCAATGGTGCCAAAGATAGTTCTAGTATTCAAACCTGTGGCACTTGTAAAGGTTCAGGTCAAGTAAGAAAAGTGACCAATACTTTCTTGGGTCAAATGCAAACCGTAAATACATGTCCTACATGTAATGGTGAAGGAAGTACAGTCACTGCAAAATGTACCCCATGTAAGGGTGAGGGAAGAGTATATGGGGAGGAGACTATTTCAATAGACATTCCTGCAGGTGTGCAAGACGGTATGCAATTGAGCATGTCCGGCAAAGGCAACGCTGGAGAGCGTGGCGGGTCTTCTGGAGATTTAATTATCATGATAGAGGAAGAACAACACGAGTGCCTGCATAGAGATGGATTGAATGTTTCTTTTGATTTATATATTACTATCCCAGACGCCATTTTTGGAACAAGTGTAGAAGTGCCAACCATTGATGGTCGTGCAAAAATTAAAATACCAGCAGGTACACAAAGTGGTAAAATATTTAGATTAAAAGGAAAAGGATTCCCAGAAGTACAAGGATACGCAAAGGGAGACCAATTGATCCATGTGAATATTTGGACACCACAAGAAGTAAGTGAAGAAGAAAAAATTGCTTTGAATAAAATGCAAGAAAGTGAAAATTTCAAACCTAAGCCTGTCAAAGGAGATAAAAGTTTTTACGATAAAGTAAAAGAGGCTTTTAAGTAAGTTTTAAAGAAGATGCTATAAAAAAGGGACAATTTTAATTGTCCCTTTTTTATTTATGCTTTTAATTGATAAATGTCTCTACTGTTTCTGCCTAATCCGTCATAGTCCAGACCATAGCCTACCACAAATTTATTAGGAATGTCAAAACAGGTATAATCGACTTGAACAGGATATTGCAAAGCTTCTTTTTTATTCAGTAATACTGCAATTTTAACAGAGGCAGGCTGCATGTTTTCTAATTGTGGTAGGTAGTGATGCAAGGTTTTACCTGTGTCAATAATATCTTCTAAAATAATGATATGCCTATCTTTTACATTGATATCTAATCCTATTGCGGTAATCACATTGCCTGTTGAACTAGTTCCTTTATAGGATGCCAATTTAATAAAACTCACTTCGGCCTCTATCGTTATTTGCTTGAATAGGTCGGCGGTAAATAAGAAAGCGCCATTGAGAACAGATAAGAATAGAGGACGCTTACCTGCATAGTCTTGATTTAATTGACCTGCTAGCTCGGTAATTTTTTCTTGAATCGCAGCTTCTTTTAAATAAGGTTCAAATGTTTTATCTAGAACTTGGATGGTAGACATACTAATTATTTTAGAGTAGACGAATTATTTTTTTCTTTTATTAAATAGTAAGCTATTATCTTTTTTAATCACAGGGCTATTGTCTTTTTGTTTAAATAATAATACCTGTGTACCTTCTTTAACAGGATCTGTTAACTGAGGATTGTACAATTTCAAAGCGGTTAATTGCACACCTTCTAGTTGACTAATCTCGTGTAAACTGGTGTTGTATTTTACCGTATGAAATGAAGTAGCACCTGCTTTCTTTTTTGGAGCAAGAAAAATCAATTGATCTCTTTTTAAAAGATTCGAAGCTTCAATTTCATCGTATTCAAATAGCTTATACAATGGGACATTGTACTTAAGTGCGATATCTATATAAGACATATTTTCTCTTCCAAAGATTACTTGTACATTGTTAATTCTAAATTTGCCTTCAGGGTAATTATATGTAGGTTGATTTATTAGAGTCGGTTGAATAATAGTTGGTTCTTTCACTGTTTCAATTTTTACAGGTTCCTTTTGAGTCGTTTGAACGGCCGTAATGATTTCTTTTTTAACAGTATCTTTTTTGATGGTATCTTTTTGAACTGCAGGCAATGGTTTTGTAGGCAAAGACTTAGAAGGTAACGGAGCTAAATTGTCAATTGAGTTCATTTGCGTAATACCTAATGGCTTATTTAAACTTTTTACAGACGTATCAATAAACACCTTGTTTACGGGTGCATCAGAAGGTGTCTTTATTACGGGCGTATCAGCAAGCACCTTGTTTACGGGTGCATCAGAAGGTGTCTTTATTACGGGCGTATCAGCAAGCACCTTGGCGCTTGCTTCTTCCTCAATTTCATTGGCGAGCTCTGGAAAATTATATTGTGCTAATTCATAGTCGTCTATGATTTTTAATAATTTTTTAGGATAGTCGGATGCGGTAGCATACCCAGCTTTTTTAAGTCCATAAGACCATGCGGTATCATCCACTGGGTCTAGTAAAAATAAATCCACATAGTTTGGACGATTTTTTAGAAAATTAGAATGGTCTTTAAAAGATAATTCAGCTGCCTCATACACTCTAAAACATTCTTGTTTTGCATCGTCATCTTGATAGGTTTTAGCACCGGTCCAATCTGATTTGCATTTAATTCCAAAATGGTTATTATGATTTTTTGCTAAATTGCTTTCACCACTATTGGATTCCAAAATTGCTTGAGCAAGGGTGATCGAAGCGGGCACGCCAGTTCGTTTCATTTCCTTCATTGCAATTGCTTTAAATTGCGTGATATATGCAATGGTAGCAGTATTGTTTTGCGACCAACCAGTTTGAATGGTCATGCATAAAGTCAATGTGAGGAGTAGGGTTTGCTTCATATTATTTTTTTCTAATTAAGGTCAATCCGTCTCTAACGGTTAACATAATTTTTTCAATCTCTTTGTGTTGTAAAACAAATTCGTTGAATGCATGGATTGCCAAAGCGTTTTTCCCTGTTCTATTTTCTTCAAACACCTGTCCGTGAAATAATACATTGTCTGCAATGATCACCCCTTTATCCGAAAGCATAGGTAGTACTAAATTAAGATATTCAATATAACTAGTCTTGTCTGCATCAATAAATACCAAGTCCCATTGTTTAGTAAGCGAAGGTAGGATTGCTTTGGCGTCACCAATATGTGAAATGATTTGATGTCCTTTTGGGCTTGTATCAAAATAATTTCTGGCTACTGTTGCATCTTCTGCTCTAAGTTCAATGGTATCTATCGTCCCTGTGCTATTTAATCCTTCTGCTAAGCATAAGGTACTAAATCCTGAAAACGTGCCTATTTCTAAAATAGATTGAGGTGCCAGTAGCTTACTAAAAAAGCTTAAAAAGCCTCCCTGGTTCCAATTGCTTTGCAAATGTGCATGAGGATGCGTCATGATAGTTTGCTCATACATGGGCCTTAAATAGGCTGGTGTGGCATCACTATAATGCGTTACATAGTCATTGGCAGCAGGTTGAATGAAATCCATGCTGCAAATGTCTATTTTTTTTCGCTATTAGCGCTTGAAATGAGCCATAATCCTATAAAAGTTATTCCACCATTGATGATCAATAGTTCCTGACCAATGCGGAAATCGCCAAATAATTGCGCTTGGAAATAGTCTAGCACCAAACAAAGGATCGGGGCTAAAATACAAATAACAGGGACAAGTGTATTATTGATACTTCTTTTTGTTAGAATGCCAAATGCAAACAGACCCAATAATGGACCATAGGTATAAGAGGCAATTTTCAATAATAAGTCAATAGTGCTCTTATTGTCTATCCATTTAAATAACATGACCATGATTAAAAAAATCAAGGCAAAAATTAAATGGGTTCTTTGTCTAATCTTTTTTTGTTGCGCCTCGGACCAGTTTTTATTTCTTTGTAATCCCAATATATCAATACAGAAACTAGATGTTAACGCAGTGATGGCGCCATCTGCACTTGGAAATAGGGCAGAGATTAATGCAAGAATAAAAATAATGGATAAGTAAGGAGGCATATGATTTAAAGCCAAAGTTGGAAATAAATCATCGCCAGTGGCAGTGATGTTATTTTGAGCAGCATACAAATGTAATAAGCCACCTAAATAAAGGAATAAGCTAATTGCAATTAACATAGTGAATCCAATGGTGACCATATTTTTTTGTGCATCCTTAAGATTTTTGACTGAGATGTTTTTTTGCATCATTTCTTGATCCAATCCAGTCATGGTTAAGGTGACAAATGCACCTCCAATGATTTGTTTCAAGAAAAAGGATTTACTATTTACATCCATACTAAATACATCGGCTAGGTGCAGAGATGGATTTCCAGCAAGCGCTTGGTTTTGCATAGCAGTTAATCCTTGTAACACATTCAAATCAAGTTTTGATAAGATATAGATACTACATATAATCAAGCCCATTAACATACCTGATGTTTGTAAGGTATCAGTCCAAACAATTGTTTTAACCCCCCCTTCATAGGTGTACAATAAGATCATGACTAAAATGACTACTGTAGTAGCCCAAAAGGGTATATGCATATTGTCAAGAATAAAGAATTGTAAAATTTTGACAACTAAATACAATCTTGCTGTTGCTCCAAGTGTTCTAGAGAGGATAAAAAAAGAAGCACCTGTCTTATAAGCACTGAATCCTAATCTACCTTCTAAATAATTGTAAATAGAAGTCAAATTTAATTTATAATAAATAGGCAGTAACACATATGCGATGGCTATATAACCAATTAAATATCCAAGTGTAATTTGTAAATAATGAAATGCATCTTTCCCTACAGCACCAGGTACACTTACAAATGTAACCCCACTTAAAGAAGTGCCAATCATGCCAAAGGCCACCAACATCCAATTGCTATTTTTATTACCAATAAAAAACGACATGTTATTACTGTTCTTGCTAGTGATTTTGGCGACACCTAATAACACTAAAAAGTAAAGAATTACGAATATAAAAAGGGTGGTTGCACTCATAGTTGATAAATTATCATTTTGATATGGCAAAGTAATGAGAATCTTTGACTTTTTTGATTATTTTGTGTCAGATCTTAACTAATTCTAACCAATGAAAATACAATCTGTTACCGTCTTTTGTGGTTCTAAATCAGGGAATCAAATAGGGTTTACAAATCAAGCAATTGAATTGGGTAATGCATTGGGTGAAAATGGGATTCAATTGGTCTATGGGGGAGGTGGTAAAGGCATTATGGGCGCCATTGCAGATGCTGTATTAGCAAAAAACGGAAAGGTGATAGGTATCATTCCTCGAATTTTATTAGAGTGGGAAGCTCAACACGAAGGATTGACAGAGTTGATTGTTACGGAAACAATGCATGATCGAAAAAAAATATTATACGATAAAGCGGATGTGGCAGTTATCTTACCTGGTGGAATAGGAACGATGGATGAATTATTTGAGATGCTTACCTGGAATAATTTAAACATCCATCAAAAAAAAGTAATCGTACTGAATTGGGAAGGTTATTATGCTCCATTGATTGCCATGATGGAGCATATGCAAAAAGAAGGCTTCATGTATGATGATTGGAGAAATAGAATCACAGTTGTGAAAGATGCAGAAGGGGTGATGCAAACCATTAACGCTTGGAACGAATAGGAAAAGCGAAACCAGCTCTAATAATTGGGTCTGCTCTATTGTAACTATCTCTGTAAGGGGAATTTAGATTTTTTAATAGATCAATCATCACGCTAAAATAAGTCATTCCATTTTCTGATCTACTACCATATCCAATACCTGCTAACAGACTTTCTGCTCCAAAACGAATACTTCTTGAGGCCCCTGCATTGACACCTTCAGTACCCCTGTCTTTAAATCTACTCCATGTATAGTTGTATTCTGGTTGAACCTGTATAAAAAACTTTTCTAGCGGCCAGATCCTTGTAAATGCCCCAGCCCCTAATTGGAAACTTCTAGAAGATATGCCCGATAAGCCATTGCTTAAAGTTGGATTATAAGATTGAAAGAACAAATTTGTGGCAGCACCAATGTCCACATAATCGTTGACACGCTTATAGATTTCAGGATTTAGTCCAAGTTGAAAGGAACCTGCACCTCCTCCAATCACTAAATTACCCCCTACAAAAATTGGGTTCACATTCATGGATGGCATGGTCTTCACAACTTCCTGTGCTTTTAAAATAAAGCTATTGCTTAAAGCAAATAGGATCAGGTATAGAAATTTCTTTTTCATTATTCAGCATCAAAAATTTTACCAGCGTTTAAAATATGATTCGGATCAAATACTTTTTTAATCCCCTTCATTAATTCCATGGTGACAGGATCAAAGATCACAGGCATAAAAGATTTTTGAATCAGACCAATACCATGCTCTCCGCTAATGGTTCCCCCAAGTGATTTTACCAATTCAAATATTTTAAAAAGAATCCCTTGTATCACTTCATTTTCATAACTCATTTTGTACAGCGGGTGGTTAATTCTGATATGTAAATTTCCATCTCCTGCATGTCCATAAGAAACAACTTTAAATCCATTTTCTGCGGCCAATGCTTTAACACCTTTGATTAATTTAGGTAGTTCAGCTCTGGGTACCACGGTATCTTCTTCAATGGTATAGCCTGCTGCCACTGAGGCTTCGTTAGCTTTTCTACGTATTTTCCAAAGTTCCGTTTTTTGCTGGGCATCATCGGCAAAATACAATTCCCCCACTTCAAAATTGGTTAAAACTTCAGCGATGGCTTCCATATCCTTCATCAATACATCTTTATCATTGCCATCCACTTCTATAATTAAATGCGCTGCTAAATTGTCTGTAATCGTTATTGCAGTGCTTTCACATAATTTGCTAGCTAATCTAATAGATTCAATTTCCATCAGTTCCATTGCACTTGGCGTGATACCTGCTCTAAAAATAGCACTCACTGCTTCACTCGCTTTTTCTAAACTATCAAATGGAGCAAGCATTAATAAATCAAACTTTGGATGCGGAATTAATCTTAAAACAATTTTGGTAACAATGCCTAGGGTACCCTCACTACCCACAATTAACTGCGTTAAGTTATAACCCGTTGCATTTTTTAATACATTCGACCCTGTCCATATAATTTCACCTGTAGGTAAAACAATTTCTAAGTTTAAAACATAGTCTTTCACTACGCCATATTTTACCGCTTTAGGTCCGCCTGAATTTTCAGAAATATTACCCCCAATAAAACAAGATCCTTTACTAGCAGGATCAGGAGGGTAGAACAAGCCTTTTTCTTTTACTGCATTTTGTAAAACTTCAGTGATCACACCTGGCTCGGTGGTGACTTGTAAATTTCTTTCATCAATCTCTAAAATTTGATTGAATCTTTCCATAGCAATCACCAAACCTCCTAAATGAGGCAGGGCGCCACCCGTTAAACCTGTGCCTGCACCTCTTGGTGTTACTGGGATTAAGTGTTTGTTTGCTAATTGCATCAATGCAGCAATCTCTTCTGTCTTTCTAGGTTTGACTACGACAGCTGGATTGTAATGTAATTTTTCCGTTTCGTCCCTGCCATATTTTTCAAAGCTCTCTGCGTCAGTGAAAACATATTCAGCACCAACAATGGATTTAATTTGTTCCAGTAATTCCGTTGTGATTTGTTGCATGTATAAAAATTAAAATAATCCGTACAAAGTGCTGTCTACTTTACTAATGATATGGCCTAAATCTTCTTCAGACTCGCCAAATTTATTTTTATCACAATCTATCACTAACAAAGGGCCCTCTGTATAATTTTCGATCCATTTATTATAATATTCATTCAATCTTTTTAAATAATCTAAACGAATATTCTCTTCGTATTCTCTTCCTCTTTTTTGAATTTGAGAGACCAATGTTGGAACAGATGCTTTTAAGTAGATCAATAAATCTGGTGGCTGGACCATGGATTGAATGGTTTTAAAAAAGCCAAAATAATTATCAAAATCACGCTTACTCATTAAACCCATTTCGTGTAAGTTAGGTGCAAAAATATTGGCATCTTCATAGATGGTTCTATCTTGAATGATGGTTTCCGTACCTTGTTGTATTTCTAAAATTTGATTCAATCTGCCATGTAAAAAGTAGATTTGCAAGTTGAAGCTCCATCTTGGCATATCATCATAAAAGTCCATTAGATAGGGGTTATGGTCCACATCTTCAAATTGAGGAATCCAGCGATAATGCTTACTCAACAACTCGGTCAATGTTGTTTTGCCTACACCAATATTACCTGCGATTGCTACGTGTTTTGGTTTTTTAGTTGTTGCTTTTGCCATAATCTTATGCGTGAAGTTAAATTAATTTGTATTTATTTTAAAGGTATTCCATACCTACTGCTTTTCTTACAGTAGTCAAAGTTGCAGAGGCACTTGCTCTCGCTTTGTCTGCACCTTGATGTATGATTTTTAAAAGTAGATCTTTATTGTTTTGTAAGTCAGTTGCCTTGGTACGAATTGGATTGATAAATTGAACCATGTCTTCGGCCAATTGTTTTTTCATATCACCATATCGAATAATACATTTGCCATCGGTACTATTGTTAAAGTCATCCTCAAATTTTTGTACAGTATCTGTGGAACTCACTAAACTCATTAGGGTAAATAAGTTTTGAATATAATCTGGTTTTACGGAATTAGGTGTTAAAGGGCCTTGATCCGTTTTTGCTTTCATTACTTTTTTACGAATCAGCTCATCTTCATCCGCTAAAAATAAGGTAGTCATTTGATTTTCGCTCTTACTCATTTTGCCATTACCATCTAAACCCATGATCTTCACTAATTCGCTGTTATAATTAAAGGCATAAGGCAGTGGGAAAGTCTCTCCATAGCGGTGGTTGAACCTTTCAGCAAAATTTCTTGCCATTTCTAAGTTTTGCTCTTGGTCTTTTCCAACTGGCACTTTGACTGCGCGATGAATTAAGATATCAGCAGCTTGTAATACTGGATAAGTTAATAAACCAGCATTCACATTTTCGGGTTGCATCCTTACTTTATCTTTAAATGTAGTGGTCTTTTCAAGTTCGCCTTTATAAGCCAACATATTTAAATACAAATACAATTCTGCAATTTCTGGCACATCACTTTGTACATATAAAGACACTTTCTCTGGATCTAATCCACAAGCAATATTTTCTGCTACCACACGAAGCACACTTTCTTGTAAAGTTTTAGTATCAGGATGGGTTGTTAAGCTATGCCAATTGGCTACAAAAAAATAGCAATTAAATTCATCTTGCATGCGGACATAATTGCGCATGGCACCAAAATAATTTCCTAAATGTAAGAACCCTGTAGGCCTTATTCCACTCAATACGATTTCCTTTTCCATAGCTGTGCGAAGATAATGAATCACAATCCCATTTTTTGCCATCTTTTTGGGATATTTGTCCCGAATCTAAAAAAAATCGCTTGAGCCTAGCATCTCTTTTATCCAGTCCCATTGAATACCTAAAGGGCGTAGGCCCTTTGAGGGCTGAATTGCTTAAAAAAGAGCTCAGTATCTATACATTCGGCGACTTATTACAACATTTTCCACATAGGCATGTAGACAAGACCAAGGTGACGCCTATCTCAGCATTGACCCCCGAGATGGACTTTATACAGGTAAAAGGAGTCTTATTGGGTCTGCATTCAATTGGGGAGAAACGTTCAAAAAGGATGGTTGCCCAATTAAAAGATGAATCCGGTTATTTGGAATTGGCCTGGTTTCAGGGAATTCAATATGTTCAAAAGAATTTAGTGGAGGGGCAGACCTATTTGGTTTTTGGTAGATTAGGCTTTTTTAATGGCAAGCCACAGATCGTGCATCCAGAAATTGAACCTTTTGAGCTGCAAGCCATGGCAAAAAAATCATTACTCGAACCGGTTTATGGTTCCACAGAGAAATTAAAAGCAAGGGGATTGAACGGAAAACAAATTGGCAAACTAACCCAAGTTTTGTTTCAACAAATTAGCGAAAGGGATTTGCCAGAAAATTTGCCTGCGCATTTATTAGTGGATAGAATGGGAAGATGGGAAGCGTTTAGACAAATTCATTTTCCATCCAGTCAGGTAAAATATAAACAGGCATTATCACGATTGATTTTTGAAGAATTATTTATTGCACAAATCAGGTTGAACTTAATTAAGATAGATCGGCATAAAAATAGCAAAGGGCAGGTTTTTAAAAAAGTAGGGGAATACTTTAATACTTTTTACAATAATTATTTACCCTTTGAATTAACTGGAGCGCAAAAAAGAGTCATCAAAGAAATTAGAGTGGATGTGGCAAAGGGTTTTCAGATGAATCGGTTGCTACAAGGGGATGTGGGCAGTGGTAAAACAATGATTGCATTGATGGCGATGTTGATTGCTGCGGACAATGGATTTCAGAGTTGTTTGATGGCCCCTACCGAAATTTTAGCACAACAACATTATAGTAGTTTAACAGAGCTCTTAAAAAAAATGCCTGTCGAAGTGGCTATTTTAACTGGAAGCACCAAAGCTGCAGAGCGAAGAAGAATTTTAAAAGGATTGGCAGATGATACCATTCATTTTGTGGTAGGCACGCATGCATTGATTGAGGATCCAGTTCAATTTAAAAAACTAGGATTGGCCGTGATTGATGAACAGCATCGATTTGGTGTAGAGCAAAGATCAAAGCTTTGGAAAAAAGCATCCATCCCACCACATGTGTTAGTGATGACTGCAACACCCATCCCAAGAACATTAGCCATGACAGCTTATGGCGATTTGGATTATAGCATCATGGATGAATTACCTCCAGGAAGAATGCCTATTAAAACAGTACATCGATATGAAACATCGCGCGCGAGTGTGATGGATTTTGTAAAATCAGAAATACAAAAAGGACGTCAAGCTTATTATGTCTATCCACTCATTGAGGAAAGTGAAAAGTTGAGTTATGAGGATTTAATGCAGGGCTATGAACAAGTAAAAAGTTATTTTCCTGAACCAACTTACAAAATTAGCATGGTCCATGGGAAAATGCACAATGATTTAAAATCGGAGAATATGAATCGATTTAAATCAGGGGATACGCAAATTTTAGTAGGGACTACAGTGATAGAAGTGGGCGTGAATGTGCCCAACGCATCGGTAATGGTGATTGAGAGTGCAGAAAAATTTGGTTTATCACAACTGCATCAATTAAGGGGTAGAGTAGGTAGGGGTTCTGAGCAGAGTTATTGTATTTTATTAAGTAGCGTGAAAGCAAGTCGCGAGGCGAGAGAAAGATTAAAAATTTTGTGTAATACCACAGATGGTTTTGTGATAGCGGAAAAAGATTTAGAGATAAGGGGGCCTGGAGATATAGATGGCACAAGGCAAAGCGGTGCATTGAATTTTAAATTAGCAAGTTTAATCAATGATCGACCTACTATGGAAATAGCCAAAGAAGCAGCTGCAGCGATCTGTGAAAAAGACCCCAATTTGTCCATGCCAGAACACTTGGCAATTCGAAGCTTTTTACAGACCCAAAAAAACAAAATTGGCTGGGGTAAGATTGCCTAAGCCCAACCTTTTTAAGTATCTTGCTTCCAATAAGCCACTATCTGGGAGGCATTATGATACATTCAAAAATTTAGTATGAAATACGATCCACTTGACCCAACCCTATTTACCCAAAACAGAAAGCGTTTTGTAAGTCAAATGCAAAAAAATAGCATCGTTATTTTTGTAAGCAACGACGAGTTCCCAAGTAATGGAGATGCATTGCATGGCTTTGTACAAAATTCAGACTTATTTTGGTTATCCGGTATTGAACAAGAAGGCACCTTGGTGGTGTTGTTTCCAGACAATCCAGATCCTAAGTATAGAGAAGTATTGGTCTTAGTTCGACCACAGGAATTAAAAGAAATTTGGGATGGCAAAAGATTAAGAGCGCATGAAGCCACTGCTATTTCTGGTATGAAAACCATTGTTTGGGTAGATAGTATTGACGCGATGTTACAAACTTGGATACATTTAGCCGATGCGATTTATTTAGACTCCAACGAGAACGATCGTAAAAATAATTTAGTAAGAACAAATGAATATCGATTTATAGACGAGATGCAATCTCGCTATCCATTGCATCAATACTTACGCGCTGCAAAAATCATGAAAGCCTTGAGGGCGATTAAAACAAAGCAAGAAGTAGTCGTGATTCAAAAAGCCATTGATATTACTGAGTCTTCTTTTAGAAGGTTATTACAATTTATACAACCTGGTGTGCATGAATATGAAATTGAAGCAGAAATTTACCATGAATTTTTAAGTAAAAAAGCAACAGGTGTTGCATACCACAGCATTATAGCGAGTGGCGACAACGCAAGAACATTGCATTATACAAGCAATAATAATGTGTGTAAGGACGGGGAACTAATTTTGATGGATTTTGGCGCTGCTTATGGTGGATACAATGCAGATTTAACAAGAACTGTTCCTGTAAACGGCAGGTTTAGTAAACGCCAAAAGGAAGTCTACAATGCATGTTTACATCTACATGATTATGCAAAATCAATTTTAAAGCCAGGTATCAGTATTTTAAATTATACCGACAAAGTAGGCGAAGAAGCAACCAAGCAATTTGTAAAAATTGGCTTATTGACAAAAGCAGATGTAAAAAATGAAGATGCAGAAAATAGAGCCTACCGAAAATATTTATACCATGGCATCTCACATCATTTAGGAATAGATGTGCATGATTTGGGAACCAGAACTGCGCCAATACAAGCTGGCATGGTGTTTACAGTGGAGCCAGGAATTTATATTAAGGAAGAGGGTATGGGTGTGCGTATCGAAAATAATGTTTGGGTGACTGCAAAAGGAAATCAAGATTTATTTAAGAATATTCCAATCAAGGCAGAAGAGATTGAAAATTTAATGAAAAGAAAAAAATAAATTGATCTCAAGATGCGTCAACAAATCCCTAATATCATTACCCTGCTTAATTTATTTTTAGGATGCTTGGCCATTGTAAGTTGCTTTCAATTTGGGACGGTGGCGTCTATCTCTGAATCGGGGGAAATGCTGATAGAAATTCCTGAAAAATTATATTTAGCCAGTTTATTTATAGGACTTGCAGCAGTGGTTGATTTTCTGGACGGCTACGTATCAAGATTAATGAAAGTGCCTTCTGAAATGGGGAAGCAATTAGATTCTTTAGCAGATATAGTTAGTTTTGGCGTAGCGCCTGCATGCATTGTGTATCAATTTTTAAGATTGGCATTAGCCAATGATGTGAATGCACTAGCTACAAGTAGTTGGTTATTTGCACCGGCATTCATTATTCCAATGGCAGGCGCTTACCGATTAGCTAGGTTCAATCTGGATCAGTCTCAATCCAACTATTTTAAAGGGGTGCCTATTCCTATGATTGGAATTTTAACTGCAGTTTTCCCGTTGATCTATTGGCAGCCTTCTTATGGTATCATTTCAAAGCTTTTATTAAGTCCTTTATTTTGGTATGGATACATTTTATTAGTAAGTTATCTTATGGTCATGACTAGACCAATTTTGGCCCTTAAAAGCTTATCCAATAAGAAAAAATTAATCCTTCCATTAGGGATTGTTACAATAGAAATAGTGGTTTCAGCACTATTTTTTAAATGGTACGCGATTCCATTTGGCTTTATTGGCTATTGCATAGTATCTTTGATGTATCCAAAAACAATCACTCAATAACAAAGTATGATCTATCAAGTACAAATTAAAGTAATGCCATTAAAGGATTTATTAGACCCACAAGGAAAAGCAGTTTTAGGCGGATTACATAATTTAGGTTTATCAGGAATACAAGACGTTCGCGTTGGAAAAAATATCAATTTACAAATAGAAGCTGCCGATGAAGCTGCCGCAGTAGTAATGGCAACAGAAGCAAGTAAGCAATTATTAGCGAATGCTGTGATGGAATACTTTGAAGTAGTGGTATTATAATCGACTTCATTCATTTACAACCATGTTATATTTAGTCCCTACACCCATTGGAAATTTAAAAGATTTTACTTTTAGAGCGGTAGAGACTTTACAAGCTGTGGATTTTATTTTATGCGAGGATACAAGGACCTCTTCCAAGTTATTACAGCATTATCAAATTCAAAAGCCACTCACGCCCTTTCATCAACACAATGAACATAAAGTGGTGGAGCACCTAGTACAACAATTGATGGCAGGAAAAAATATTGCACTCATCACTGACGCAGGTACCCCAGGTATCTCTGACCCAGCATTTTTATTGGTCCGTGCATGTAAAGCAGCAGGTGTTGCTGTAACTAGTTTACCCGGAGCCACCGCATTTGTTCCAGCTCTAGTGAACAGTGGCTTGCCTACCAACAGTTTTATTTTTGAAGGCTTTATCCCTTTAAAAAAAGGTAGAAAAACTTTAATGGATGCCTTAGCCAATGAGGAACGCACCATGATCTTTTATGAAAGTCCTATGCGATTGATTAAAACCCTCGAACTTTTTAAAGCTACATTTGGTCCAGAGCGTAAAGCTGCTGTGAGTAGGGAACTCACAAAAATGTTTGAAGAAAATATCACCGACACCCTCGACAATTTAATCCTCCATTTTACTGCTAAGCAAGTGAAAGGGGAGATTGTGATTGTGGTGGCTGGGAAGGATTAAGCCTGTTTTTAATCCTTTTATCATTCCACTTTGGAATCCACCTTTTTTTTGTTTAAATTGACTCTATAAATATATCCTATGTTAAAGAAGTTGTCCTTTTTTGCAATTTTGACGATGTTATTAAGTGTTCAATCATTTGCCCAACCTGAGCGTTGGCAACAACAGATCAATTATAAAATTGATGCTAGTTTAGACGTACAAAAAAATACAGTGAAGGGTACCGAGGAAATTCTGTACACCAACAATTCAACAGACACTTTACGTAAAGTGTATTTTCACATGTATTGGAATGCCTTCCAGCCCAATTCAAATATGGATGTAAGAAGTCGTGAATTAGGTAAAACCACTTTCACTAACCGAAGAGGGGATGAAGTAAAGGATTGGGATATGCGTGTGCGCGATCGCATCCAAAATTTAAAGCCAGAAGAATATGGTATTCAAAAAGTAAATACCATCACCATCAATGGTAAGTCTCAACAATTGATTGAGCATGAAACCATTTTAGAAGTGGTTTTATCTCAGCCCATCTTACCAAAGTCTGTGGTTAAAATGAATGTTCAATTTGAAGCACAAGTGCCGGTACAAGTGAGAAGATCAGGTAGAGACAATAAAGAAGGTGTTCGATATTCTATGAGCCAATGGTATCCCAAAATGGTGGAATATGATTACCAAGGATGGAATACAAACCCTTATATCGCTAGAGAATTTTATGGTGTTTGGGGGAATTATGATGTGACTTTAAGAATGGATAAAACCTATATGGTGGGGGGTACTGGAACGCTACAAAATCCAACTGCCCCTTTAGATAAGGATGGTAACAAAGTGTGGCACTTCAAAGGAAATACCATTCATGACTTTGTATGGTTTGCAGATAATAATTTTAAACATTTATCTAAAGAAGTCCGTAAAGGTTTAACCCTTCATGTATACTATAAAGCAAAAGATGCGAAATCGGATAGTGCTTGGGCCAATGTGTTGTGGGCTGCTGAAAAAGCGTTGCCTTATATGGAAAAGAAAATGGGTGCCTATCCTTATCCTCAATATTCTTTCATTCAAGGTGGTGATGGTGGCATGGAATATGCTATGGCAACTTTATTAGCAGGTCCTGGATTAGGAACTGTTTTTCATGAGTGGATTCATAGCTGGTACCAACATATTTTAGGCTCTAATGAAAGTTTATTTGCATGGATGGACGAAGGCTTTACAAGTTATGGAGAGGATGATGTGACGCATTTTTATGAGAAAAATTTTGCAGCACAATCACCTCATATAAGTGAGGCAGCAAAAAAACAACTTGTTGCCAATTTCGAAAAACAAGCATCCATGTTACCTGCTGTACAGTTTGGAAATTACAATGGTTATTTAGCATTGGCTAAAAGTGGTTTCGAAGAACCTATGTCAACGCATGCCGATCATTTTAATACTAATTATGCATACAGCAGTGCAGCCTATAGCAAAGGAGGCACTTTTTTAGGCTTACTTGGCTATGTGATGGGAGAAGCGAAGCGTGATCAATTGATGTTAAATTATTACAACACTTGGAAATTCAAACACCCAAATGCAAATGATTTTATTAGAGTGGCAGAAAAAACAAGTGGCTTGCAATTGCAATGGTTAAAAGAATATTGGGTCAATAGTACAAAGACCATTGATTATGGATTGAATGATATTCAAGTAAGCGGCAATGCAGCGTTGATAAGTATTCAAAGATTAGGTAAGTTTCCAATGCCAGTAGAAGTTGTTGTTACATATAAAGACGGTACGACTGAATTACATTATATGTCATTGGATTTAATGTTAGGAGGTAAACAACAAGAGGGTACTGTAAAACAAATCAATCATCCTGAGTGGAAATGGGCACAACCCACCTATACTTTTGAAACAACGCAACCATTAGGTGCAATTAGATCAATTGAAATTGATCCTAGCCAACGTATGCCAGACATCAATAGAAGTAATAACAAAATAGAAATCCCGAATTAATATAGGTGTTGTTTCAAAAACTTGATCTTATAAATAAGGCGTCCAATTGAACGCCTTATTTATTTCTTCACTTGAATGATATACTTCTCTTTAAAGTATTCCTCTTTAAAGATATCATAGATGGGCATCATCTTTGGTCTAGTGCCGCTTTCAAAAATCTCTTGATGCAAGTCGCCGCCTTTTAAACAAATTAAACCATTGGGTTGATTTGGTTTTTTTACGAGTACCGGATTTGCCCATCTCCATAAATCTTTTAAGGGAGCGACTGCTCTGCTGACTGCGTAGTCGAACTTTTTATTTTTGATGTCTTCTACACGGGTATGCTTTGTCTCTATATTTTTTATGCCCACCATCTCACAAACGGCGTCTACCACTTTTAATTTTTTAGCGATACTATCAACTGCATAAAATTGTACTTCTGGAAAAAAGATCGCCAATGGTACAGTTGGAAAGCCACCGCCACATCCAATATCAATCACCTGTGTGCCTGGGGTCCATTCTGCAATGGCAGCAATACTTAGCGAGTGTAATACATGGTGTAGGTAGATTTGATCAATATCTTTTCTGGATACCACATTGATCTTTGCATTCCATTCCTGGTATGCCAATTCCAATCCTGCTAATTGAGTCAATTGAGCAGGTGTAAAATCTGCAAAGTAGCGGGTGATTAATTCCAATTTTTCTGTGGGGCTTTCCATACACTAGGCAAGGTAATCAAATAATAGAAGATGGACCATATATCAAATAAAATGTAGAAAGGCCAAAGGTCTAGCTCATTTAATTTTTTCATTGCACCACGTAAAATAAGTCCCTGTAACAATGCCCTAAATGCCCATATGCCAAAAATGATAGTATATTCTTTTGTAAAAATAATTGCTGCTATCATTGCAGGGTAAACTAAGAATTGACTGATTGAATAAAGGCCTAATAAAAAAACGTGTTTCTTTTTATAAAATTTACTAGTGGTGTAATGACGGTATTTTTGGGTCATCCAATCTTTAAATCTGGTCTTAGGTTCACTGAGTGTATGTGCATCATGGTCTACCACAATGGCTGTATTGCGTCTGTTAGCCACTTGGTTGATGAATAAATCATCGTCACCACTTGGTATTTGATTGATAGAAGAGAAGCCTTTATTCTTGATAAATAATTCACGCTTATAAGATAGGTTGCGACCAACCCCCATATAAGGCAATCCTGCTAAGGCATAGGAGAAATATTGCAATGCAGTTTGAAAGGTCTCAAACCGAATGAGTTTATTCAATATGCCTGGCTTCTTCTTATAAGCACCGTAACCCAGTACAATTTCTTTCCCTTCATCATATCCATCCTGCATCAAGCGCATCCAATGTTCACTTGCTGGTAAACAATCTGCATCTGTCAATAATAAGGTTTCATTTTTAGCCGACTTAATACCCATAGAAAGTGGGAATTTCTTTCCTGCAATCATTTTAGCTTCCTGTGTCAACAACACTGGATTCAAATTTTTAAATGATTTTTTAAATTCATCTAACAAATATTTTGTTTCATCTTCCGAATTGTCATTCACTAAAACGACTTCATGTGTGGTACTATATTCTTGTACCAAAACACCTGGCAAAGTATTCGCTAAATTATGGGCTTCGTCACGTGCACAAATCACTACAGAAACAGGGTGCTCTACATGCCCTGTTTTTTTTGGCTTCTTATAAATTGCGAGTCTTAAAAAAAAGAATAAATAATAAAAAACCTGAATGGCAATCACTGCTGCAAAAAAGCCTATAAGTAGTTCTGATATAAGTGTTGATGAAAAGGGTAAGTTGATTGTCATAGGGCAAAAGTAAAGATTTTTGACCTTACCTTTGCCTCATGGCGGCATTACAATTTGAATTAGCAGCAGAGAGTCAACAAGGTGCTTCGAGAGCAGGCACCATCAAGACCGATCATGGGGTCATCCAGACACCTATTTTCATGCCTGTGGGCACCATTGGCTCTGTAAAAGCAGTGACACAACAACAATTGAAGCAGGACATCAACGCCAAAATTATCCTTGGCAATACGTATCATTTATACTTAAGACCTGGCACGGAAGTGCTTGAGGCTGCTGGTGGGCTGCACAAATTCATGGGCTGGGATCGACCTATTTTAACGGATAGTGGTGGTTACCAAGTTTTCTCCTTGGCCAACAACAGAAAAATCAAACCAGAAGGGGTCGTGTTTCAATCGCATATTGATGGCAGTAAGCATTTGTTTAGTCCAGAAAATGTGATGGATATTCAAAGAAGTATTGGCGCTGATATTATTATGGCTTTTGATGAATGTCCTCCTATTCCAAGTACCTATGAATACGTAAGTAAAAGTATGGATCTAACGCATACCTGGTTGGACAGGTGTTTTGATAGATTGGCAGAGACCCCAGACTTATACGGCCATACACAAAATTTATTTCCAATTGTACAAGGTGGATTGTACAAGGATTTAAGAAAAGCTTCTTGTGAATATATTGCTTCTAAAAATGCAGTAGGCAATGCGATTGGTGGATTGAGTGTAGGGGAGACGGAGGAAGAAATGTATGAGTTCACAGCACTATGTTGTGAAAACCTACCTAAGGATAAGCCACGTTATTTAATGGGCGTAGGTACGCCATGGAATATTTTAGAGGCCATTGATTTAGGGATAGATATGTTTGATTGTGTCATGCCAACTAGAAATGGGCGAAATGGTATGGTGTTTACTTCTAAGGGTGTCATCAATATCAAGAATAAAAAATGGTATAAAGATTTTAGTCCAATAGATCCAGGTATACCCAATGAAATGAGTCAATACTATACGAAGGGATATTTGAGACATTTATTTGCTGCAGATGAGATATTAGGCATGCAGTTAGCAAGTATACAAAACTTATCCTTTTACCTTTGGTTGGTCGAACAAGCAAGAATACATATTATTGCCGGAGATTATAAAGCATGGAAAACCGAGATGATCCCACAAATCAGTAAAAGATTATAAGCATTGAAAAAACTGGATTGGTACATATTGAAAAAATTTTTGGCAGTGTTTTTCTTTGCCATCTTTTTCTTTGCAGTCATTGCAGTGGTGATTGATATAAGTGAAAAAACGGATGATTTTGTACGATCTGGTTTGACGAGTTCTGAGATCATTAAAAATTATTATGTTGGATTTATACCCCATATTATAGCATTGTTATTCCCCTTGTTTGTTTTTATTGCCGTGATCTTTTTTACTTCTAAAATGGCAGGGCAAACAGAGATTGTTCCTATTTTGGCAAGTGGTACTTCTTATAATAGATGGTTAAGACCTTATTGGATAGGAGGCCTTTTTTTAGGGTTGGTATTGTGGATAGCGAACCAATGGATTGTACCAAAAGCAAATAATATTCGTGGCGATTTTGAAGCCACTTATATTGATGCGAACTCCTCTTACAACGCTTTATTAAGAAGTTCTAATGATTATTATTTTAGGATTGATTCCTTTACTTACGCAGGAATTTATGGATACGATACTTCCTACAAAAGAGGGAGTAACTTTTTTGCTTATACTGTCAAAGGGGATCAAGTGGTGTATAATATCCGTGCAGAAGCAATTATTTGGGATACCGCAAAAAAGGATTGGGAATTGTCCGAAGTGCTTGAGCGTAAAGTGACTGACCAAAAAGAATTAGTGACTTACCTGCCAAATACCCATAAAAAATATCCTTTCAAACCGGTTGATTTGGAAAAGGACAAATATGCCAAAGACAAATTAACCACCCCGCAGTTAATTAAACAGATAAAGACGGAGGCATTAAGGGGTTCAGAAGGCTTAAATGAGTTAAAAATTGAACGTTATAGACGTGATGCAACCCCCATTACTGTATTGCTTTTAACCATGATTGGCGCCATCATTGCTGGCCGAAAAGTCAGGGGTGGAAGTGGGGCGCATTTGGCAATGGGCTTTACCATTGCTGCATTATTTATTATTACTGATCGGTTCTCTACCATCTTCTCCACAAAGGGCAATTTACCTCCATTTGTAGCGGCCTGGATACCCAACATTATTTTTGTCTTTGTGGTCTATTATTTATACAAAAAAGCCCCTAAATAAGCAATTCTTAGTTAACTTTGTGTCCAATTTTAAATCGTTTCTTTAACAATAATAATTGGGTATATGGAAGAGATCAAAGACCGTTTTGGCGAAAAAGCATCAGTCGCTTCAACTGAGATCAAAGAAATGCTTAAAGTGCATGGCGAAAAGAAGATTGGAGAAATCACTTTAGCCCAAGTGTATCAAGGTATGAGAGGCATGATCGGTCTTGTTACAGAGACGAGTTTATTAGATGCACAAGAAGGTATTCGTTTTAGAGGCTACTCCATTCCAGAATTACAAGTAAAATTACCAAAAGTACAAGGTGGCGACGAGCCATTACCAGAGGGGTTGTTTTACCTGATGATGATTGGTGAATTACCCAATGATAGAGATGTTAAAAAAGTGACTAGCAACTGGCAAAGAAGAAGCCATGTGCCATCCCATGTATTTGACGTGATAGATGCATTCCCTCTAACTGCGCATCCAATGACCATGTATGTTGCTGCAGTGATGGCTTTGCAAACAGAAAGTAAGTTTGCGCAAGCATATGCAAAGGGCATGAACAAAAAAGATTATTGGCAATACACTTATGACGATTCAATGGATTTGATCGCAAGATTGCCAAGAATTGCTGCGTATATCTACAGAAGAAAATATAAGAACAACCAACATATTCATCCAAATGGTTTATTGGATTGGGCTGGTAACCTTGCTTACATGATGGGTTATGAAGACGAGACTACAAAAGAATTAATGCGCTTGTATATGACCATTCATGCAGACCATGAAGGAGGAAACGTATCTGCGCATACAACGCATTTAGTCGGCTCAGCTTTAAGTGATCCCTATTTATGTTATGCAGCAGGAATGAATGGTTTAGCCGGTCCTTTACATGGACTAGCTAATCAAGAAGTGATCAAATGGATTCTTGAAATGCAAGAACAGATTGGATCGGATAGCCCTTCTAAGGAGCAGATTGTTGAGTATGTTCAAAAGACATTGGGTGAAGGTAAAGTTGTACCAGGTTATGGTCATGCAGTATTAAGAAAAACAGATCCTCGTTTCACCGCACAGATGGAATTTGGTAAAAAACATTTACCTGATGATAAATTAGTGAATACGGTTTGGAATATTTATGAAACGGTACCACCTATTTTGGAATCATTAGGAAAAGTAAAAAATCCTTGGCCGAATGTGGATGCACATAGTGGTGCATTGCTAGTGCATTATGGTATTGTGGAATATGAATTCTATACTGTTTTATTCGCAGTAAGCCGTGCATTAGGCGTATTGGCAAGTTTGACTTGGGATCGTGCATTAGGCTTCCCGCTAGAGCGTCCAAAATCTGTGACAACTGCTGCTGTAAAAGATTGGATTGACGGTGTGGGAGAAAACTTAATTTAAAAAAATCTTGTATAAAAAAGAGCAACGATTTTTCGTTGCTCTTTTTATTGTAGGTATATTTTAAATAAGGGGAATTAGCTCAGTTGGTAGAGCGCTTGCATGGCATGCAAGAGGTCAGCGGTTCGAACCCGCTATTCTCCACAAAATTTTTATTGCTAGATGATGCGGTTTAAAAAAAGTTATTTCAGAATAATTGGTACTATACTAATTGTTTTGATACAAAAGGTTGGGTTAGCTCAAATGTCACCATTGAAGTTATCTGTTGTAGATAAAAAAAGCCAACCCATTGCTTTTGCCAATATCACGATTCAGGTGATTGATAGTACGATGCCCCAAAATATAGTTGCTGATAGCAATGGCATTGCAATTGGCATGTTAGCGCCTGGAAAACTCTATAAAATAAAAACGAGTGCAGTAGGATATCAAATAGATAATAGGACCATCAAATTTGAAAACTTAAAAAGTGTAAAGATTGAATTGAAGGAGATGAATGGTCAATTAAAAGAAGTTGTGGTGACATCCACTAAGCCTTTGATTATACAAGAGGATGATAAATCGGTGGTGGATCCAGAGCCTTTAGCGGCTGCGTCTACCAATGCCTATGAGACGATGGAAAAAATCCCTGGTATTTTTATTGATCAGGATGGAAATATTTATTTAAATGGATTGTCACCAGCAGGCATTCAGATTAATGGAAGAGAGTTAAGGATGAGTGCTTCTGATATGGCCACCTTATTAAAAAGTTTACCTCCAAGTTCCATTCAAAAAATTGAACTGGTAAGGACGCCTTCTGCAAAATACGATGCATCTGGCGGTGGGGGTGTGGTGAATATCATTTTGAAAAAAGGAGTTAAGATTGGTTTGAATGGTTCCGTGAATACTGGAATGAATCAAGGGGTTTATGGCAATCAATTCATTGGGCTTACATTAAACAATACCACAGATAAATATAATTCCTATTTGAATACACAATACAATCAAAATGATGGGTATAGTATTGTGAATACAGATCGCTTTTTATCCACCGACACGGTGTTGAAACAAACCGCAAAAACTTTGAGTCCAAATAGATCTGCTTACATTGGATTTGGTCTGGGAAGAAATTGGACAGATCGTTTTGAATTAAACTATGATGCGAGGTTGAGTGGACAATCTTTTGTCAATACTACCAATAACGAATCCTTACTTGTAAGAAATGCAAAGCAAAACCTAAGTGCGATTGGATCATTGGTGAATAATGATGGGTCCAATTTTAATTTGAACCAATCCGTAAGGTCCAAGCTTAAATTGGATTCTCTAGGTGGAGAATGGACGATTGATTTTTCATATAACTTCACAAGAGCTTCAACAGATCAACAATATAATAATTCACTACTTGCTGGTGGGTTTGTTTCAAAAGGATTTGGTGATTTTTCCAATGACAGAGATTTTTATACTTATCAAACAGATTATAAAAAGAAGTGGAAAGGGGTTACCGTTGAAACAGGGGTAAAATCAAGTTTATTGTATTTTAAGAATCAAGCCAATTATCAAAAGGAGTTGAATGGGAAGAATATCAAAGATGACTTTAGAACTAGTCAATATACATTCAAAGAACAAATTAATGCAGGCTATATTCAGGGATCTAAAACCTGGGGCGCAGTGGTGCTTAAAGTTGGAACTAGGGTAGAGCAGACCATCATGGAGGGTAATCAAAAAATTCCTTCTGATACGGCTTTTTCATTGAACCGAACAGATGCTTTCCCGTATGTGTTTTTAAGTCGTAAACTATTGAAAATTGCTGGTTATGAATTACGAGGCTATTTAGTATATCGTAAAACCATTAGTAGACCTAGTTATGAGATCCTGAATCCTTTTCCAAAATACATTGATCCTTTTTTATATGAAACAGGTAACCCTAGCTTAAAGCCACAATTCACATCTAATTACGAAGTCAATATCAGTGTGGATGACAAACCAATTTTTGCTTTTGGGATCAATGAGACCAAAGATATTTTTACAAATGTGTTGTATCAATCGCCTGCTAATAAACAAATTTCTTATCGTACCTATGATAATTTAGGTAAAAGTAAAGAGACCTATTTTAGAGGGATTGCAGTGATACCTCCTGGCAAAGCATTTTTTGCTGTGGTAGGTGCCCAATTAAACCACAATATCTACAATGGAATCTATGAGCAAAAAGCAATCGTGTTTGACAAAGCTACCTGGACTTTCTTTACTTTCCAATCATTGAAATTAGATAAACTTTCCACTTTTACACTCAATGGATTCTGGAGAACCAATGGGCAGCAGCAATTTTATGAATTGGATAATTTTGGTCAACTAAATAGTTCATTGAATAGACAATTTTTGAATAAAAAATTAACGGTGACTTTATCTATGAACGACATCTTCTTTACCAATAAAAATACATTCACCTTAAGACAAGGCAGTATTTATGCAAAAGGGTTTAGAGAAAATGATACAAGAAGATTTGGGATCAATATCCGCTATAATTTTGGTATCAAACCTAAAGAACAAAAATTGGATATGTTGGACACTGATGTGAAAGTCAATTAAATTTTTAGGACAATTTTATTTCAGGATGGATTCAATGAGGGCATAAATACTCATCGAGCCCATCAATACAACCACAAGCCAGCCAGCCAATTCAATCCACAATGGATACTTATATTGTTTTAACACAGGAATTTTTCGGCTTGCAATTAACATGATGGCGAGTGCAAATGGCAGTATAAAGCCATTGATTAGTCCAGCAAAAAGCAATAATTCTTTTGGTTTGCCTATCCAAATAAATAAAGAAGTAGAAATCAATATAAATCCACTAATAGAAAATCGTTCATGATTTAAAAATGGGATGTCTAATTTTTTGATAAAAGAATAGGAGGTGTACGATGCTCCTATCACAGACGAAATAGCTGCGCTCCATAATACAATACCAAATACAAATAAGCCCCATCTTCCTCCTGCGGTTTCAAATACAGTGGCAGCAGGATTATTTTTATCTAGGTGCACCCCTTGAGAGACTACGCCCACCACTGCTAAGAATAAAATAAAGCGCATAAACGAGGAGATGAGAATTCCCCTGCTAGCACTTTTTGTAACAAACCCAATGTGTTCGGGGCCAACCATGCCTGCATCCACCAATCGATGTGCGCCAGAGAAAGTAATATAGCCGCCCACTGTGCCACCCACGATGGTGACAATTGCCAATAATGAAATTTGTTCTGGCACAAAACTATGGTGTACTGCATCCAAAATGGGAGGGTTTGCTGCATATACAATCAATAAGGTCAAACTTATTTTTACGATGCCTAAAATTTTGGTGAGGCGATCTAACATTTTACCAATTTCATCTATCCAAAAAATAAGTATAGCAATCACACCACTTAACATAGCCCCTTTTGCAAAGCTGATACCTGTTAATATATTGAGGGCAAGACCACAACCTGCAATATTGCCAATATTGAATGCAAATCCACCTAGTACCACCGCTAGCGATAAAATGTATCCAAGACCCGGCAGTAATTGATTCGCAATTTCTTGAGCACGCATCCCACTTAATGTAATAGCTCTCCAAATATTAATTTGGGCACCAAAGTCAAGCAGGATAGAAATTATAATAACAAATCCAAAACTAGTAAGAAGTTGTTCTGTGTAAAAGGATGTTTGTGTTAAAAAGCCTGGTCCAATAGAAGAGTTGGCCATTAAAAAAGCGGCACCTAAACTTATTCCAGTTAATGAGGGTAGTGTCGCTTTTGAATTAGGGTTGTTTGATTTCAATCTGGTATTGTTGTAATGAACTGAATAAGTGTTTTGCGATTTCAACCGCTGCTTCATGATCTCCATGAATACAAATTGTTTCTGCATTGACTGCAATCATGGTTCCGTCAACTGTCTTTATCTCTTGATCCAACACCATGGACAAGACTTGCTTTGTAGATTCAGTTGGATCTGTGATGAGTGCATGATCCAAATACCTTGGTGTTAATTGTCCGTTTGACTGATAGGTTCTATCCGCAAAAACTTCTTGCACAGTTTGTAAGCCAATTGCTTTTGCTTCTTTGATCGTATGACTTCCGCTCAATCCATACAACATGATGGAAGGATCAATGGCTTGAATTGTTTGCGCTACAATCTTACTTGACAAAGTATCCATTGCACAATCATTGTACAAAGCGCCATGCAGTTTTATATGATGGATCTTACAACCCATTTGGTTGGTAATTTTTTCAAATAAATATATCTGGTCACTAATTAATTCAGCGAGTTCAACTAAAGCAATGGGTTGAGTCAGCCTCCCAAAATTTTCTCTATCATGATAGCTTGGATGAGCGCCAATTGCCACATTATTTTCTAAAGCCAATTCGATGGTTCTTTTTATGGTAGCCTCATCCCCAGCGTGATACCCACATGCAATATTTGCACTACTAATATAGGGCATTAACAAGGCATCGTTTTGCATACCTTCTCCCATATCACAATTGATGTCAATGGATAAACCAGGACTGTATTGATCGATAAAGTTGATGGGCTGTTTGAACATTTGTAATGCTTAACTTAAAATGACTATGGTTATTTAATTGTGCAAGCCTAGGTAAATCTACCAAAATTATTTGACCCAAATTAGCATAACCTCCAATGGTTTGATGATCAGCCATTAAGACAATGATTTGGCCATTGGGTAACAATTGTAATGTACCCATTGTGACTGCACTTGAAACATATTGTTTTGGTTCAGTTAAATGGATTGGAGACCCTTCCAATAAAAAGCCCATTCGATTTGATTTTGAATCAATCGTAAATGTTTGTTGCATCAATACTTGAATGGATGCAGGTGCTAAATCATTCCAGGCGGGTCCAGGAATAAATCTAATTTCATATTCATTAAATAGCGTCTTTTGAACTTGTTGAACTAAATCAGGTTGAACTGTACTGCCTGATCCATCAGAGATTGGAGCAGGTTGAATAGAAAAATGATCCTCCTTGTTTAAAGTGGTTTGAAAACTAGCATAACTATTTAACCATTTTTTATTTTCATCGAGGGATCCTTTAAAAGCGATATAGGTAGATCGACCTTCTAGTGGTTGCAGAAAACTAAGCTGGTCTTTAGGATACACTTTTATAGGTGTATTGAGTGCAATACTTTTTTCATTGATGACTGGCACAAAATTAGCACCACTAATACAAATAACCATGGGCTCTTGAAATTCAAACACAGAAGCTGGAAAATGTAATTCAAAAACAGGATTATTTATGTCATTTCCTAAAATCACATTCGCCAACTGAGCAGATAAAAAATCCATGGGTCCAGATGGTTGAATGCCAAGATCTTGAAACCCAAACCTCCCTTGATCAACAATGCGATCGGACAAACCTTTTTTAATGATTTTAATGGACATTTTCTTGCTTGTTTAATTGATGAAACAATGCCAAGTCAATGGGATTAAATTTTACTTGATCTCCAGCTTTGAAAAGGGAGAGCTTTATTTTGTCAAATATTTTTAATGGTGTACGCCCAATAATTTGCCAACCACCTGGTGAGTCCATTGGATAGATACCTGTTTGTTTTCCTGCAATCCCTACACTGCCTGCAACTACTTTTGCTTTTGGCTGCGGATGTCTTGGTAATTGTATTTTTTTTGGGACATCACCCATATAAGCAAAGCCTGGTAAAAAACCGAGACAATACACGGTATAAATTTCTGTTGTATGTACTTGAATCAGTGTTTCAATACTACAAGAAGCTAATTGTGCAGCATGCTCCAAATCTATACCTAAGCTAGGGTCATAACAAACAGGTACTTCTATCAATCTACCTTTACTATTGGATGTATTGTGATTTGAAGCTTCAGCAATAAAAGATGTGACTAACTGATTGATAAATAAATAGGGGTTGGTGTCAAAATCAAGGATATCATAGACCAAGGTTAAATTATCATAAGCTAAAATAATGTCCTTGATCCCTACTATTTTTTGTGCTTTAAGATATTGTGCAAGGGCAAGTAAATCCTGGTCAATACCTCCATTCAAACCCTTACTTAATTTAATTAAGAGAGCATGATCTCCTAGTAAATGAATATGAAATGGATTGTCCAAGCTTTGCATACCTAAACTTACCATTTTTTAGGCCATTTCATTGTATATTTAGAAACTTAAATTTATTATACAAGTCAATAAACAGATTCGTTACAATTGATTTTGAACAAAAAAGTAACTTTAGCTTTCCAAAATATAAGTATCTAATATTATTTAGAAATTGTATTTATGAATGAACAAAAATTTAATCTATGAAAAGAGTTAGCTTAACGATAGTTGGCATATTGGTCGTATTTAGTGCAATTAGTCAAGGAAACAAAGAGACTAAAATGCATCAGTTTGTAAATACACTGATGTCTAAAATGACTTTAGAAGAAAAATTAGGGCAATTAAACCTACCTGCTTCTAGTGATTTTGTGACTGGTGCTGTAAGTAGCTCTGATATTGCTGATAAAGTAAAAGCGGGCAAAGTGGGAGGTGTATTTAATATTCGTTCTGTTACTAAAATAAAAGAGTTACAGCAATTTGCAGTCAATAATTCAAGACTACATATTCCATTGTTATTTGGGATGGATGTGATACATGGCTACAAAACAATTTTCCCTATTCCATTAGGCATGTCTGCGACCTGGGATATGGAATTGGTAGAACGTTCTGCAAGAATTGCAGCGAGCGAAGCGAGTGCAGATGGAATACAATGGACATTTTCTCCAATGGTGGATCTTACAAGAGATCCAAGATGGGGTAGAACTTCAGAAGGCAATGGGGAAGATGCTTTTTTGAGTAGTGCTATTGCAAAAGCAATGGTACATGGCTATCAGGGAGATGATTTATCTGCACCAAATACTATCTTATCCTGTGTAAAGCATTATGCATTATACGGCGCTGCTGAAGGTGGAAGAGATTACAATACTACAGATATGAGTCGAGTGAGAATGTACAACGAATACTTTCCTCCATATAAGGCAGCAGTGGATGCTGGTGTTGCTTCTGTGATGATGTCATTTAACGAAGTAGATGGTATTCCTGCTTCGGGTAATAAATGGTTAATAGATGATGTATTGAGAAAGCAATGGAAATTTAATGGATTTGTCGTGTCTGATTATACTGGCATTCCAGAAATGACGAATCATGGAGTGGGGGATGCGCAAACAGTGAATGTCATGTCTATGAATGCAGGGGTAGATATGGATATGGTGGGGGAAGGTTTTTTAAATACCATGAAAAAATCTTTACAAGAAGGGAAAGTCACTATAGTACAAATCAACAAAGCATGTGAGCGTATTTTAATTTCTAAATATCAATTAGGGTTATTTGATGATCCATACAGGTATTGTAATGAACAAAGATCTGCCACAGAAGTATTTACGGCTGCAAATAGAGCTGAATCAAGAAGGATTGCTGCACAAAGCTTTGTTTTATTAAAGAACAACAATGTATTACCTATTACTTCAGGTAAAAAAATAGCATTGATTGGGCCACTTGCCAATGCTAAAGAAAACATGACGGGGACTTGGAGTGTGGGTGCGGATAATTCAAAATCAATTAGTCTATTAAAAGGACTTACGGATGCGGTAGGTAATAATGGTAAAGTAGTCTATGCCATTGGATCAAATTTAGAAGATGATCTTGAAATGCAAAAACGTCAAACATTATTTGAAAAAGATATTGCACGTGATAATCGATCTGCTGAGGCAATGATTCAAGAGGCTTTGGCTGTTAGTGCGGATGCAGATGTGATTGTAGCTGCATTAGGGGAAGGCGCAGAAAGTAGTGGAGAGAGTGCATCAAAATCTAATATCGATATACCAGAAGCACAAAAGCGCTTATTGAAAGCATTGGTTGCAACTGGTAAGCCAGTTGTATTGGTTTTGTTCAATGGTCGTCCATTGACATTGAATTGGGAAAATGAAAATGTACCTGCCATTTTAGATGTATGGTTTGCAGGCTCCGAAGCTGGAGATGCCATTGCAGATGTCTTATTGGGTAAAGTAAATCCTTCAGGTAAATTGACGATGAGTTTCCCTCAAAATGTAGGGCAGATTCCTTTGTATTACAATCATAAAAATACAGGCCGACCTTTAACTGGAAAATGGTTTTCTAAATTCCAATCCAATTATATAGACGTTTCTAATGAGCCTTTATATCCATTTGGTTTTGGCTTGAGCTATACTCATTTTGAGTATGGTGAAATTCAATTATCTTCTAAGCAATTAAAGGGCAATCAAAAATTAACAGTAACTATTCCAGTTAAGAATATAGGCAAGTTCGCAGGCAAAGAAGTGGTTCAATTGTATATAAGAGATGAAGTTGGCAGCATTACTAGACCTGTCAAAGAATTAAAAGGGTTCGAAAAAATTGAATTAGCAGCTGGTGCAACCAAGGAAGTCATTTTTGAGATCACACCTGAGTTACTTAAATTTTATAATTCAGATTTAAAATTTGATTGGGAGTCAGGAGATTTCCAAATGATGGTAGGACCTAATTCAAGAGATGTAAAAATGGTTAAAGTAAATTGGGTAAAGTAGACTTGACGCATTTACCAACTTCCATACAACCCTTCTTTAAGCGCTTTTTGGTATTTCTTTTCATTGAAAGAGTATAAGTAGGCTGCTTTATGCGCGCCCCCTTTTTTGGTCTCTGTCAATCGGTTTAAAATACCAAAACTTAACAGCTTACGTTGAAAATTTCGACGATCTAGTTTTTCATTCAGGATCGTTTCGTATAATTTCTGTAATTCAGGCATGGTGAATTTTTTTGGTAATAAATTTTTACCAATAGGGAGGTAGGCTAGTTGAGTTCTAAGTGTTTCTAAAGCTTTTTGTACAATCTCAGCATGGTCCATCATTAATCCGTTTAAGTATTCGATATCCATCCATTGCCATTGTGCTTGTTGTTCGGATGGTTGAATTTTCACTTCATTAAAATCGACTAATGCATAAAACCCAACAGTGATGAATCTTTGTATCAGCCAATTGTTTTTGGGTATTTTCACACCAAAGCTTTGATATCTTTTCTGATGTATACTTACATCAGATCTATCAGGAGCTCCAAAAATATGAAATTGCTGAAGGAAAATATCTTTAACACCTGTTCTTTCTTGTAATATTCTATATGCTGCTTCTTCGATGTGTTCAGTTTTTTTAATAAAACCGCCTGGTAAAGCCCATTTATGAAGAGCATCAACTTTCAGCAATAAGATTTTAAGTTGTTGTTCATGAAATCCAAAGATCACGCAGTCTACAGAGATACCAGATTGAAAATGTTCTTCACCTTTTTCAAGTAAATGTTTTAAATGATGGGGGAGTGCATTATTTTTTGGCATATCAAGAAATAGGAAATAGCTTAATTGATTGTTTGTTCGGTTATTTTTCCAGTCGTCTTATGCTTCAGGATTAATTTCTTCGCACCATAATGCGTCATCTCTTCCTTCACTAAATAATGGTCTGCATCGTATTCTACTAAATGACTCTCTTTTGTTAAGCCAGTTTTACCTCTCCAAAAATCTAATTGAACAGGTTCCCATATTTTTGTTTTAGCCGATTTATAAGCAGCATCTAAAATGCAATTCACCACATAGCCATCGTAAAATGTTTCTTTTGGTGCTACCCCTTTTTCAATGGAGTTGAACATATCCATGAACATATGGTTGTATCCTAATTCATTTAATTCATCGCCGACAGGGAACAACCAACCTCTATCGCTCTCTGCTTTTTCTGCAATATAGTCACCACCTTTACCGGTGGTAAACATCTCAAAGCCTGTTCTTAAAAAACTATTGATCCAAATGGTCCCTTCTGTACCCATCACTTCGTCTCTTAAATCTAAACCACCTCTAAAAGTCCAACTCACTTCAAATTGCCCAATCGCACCGTTTTCATATTTCACTAATCCAATGGCATGATCTTCGGCCTCAATTGGTTTCACTTGCGTATCTGCCCAACACATCACTTCAATTGGTTTAATATCCTTACCAATATAAGATCTTGATATCTCTACGCAATGACAACCTAAATCTAAAATACATCCACCACCTGCTTGTTCAATATTCCAGAACCATTCACTATGCGGGCCAGGATGTGTTTCGCGAGACTTAGCCCATAATACACGACCCAATGCACCTTCTTTCACACTTTGGTTGGCTTTGATAAATTTAGGGGTGTACACAAGATCTTCTAAATAACCATTAAAAATACCAGCTTCTTCGACTGCAATCAACATACGTTTTGCTTCTGCACCATTTCGGCCAAGTGGCTTGGTGGTCATGACCGCTTTTTTATGTTTACAACACATCATCACAGCAGCTTCGTGTAAATTATTAGGTAAGGAGATGCAAACAATATCTACATCTGGATGCGCAATGGCTGCTTCCATTTCCGTGGTCCAGTGGGCACAGTTGTAGTCTGCTGCAAATTTTTTTGCAGACTCCTCACGGCGTGCATAAATACTTACTACTTTGTCTTTACTCCTGTAGCCTTGTAATGCATCTGCATAAAAACGGCCAATAAAACCGGCACCTAACATTGCGATTCTCATAATTGAAAGAATGAAGAATGAAAAAATAAATTAATAAAAAAGCCTACCCAAGGGATAGGCTTTAGAAAATGAATGATTTAAGCAGCAGCAACTTCTTTTTTCTCTTTAAAGAATAAGATAAAGGCAATCAGCACTGCACCTGCAATTGCTGCTGGCGTTAACCAGATACTAGTCCAGTTGTGACCTGTTGCATCTGCTAACTTATTTTGTTCTACAACAAATCCGCTGTAGTTGGTTCCAATGAACATACCCACCCCATAGGTGGCAAATGTAAATAAGCCTTGCGCTGCATTTTTAATATTTTCACCTGCTTTCTTTTCTGTATACATATAACCTGTCACAAAGAAGAAGTCATAGCAAATACCATGTAAAATAATTCCTGCATACAACATCCAACTTGCATCCATATTACCATAGGCAAAACAAACATAACGTAATACCCATGCACTGATACCAAAAATCAACATATTTTTAACGCCAATTTTATTGAATAAGAAAGGGATCGCTAAAATAAAAATAGCTTCTGACATTTGACCCATCGTCATTTTACCTGCCACATTATCTAATCCAACTTCATTTAAGAAAGGATTGGCAAATCCATAATAAAAAGACAAAGGAATACAAATAGCAATGGCAGAAATAAAGAATACTAAGAAAGATTTATTCTTTAATAACACAAAAGCATCTTTTCCTAAAATTGCGCCCATAGAAGAAGGGGTGCCTGCTGCTTTAGGTGGTGTATTAGGTAAAGCAAAACTCAATAGACCTAAAGCTGCAGAAATACCAGCAGCAACAATAAATGTACCCTCGGTTTTTTCAATCCCCAATTGACTAATCACTAAACCAGCGGCAATCCAACCTAAGGTTCCAAAAACACGAATCCAAGGGAATTGTTTTCCTGGATCAGTCATTTGCGCAAATGCGACACTATTACTTAAAGCAATCGTTGGCATGTATAATAAAGAGTAAACAAGGATCACCCAATAAAAACTACTATTATCTACTTTAGTGGCATAAAATAATAAAGCGGCACCTACCATATGAAGCACACCCATGATTTTTTGAGCAGCAAAAAAGCGATCCGCAATCATACCTACAAAGAAAGGAGAGATGATGGTAGCAATTGCACCTGCACCATACGCAGCACCAATGGCCACACCTGATGCACCTAATTTTTCACCCATATAGGTACCCATTGTTACATACCAAGCACCCCAAATGTAATATTGGAGAAACATCATTAGAGATAATAATACACCTGTTTTTAATTTCATAGGTTTTGTTTTAGTCTTTGGTTATTTTAAGCGAATTCAATATACAAACTATATTGTAAAAAGGACACAATGAATAGCAAAAAAATACCCCACTCAGGGTTTTGAGTAGGGTATTCAATGATAATGAATATATTATTTAGGCGTCAAGCGCTTGTAAAATATCGTTTAAAATATCTTCCTCATGTTCTAAGCCAACTGAAATTCTAATGAGTCCTGGGGTAATTGCAAGGGCTTGTCTTTCTGCTTCGGAAAGTTTAGAATGGGTGGTACTGGCTGGGTGTGAAGCGATGCTTCTGCTATCTCCAAGATTTGCAGTTAAGGAAAGCATTTTTAAATGGTTTAAAAATTGTTGTCCTGCTTCCAAACCACCTTTTAATTCAAAGCAAACTATACCGCCACCATCTTTCATTTGTTTGATTGCAATGGCATGTTGTGGATGGGATTTAAGGAATGGATATTTCACAAAATTAATTTTTGCATGGCCTTCTAATTTTTGTGCAATCGAAAAAGCCGACTTGCTATGTCTTTCCATTCTTACTTCTAAGGTTTCCAAACTTTTACTCAATACCCATGCGTTGAAAGGGGATAGGGATGGTCCTGTATTTCTGCAGAATAAATAAATTTCATGAATCAAATCTTTTCTACCAACTACTGCACCACCCAATACACGTCCCTGTCCATCAATCCATTTGGTGGCAGAATGTACCACAAGGTCTGCACCAAGATCAATGGGAGTTTGACCAATTGGGGTTGCAAAACAATTGTCTACATTTAAAATGACATTGTGTTTTTTAGCAATCGTACCAATCATTACAATATCTAACACTTCTAATCCAGGATTAGTAGGTGTTTCTAAATAAATCATTTTTGTGTTGGGTTGTATCGCGGCTTCCCATTCAGCAGCAGAAGCGTTTGCTGATACATAACTATATTCCATCCCATATTTAGGTAGGTATTTTGTCACCACATTATGGGTACTACCAAAAACAGCATTACAAGATAAAAGATGGTCCCCTTTTTTTAACAAGGCCATGAAAGAACCAAAGACGGCGCTCATGCCACTCGCTGTGGCAAAGCCTGCTTCTGCATGCTCTAGCACTGCCAAACGATCTATAAATTCTTGCACATTCGGATTAGAGAATCGACTATAAATATTGGCATCTGATTCGTCTGCAAAAGCTGCACGCATGCTCTCTGCTTCATCAAAACAAAAGCTACTTGTTAAATAAAGAGGACTTGAATGTTCACCCTCTGCAGTTCTTTCTATTTGTGTACGAATTAATTTAGACTGATCGTGTTTCATGAATACAATATAAAAAATTATAAAATTTCAACCTCCCAAGTGATCACTGCCCCAGCTGCTCTCAAAGTGGCTGCAACAGAACAATATTTATCAATAGACAAAGCGCATGCTTTCTCTGCTTTTTCTTTTGTCATAGAACCTTTTAGTTTAAATACAATATGAATTGTTTCCCATAAAGCGGGTTCTTTATCTTCTGCACGTTCTCCGCTAATCACCATCTCATAGTGTTCAATGGTTTCTTTTTGTTTGTTTAAAATCATCACTAGATCCACGCCACTACATCCACCTAATGCACTTAATAAAGCTTGCATTGGTCTTACGCCATTGCCATGACCACCTTGGTCTGCTGGAATATCCATTGTCATCACCTGGCCAGTTTCGTCCAAGGTTTGAAATTGATAATCGTTATCGGTGCGTTTAAGTGTGATCGTTGCCATTTGATTGATTTGGGTCTTGAAAAGGAATTATAAATATTGTACCTTTACAAAGGTAATTCAAATAGCTACTTAGTTAGCACAAGAAAGCGATAAAATGGACCCAGTCATCTATACATACCCTCAACCTTTTACCCTTGAATCTGGTATTAGTTTGCCCAATCTTAAAATAGCCTACCATTATTACGGGGAATATACCCCTGGTAAAAAAGTGGCCTGGGTTTGTCATGCACTTACAGCGAATTCTGATGTGGCTGATTGGTGGAAAGGCTTTGTGGGGGAGGATGCGATCATCAATCCCAATGATTATTTTATTGTTTGTGCGAATATCATAGGGTCATGTTATGGGTCAACGGGTCCATCCACCAGCTTTGATCAGTTTCCAATGATCACCATTCGAGATATGGTGAGGGCACATATTTTATTGAGACAACATTTAGGGATTGAAAAAATTGACCTTTTATTAGGAGGAAGCATGGGTGGATACCAAGCTTTAGAATGGGCAATGATGGAACCTACTGTCATTCAAAAAATGTTTTTGATTGCCACAACAGCTGCTGAAAGTGCTTGGGCGATTGCTATACATACGGCACAAAGATTGTCAATAGAAGCAGATACGACATGGAAGGAAGCCAAGCCAAATGCAGGTGCAAAAGGATTGAAAGCGGCAAGGGCGATAGGGATGTTAACGTATCGCAACTATGACATCTTCAAAGAAAAACAAACCGATGCGGATGCAGAAAAAACAGATGATTTAAAAGCTGCATCTTATATTAATTATCAGGGGGATAAATTAGTGCATCGATTTAACGCATATAGTTATTGGTTGCTCACAAAGTCCATGGATAGTCATCATATTGCGCGTGGTCGTGGGGGAGATTTAAAAGCTAGCCTGGCATCTATACAAACACCAACATTCATTATTGGCATCAAGAGTGATATTTTATGTCCATTGCCCGAACAAAAATTCATGGAAGCGCATATGCCAAATGTAAATTTGGTAGCGATTGATTCTGTGTATGGTCATGATGGATTTATAATTGAAACTGCACAAATTACAACACATTTAAAAGCTTGGCTTAAAAGCTTCATTTAATATTACAAACAGTACAATAAATAAATTTGACTATGGGAATTTTAAGACAATTTGGAGAGTACTTATTTATCAAGAAAAGAGATCCAAATCAGCCTAGAACACAATGGATGAAATACATGCACGGCATGAATCGAATTTCATTATTGATTTTTATTTTCGCAATCTTGTTTACTTTATTTAGGGTATTTATCCTGCCGCTTTTTAAATAAAGTGACTGGCACAAAGATGAATAAGAATTTATTTTTTATTCAGTGTCTCCTGAATAATATTAGCAGCAACTTCTGTGGCTTTATGTCCAGTGGTGAGTGCTTGTTTTAACGCTGTATAGTCTGCTTTAATAGCAGCTTGTTTTGTAGGGTCTTCCAATAATTTTTTCAATTCGATGGATAAATTATTGGTCGTTAAATTTTCTTGAATCAATTCCTTCACCACTTCCTTGTCCATGATTAAATTGACCAAAGCGATAAATTTAATTTTGACAAAACGTTTTGCCAATGCTAAAGTAATTGGGTTGCCTTTATAACAAACAATTTCTGGGACATTTAACAATGCAGTTTCTAAAGTAGCCGTACCACTTGTAACCAATGCAGCTTTACTATGTTGTAATATGGCATAGGTGTTTGCAGCAACTACATGCACATTTGGTAAATTAGGAATGAGTGCATTAAACCAAGTTGAATCAATGCCTGGAGCTTGCGCTACAACAAAATGTTCATTAGGAAATTCCTTTGCAACAGAAAGCATGATTGGCATTTTTTTTTGAATCTCTTGTTTGCGACTACCAGGTAACAATGCAATTAATGCTTGGCCTTGTAATAAAGGAATGGGATGCGCTAATGGTTCAAGTGCATCCATCACTTCCATCAATGGATGACCAATATAATCTACCTCCCAATCCCATCTATCTTTAAAATATTTTTTTTCAAAAGGGAGGATGCACAATAAACGATCAATCGATGCGCGCATGGCAGGCACCCTGTTTTCTTTCCATGCCCATACTTGCGGTGCAATAAAATAAATCACTTTCAATCCTTTTTCTTTCGCCCATTTTGCAATGCGTAAATTAAAGCCAGGGTAATCGATACAAATTAAAACGTCTGGTTCAAATGCGGCGATGTCTTTTTTACAGAATGCAATATTGGATAAGATGGCCCTTAAATTTATTAGTACTTCTACAAAGCCCATGAAAGCGAGGCTGCGATAATGTTTCACAAGATGTCCTCCTGCAGATTGCATTAAATCTCCTCCCCAACATTGTATGCTTGCAGCAGGGTCATTTTTTAAAATGGCTTTGATTAAATTAGATCCGTGTAAGTCGCCGCTAGCTTCGCCAGCTATGATATAGTATTTCATCTATAAAAACCATTTAGCTGCAATAGCTGCTATTGCATAAATACAGGTGGTAAAAAATATACCTTTCGCAGTTTTATCAATTTGTTTTTGGAAAAAGAAAGTCAATGCAGCAGCGTTTAATAAAAGCGACACACTGATCATGGCAGAGAGGATGGATTTTTGACTTGCCAATAAATCTATAAAGGTTTGTACAGGTACCATGTTAAACTTCCATTGATAGAATCCAGCAAAACCTAAGAAGGGTAGTGTTAGACCAATGAGGACGCCAATGATATAATTATCTTTTTCTAATTGCATTGGTTTACCATTTCCATTTTTTACTTAATTGCGCTTTCAATACATGGTTGGTCAAATCAAATTGAACGGGTACCACGCTTATATAATTGTTTTTAAGTGCCCAAACATCGGTGTCTTTTGACTTATCAAAGTTCACAAATTCACCTGTAAGCCAGTAATATTTTTTTCCATGAGGATCTGTGCGCTCTACAAATTTCTCATCATATTTAGCATAAGCTTGTTTGCAAATCATAATGCCCTTAATCATCTTAGTGGCCACTTTAGGAATATTTACATTCAAACATAAATGTTTGTCCAATTTTTTATCTGCCAATACATGTTCAACAATGATGCGGGCATAATGGATCGCTGCGGTAAAATTGGCATCATTGCCAAGGTCTAATAAACTAAAACCAATACTAGGAATACTTTCAATGGAGGCTTCTAATGCTGCAGACATCGTTCCAGAATAAATCACATTAATGGAATGGTTTGCACCGTGGTTGATGCCACTAAGACAAATGGTTGGTTTACGATGCAACACTTTGTCAACCGCTAATTTTACACAATCCACTGGCGTGCCACTACAAGCATACGCTTCTACGGTAGGATCGTCTTCCCAATGCACCTTGGTCAATCTTAAATGTTGACCTAATGTAATGGCATGTCCCATACCACTTTGGGGCTTATCTGGAGCCACCACCACCACTTTCCCTAATCCTTGAACGGCTTTTACCAGGGCGTGGATGCCAGGGGCACCGATACTATCATCGTTGGTAATTAATATAACGGGTTGTTCCTTTTTTACTTTAGCCATGCTGCAAGTTACCAAGAAGGGGAATGGCCTCAAAAAAAGAAATTGCTAAATAAATTTGGAAAAACTAAAATAATTAGTAAATTGCACTAAAATTATTAGTTATGTCATACGCAGGTAAGAATTTAAAATTCATCAGAAAGCAACGTGATTGGACTCAAGAGGAGTTAGCCAACCAACTTCAAATTAAGCGTTCCCTAGTAGGTGCCTATGAGGAAGGCAGGGCAGAACCAAGGTTAGAAGTACAAGAAGCCATTTGTGCTTTGTTTAATATTAGCTTGGAAGTATTCTTATTTCAAGATCTTTCTCAGATGGAGGAATTTGACTTGAACCAGGGCTACAATATGGGAGGCTCTTATTTAGAGCGTCGACGCTCAATTAAAACAGACTCTTCAAATAGTGCAGCGATTGTATCATTTGTGCCGGTAAAAGCTGCTGCAGGCTATCTGGCTGGCTATGCTGACCCAGAATTCATAGATGAGTTAAATACATTCACCTTACCTATGTTGGCGCCAGGAGAATACCGCGCATTTGAGATTGTGGGAGACAGTATGTTGCCAACTCCAAGTGGAAGTGTGATTGTGGGAGAGCGAGTGGCAAGCCTAAAAGATGTGAAAAGCAGCAATACCTATATCGTTATTTCGAATACAGACGGTGTGGTGTACAAGCGTATCATTACCAACGATGACCGTTCAATAAATTCAACTGGTGAGAAGCTTACTTTATTGAGTGACAATCCATTATACGAGCCATATCAAGTAAATAGTAAAGATATAGTTGAGGTTTGGAAGGCAGTTTATATCATACATAAAGCAGGGGCTCAACCAATGTGGAATGTGGATCAACTAGCTGGTGTGGTGAATACATTGCAAGATCAAATTACCTCTATTCAGAAGAAATTGAACTAAAGGTTAATTAAAGACTGATTAATTAACCTTAATTACTCCCACTCAATAGTCGCAGGAGGCTTACTACTAATATCATACACAACCCTGTTGATGCCTCTAACTTCGTTGATGATTGAGTTACTCATATGTGCTAAGAACTCATAAGGTAGGTGCGCCCAGTCTGCAGTCATACCATCCACTGAAGTCACAGCTCTAAGTGCCACAGTAAACTCATAGGTACGTTCATCACCCATCACCCCTACACTTTTTACAGGTAATAGGATGGTGCCAGCTTGCCAAACCTTGTCATATAATCCAAACTCTTTCAATCCATTGATATAGATAGCGTCTGCTCTTTGTAAAAGGTCCACTTTTTCAGGGGTGATTTCGCCCAAGATGCGAATCGCCAAGCCTGGTCCTGGGAAAGGATGTCTTTGGATCATATCGGAAGGGATGCCTAATTCAAGACCCACTTTTCGAACCTCATCCTTGAATAAACTACGAAGGGGCTCTACTAATTTAAGGTGCAGGGTGTCAGGAAGTCCACCTACATTATGGTGCGATTTAATAGTTTGAGATGGTCCGTGAACGCTTACGCTTTCAATCACATCTGGATAAATTGTTCCTTGACCTAAAAACTTAGCTTCCAACATTTTAGAAGCCTCTATTTGAAATACATTTATAAATAGTTTTCCTATGATTTTACGCTTTTCTTCGGGGTCAGATTTACCTGCAAGGCCATCATAGAACATATTTTTGGCATCAATCCCTTTTACATTCAATCCAATTTTATCGTACATGTCTAGCACCTGTTGGAACTCGTCTTTTCTTAAAACCCCATTGTCCACAAAAATACCATGAAGGCGATTCCCAATGGCTTTATGAATTAAAGTGGCAGCAACGGTACTGTCCACACCGCCACTCAATGCCATAATCACATGCCCCTCTCCAATCTGTTCTTTTAATTGAGCCACCGTCTCATTGACAAAGGAAGCAGGGGTCCAATTTTGGCTACAGCCGCAAATTTCAACCAAGAAATTGCGAATCATGGTCTTACCCTCAGATGAATGGTAAACTTCTGGGTGGAACTGGAATCCGTGTAAGCTATGTCCTTGATCTGCTATTTTTCTAAAGCCCGCTACAGGGATACTCTCTGTATCAGCCAATAGTTCAAAATTTTCAGGTAGTACAGTAATAGAATCGCTATGACTCATCCAAACCTGGCTATTGTCTGCAATATTTTTGAAAATGATATCATCTTTTTTAATACGCAATTGGGCACGACCATATTCGCGTTTATTGGACTTTTCTACTTTACCACCAAAGTTCTTAGCACTCAATTGAGCGCCATAACAAATCGTTAATAGGGGTAGTTTGGCTAAAATAGCTTGAATATCTACATTGGGTGCCTCATCCTCGTTCACACTGGCAGGGGAGCCACTTAAAATAACCCCTTTTAAATGTTCATCAAAGATGATTGCGTTATGAAAGGGTTGAATTTCACAATATACATTGGCCTCTCTAACTGCTCTTGCAATTAACTGAGTGTATTGGCTACCAAAATCTAGGATTAATATTTTTTCAGTCATAAGGCGAAGATACAATGAAAATAGATGTCTATGAAAGGGAGTATTTCACATAGGGTGGGGACAAAAAAATCCCGCCTTTTCAGGCAGGATTTCAATATCAATTCTAGACGCTTTTAAGCGTGTTCAATTACTTTTTCTTAACCACTTGCTTTACAGCAACGTGCTTAGCTAACTTACTCTTTAAATTAGCAGCTTTGTTTTTGTGGATAATGCCACGCTTAGCTAATTTATCAATTTGAGAAACGATTGTAGGTAACTTATCGTCGTAAGCTTTTTGTTCTTCTATTGTCTTTAAATCACGAATAGCGTTACGAGTAGTTTTACCATAATAACGGTTTCTATCGCGACGTTTAGTTGCTTGTCTTACATCTTTTTTTGTTGCCGAATGATTTGCCATGTACTAATTAATTTTCAGGAGTGCAAAGGTAAGGGACTTGTGCAAATATTAAAAATTAAAATTAAAAAAAATAAAAATTGAGTGTAATATATTGAAAATCAATAAGTTAAAATGAATCTAAAATCATTTTTTTGACCTGTTTGCGTATAAATAGAGCAATATCTCCAAAATCACACAAAATAAGGGGCTAGTAGATCAAAATTTTACCTCAATTTTTAGCGCATTTTACTTTATTAATCAATGATTTAAACCGATATTTGTAAATCTTGTCCGACAAATAAACGAAAGGATATACAATGAAGGATTTTACCTACATCACCAATTCCCATCCAGCCTTTGTAGAAGGTTTGTACCAACAATTTTTAACTGATCCAGCATCAGTAGACCCAGATATCATTAAATTTTTTGAAGGTTTCGATTTTGCCTTACAAAACGGGACAGCAGGACCAGTGCAAAGCGCATCCCCCTCTTTATCCAATGTGAGTTCGGATTGGGCGAATGAAATCAAAGTTTACCGTTTGATATTGGGTTATAGAAATAAGGGACATTTAATTGCAACGACCAACCCTATTCGTACACGAAAGGACAGAGGTGCTAATTTAGATTTAGCATGCTTTGAATTGACAGAAGCTGATTTAGATAAAACATTTCAAGTAGGATCCATTATAGGCTTGGGTGCAACCACCTTAAAAAATATTCTCACACATCTTCAAAAAACGTATGCGCATAGTTTAGGCATCGAGTTTAAATATATCTCTGATCAAAAAGTAATCGATTGGTTAACTGATGAATTTGAAAATAAATTTGCTCAGCCAATTCCTTTAAATCAGAAAAAACACATCCTTGAAAAATTAAACCAAGGGGTGATTTTTGAAAAATTCTTACATACAAAATACATCGGACAAAAGCGTTTCTCATTGGAAGGCGGAGAGTCTACGATTGCTGCTTTGGATGCAATCATTAATACTGCCGCAGAGCATGGTGTAGAAGAAGTGGTGATTGGTATGGCACATCGTGGAAGATTGAATGTGCTAGCAAATATCATGGATAAAACCTACGAGCAAATATTTAGTGAATTTGAAGGCACTGCAGTGTTGGATCAAACCATGGGCAGCGGTGATGTGAAATACCATATGGGCTTCTCTTCTGAAGTGACCACTTTCAATCATAAAAAAGTGAATCTAAAATTGATGCCTAATCCATCTCATTTAGAAGCAGTAGATCCAGTTGTTTTAGGATTTGCTAGAGCTAAATCGGATGTATTGTATAATTCTGATGTATCCAAAATATTGCCGATCCTAATTCATGGGGATGCATCAGTGGCTGGACAAGGTATTGTCTATGAAATTTTACAGATGTGCCAATTGAATGGCTACAAGACAGGCGGTACGATTCATTTTGTAATTAACAATCAAATTGGATTCACAACAGATTTTGATGATGCAAGAAGTGCGAACTATTGTACTTCAATTGCTGCAATGGTTCAAGCGCCTGTAATACATGTGAATGGAGATGATGCAGAAGCAGTGGTGAAAGCGGTGCAAATTGCAACAACATATAGACATTTGTTTAAGAACGATATTTTCATTGACATGGTTTGTTATAGAAAACACGGCCACAATGAAGGGGATGATCCAAAATATACCCAACCACAATTGTATAGTTTAATTGAGCAACATAAGAATCCAAGAGAAACTTATGCTGAATTTCTTTTACAAAATGGGGAGGCAAGTGCACAGGAGTTAGCAAAGGAAATGGAAAAGAAATTCTGGTCAGATCTTCAAGCAAGATTAGATGAAGTGAAACAACATCCATTACCCTATAAATACCAAGCACCAGAATTGGCGTGGAAAGCAATGCGCAAAGCAACGAACGAAGATTTTCTTAGTTCACCGGATACTTCCATTACTTCGGATAAAGCGAAATCTATTTTTGATGCTTTAATGAAATGGCCATCTAGTTTTACACCATTGAAAAAAGTGGATAAATTAATTCAAGAGAAAATAAAATTATACGAGACAGAAAAAAAGATAGATTGGGCAACCGGTGAATTAATGGCTTATGCTTCTTTATTAGCAGAAGGCAAAACGGTTCGTATGAGTGGACAGGATGTGAAGCGCGGTACATTTAGTCATCGTCATGCTGTTTTAGTAGATGAAAATACCAACGAACAATTCAATCGCTTGAATCAGGTGGCAGAAGGACAACAACCATTTAGAATTTACAACTCATTATTGAGCGAATATGGCGTACTTGGATTTGAATATGGCTATTCATTAGCCAATGCCAATGCATTGGTAGTTTGGGAAGCACAGTTTGGTGATTTTTCAAATGGTGCGCAAACAATCATCGACCAATTCATTGCAGCTGGTGAACAAAAATGGCAACGTCAAAATGGGGTAGTCATGTTATTGCCACATGGATATGAAGGGCAGGGGCCAGAACATAGCAGTGCAAGATTAGAGCGTTTTTTACAATTATGTGCAGAGCACAATATGATCATCACCAACGTGACGACTGCGGCTAATTTATTCCATGCATTGAGAAGACAATTAGCTTGGTCATTCAGAAAACCAATGATTAATTTTTCGCCTAAAGCAAATTTAAGAAGCCCGGCCACTTTTAGTCCGATGACAGATTTAACAAATGGTAGATTCAAAGAAGTGATTGATGATCCATTTGTTCAAAAAGTTGAAGACGTTAAAAAAGTATTGTTCTGTTCTGGTAAGATTTATTATGAAATGGCAGAAAGACAAAAAACAGAACAAAGAACAGATATCGCCATTGTACGTTTAGAACAATTGTATCCATTGCCTGTTCAACAGATTACGGAATTACACCAAAAATATGGAAAAGCAATTTGGTTCTGGGTGCAAGAAGAACCTTTGAATATGGGCGCTGCAAGCTTTTTACAAATGAATTTAAAAGCGATTAAATACGGTGTCATTAGTAGACAAGCAAGTGCTGCTACTGCAACTGGTTATGCTAAAGTGCACGCGAAAGAACAAAATGAAATAATAACAACTGCGTTTTCTATCTAAAATATTAAAACATGATTTCCATTAAAGTACCTACAGTAGGAGAATCTATCACAGAAGTAACATTGTTAAAGTGGACTAAGCCAGAAGGGGCTTGGGTAGATCGCGACGAAGTGATTGCTGAATTAGAGAGTGAAAAAGCAACTTTCGAAGTGAACGCTGAACAAGCGGGCACTTTGCATCATAAAGCAAAAGAAGGAGATAGCATTTTAATTGGTGCTATTTTAGCAGACATTAATGAGACTGCTACTAAGCCAGCTGGTGAAGCGCCAAAGCCTGCACCTTTAACTGCACCTGCAGCTCCTACGGCTCCAACGTCTACGGCACCTGTAACGACTGTACCAAATAATGTAAAAGCAACTCCAGTTGCTGCTGCTATCATTGCAGATAAAAATGTAGACACCAATCAAATTAAAGCCAGTGGTTTTGCTGGAAAGATTACAAAAGTAGATGTATTAGATGCTTTAAATAATCCAGGTAAAATTCAGTTTGCTGGACAAGACTTATTCTCTCGCAATGTGCGTCCAGAAAAAATGTCTAACCTTAGAAAAACAATTAGCCGTCGTTTAGTTGAGGCAAAAAATACCACTGCTATGTTAACTACTTTCAATGAAGTAGATATGACAGGCATTATGCAGATTAGAAAACAATACAAGGATAAGTTTAAAGAAGCGCATGGTGTGAATTTAGGATTCATGAGTTTCTTTACAAAAGCTTGTTCTATTGCATTAACTGAGTGGCCTACTGTAAATGCTTTCATTGACGGAGATCAATTGTTATACCATGACTATGCAGATATTAGTATTGCTGTAAGTACGCCAAGAGGCTTGACAGTTCCTGTGATCAGGAATGTGGAGAGCTTAAGCATGGCAGGTATCGAGAAAAAAGTAATTGAATTAGCAGGTAAGGCAAGAGATAGTAAGTTAACTGCAGAAGAATTAACAGGTGGTACATTCACCATCACCAATGGTGGTGTATTTGGAAGTTTAATGAGTACACCAATTATTAATATTCCTCAATCTGCTATTTTAGGTATGCATAAAATACAAGATCGTCCAATGGCTGTGAATGGTGAAGTTAAAATTTTACCAATGATGTACTTAGCATTAAGTTATGACCACAGAATCATTGATGGAAGAGAGAGTGTAGGCTTCTTAGTAAGAGTGAAAGAATTATTAGAAAATCCAGCACTTTTATTAATTGCTAAAGATCCAGTAGCAAGTTTATTAGAATTATAATTCAAGAAAAAAGGATATCAAAAAGTCATGTTTTGCATGACTTTCTTTTTTATAGCATGACGCATCAAAATCAACATCAAGAGACTGCTCAGAAATTAATTACTGCTTATCAAGGGCCGGAGCCTTTGGCTGCTTACTTGAAAAAATATTTTGCTGCCAATAAAAAACATGGAAGTAAAGATCGAAAGAGTATCAGTGCCTTTTGTTTTGCGCATTTTAGGACTTTGAATGTAAACTTTCCTTTACAGGATGCAATATCAAAGGAAATAGATATCCCAACATTCATTCATTCACTTTCCATTCAGCCTTTGTTGTTTATTCGAATCCGACCTTGGCAAAAAGAGAAAGTAGTGGCTGCATTACTTGCTGCGGCTATTGAATATACCCAGGTGCATGAACATTGCTTTGCATTTTCAAATACCACTGCTTTACAAAATGTGTTGGCACTCAATAAAGAAGCGGTGATTCAGGATTTAAACTCGCAAGCACTGGCAGAATTATTGAATGTTGTTCCAACAAGTATGGAAACACCTATCCAGGTTTGGGATGCCTGTGCAGCAAGTGGGGGAAAAACAATTTTGATGTTTGATACCATGCAGAATATTCGCATGCATGTGTCTGATGTGCGAGAAAGTATTTTATTCAATGCAGATAAACGCTTAAAAGAAGCAGGTATTCGTCCAGCAAGTGTTCAAGTGATTGATTTAACGGAGCCTTTTGATATTAAGAAACCTTTTGATTTTGTATTTGCAGATTTGCCTTGTTCTGGTTCAGGAACATGGGGTAGGACGCCAGAACAAATTGCTTTTTTCAAAAAGGCAAACTTAGATACCTACACAGCATTACAATCTAAAATCATTGCTAATATTTTACCTACTGTAAAATTAAATGGGCATTTATTACTTGCAACTTGTTCTGTATATGCAGCAGAAAACGAAGCACATGTTCAAGCAATTTTATCGCAGGGTCAATTTGAATTAATTGAGCAAAAATATTTTATTGGCTACACGCAAAAAGCAGATACGCTATTTGGCGCTATACTAAAACGCCGCTCTGTATGATGCCTCCAGCAACCACATCGTCGCCTTCATAAAATACAGCGCTTTGTCCGGGTGCAATACTCTTTACATTTTCGTAGAATCTTGCTTGAACACCCATGTCGGTATGGGATAAGGTACACAATGCACCAGTATCATGGTACCTGATTTTCGCCATCAAGTCCATCTTTGTTGGAAGATGATCGTATTTAATCCAATTCATTTTGGCCACCATCATATCATTCTTATCTAAGTCTACTTCATCTCCAATCACCACAATATTTTTTTCAGGATCAATCGCTGTAACGTAGACAGGATGCCCCATTGCTAGTTCCAAACCTTTTCTTTGACCAATGGTATAAAATGGGTAGCCTTTATGTTTTCCTAATCTTTTTCCTTTGGTATCAACAAACCATCCGCCATTTACTTTTTCTTCTAATCCATCCACACGACGCTTTAAGAAACCTCTATAATCATTGTCAGGTACAAAACAAATTTCGTAGCTCTCACTTTTTTTAGCCAGTTCTGGATAGCCCATATCAATGGCCATTTGTTTGATATCTTTTTTGTGCATGCCACCTAGTGGAAGGATGGTGCGTTTTAATAAGTCTTGATCCACGCCCCATAACACATAGCTTTGGTCCTTGGTTTCATCCAATCCTTTTGAAATCACACAACGTCCATTGTCATGTTGACGCACTTTGGCATAATGGCCTGTGGCAATGAATTCGCAACCCAATGCATCTGCTCTTTTAAGTAAGGCGCGCCATTTGATATGGGTGTTACACATCACACATGGGTTGGGTGTACGGCCAGCCAAATATTCTTCTACAAAATTTTCGATGACAAAGTCACCAAATTCTTCTCTAATATCTAATATATAATGTGGAAATCCGTGATTCACTGCAGCCATTCTTGCGTCGTTGAATGAATCGATATTGCAACAGCCCGTTTCCTTGCCATTGGCATTGCTGGTGGAATAATCCCATGTTTTCATGGTAATTCCGACTACTTCATATCCTTCGTTGTGTAAGAGAATTGCAGCGACAGTGCTATCTATTCCGCCGCTCATTGCGACAAGTACTTTTCCTTTTTTACTCATTTTTCGGTGGCCAGTTAAAAGTTGGCTTGGCACAAAAGTAATAAAAAATTACTATCTTCAATCTCTTACAAAGTTAAAATATACAATATGATAAAGTTACAAGTGATTGGAAATTTAGGTAAAGACGCCGTGGTGAATGACGTAAACGGCAAGTCTGTCATTAATTTCAACGTAGCGCATACAGAAAAATATAAGGATGCGCAAGGGGTTCAAAAGGATAGAACTACATGGGTAGATTGTTCTTATTGGACAGATCGTACAGCTGTGGCACCTTATTTAAAGAAAGGAACACAAGTGTATGTAGAAGGCACACCTGATGTAAGATCTTACACCACAACAGATGGCCGCCAAGGGGCATCTTTGACTTTAAGAATTGTTTCAGTGCAATTATTAGGGGCTAAGCCTTCAGGAGGATCTGGTGGAGAACAACCCAACTATGGTGGAGAAACCAATCCAACACAAAGCTACAATCCAGCAGCTAGTGCAGGAGCAGGAAGCAATGAAGCAATGGATGATTTACCATTCTAATATTATTTAAGCAATAGCGTTAAGGGTGTACCAATCAGTACACCCTTTTTTTGTAAATTTGCGTCATGGAATCAAATCATCATTATACATACCAACAATTAGCTGCATTTGCAGAAGCTGTTTTTTTAAAGATGGGCTGTCCTGCATCAGATGCGGCTTTGGCCACTAAGGTTTTGTTATCTGCCGATTTAAGAGGCATTGATAGTCACGGAATTGCTCGATTGGTGGGTTATGTAAGATTATGGGAACTGGGCAGGATCAATGCCACACCCGATATAAAGATAGTCCATGAAACCCCTTCTACGGCTGTGATTGACGGTGACAGAGGTTTAGGATTGATTGTTGCTCCAAGAGCGATGAACATTGCCATAGAGAAAGCTAGACAAGTTGGAACGGGTTGGGTGAGTGTCAAAAACAGCAACCATTTTGGTATTGCTGGTTACCATGCCATGATGGCTTTGGAACAAGAGATGATTGGTATTGCAATGACCAATGCAAGTGCTTTAGTGGCACCGACCTATGCAGCAGAAAAATTATTAGGCACCAATCCAATAGCAGTAGCGGTACCTGCTGGTGATGAAGCACCTTTTGTAGCTGATTTTGCAACAACGACTGCGGCCAATGGTAAATTAGAAATTGCACAAAGAAACAATATTACCATTCCATTGGGATGGGCACAAGACGCGGATGGAAATGCGACTCAGGACGCCAATATTTTAAAAAACGGAGGGGCACTTTTGCCTTTAGGTTCCGAAAAAGAACAGGGTAGTCATAAAGGGTATGCATTAGGTGCTATTGTAGATATATTTTCGGCTGTTTTAAGTGGTGCAAGTTTTGGCCCATGGGCACCTCCTTTTCCTGCCTATGTACCTATGCCAGAAAATATGCCAGGGGAAGGCCTTGGCCATTTTATTGGCGCGATGCGTATTGATGCATTTAGACCCGCAGCTGATTTTAAATCCAATATGGATCTTTGGTTGAATCGTTTTAGAAATGCAAAGCCAGCAAAAGGACATGGAAAAGTTTATGTAGCAGGAGATATAGAACGCAGTATGGAAATAGCAAGAATGCAAAACGGCATTCCATTAGTGCAAAATGTACAAAATGATTTAATGGCATTGGCAGAAAAAATGTCCTTGTCATTTGAACGCAAGAGCTAACAGTTGTTTATACCTTTTATAATTAACTTTGGCATACTTATTTAAGATGAATCCTTTAAAATAGAGATGGAATGAAAGTAATGAAGTTTGGTGGCACAAGTGTTGGTAAGCCAGAGAGAATGCGTCAGATTGCAGAATTGATAACAGCCGATAAAGAACCAGTCATAGTGGTGCTAAGTGCATTAAGTGGGACGACCAATGCGCTAGTAGAGATAAGCAATCGATTGGCTGTTTCAGATAAGCAAGGTGCAACTGAAAAAATAGCAATATTAGAAAATTATTATCAAAATTTTATACATGATTTATTGCAAGATGCTTCTATACATGCAAGGGCAAAAGAAATATTGAATGAGCATTTTGAGTTTTTAAAAATCACACAAAAAATTTCTTTGAGCGATGCATTGAATAAAGACATTTTAGCTCAAGGAGAATTGATGAGTACTAAGTTATTTTCATTGTTTTTAGAGCAAGCTAAAATTGATCATGTATTATTGCCAGCGCTGGATTTTATGCAACTAGACCAAAATGAGGAACCAGACTTAGCACTTATTCAAGAAAAGTTAAATGGGTTACTTGCAAATTATTCAACTAGAAATATTTTTGTTACACAAGGATATATCTGTCGCAATGCAAAAGGTGAGGTAGATAATTTAAAAAGAGGAGGTAGTGATTACACCGCTTCTTTAATTGCTGCTGCCCTAAAGGCTAGTGTTTGTGAGATCTGGACCGATATCGATGGTATGCATAACAACGATCCAAGAGTGGTAGATAAAACAGTCGCTATTGAGCAATTGAGTTTTGATGAGGCAGCTGAATTAGCTTATTTCGGTGCTAAAATTTTACATCCTACCTGTATTTGGCCAGCACAACAAGAAAACATTCCTGTTAAATTATTAAATACCATGCAGCCTACTGCAGCAGGAACTGTTATTAAAAAAGAAGCGGGTAGTGTAGGGGTGAAAGCAGTGGCCGCCAAGGACAATATTATTGCTATTAAAATAAAGAGCAGTCGAATGCTTTTGGCTTATGGTTTTTTAAGAAAAATATTTGAAGTGTTTGAGAAATACAAAACACCTATTGATATGATTACCACTTCGGAAGTAGCTGTATCAGTAACTATTGATAGCGATACGCATTTGAATGAAATTATCAAAGAGCTCAATAATATTGCTTCAGTGGAAGTAGAGAAAAATCAAACCATTGTATCTATTGTAGGCAATGAAATTGCAAAAACTGATGCGGTGCTTAATAAATTATTTCAAGCCATTAATGAGATACCAGTGACCATGGTAAGTTATGGGGGCAGCCCACATAATATTAGTTTGTTGATACCTAGTGAGCATAAGACTAAAACATTACAATTGATAAACAAAGGATTATTTGATTTATAATCATCACTTTTTTTACTTTAGAATTTAGCACCAATTGAAATAAAGAAGTTTCGACCGTCTGCTGGTAATGCACCTGGTCCAGGATATCCTCCTGCACGTCTAGTGAAATACCTAATATCCTCCATATTATTGACTCCTGCTTTTATATTCAAGTTTTTTGAAAATTTATAGGATGCAGTAAAATCAATGATTGAATATGATGGGATGATGCCTACATTACCATTTGAAGAAGGGGTAGTGGTATTGTTAGCATCACTGAATACAGCACCAACATGACTTAATTGTGTAGTGCATAAAATACCTTTATAGCCAATACTTAGTCCAGTCCTTAGAATATTTTGAGGTGCATTTTCTACTCTTTTACCTTTCGTATTTGCATCTTGATGGTTGCCACTATATCTAGCATCTGTGAAGGCATATGAACTAAACAAAATGATATCAGTGTGAGTACTATTTGAAAAAGCCCTTATTGGATTAAACTCAACATAAGTTTCTAGTCCTTTACTAGTGCTTGCACCCACATTAGTTACAAGTCTGAAGTTAGTTCCTGATGGAGTAATGGTACCTACACGATTATTGTATTGTAAATAAAATCCACTTAGATCAAATTGAAGGTAATTTTTCACTTTCCCTCTATAGCCTATATCAAAGTTAAATCCTTTAGCATCTTTTAAATTTTGGTCAATCAAATCAGTTGTTGGGGGTGCTTGTAGATTCGCGAATTGAATAGGTCTATAAGCTTGAGAAAAATTTGCATATAATTCTGTGCTGGTTGTTAAATGATATTCTGAACCAATTCCACCCAAAACAAAACTTCTGCTTCTTGTAATATTTTGAAGGTTCATTGACCCACCATTTGTGCTTAATCCATTCCTTCCAGATGCTGATCCTTCCAGCCATTCATATCGAATACCAGGAATGATCAATAACTTTTCTGTAACTCTAAAAATATTTTCAATAAATACAGCCCCATTATTTGATCTAAAATGAATATCCCTTGGATAAAGTCCTTCATTACTTACATCATAATCGGATCCGGTTGTGCCTTTACCGTCTGCTAGTCTATGCGTATTACCGGTATATAATCTGATTCCAGATGAAATCGTATTTTTTATTTTTCCAATAAAGTAATCAGTGATAAATCTACTTTCAAGTCCATAGTTTCTATATTGATCTATATTTACAATGCGATTGTTATATTGATTGGTAGCATTATTAATACTGTCTTTTATTAAGATAGATTGTAAAAATCCAACGCTATTACGATCGCCGATGGTTCCAAAAATTTTTGTATTCCAACGACTATGGTCACTCATTTCATATTGAATTGTGATTGCCGGTGTCGTCCATTTGATATCCATCCAATTCCTGCTTCTAAAACTTTGTTGTGCATCTTGTTTAATCTGAGTATCTGTTAAACCTCCAGGCTGTTGACTTCTAGTATGAGAATGCATCAATTCGAAACTAAGTGAAAGTTGTTTAGTGGATTGATAGGTAAGGGACCCAAATCCTGCTTTTGAAAAAAATTGACTATTGTCCCTCCAGCCTTCACCATTTCTTTGATCATAAAATGAATAGTAGTTGGCTTTTCCTTTTTTCCCTCCAATGGCATTAAAGCTATTTAGTAAACCATTGCTTCCAATAGTTTGTTGTGTTTCAAATTCAAATGGTTGATTGATCTCAGTTCCATTTTTTAAGATGTAGTTGACCATTCCTCCAAACTGTGGTCCATATTGAAGCGCACCTTGCCCTCTTACAATTTCAATTCTTTGAACAGCTTGTAGTTGTGGATTGTAATAAGCTTCTGGATAACCAAATGGATCGGCTGCTATATCAAAGCCATTTTGTCTAACATTGAATTCCCAACTTCTGTTAGGGCTTAAACCTCTAGCAGCTATGCCAATTTGAATGCCACTTGGGTCACTTTCCCAAATATGAATACCAGGCACTTTTGCCAATATCTGACGCATGGTATTGTTGGCAATATTACCTTGAACATTTTCAAGTACGATTAAAGCATTCTTTTTCCCAGCATAAATATTGGTACCAACAATTTCAGGAATTTGTTGATAATCACTTTTACTATTACGGCCTACAATGGTCACATCTTTTAAAAGGTGCCAATGCGTACTATCTTTTGGAACTTTGATGGTCTGAGCTTCTGTTATAAGCGCTAATCCTAATAATAGCAATAGAAGTACTCTATTTTTTTGAACCCTTATTTTCATGCCGCAAAGCTAGGATGAGATCAAAGCCTTGATTTACAGATTCGGGAAATGAATTTATCAAATCGGGAAAAATACCAAGGGGACAGATGAAAATCTGTCCCCTTGGTATATAGTGTTCCTAAAATTTAAATGAATAGTAAAAAAATCATTAGAGTATTATTTATTTAATCCTATTTTTAAAATATGGATTAAATAAATAATAACGCATCTCCATAAGAGAAGAAACGGTATTTATCTTTAATCGCTTTTTTATAAGCTTCCATCGCCAATTCATATCCTGCAAAAGCACAAGACATAATCAACAAACTTGTTTTAGGTAAATGGAGATTCGTTACTAAGCTATCTGCAATATTGAAATTATATGGAGGGTGGATAAAATGATTCGTCCATCCTTCTGCTGGCTTCAATAAACGTTGTGCAGTAACACTGCTTTCCATTGCACGCATTCCAGTGGTTCCAATAGAACATACACGACGACCATTTTCTTTAGCTGTATTGATGATTCTACAAGCGTCTTCGTCTATCTTAAAGTATTCAGCATCCATTTTATGTTTACTTAAATCTTCTACTTCAATTGGTCTGAAAGTGCTTAAGCCAGTGTGCAAGGTCACTTCTGCAAAACGGATACCTAAAATTTCTGAACGCTTAATTAATTCTTTACTAAAGTGCAATCCAGCAGTTGGAGCAGCCACCGCACCTTCATGCTTTGCATACACTGTCTGGTATCTTTCTTTATCTTCTTCGTCTGGTTTGCGTTTAATATATTTAGGCAGTGGTGTTTCTCCTAAAAATTCTAACATTTTTCTAAATCCTTCATCATCACCTTCCCATAAAAAACGAATAGTACGTCCGCGACTAGTTGTGTTGTCAATTACTTCTGCAACTAGTTCTTCGTTTTCACCAAAGTACAATTTGTTACCCACACGAATTTTTCTTGCGGGATCAACAATCACATCCCATAAACGGTTAGGCTTATTTAATTCTCTTAATAAGAATACTTCAATCTTAGCGCCAGTTTTTTCTTTACGGCCATACATTCTAGCAGGGAATACTTTAGTGTTATTCACTACAAATACATCCTTGTCATCATAGTACTCTAATAAGTCAGAGAAATGACGATTCTCCATGTGACCGTTTTTACGGTTTACCACCATCAGTCTACTGTCTTCTCTTCTTTTTGTGGGGTACTGGGCAATCAAGTTTAAAGGTAGGTCGTACCTAAATTGGGAAAGTTTCATTTGTGTCTATTTTTTGGTGATAGCCACATTAAGTTTACTACAGCCTTACGGGGCAGTTCGCTTCATGTTACGGCATGAAAATTATGGAGGCAAATGTACAAAATCGCCGTAAATTTGCCAATATAAGATTTGCTCTAAAATTAGGAGGTTCATTTAAAAGCTGTAATTTTGTCAAACAGCCGTTAGTTTTAGAGCTAATCGATTAAATATTAAGAAGCTATGCTGCATAAAAAATGGTGGAAATTGTTGTCTTTTATTTTGCTTTTGTACACTTGTACTTATGGTTTTTTGGTGAAAGTACCTAAGTTAGACGACCGCATGCAGGAGTCCATCCGTAATTTCTTTTTTCATGTGCCCATGTGGTTTGGCATGATGATATTATTGTTTGTTTCTTTGGTGTATTCCATTAAATATTTAAGGTCGTCTAGCTTAGTGCATGATGTGTATGCGCAAGCTTATGCGGCCATGGGGTTAATTTTTGGTGTTTTAGGTATCATTACTGGAGCATTGTGGGCCAATTATCAGTGGGGTAGTCCTTGGGTAGGAGATCCAAAACAAAACGGAGCAGCTATCGCCTTGCTTATTTACTTTGCTTACTTTGTATTAAGGGGCAGTTTAGTGGATGCAGAAAAAAAGGCAAGACTTTCTGCAGTCTATAATATATTTTCATTTTTCATGTTGTTTCCTACACTTTGGATTTTACCAAGATTAACGGAATCTTTACATCCTGGTGGACAGGGAAGTGATGGTAATCCTGGTTTGAATGGTAAAGATATGTCCGCTAATATGCGCACTGTATTTTATCCTGCAGTGATTGGTTGGACTTTATTAGGTGTTTGGATTACGACCTTGAAAATTCGTGTGCAAATGATTCAATTAAAAAAAGAAGGCATCTTATAACCTTACAATTATTAAATATATGTTAACCTTATTACAAGCACAGCAAGCAGCATCACAAAGTATTATGTTGCAGAACGGAAAAATTTTCTTAGTCATGACAGTGGTATGTATTCTGCTTATTGGCCTTTTTTTATGTGTCAATTCAATTGATAAAAAAATTAAACAACTAGAAAAATAAAAGTATATGTCAACAACATCAGATTATAGTTTTTTTCAGAGTGTAGAAAAAAGTTTCGACAAAGCATCTAAGTTCACCAATTGGGAGACAGGATTGCTTGAGCAAATTAAAGCTTGTAATAGCATTTACAGCATGCGATTCCCAGTAAAAATGGATGATGGCAGAATCGAAGTAATTGAAGCATACAGAGTGCAACACTCTCAACATAAATCTCCTTGTAAAGGTGGTATCCGATTTAGCCTTGCTGTAAATCAAGACGAAGTGATGGCATTGGCCGCTTTGATGACTTACAAATGTGCTATTGTGAATGTGCCTTTTGGAGGAGCGAAGGGTGGTATTAAAATTAGCCCAAGAAGTTTAAGTAATTATGAATTAGAAAAAATAACTAGAAGATATACTTCTGAATTAGTGAAGAAAAATTTTATAGGTCCTGGTATCGATGTGCCTGCACCAGATTACGGAACAGGCGAGCGCGAAATGGCTTGGATTGTAGATACCTACCAATCATTAAAACCAGGTGAGATTGATGCAGCTGGTTGTGTGACAGGTAAGCCGGTTTCATTGGGTGGTGTAAGAGGACGTAAAGAAGCCACTGGATTGGGTGTTTTTTATGGCGTGAGAGAAGTTTGTTTAATGGAAGACGTGATGAAGAAATTAGGATTAACAGTAGGGATTGAAAATAAGCGTGTGATTGTTCAGGGATTAGGCAATGTAGGTTATTTCTCTGCAAAATTCTTTAGATCAAATGGCGCTAAAGTCATTGCGATCGCTGAATTTGAAGGGGCTATTTACTGTGCAGATGGGTTAGATGAAGAAGCAGTTTTCCAACACAGAAAAACTACAGGTAGTATTTTGAATTTTCCTGGTGCAACCAATATTGAAAAGAGTTCAGATGCATTGGAAATCGAATGTGATATCTTAATTCCTGCAGCTTTAGAAAATGTAATTGATAAAAAAAATGCACCAAAAATCAAAGCTAAGATGATTGGTGAAGCAGCAAATGGACCTTTAACACCAGAGGCGGATGAAATTTTATCTAAAAATGGCGTGTTGGTTATTCCAGATATGTATTTAAATGCGGGTGGTGTAACGGTATCTTATTTTGAGTGGTTGAAAAATTTAAGTCACGTAAGATATGGCCGTTTAGAAAAACGTTTTACTGAAAATGCAAACATCAATCTCATCAACCAAATAGAAGAGTTGACTGGTAAAAAAGTAAGTCCTACAGAAAGAGCAGTGATTATTCATGGTCCAGATGAAATTGACTTAGTGCATAGTGGATTGGAAGAAACGATGATTAATGCAACAAGAGAAATTATGGATATATTGAATGCAAATCCATCTATACCAGATATGAGAACTGCAGCTTATGTTTGTGCAATCAATAAAGTAGCACATTCTTATACGGAACTAGGAATTTTCCCTTAATCTTTTATAGGTTAGGGTCCACATAATTGGGGAACTGTTGCAACATATGCAGGTTCCCCATTTTTATTTCAGCCCCAATTGTGTTAGGTCCGTTGGAAGCAATTAAATAAGTGGCTTCCAACACTTGTTGGTATTGTAATAACTGAAGAATGGTTTTTTCGGTAAGTAGCGTATTCGCTTCCTTACATTCAATAATCATCCATGGGGTGGTCCCACGATAAACAAGGATATCAAATCTTTTAGTGAGCGATCCTAATTGTATTTTTTTTTCAATCGCAATGAGCTCGATTGGATACTTGCAAACTTGAATGAGGTATTGTAATAAATTTTGCCTAACCCATTCCTCAGGGGTCAATACCACCCATTTTTTTCTGAAAGGATCAAAGATTTGGTCTTTTCCACCGTTTGATTGGACTTTATAGTCATATGAAGGGAAATCAACTAAAATCATGAATTGAAAAAAATATGGTATTTTTATAGTGTCGTCGATCAAAGATAAGCTTATGAAAACAAAAGAAGAAATCGTAGAAAACTGGTTACCGAGGTATACTGGAGCGAGTTTAGATCAATTCGGCAAGTACATCCTATTGACCAATTTCAGCAATTATGTAAAGATGTTTGCAGAAAGACATCATGTTGAAATCATTGGTTTAGATCGTCCAATGCAGTGCGCCACAGCAGAAGGGATTACCATTATTAATTTTGGAATGGGTAGCCCTGGTGCTGCAACCGTGATGGACTTATTAACTGCAATACAACCCGAAGCGGTTTTGTTCTTAGGAAAATGCGGAGGATTAAAGAAAAGAAATAAAGTAGGGGATTTAATATTACCCATAGCTGCATTAAGAGGAGAGGGTACTTCCAATGATTATTTTCCACCAGAAGTTCCAGCATTACCTGCATTCGCATTACAAAAAGCAATTTCAACAACCATTAGAGATAACAATGTAGATTATTGGACTGGTACAGTCTACACTACCAACCGAAGAGTTTGGGAGCATGATGAAGAGTTTAAAAACTACTTAACTAAAGTAAGGGCTTATGCCATTGATATGGAAACTGCTACCATCTTTACAGTAGGATTTTACAATAAGATTCCAACAGGTGCTTTATTGTTGGTGAGTGATTCTCCGATGGTCCCTGAGGGTGTAAAAACAGAAGCCAGCGATAGTATCGTGACTGCAGAATTTGTAGAGCGTCATTTGTCTATTGGGATTGAATCATTGAAACAATTGATCAACGACGGATTGACCGTGCGACATTTACAATTCTAAAAGGACTTTACATTTTGAATTAGTCTTTCCATAAAAATGGAAAAAGAATGTAGGCTAGTGCAACAATCATGATGTCAAACCCAACCAATAAACCAACCAATTGAGGTAAACCGTTTTGCACAATATCAGAGAAAGCGATATTGGCAATTTTCATCAACAAAAGTAGTTGAGGGATAATTAAAGGAAATCCTAAAATCGCCATGATGGCTGAAGGTTGTTGTGCTTTAGCGGCGATTGCTGCTAAAAAACTAAATACCAAGCTTAGGCTCATTCCACCCAAGCAACTTAGTCCAAAGAATAATACAATATGTGTTAATGGATTGCCAAGCAAAACCATGAACAGCATTAAACTCAATGCACTCATGGTGCACATGAGTAAACTATTGAAAATGAGTTTTGAAAATATAAAATTCACAGGACTCACAATAGCATAAAAATAAAGCATTCTTCCTCTCCCTTCTTGCAAGAAACTTCTTGCCACTGCATTGATACAAATAAAAAGTAAGGTAATCCAGTATAATCCATTCCATACTTTATCTTCTGGAAGGCCCATCGTTAAGTAAATGACAAAAGTAGTCGAAGCTAAATAAATCAAGATCCCAAAAAAAGTATACTGCTGTCTCCATTCAAGTAGCAAATCTTTTTTTAGTAAGGTGGCGATATTTTTTAGGGATATGTTCATGAAGCTAATAGGCTTATTTTGATGCGCAGATTCTACATCTTGGCTCATAATTATTTTTTTCACCTAATACTACGGTACCTTCTTCGGCACTTGTTCTGTAAGATACATTGGCTAAATGGCCACATTGTACACAAATGGCATGTAGTTTAGTGATGAAATCAGCGACGGCTAAAAGTTGTGGCATAGGCCCAAATGGTTTACCTAAATAATCCATATCCAAACCAGCGACAATGACTCTTTTACCTTGCATCACAAGTGTTTCACAAACAGGAATAATTCCATCGTCAAAAAATTGTGCTTCGTCAATACCTATGACATCTGCATCTTCTGCAAGTAATAAAATATTCTTTGCCAAGTCAATTGGGATAGAAGGGATGGAATTGGCATCATGACTCACCACTTTATCTTTATCAAATCTGGTATCCGTGGCAGGTTTATAGATCGCTACTTTTAAATTTGCGATTTGAGCTCTTTTAAGTCGTCTAATCAATTCTTCGGTTTTACCACTAAACATACTACCGCAAACGACTTCTAACCAGCCTCTTTTTTCTTTTGAAAAGTTTTGTTCAATAAACATAGACAATATTGCAATTTCTTTTTCGTTCTTAAATAAAATCCTATTTCTTTAATTCCTTCAAAAGTAGACATTCCTATGGAAAGAGTTGCCGCTTTGGTTGAAAAATTAACCAATCAATTGGCTGAAAAGGCGGACAAAAGCCAATTAAAACAAACGGCAGTCCAGTTGCTAGCAGCCTTATCAGAATCGGATCAATATAACAACCTTCCTCATAACGTATCAGTCATGATTCCTGGAGCTGATGAAGTAGTTGCTGAAGTAGTTGAGGTTAGGATTCCAAATACGGAACTCCAGGAAAAATTAGCATTAGACCCCATCAAAGACTTGAAAGCAGCCATTGGGATCAACGATAAATTTCAGTTTACAGCAACCCTTTTTAATGGGGATGAAAAAGCATTTGACATTGCAGTCAAAACCATCAATGGATTTAAAATTTATGCAGAGGCGCAATTTTGGATTAAATCTAATCTAAGGGAACAAAATAAATGGGATGAAACAGCTGAAGTCGTTAAAGCTTTTGATTTGTTGGTACAACGTAGATTTGCTTAATACAATCAATCGTTTTTTGAGTAGCACCTGCATGGTCTTGTACATATTTAACAGCGGCATCTCCTGTAGCTTTGGAAAACGTAGCATCATTAAAAAGTTTTTCTAAGATCTTGTTTAAATCTTTCGCATTTTTTATTTTGATACCCCCACTTGTATTGCGAAGTCCAATTGCTTCTTGGTATTTTGAGTCATTCGGTCCCCAAATCACTGGTTTACCAAATACGGCAGCCTCAAGTACATTGTGGATACCATCCTTCGTAAAACCTCCACCTATATAGGCTATATTGGCGTATTGATATAAATGACTTAATAAACCAATCTGATCAACAATCAACACCATTGGCTTTTCCATTGTATTAGATTGTGTTAACCATTCAGATAAGCAAATTGAATTGGGAAAATGAGATTGACAAGTTTTGATGGATGCTGCGTCTACATGATGTGGAACAATGATCCAATTGCATCGATCCCATGTTCCTAATATAGATCCAATCATCAGATGGTCTTGTTCCCAAGTACTTCCAGCGACAATCGTTTCAACATGAGCTAATCTTGATACCCAATCAATGGTTTCTTTTTCTGCTACAATATCCAGCACACGATCAAAACGCGTATCTCCACTGATGGCTAAATGCCCATGCTTTAATAGAGGACTGATTAATGTTTTTGAAGTGAAATCTTGTACTAAAATGCCAGTGAATAATGGCAACATGGTACGATATAGTCCACCATAGAATTTGAAGAAAATTTGATCTGGTCTAAAAATTGTGGATACTAAAAAAGTTGGAATTTTTTGAACTGCTGCTTGCTTCAAATAATAGTACCAAAATTCGTACTTTATAAATAGGATACATTTAGGTTGAACCATTTGCATCCATCTGTTTGCAAAAATAGGACCATCTAAAGGCAAATAAGACACAAAGTCAACATCAGGATGGTGCTTTTGATGTAGGTAACCAGAAGGTGAAAAAAAAGTCACCCATATTTGATGTGTTGGATAGGATTTTTTTAAGGCACTGATGATTGGAAGACCTTGTTCAAATTCGCCATAAGAGGCGCAGTGTACCCAAATAATGGGGCCCTTCATTTGACTGCATAAGATGCTAATTTCTTCCCAAACTTTTTGTTGCCCCTCCACCCAATACTTAGCCTTCTCATTAAAGGGACTAATAAGCTTTGCTAGCATTGGGTAAAACAATAAAAACAGTCGATATAGTATCATAATATTAGGCTATTGCAAAGATGGGATACATAGGGGGTATTTCCACCTTTTTGGCCATTTTATTGTAATTTTGACAAAATTCATTGGATGCGAAAAATACAAATGGTAGATACAAAAAATCAGTATCTAGCCATCAAAGAAGAAGTCGATCAGGCCATACAAAATGTATTGGATAGTGCTGCGTATATCAATGGTAAAGCGGTACAAGATTTTTCAAAAAATTTAGGAGATTATTTAGGGGTAGAATATGTGGTGCCTTGCGCCAATGGAACGGATGCGCTTCAGATTGCGATGATGGCATTGGACTTACAACCTGGGGATGAAGTCATCACGCCTTCATTTACTTATATCGCTACCACAGAAGTAGTGGCTTTGTTAAAATTAACCCCTGTTTTTGTAGATGTAGACCCTGTGACTTATTGCATGGATATTGAAAGCTTGAAAAAAGCGATTACACCAAAAACTAAAGCAATTGTACCGGTGCATTTATATGGACATGCTGCACCCATGGAGGAAATTTTGGAAATTGCAAAGCAACATCATTTATATGTGATAGAGGATAATGCACAAGCAATAGGAGCAGATTATACTTTCTCCGATGGGACGATCAAAAAAACAGGTACCATGGGACATATAGGTGCCACTTCTTTTTATCCAAGTAAAAATTTAGGTGCATTTGGAGATGGAGGTGCAATTTTTTCCAATGATAAAGTGTTAGCAGATAAAATGGCCATGATTGCCAATCACGGACAATCTGCACGTTATTATCATGATGTAGTAGGATGTAATTCAAGATTGGATGCTATACAAGCTGCTGTCTTAAATATTAAATTGGCAAAATTAGATACTTACAATAAAGCAAGACAAGCTGTTGCTGCTTATTATACGCAAGCATTTGCTGGTATTAAAGAAATTGTGACGCCAACGATTGCCAATTATAGTTCGCATGTATTTCATCAATATACCATACAATTGAAAGGTGTAGATAGAGATAAATTCATTGCACATTTAGCAGCAAAAGAAATTCCATGTATGATTTATTATCCTGTACCAGGGCATCTACAAAAGATGTTTGCTTCAGACCAACAAGACCAGTGGGATTTAAAAATAACGGATCAATTAACGCCATGTGTTTGTTCATTACCAATTCACACAGAAATGGAAGAGGCCCAATTAAAATATATTACAGAAGGGGTTCAATCTTTCTTTAATTAAAAAAATAAATTAGATGAAACTAGCAGTAGTAGGAACAGGATACGTAGGGTTAGTTACAGGCACTTGTTTCGCAGAGACGGGTAACAAAGTGACTTGTGTGGATATAGACAAATCCAAGGTAGAAAAATTAAGCGCTGGACAGATCACGATATACGAGCCAGGCTTAGAGAAAATATTTTTAAGAAATATCAAAGAGGAGCGTCTAAGATTCACCACTCAACTAGAAGAAGCGGTGGAAGATGCAGAGATTATCTTTTTAGCATTACCAACACCTCCGGGTGCGGATGGTAGTGCGGATTTAAAATATGTATTGGGTGTAGCAGATCATTTAGGAAAAATTTTAAAGGGTTATAAAGTCATTGTCAATAAGAGCACGGTGCCGGTGGGCACAGCGGATAAAGTAAGTGCAGCGATTGCAAAAAACTATAGTGGAGAATACGATGTAGTAAGCAACCCAGAGTTTTTAAGAGAGGGTGTGGCGGTGGATGATTTCATGAAACCAGATAGAGTGGTTGTGGGAACAAGATCGGATAGAGCAAAAAAATTAATGAGTGATTTATATGCGCCATTTGTAAGACAAGGTAATCCTGTTATTTTCATGGATGAGCGTAGTTCTGAGTTAACGAAGTATGCTGCAAACTCATTTTTAGCAACAAAGATTTCTTTCATGAACGAGATTGCACAATTATGTGAGCGCATGGGTGCGGATGTGGATATGGTAAGAAGAGGTATTGGATCGGATGACAGAATCGGTAAACGTTTTTTATT
>JBBAJV010000007.1:0-1320 GCA_040403925.1 Sediminibacterium sp. | reverse complement strand
CCGGCACTTAGTATCATTGACGCTATAACAAGCGCAGGCGCCACTGTGACAGCGTATGATCCAGAAGCGATGTCTAATGTAAAAGCACAGATAGGAGACAAAATAAATTATGCACCGAACCAATATGAGGCATTGCAAAATGCAGCTGCACTCATTATTGCTACAGAGTGGAGTGAGTTTAGAACACCAGATTTTGAGCGTATGGAAAAAGAGATCAAACACAAGATCATTTTTGATGGCAGAAACTTATTTGATGTATACAAGATGAGAGAACTAGGCTATCATTATGAAAGTATTGGAAGAGCAGACTCAAATCAATCTAAAGAAGGAAAAAATTAAAGAATCAGAAAAAGGCTCTAACAAATTATAAGGACGAATCTCAAAAGAAACAAAATGAGTCAAAAAAGAATATTAATAACGGGTGCTGCTGGATTTTTAGGATCTCATTTATGTGATCGTTTTATCAAGGAAGGGTATTATGTGATTGCAATGGATAATTTGATCACAGGAGATATGATGAATATCGAGCACCTAAGCTCGAATCCGAATTTTGAATTCATCCACCATGATGTGACCAAATTTATTGATGTTAAAGGCGACTTGGATTATATTTTACATTTTGCATCACCAGCAAGTCCAATAGATTATTTAAAGATCCCTATTCAAACCTTGAAAGTGGGCGCATTGGGTACACATAATTGTTTGGGATTAGCTAAAGCAAAGGGTGCAAGAATACTCGTTGCAAGTACAAGTGAGGTTTACGGCGATCCACTCGTGCATCCACAAACCGAAGAGTATTGGGGTAATGTGAATCCAGTGGGCCCAAGAGGGGTGTATGACGAAGCAAAACGTTATATGGAATCCATCACGATGGCCTACCATACTTTCCACCATGTTGAAACTAGAATCATCCGCATCTTCAATACCTATGGTCCTAGAATGCGTTTGAATGATGGCCGTGCATTACCTGCATTCATTGGCCAAGCATTAAGAGGTGAGGACATGACGGTGTTTGGAGATGGTTCACAAACAAGAAGCTTCTGCTATGTAGATGATTTAGTAGAAGGCATTTACAGATTATTATTAAGCGATTATTCGAGTCCTGTGAATATTGGTAACCCGAATGAAATTAGCTTAAAGGATTTTGCAGAAGAGGTTTTAAAATTAACAGGCAACACTGTGAAGATCGTTTACAAGGAATTACCGGTGGATGATCCTAAACAAAGACAACCCGATATTACGAAGGCAAGAACGATTTTAGGATGGGAGCCTAAAGTAGAAAGAGCAGAAGGCTTACAAAAAACATACGATTACTTTAAA
>JBBAJV010000006.1:0-174672 GCA_040403925.1 Sediminibacterium sp. | reverse complement strand
CAAATAAACGCACTACATGCGATCCAATAAAACCTGCCCCTCCTGTAATTAAAATGTTCTTTTTCATGGTCAATTATGAGGCTCAAAGATATTAATAACAAGATATATATCAGAAAGTAATTTGACCATAAATGATTTATTAACCCAAGATTCTTGTTACATTTAAATACTAAAGCGGGCATTATGATACAAAAAGAAAGATATTATGCATTGGATGTTTTTAGAGGCGCCACCGTGGCCTTAATGATTCTGGTGAATAATCCTGGTTCTTGGGGGCATATTTTTAGCCCATTAGCGCATGCCAGCTGGCATGGATGCACGCCCACCGACTTGGTTTTTCCCTTCTTTTTATTTGCTGTAGGTAATGCCATGGCTTTTGTGATGCCAAAACTTGAAAAAGGCACGCCGACTGATTTTTGGAAAAAAGTAGTGAAGCGAACTGTATTAATTTTCTTAATCGGTCTGTTTTTAAATTGGAGTCCCTTTGTGAAATGGTCCGATGGGCATTTAGTGGCAAAAACCTGGGAGAACATTCGCGTTTTAGGTGTCCTTCAAAGAATTGCTCTCTGTTATTTTTTCGCATCTATTATTGTGTATTATGGTAAATCTAAAATGGCTTTCTATATTGGTGGACTAATGCTAATTGCTTACTGGATATTAAGTTTTTTATTAGGTAGCCAAGGGCATCCTTATAGTCTTTCTGGATTTTTTGGCAATGCGATAGATCAAACTATCTTAGGCGTGACCCATATTTACAAAGGCGAAGGTGTTCCATTTGATCCAGAAGGATTGATTAGTACCATACCTGCCATCGTACAAGTACTTTTTGGATTTTTAGTCGGTGAATACATTCAAGCAAAGGGTAAGAGTTTTGAGATGCTCGCACAACTTTTATTAGCTGGTGTAGTATTGGTATTGGCAGGATATATTTGGGACTTTAGTTTTCCTATCAATAAAAAAATATGGACCAGTAGTTATGTCTTGTATACCTCTGGCTTAGCCATTATTACTTTAAGTGTATTGATCTATTTATTAGAATTTAAAAATAGTAAAGGTAGCTGGAGCCATTTCTTTGACGTATTTGGAAAGAACCCATTATTCATATTTGTACTTAGTGGATTTTTGCCAAGAGTATTGGCCTTATTAAGATGGGTCGACCATACAGATGAAAAAGGAGAACCAGTCTATACCTCAGCCCTGCCTTGGTTTTACCAACATATTTGTAAAAATATCTCGAGCGATCTGCGTGTAGGCTCTTTTGTTTACGCCATCTGTTTTATTGCATTTTTTGCAGTGCTTGCTAATTTATTAGACAAGAAAAAAATATACATTAAAGTATAAGAGTTCAATAAGTCTATTGATTAAAAGGATGTAATAAAAAAAATTAAGTCTTCCGAAATTACTTAAAAAGTCCTGCTGCTTTTTCTAGACTTTCTGGTTTACCAACGTCCAATAATAGACCATCACTATGGTCATAAAAATAAATCGCAAAGTGTTGTGCAATTTGTAAATAAGCATCTATTAGAGAAAACTTATCTTGCATATTCAAGGCTTCAAAAAAATTAGCGTGCACAATTTGTATCCCACTAAATGCTTTAGGAACAGCCATCGCAGGGTCTTTTAAAGGATTGGCCCATTTCTCTTCATTTGTTGTGTTGTTTCTCCATCCACACAAGGTGCCTGCTGTATTGAAAATTAAATTTCTACTGGAACTGCGATTGGTCACTGCTAAAGTAGCCACCATTTCTCCTTCAGACAATGCATCAAAAGCTTTATCCGCTTCAAGCATCTTACCCAAATCCAAATCGGTTAAGATATCTGCATTCATCAGCAACCACTTGGCTTCGTTTTCAAAACAGGCTTTCGCTCTTAACAACCCACCACCGGTTTCTAGCACTTCATCCGACTCGTCAGAGATGGTTATATTCGATCCCCATCCATTATTTTTTTCAATAGCTTCTACAATTTGATCTGCAAAATGATGCACATTCACCACCACTTCATAAATCCCAAAATCTTGTAAGTATTGAATATTGCGTTGTAATAAAGTTTTACCATTCACAATCGCCAAAGCCTTAGGATGATTGTCTGTAAAGGGCTTGAGCCTAGTCCCTAATCCTGCAGCTAAAATCATTGCCTTCATAAAAAATTATTTTACCCAATTGTTTTGATTGGTATGTGCTAAAACAACCTTCACTTTATACTTGTTCTTTAAATGTCTTGCAGTTTGTTCTGCAGCAAACACACTTCGGTGTTGGCCACCTGTACAACCAAAATTAATTTGTAAAGACTTAAAATCTCTAGCTAAATAATCTTCGACTGTGATATCAATTAAATCCCACACACTATTTAAAAAAGTATTCATTTTTGTTTTTTGTTCTAAGAAATTTTGTACTGGCTTATCCAATCCTGATTCATTTTTATATGGATCAAACCTGCCCGGATTTAAAATACCACGCATATCAAAAATAAATCCACCGCCATTTTCTGAGGCATCCGAAGGCAAGCCTTTTTTATAACTAAAACTATTGATGGTGATCACCAATGGCGTTTTTTCAGTGGCTTGAATAGGCGTAAATCTGTTCAGCACTTCATCGCCTACCATCCATTTTAAAATACTTGCAAAAACTGGCGTGTCTTTGTCTAAAGTATGTAATTCTAAGAATGCACGAAGATTTTTTAAACCCAATGGGATACTGGTTAAGAAATGCGCTTTACGTTCAAACAAACCTCTAAATCCATAAGCACCCAATACTTGTAACAATCTTAGTAAAACAAATCCATGGTATTGTTTTTCAAATAAAGTCGTATCAATAGTTTCGCCTAATACTTTTTCTGCCTCTTTGATATAGTCATTCAATAATCGCTCTTTCCATTCATTGGATAATTCTGCTTTTGCCTGCCATAATAAGGAGGCCACATCATAAGGCATACCTCCTTTCATCCCACCTTGGAAGTCTATAAAAAAAACTTCCTCTCCTTTTACCACAATATTTCTGCTCTGGAAATCACGGAACATAAAATAATTAAAATGACTATCAGATAATTGATCGCTTAATAATTCAAACTCGTCAATTAACGCTTGTTTGTCATAAGGATATTGTAAAGTATCTAAAAAATAATATTTGTAATACAACAAGTCCGTTAACACAGCATGCTTACCAAAAGTTTTTGAAGTAAGGCATTTTGAATAATCAAGCCCTTCACTTCCTTTTACTTGTAATTGCACCAATGCTTTTAAACTCTTTTGAAATAACTGATAGACTCTTTCCGTCTTCCCTTCCTTTTCTAATACATCTAATAAAGATTCCGTACCAAGATCTTCTTGTAAATAAATTTTCTGATCGGCGCTCACTGCTAAGACTTTTGGCACAGGTAACCCTTTTGAATGAAAGTGCTTGGCAAAATAAATGAAGGTCTCGTTTTCTTTAACGTTCAAGTTGTAGGCAGCAATATAGGAATGAGCGCCTTCTTTGATTCTAAAATAGATTCGATCCCCCCCACTTTGTGGGATTTTTTCAATGTGCTCGCATGCCTTACCTGCGTAAGATATAAATAATTCTTTAATTGCGTTCTGCATTGCTTCCATGAACTTTGTATGGGGGTTTTAATAGTATTAAAAGTAATTAATTATCTCCTACCCAACTAAAAAACCCAAAAAAGTATTAAATTCAATCAAAATAACCCCTATGAATAAAACAATCAAGTTCGTTTTAAATGTTTTGATGGTGGTTTTAATGTCAATTAGCTCCATCCATGCAATTGCTCAAAACACAAAGGTCACCGGAACAGTAGTAGATAGTAAGGGTAGTCCTTTAGAAGGCGTTACTGTAAAAGTTCAAGCCACCAATGTGCTCACTACATCCAATAAAGCAGGTGTATTTACAATCAATGCCAAAACAGATGACTTGATTGAGTTTAGTTTTGTGGGCTTTGAAGGAAAAAAATTGAAAGCAACCAATGGCACTTTAAATGTTGTTTTGAATGCCGCTACAACAGACCTTCAAGACGTGATCTTAGTGGGAAGTCGCGGTACCGGTCGTGCTAAATTAGAGTCGCCAGTGCCTGTAGACGTAATTAAGATTTCAGAAGTCGCTATCAACACAGCTAGAATGGATTTAACCTCTTCTTTAAATTATGCTGCCCCTTCATTTAATTATAACAAACAATCTGGTGCAGATGGCGCAGACCACGTAGATATAGGTACATTAAGAGGTTTAGGCCCAGATCAAACCTTGGTTTTAATCAATGGTAAGCGCAGACATAGCACTGCCCTTGTAGGATTATTTGGAACAAGAGGCCGAGGTAATTCTGGTGTAGACTTGAACGGATTTTCTCAAGCCTCCGTGGATAGAATTGAAATTTTAAGAGATGGTGCTTCTGCACAATATGGATCTGATGCGATTGCGGGTGTGATGAACGTGATCTTAAGAAAAAATACCAATGAGTGGAATATAGTTACTGGATTGGCTGGTTATTATGATAAAAAATTCAATACCAATCAATTTAAAGACAATAAAGATTATTTATATGGCAACCCAATTGATGGCGTTACGAGTGCCATTCAAGCCAACCGTGGATTTAACCTAGGTAAAAAAGGTGGATTCATTAATGTATCTTTTGATGTATTGAATCAAGGAAAAACTTTCCGTCAGGCGGCTAGTTCAGACATTGCAGACAAAGACGGTTTACCTACCAACACTTGGAGACAAGGTTTTGGAGATGGCTCTTTGACTTCCTACGGCGCCATGATGAATTTAGAATTACCTCTTGGAGATAATATTAAGTTTTATGCATTTGGCGGAATGAACAATAAAAAATCAGACGCTTATGCCTACACAAGAAACTGGTCTGCAAGACCTACTCGTTTCCCAGTAAACAGCAATGGTAGTTTAAAATTTGTACCAGAAATTATGTTCCGTTCTGGTTCTGGTGATACTAGCTTCAACCCACGTATTCAAGCGCAGATCCAAGACATCTCCATGGTGACTGGATTTTCTAAAGACAATAAAAATGGATGGAATTGGGATTTTAGCAACGCACTGGGTTACAATGATTTTCATTATTATGGAGCAGGCACATTCAACGCTTCTGATATTGGCAATGTCACAAAAACAAATTTTGACGACGGTGGATTTAACTTCTTACAAAACACCACCAACTTTGATTTATCTAAGCAATTTGGTACCGTAAACAATGGCGGTCTAAGAGTGGCTTATGGTGCAGAATTAAGATATGAAGCTTACCGTATTAACAGAGGAGAAGTTGCTTCTTATAAAGCATACCCAAATAATTTTGGTTTACAGCAAGCCCCGGGAGCACAAGGCTTCCCAGGCTTTAGCCCAGAAGACGAAGTAGATGCAAATAGAATGGTAACAGGTATGTATGGCGATTTGGAATACACGCCTTCTGAAGCCTTTTTAATTACAGGTGCGGTTCGCTTCGAAAATTATTCTGACTTTGGTGCAGTGAGTACTTTTAAAACATCCTTCCGTTATAAAGTAACCAATAATTTTAATTTCAGAGGATCATTCAGTACTGGTTATCGTGCACCTTCTTTACAACAAAAATATTTCAGCAATACCCTTACTTCTTTCTCTCAAGGAAATTTAGTACAGTCTAGAGTTGCAAATAACAATGATCCTGTAACTAAATTAGCAGGTATCCCAGCATTAAAGCAAGAGACTTCTAATAATATGAGTCTTGGTTTTTCTTGGAAACCAATGCAAGGCTTATCTGTTACAGTAGATGGTTATCAAATTAAAATGAAAGATCGCGTGGTCCTTTCTGGTTTATTTAGTGCAGGCGATGCAACATTGCCAACTGCTTTGACTGATAAATTAAATGCATTAGGTGTTGCCACTGCACAATTCTTTGCGAATGCGGTGAACACCACAAATACAGGGGTAGATATCGTTGTGGACTACCAAAAGAAAATCTCAGCAACACAAAAATTGAAATTCTTATTAGTAGGTAATTTACAAGGTATTGAAATTGATGCAATCAATGTACCAGATGCATTGAACACCAACGAATACAATGCCAATACCTTCTTTAATGATAGAGAAAAGTTTTTCTTAAAAGCTTCCGCACCTGCTTCTAAATTCTCTTTCTCAGCAGACTACACTAAAAAGAAAGTGAGTATTGGAGCAAGAGTGACTTATTTTGGCAAGTTAACCTTGACAGGATTTGGTTATAATGGAGATGGTATTAATCCAGAAGTGCCAACCGATGCAGACGAAAATGTTTTTTTACCTGAGCACTTTAACTATGGTGGTAAACTCACTACAGATATTTACAGCAATATTCAATTGAGCAAAAAAGTAAGCTTCATCTTTGGTGCAGACAATATATTCAATGTACACCCTGACTTTGCAGTGAATCCACAAGCAAAATATTGGGCTGGTGACAATGAAACTGGTGGACCATGGGATGGTGTTCAAATGGGCTACAATGGTTTAAGACTATTTACCAAATTAGCTTTCCGATTATAAATCGTATCGTTATAATGCAATAACTTTAAAGCCTCTCTATTTATTTAGGGAGGCTTTTTTATCTTATACTATAGTTCGTAAATAAATAGCTTTATTTATGGATTCTATTTATAGCTCGTAAATAAATAGCTTTATTCTCGGCTCCTAAAAACGTCGCCTCGAACAAACTATTTATTTACTTAAAAATGACTACTATGAAAAAAATAATTATCTGTTGTGCAATGATCGCCTTAACAACATTAAACGCATCGGCGCAAAATGGCATTGTAGTTTTTCAAACAGATTTTGGCACTAAAGATGGCGCAGTGTCTGCCATGAAAGGGGTGGCAAGTAGTGTAGATCCTAGTTTGAAATTATATGATTTAACGCAAGAGATTCCTGCTTATAATATTTGGGAAGCGGCTTACAGATTAGACCAAACAGTACCCTATTGGCCTGCTGGCACCGTCTTTGTTTCTGTGGTAGATCCTGGTGTAGGTACCAACAGAAAATCGGTGGTGGCTAAAACAAAATCAGGACATTATATTGTGACGCCTGACAATGGCACACTTACTTTACTTGCTGCAAGTATTGGAATTGAATCGATGCGTGAAATTGACGAAGCTGTGAATAGAAGAAAAAACTCAGGCGCTTCTTATACTTTTCATGGCAGAGACGTGTATGCCTATACCGCAGCAAGACTGGCTTCTAAAACAATTACGTTTGAATCGGTGGGTCAATTATTAGCAGCAAAACCATTTTTACTTTCTTATCAAAAAGCAAGCCTGAACAACAATACATTAAAAGGCAATATCGATATCCTAGATATTCAATACGGTAATCTTTGGACCAATATTGGTCAGGAACTTTGGAAAAATTTTATCTCAGTCCCTCAAGCTAAAAATATTGTCGTAGTAAAAATTTCTCATCAACAAAAATTAGTGTATCAAGGTGCCATGCCTTTTGAAAATACTTTTGGTGGAGTCGCAGTGGGCAAGCCCCTTGCTTACTTAAATAGTTTAATGCAATTGTCTTTTGCATTGAACCAAGGTAGCATGGCCGAGAAATTCAATATTGGATCGGGGCCAGATTGGACAGTTGAAATTACTTGGGGCGAATATTTATATTAATGTCGGATAATCATTACCACATTAGTCAATTACCGGCGTCCATTTGATTTCATTTTTAAGCTTTATAATTTTTTTTCTTAGCTTTTTTAGAACATAACTTCGTAATTTTCATCAAAAATCTTTTTTTCAATCCCATTATATTTTATCAGATATATATCATATCCAACATCATCCATGTCCTGAATATATCTATCTTTCATATTTTTAAAACGAATTCTTATTAGATACCTGGCTAATTGATTAAATTTACTTTTAGAAATATTTCCATTATAGGCGCAAATAATTTTTTTTTCGCCGATTTGAACCGGGCATTTAAAAGGCCATGTTAATGTTACTTTTCCGCTTGAATCAAATATTAATTTAAAATAATAATTAATTAATAAATCGTTATAGGTAACAAATCAAGTATGGTTTTGTGAAAATTCAATTTGTTGGATTTTTATTGAGGTATCTTTCTTTTTATCAAGAGCAAGATTGTCACTTGCTATTGAATAAAGCACAAAGCATAAAAATAAAATGATAAAATTAATTTTTTTCATAAAATTTTAATTCTCGACTGGTGACCATTTAATTTTCTTCTTTAAAATCACTATCTGCTCCCTAAGTTTTGCTAACTGTGGCATTAAAAGATTTTCATCAACGATTTTTTTATAATAATTATCATTATAAAAAATCGTAAAACTTGCAGAACCCCAATGATCGTATAGTTCATAATTAGGTTCAGGCTCTTGTAAATACTTTTCTTTTAAATTTAGAAAATCAATACTCAATAAATACCTGTAAATTTTCTTAAAATCTTTTTTAGATATCGTTCCTGCATAAGAACATATTAACATATTATTTCTACTTGCAGGGCATTTTCTAGGCCATTTTAAAACTGCATTTCCATTAGATTCGATTATAAATAAATAATTTGGCATTTCTAATAACGGCCTGACGTCAGGCATACCTGAATAATACGAAAACTCAATTTTTTGAATTTTCAACAAAGTGTCGTTTATTTTTTTGTTTCAGATTTAACTTTTGCGTTGGCATCAAAATTTGCAAAAATAAACAATGATAAGATTAATAAAATATTTTTCATAAATAATTTATTGACAATTATTCGTGCCTTTTTGTCTGACTTAAATAACACATTATCATTAAAATAAAAATTAGAATTATTTATTCTCAACTGGTGACCATTTAATCTTTTTCTTTAATCTGATTATTTTATTACCAAGTGATTTCAATTCAGGCACATCTAACCTATAATCTTTTATTATTTTAACTTGATTATTATTGTAATCAATATAATATATTGTATAGCCTTTCTCATTATCAACCTCCTCTTCCCTATTTTCTTTATATTGATCCTTTAATTCAAGAAAATTATTTTTATATAGGTAATTAGAAAGTCGTTTAAATTGCCTTGGAGTGACGCTACCCGAGTAGGCGCAAATAAAATTTAGATTTTTTTCATTGCAAGGATCTGGCCATTTTATAAGCACTTTGCCATCAGGATTAAAAATAATATAAAATCTATTGCTCTCTAACAAACTACTTTTAGATTCCCACCACCTCATATTTTGATAAAACCTTATTTTATTAATTTTTATTGCTGTATCAACAAAATTAACCTTATCATTTCTGTAAAAAGCATATGATTTTGGGGCGAAAAAAAATAAAGCTATACTTAAAATAAAATATTTTTTCATAAATTTTAATTACAATTTTTAGTGCCTTTTTTACCTTCATTATAATCTTTATTTATATTAGTATATGAGTTAATATCACCTGGAACACTACTTAATTTGTAATCATTAAGTAATTTAACAAATACATTATTATCTTTATTAGTTATATCGGGTTCAGGTGCCAAATCTCCAATACCAGCAAAAATCATCGACAAAGCTTCTTCGTCAGTTAAGGTAAATATTTCCTGTAAAAATTCCTTCATTTGTTTAATATATTTATCCAACATGATATAATGTTTTTCACTATGGTTCAACATCGAATTTCCCTCTGAAGTTAAATTTGTTCTAATAATTGCATGTGTTATTTCATGAATAATCGTAGCAGCCTTGAATTCATTAGAGGCTAAAGGCATTTTTGTTAAATCAAGGTAGATGGTATAATCTGAAACACCTGACTTTGGATAATAAATGACCCTAAAGTTACCTGGACTATTATTAACATTGCTATCCCTATCTATAAAATGCAAATTCATTGTCTCACTCTTATCAAAAATAGATAAGAGTTTTTGGGACATTTCATTGGCTAAATCCTTTTCAATGATTTTTTGAACAATTTTAGCCAAACAGGTGTCTTTTATAAAATTTTCAACCTTAGGCGAAAAAGCATCAGCTTCATTGCCCCCAATAAATATGATTCCATACCCACCACCCCCTTTAGGATCTATTTTTGGAGGACCGCAAGTAGCGCAACTTTCAATTGGTAAAAGTGCTAAATGATTTGGCTTATGTCTATACCCGGTCACTGTAACTTCTGGTAGGTCACCCAATGTTGTGACCGAAACTTGATTGTTTTTTAATTTATTTTTTTGAACTGGTTCCCCATCCTCAAAATCAATCTTATTAATGAGCTTTCCTTTTAAATCGTATACAGAAACAATACCCGAAAAAAAGGTGAAATCATACCTATCCTTATGGATTTTATTATAAGATGGAGTAGGTGCAGTTTTAACAATATAACCCTGCACTATTTTATTATCTACAGATGTTACCAATTGTATATAATCACCCGTTAATGAGTCATACATTAAAGGCACCGAAATACCTTTATTGCCGATGGTATCATAGCTAAGATACGCTTCAGCCCATTTTATTGTTTTTACATCTATAGTTTCACTGCTTTCAGAAAAACTAAATGACTTCATTTCAGAATCTGAACTTGGGGTAGACTTTATATTAACAACTGAATCATGCCAGTTTTTTACTTGCCCAATTAATAATTTAATTTTTTCAGCAGATGTATTGTCTTGAGGTATATAGACACCTGCATTTTCCTTTTTACATGAATAAAAAAATATTAAACTGCCTAATAAAATAAATAGAAATTGATTGATTTTTTTTGCCATAAAATAAATTGATGTTTAGATTAAATAGTAAAAAGTAAACTATGTATTTAGCTACTTAATAAATTAAATCTACACCTTTCTATGTAAGAAAAATCATTAGAAAAAATGCTAATAATTATTTTCAAATGAAACTTAGAATGTGTTCTATGAAATAAATTATGATTGATTCATAAACTCCGCCAACAAACTATGAAAATGATGCGTGCCTTGTTCACGCTTGGTCGCATACCTTCCGTGGTGATAAAATCTTGAGCGTATCCCTTGTTGCACACGCTCTACCACTTCTTCATCCTCTTGCTCTACGCTCTCCAATCCCGCACCAGCGCCTGTGTCTAGCTTACTTGCATCATACACAAAACTTAAGAAGCTTACTTTGGTATTGCCTGCATCAATCGGTGTGACAATATTCAATGATAATCCCCATGGATAAAAATTAAACATCATATTCGGGAAGACCCAAAAATAATACGCTGCAATATTTTTTCCTGCATCCACATGTCCTGCTGGTAAATCAAAACAATGCTCCGAAGATTTAGACGCACCAATTTGTAAATTCGAATATTTAAAAATGTCTGTTGTGTAATCCTTGAAATCTAAAAACGCATTGAGTCCAGGATGCATAAATGGAATATGAAATCCCTCTAAATAATTTTCACAGTACAAAGCCCAATTTGCTTTAATATAATAATCACTTGTTCTACTTGAATCATGTACTAATTTATCAATAGGTAAAAAACCAACACGCGCTTCCATCTCTTTAAAAAATAATTCAGGGCCTAATCCTTTTTTAAGCTGCGTAAATAATAAAGGACCCCATTGGTATAAAGGTAAATCATGTAAATGATTGTTCTCTGGAATAAAATTTTCTACTTCCTTGAACTCCGGCATGGAAATAAATTTGCCATCTAAATGAAAAGCCCTGCCATGGTATTTACAACGCAGGTGCTTTAAACCAGTACAAGGTTCGTACACCATTAAATTACCGCGATGCGTACACACATTCGACAAACAATGCACTCCCCCATCGGTATCCTTCGTAATCACCAAGGGCTCGTCGATATAATTTTCCAATAACCTAAACGGAAACGCATCCCCCGCATTCGGCACCATCCCTGTATGACCAATATATTGCCAACTAGGTGCAAAAATTTGCTCCTTAGCTTTTTCCAAACAAGCGGAATCTAGGTAAAAGCTGGTATCGATGGTTTTAGCCCTCGCAATATTGGGGTCAATAAAAAAGTTGGACATGTTGGGGTGCATTTATACCCCAAGATACAAAATCAAGTAGTATAATCGATTGGTAATGAAGCGCCAGAATGAGGATAAATTTTTCCCTCAATTTGATTAAATACTAAATTATTTAGTTAATATTGCTAATAAATTTAGCTAAATGGAATTTCAAGAGGAAGCATACGAGCAAAAAACGGGTTATACGGGGGCTAAAAACTACCAGTCGGCGCAGGTTGTACAAGCCAATGCTACTGGATTTGGTGCGGCATCGGACGATTTTATGGAAAGAGGGATTGACCTCAACGAACAATTGGTGCGCAACAAGCCCGCCACATTTTTCTTCAGGGTCAACAGCGATGCCATGCTTGGCGCCGGGATTCATATTGGCGATACCTTAATTGTAGACAGAAGCATTCAAGCAAGATCGGGCAATGTGGTGGTCGCTGTATTGAATGGAGAATTTTTAGTGCGTCGTTTACAGATACAGGAACATAGCATTAGTCTATTACCAGAAAATAAAAAATATGGTAGTATTCAAGTGGCGCAATTGTCGGACTATAGCACTTGGGGGGTCGTGACTTTTGTGATTCACGCGCTATAAATAATTACTTATACCCCCTTTATTAGATTCATTTTTAATTCAAAAAAATGCAAGCCATTGTTGACTGCAATAGTTTTTACTGTACCTGCGAAAGACTTTTTCAGCCACAGTTACTGCACCGTCCGGTAGTGGTCTTAAGTAATAATGATGGCTGTATTGTATCGCGCACAGATGAAGCCAAGCAATTAGGCATCTCCATGGCCGTGCCCTATTTTCAGGCGAAGGATTTGATTGAAAAAAATGGTGTCACTACTTTTTCCTCTAACTATCATTTATACGGTGACCTAAGTTGGCGTGTGATGGAAACCATGAGACTATTGCTACCACCGGGTCATGTAGAAGTGTATTCGGTGGATGAAGCTTTTGTAGACCTCTCTCACCTACCTCCAGAAAATATCCAATCCTTTTGTTTGGAACTCAAAAATAAGATTGAGCAATGGACAGGTATTTCTGTTTCGATTGGTGCGGCGCCTAATAAAGTATTGAGTAAAGTAGCCAACCGGTTAGCGAAAAAAAATAAACTTAAAACCAATTGTATTGTGGTGTTGGATACGACAAAAAAAATACAAGCGGCATTACAACAAACGCCTGTAGAAGATATTTGGGGCGTGGGTTTTAGCTATAGTGAAAAACTAAAAGTATATGGCATCAATACGGCCTACACATTAAGCATCAAAGACCTCAGTTGGGGTAAACGCTTTTTAGGTGGCGTGGTGGGGATGCGTTTGATACGCGAACTAAAAGGTTTTAAAAGTCATTCCATGCAAGCCCCGAGAACAGAAAAAAAAATGATTGCGACTACAAGAATGTTTGGACGCAATGTCACCGAATGGCAGGAAATAGAAGAAGCCCTTGCAACCTATACCACCAGGGCTGCCGAAAAATTAAGAAGACAACATAGTGCGGCCACAGGCATCGCCGTGTTCCTACTTAAAAAAGCCCTTATTCAATTAGACGCTGCCTACTATAGCCGGGGCCGTCAAGTGAGTGGTTATACCCAATTGGACAATCCCACCCAGAGCACCCCCGACCTGATCAAAGCAGTGGTCGCCATCGGCAAATCCCTCTACGAAAAAGGCGAAGTCTATAAAAAAGCCGGTGTGATTCTAAGCGGCTTCGTGCCCGATAGTGCCTTGCAAACCAATCTATTCGTTGCCCCTATAGACACGAAAAAGAAGAAGCTAATGCATGTAATTGACAATATGAACGCTGCCTACCGCAACGATGTGCTCAAATTTGGAACCAGTGGGACGCAGAAAAACTGGAAAATGCGCAGTGAGAAAAGAAGTAAGCGCTTTACTACCCGTTGGGATGAGCTCTGTATCGTTAAATAAGTAAAATTGGTGGAAAACCATTCTATAAAAATTCGGATAAATGCTTTGGCTAATGTATTTTTGCCCAATTTTATACCTATGAGCAACCAATTGCCCTCCAACGAATCTGTACAATCTAAAAAGAAGAAAATTATTGTTTTAGGAAGCGGACCTAATCGTATTGGACAAGGTATTGAATTTGATTATTGTTGCGTGCATGGATTACTAGCCGTTAAAGAGTCAGGATACGAAGCGATTATGGTGAACTGTAATCCAGAAACTGTTTCTACAGATTTTGATATGGCGGACAAATTATATTTTGAACCCGTTTTTTGGGAACACCTTTGGGAGATCATTGAATTGGAACAACCAGAAGGCGTGATTGTACAATTAGGTGGACAGACTGCTTTAAAATTAGCCAAGCGCTTAACTGAGCGTGGCATAAAAATCATAGGTACTTCATTTGATAGTTTAGATATCGCAGAAGACAGAGGTCGCTTTAGTGATTTATTGAAAGATTTAAAAATTCCTTACCCAGACTACGGCACTGCTTTTACAGCAGACGAAGCGATTGAAGTAGCCAACCAAGTGGGTTACCCTGTTCTTGTTAGACCAAGCTATGTGATTGGTGGACAGAGAATGCGTATTGTCATCAACGATGCAGAAGTAGAAAAAGCGGTCGTAAGTATCTTAAAGCATATCCCAGACAATAAAATTTTAATTGACCATTTCTTAGATCGTTGTCAGGAAGCAGAAGTAGATGCCATTTTTGATGGTGAAACTTTCCATGTCATGGGCGTGATGGAACATATAGAACCAGCAGGTATCCATAGTGGAGATAGCAATGCAGTATTACCAGCATTTAATTTAACGCCATTGATTGTGGCTACCATGGAATTTTACAGCGAAAAAATTGCACGTGCTTTAAATATCAAGGGATTGATCAATATTCAATTTGCCATCAAGGACGATAAAGTATTTGTCATCGAAGCCAACCCTAGAGCATCAAGAACTACTCCATTTATTGCTAAGGCATATCAAATACCATATTTAAATATCGCGACTAAAGTGATGTTGGGTGCAGCAAAACTAACCGACTTTACCATGGAGAAAAAACTAGACGGATTCGCGATCAAAGAACCGGTTTTTAGTTTTGATAAATTCCCAGGGGTGAATAAAGAATTAGGCCCAGAGATGAAGAGCACGGGAGAAGCCATCCGCTTTATCAAAGACTTACGCGATCCTTATTTCAGAACCTTGTACAAAGAGCGTTCTATGAATCTTTCAAGATAATAAAAAAGCCCTTACAATTTGTAAGGGCTTTTTTAATTTGAAGTCGTAGTACTTATAATAAAATCTTATAGTGTTAATTTAAAATATAGCTACCCCTCGCGCTCAAGCGGAAAGAACCGATATCGCTCTCGGGGTACTATATTTTAAATGTTAGTAGTTATAATTAAAAGAAGATATAGTATTAAATACGAATCCCCCACCGAACATTTTAGCTGAGAGGTGGGGGATTCGTGTTTATGCTATATCCTTTTCTTATAAGTTCGTTCCATACTGGTCAATTAAATAAATCACCGCAGCCATATTCACCGCACCTAATAACAGTTCACGCTTGTTTACATTTTCAAATACATCAGTTTTAGCATGGTGTAAATCAAAATAACGTTGACTATCAGGAACTAATCCTGCAAGTACGATCGCTGCATTAACATTCTTTAATGGGCCAATATCTGCGCCACCGCCACCAGCTGTAATTTCAGTTCCATAAGGCTTTAATAAACTCGCCCATTGTTGGAATTTTTTAAACTGCTCAGGGCTTGTTGCGCTGATACCAATCGCTCTTGGTGTAAATCCACCTGCATCACTTTCTAATGCAAAAATATGTTTTTCATTATTTTGTTTTGCAAGTTCTGCATACTTAGCGCCTCCTTTTCCTCCATTCTCTTCGTTCGCAAACAACACAAAACGAATGGTTCTTTTAGGCTTATAGTTCAATGCTTTCATGGTACGCAAAATTTCCATTGTTTGTACAATACCAGCACCATCATCATGTGCACCTTCATTCACATCCCAGCTATCTAAGTGTCCACCAACTGTGATAATTTCATTTGGAAACACTGAGCCTTTAATTTCTGCCACCACATTATTTTCATCTGCATCAGGTAAAAAGAAACCATAGGTTTGCATTTGTACACTCAATTGTTTGTTTCTAGATTGATTCCAAACTCTTTTTGCATCATTAGGACCAAGGGCCACAGCAGGAATTTTTGGATACGCTTCGTCATAAACCATTGTTCCAGTATGTGGTGCGTTATCAGGCGCTGTACTTAAAGAATGAATCATCACACCTACTGCACCATATTTAGCCGCTCTGCTAGCACCAGATCTGCGATACACACCTGACTCGCTGTATGCTTTAAAGGTTTGAATCGTCGTAGGATCAAATTGACTATGGAAGTAAACAATCTTACCTCTTACTTCGTCTTTTCTTTTTTCTAGTTCATCAAAATTGGCTACTGCCAATAATTCTGCTTCAATTAAACCATTGCTTGATAAAGAATTTCCTAAAGCAAATACTTCTAATTTATCTATCATTGGTTTGCCATCTGCAGCAACCACTGCACTAAAATCTTTGCCGCCTCTTTGCCAATTCGGCGTCTTACATGCTTGCATGTATACCTGGTCAGGCTTAAATGATTCCATATTTCGTTTACCCCAAATAGCAGCATTTTGTTGCTGAGGAGAGCCAGCCAAACGGCCCCCAATATTCTTGGTTAACTCTCTTAATAAGTCATAGGCTTTACCATTTTTCATGATCTCGTCGGACATCATTTTAATTGTGGTACTGTCTGTCTTTGATTGCGCCTGTAGCATCAAAGGAAGGGCAAAAAGAAATAGTAAAATTGTACGCATAATGTGCTTGTTTTAACTTTCAAATAATTTATTAAATATAACTAAACTTTATCGATTATTTAGTTGTTCTTTGTAATCACAATAGCGCAAAATGAAGATTGGAATAGTTTGTTATCCTACTTTTGGTGGTAGTGGTGTGTTAGCCACAGAACTTGGAAAAGCTTTAGCAGATAAAGGACATGAAATCCATTTTATTACCTACCAACAACCCGTTCGTTTAAATGGTTTTCACGAGAATATCTTTTACCACGAGGTAAGGGTGCCCACTTATCCCTTGTTTGACTTCCCGCCCTATGAATTAGCGCTTGCAAGTACGATGGTGGATGTGATTTTAAACCATGACTTGGATTTAATCCATGCGCACTATGCAATTCCACATGCTTCTGCTGCTTATACTGCAAAGCAAATTGTAAAACAAAAAACAGGTAGATTGGTGCCAGTCATTACCACTTTGCATGGCACCGACATTACACTAGTTGGTCGTGATAAAACTTACGAACCAGTAGTGACTTTTTCAATCAATGAAAGTGACGCCATTACTGCAGTATCAGAAAACTTAAAGCAAGAAACCTTAAAACATTTTGAGATCCGTAAGGAGATTGAAGTGATTCATAATTTTGTAGACTTAAAAAGATTCAATAAAAAGCCATTGGCCGCTTTTAAAAAAGTCATCTCGGCGCATGACGAAAAAATTGTGGTGCATGCCTCCAATTTTAGAAAATTAAAAAGGATTGACAACGTGATGGAAATCTTTAAAAATATTCACGCAGCAATACCTTCAAAATTACTAATGGTAGGTGATGGGCCAGAACGTCCAATTGCCGAGGATTTAGCAAGACAATACGGTATCGAATCGGATGTGCGCTTTTTAGGCAAGCAAGAGCAGATGGAAGATATTTTAGCAGTGAGTGATTTATTCTTATTGCCTTCTGAATATGAAAGTTTTGGCTTAGTGGCATTAGAAGCAATGGCCTCCAGTGTAGCAGTCATTAGTTCCAATGCAGGTGGATTAGGCGAAATCAATATTGATGGAAAAACAGGCTACACGGCAGATGTAGGTGATGTGGCTACGATGAGCGAACGAGCGATTGCGCTTTTAAAAGATGATGCACAATTAAAAGCTTTTAAGCACAATGCTTTGGAACAAGCTAAATTATTTGACATCCACCATATCATTCCTATTTACGAAAATTTATACAGACATTTTTGCAGAACAGGAGATTGCTAAAAAAATCCTACAGAGACTGATCAATACTATCTTTTATTTTTTCCACTGCGATTTTTAATTCGTCCATGGTAATACTCAATGGTGGCGCTATGCGAATACGGTCTTCTGCAAATAAGAACCAATCTGTGATTACCCCATTGACTAAGCAATTAGCAGCAATTTTTTGAGTTAATGCAGGGGTGGAAAATTGCAAAGACATCCAAAGTCCCTTATGTTGTTTTCCAATAATTGCTGAATGCGTTAATGCTTCAACTAAATATATTTCTTTTACTTTTACTTCATCCATCCAGCCCGATTCAAGCAACACTTCTAAGCCAGCTTTGCCAGCAGCACAAGCAACAGGATTTCCACCAAACGTAGTGATATGGCCTAATACAGGATCATAGGTCAAAGTACCCATCATGGCTGGTGAACTAATGAAAGCCCCTAAAGGCAAACCTGCTCCTAATGCTTTTCCTGTTAATAAAATATCTGGCACCACACCATATTGTTCAAAAGCAAATAAAGTACCTGTTCTTCCAAAACCAGATTGAATTTCATCAAAGATTAATAAAATACATAGATTATCACATTTAGTTCTTAATGCTTTTAACCATGCAGCAGAAGCTGCTGTGATGCCAGTTTCGGCTTGCACAGGCTCCAATATCACACAGGCTACTTCATGATCAATCAAATCAATATCCTCCATATGATTATACCTAAGATGCAATACATCTGGTAATAATGGACGGTATGCATTTCTAAAATACTCATCCCCCATCACACTTAAAGCACCTTGCGTACTGCCATGATATGCGCCATCAAATGCAACAATCCTTGTTCGCTTTGTTACGCGCTTGGCCAATTTCATCGCACCCTCTGCAGCTTCTGCACCACTATTGGTAAAATAAATAGATTGTAAATTTTCGGGCAATAAGGACAATAAAGCTTTTGCATATTGTACTTGTGGTGATTGAATGAATTCCCCATACACAATCACATGCATGTATTGTTTAATCTGCTGCTCTATTGCAGCAATTACTTTTGGATGACTATGCCCAATATTACAAACACTGAATCCCGCAATCAAATCGATATAAGCTTTGCCTTCGGTGTCATGAATATAGATGCCTTCGGCGCGAGCAACTTCTAGTCCAATTGGCTTAGGTGAGGTTTGGGCTAAATGCTGTAAAAAAAATTGTCTATTGTTTAATCTGGACATTCGGTATAAATTGCAGTACAAAAGTCGCATTTTTATGGCAACCATACTACCCGTTAACGGAAAACTACCTCAAATAGGTGAAAATTGTTTTATCGCACCCAACGCCACCATTGTGGGCGAAGTCAGCATGGGCTCAGATTGCTCTGTATGGTTCAATGCAGTGATTCGTGGAGATGTACATTTTATCAAAATGGGTGATAAAGTGAATGTGCAAGATGGTGCCATTATTCATTGTACTTATCAAAAACATCCCACCACTATTGGCAATAATGTATCGATTGGTCACAATGCCATGGTGCATGGTTGTACCATTCATGACAATGTATTGATAGGGATGGGAAGTATTGTAATGGACGCTTGTGTGGTGCATTCCAATGCCATCATTGCAGCTGGAGCCGTTGTATTGGAAGGAACCATTGTAGAGGCTGGAAGTATTTATGCAGGCGTACCTGCAAAAAAAGTAAAGATGGTTTCCGAAGATTTAATTCATGGTGAGATCAATCGCATCTCTAATAATTATGTCAAATATGCTTCTTGGTTTAGTGACTATAACGATGCACCAGATGCTACCAATAAAGTTGGCGAATAAAAAGGTGCTAATATTTTTTTTCCTCAATCCCATGCCATAAATCCACGTAGCTAAAAAAGCGTGCCTCAGAAATAATTCCTTTTTCCACGGCGGCTTTCACCGCACATCCTGGTTCATTGATATGTTGGCAATTGTTGAATTGGCATCCCTGCATCCTGGCCCTCATTTCGGGAAAATATTGTGCTAATTCTTCTTTAGACAAATTCACCAATCCTAGTTCACGCATACCCGGCGTGTCAATCACAGCGCCACCTCCAGGATAATCATACATTTGCGCAAATGTGGTCGTATGCATTCCTTTACCACTCCATCCACTCACTTCTTGTGTTGTTAAATCAAGGTCTGGAAATAAATAATTGATTAAGGAAGATTTACCCACTCCACTATGTCCACTTACTAAAGTTGTTTTGTTTTTCAATAATGCATCCAATGGTTCAAGGCCCATTTTTTGCTCAATACTAATCAATAAGACTTTATACCCAACCGCCTGATACATTTCCTCTAATACTGCATATCTTTCTAGCTCCTCGGGCCCATAAATGTCCGCTTTGTTAAACACGATGATAGCAGGAATATGAAACGCTTCACAAGAGACCAAAAAACGATCTATAAATCCTTGAGAAGTTTTGGGAGATTTCAATGTCGCTAACAAAATGGATTGATCCATATTGGACGCGATAATATGTTGTTGTCTTTTATTATGGGGAGATTGTCTGGCCACATAATTGTCTCTTACTAATATAGTATGAATCATCACGGCCTGCTCGGCATCTTCCTCCATAGTACAATCTACCCAATCGCCAACGGCAATTGGATTGGTAGAGGTAATGGCATCCAATTTAATCACCCCCTTAATACGGGCTTGACAAAATTGGCCATTTTCTAGCTTTACGCTATACCAACTTCCAGTAGATTTATAGATCCTTGCTTTCATGAAAAACGAAGATAATCAAAGCATCCACAAAATCAATATCTTTGCCCTATGAGTGAATATGAACACGATAAAATAGTACCCTATGCGGCGAGTCATGCTGCTAAGAAAGAACAGGTAGCTACCATGTTTGACCATATTGCAAAAAGGTATGATTTTTTAAACCGCTTTTTAAGCTTAGGCATTGACCAAGGATGGCGTAAAAAAGCCATTGCTTATTTTGGTCAACAAAAGATCAACCATTTACTAGATATCGCTACAGGAACAGCCGATATGGCTTTGATGGCGGATAAAACAATTAGACCAAAAAAAATTACTGGGATTGATATTTCCGAAGGCATGATGCAATACGGAAGAATAAAAATTGCAGATAAAGGATTGAGTGATCGTATTCAACTGATCACTGGCGACAGCACTGCTATCCCTTTTGATGACCAAACCTTTGATGCTGCCATGGTGGCTTTTGGTGTTCGTAATTTTGCCAATTTAGAAAAAGGATTGAGTGAAATTTACAGGGTCTTAGAATCTGGTAGTAAATTGGTCATTCTTGAATTTTCTCAGCCAAGTAGTTTTTGGTTTAAGCCTATTTATCAATTTTATATGAACTGGGTCACCCCAACCATTGGTAAATTATTTTCAGGCAACCGAGCTGCTTACCAATATTTAAATGACAGTGTCATTGCTTTTCCAGAAGGTGCAGCATTCATTAAAATATTTGAACAAGTTGGATTTAAACAAGTCATTCAGAAAAAATTAACTTTAGGCATATGCAGTATTTATTGCGGAATAAAATAAGCTACTTACTTATTTGCTTGTGTATTAGCAGTGCTGCATTAGCACAAAGGGATGAAGTGTTTCGTCCCTATCACGACGATCTTCCCTTTTATTTTGGGATGAGTATTGGTTTTAGTAATAACTATTTAGCGTTTAATAGAGCAAACCGTTTTTTAGCATCAGCCTCCCCCTCTTCTATTGCTGATCTTTATAGCATCTCAGAGATTAATCCAATCAATAACCTCTACTACAATCTTGGACTTGTTGGTACTTTAAAATTAACCAAGCATGTTTTATTAAGAGCAAACCCAACTTTATTAATTATTGGTACAAAAAATGTAATTGATTTCAAGATTAAAAAAACTCCAGATTTGAGCCAAAAACTAAACGTATCTTCTAGTATCATTCAACTACCTGTAGCATTTAAGTTTCAATCCGACAGGTACAATGGATTTAGGTATGCCAATTTAATGAGGCATTATATTTTGGTGGGCGGAAAATTTGATTTTGACTTAGCAAGTAATAAAGCAGGGAAAGTTTCAACGCCTTCGACTGATATTTCGGTATTGCCCATCACTTACCCAAGTGTTTTAAAAGGTACCGATATGGGTGCAGAGATTGGCGTTGGATTAAGCTTTTACCTGAGGTATGCCACTATTTCTCCCGAAGTTAAATTTAGTTATGGCTTAAAGGACTTACATCAAATAAGTGTGACTTATCCTCTGATGAATACCCTAGATAAAGTGAGTTCAAATTTCGTCTATTTCACCATTCATATAGAAAACTAAAATACTTTTTTATGTCAAACTACTTGATTAAAAACACCACTATTGTGAATGAAGGTCATCGCTTTGTAGGGGATGTTTTAATAAAGAACGGAAGAATAGAAAAAATAGCAAGTACGATTGAACCAACCTATGCTGTAGAAGAGATCAACGGAGAAGGACAATTTCTTTTACCAGGTGTAATAGATGATCAAGTGCATTTTAGAGAACCAGGCTTGACCCATAAAGCCAATATTTATTCCGAAGCAAAAGCAGCTGTAGCAGGTGGCACGACTAGTTTTATGGAAATGCCCAATACCAATCCTCCTGTATTTACACAGGAATTATTAGAAGATAAATACCAAATTGCAGCCTCAAACGCGTTGGCAAACTATTCTTTTTTCATGGGCACTTCTCAGGACAATGTAGAAGAGATTTTAAAAACCAATGCAAAGAAAAATGAAGTTTGTGGTGTAAAAATTTTCATGGGATCCTCTACCGGTAATTTATTAGTAGACAACCCAATTGTCTTAGAGCGCATCTTTGAAGGATCAGAGTTATTGATTGCTACACATTGCGAAGAAGAAGCCATCATTAAAAAGAATAAAGCCAATATAGAAGCGACCAAAGCAATTTTAGAACCAAGCGACCATCCTATTATTAGAGATGTGGATGCTTGCTTTGAGTCTTCTTTTAAAGCCATCCAATTAGCCAAAAAATTTGATACAAGATTACACATATTGCATATCAGCACTGCCAGAGAATTACAATTATTCTCTAACCTTAAACCATTGGGCGAAAAACGCATTACTGCAGAAGTCTGTGTGCACCATTTGCATTTTACAGCAGACGATTATGCTGCAAAGGGTAATTTAATTAAGTGCAATCCAGCCATTAAAGCAGCAGAAAATAAAACGGCATTATGGGAAGGCTTATTGAATGACCAACTAGACATCATAGCTACAGACCATGCACCTCATACCTGGGAAGAAAAGCAAGAAACTTATGTGCATGCGCATGCAGGGTTGCCTTTAGTGCAACATGGTTTGATGCTGATGCTAAAATATGTGTATGAAGGGAAACTAAGCATGGAAAAAATGGTAGAGAAAATGAGCCATGCTGTTGCTACTTGTTTTCAAATTAAAGAAAGAGGCTTTATTAGAGAAGGCTATTATGCAGATCTTGTACTCGTAAAAGCATTGCCTTATACGGTGACTAAAGACAATCTATTGTACAAATGTGGATGGAGCCCATTTGAAGGCACACAATTTCCTTATAGCATTCAATCTACTTTTGTCAATGGCCATCTTGTTTACCATCAGGGTCAGTTCAACGAAGCACAAAAAGGAAGTAGAATCCAGTTTACAAGAAGTTAAATGCAGGTAGATAAAACGACGATACTTGATATTGGACTATTGGACAACAATGAATCTAAAGGACTTGCTAGTCATTTAGATTTTTGTAAAACAAATGGTGGTAAAGCACAATGGATGCAGCTTATCACTTCTCCTTTAGAGACCAAGTATGCCATTGAATCAAGACAATCCGCCTTACAAATTTTTATAGCAGAGCAAGCCTTTTTGGACCAAATGAAAATTTCCAATGGGACTTGTTTGGTCATTGATCAATTTTATGGAAATAGTTTTTCACCCATCCCTAAACAGATTGGTTTATTAAGTGCTTATTGGTATCAATTTTGGAATAAAACAGATTACGCCCTAATTGCCTATTCGGTCCAGCACTTATTGACTTTTGTACAAGCAATGGACCAGTGGCTTAAAGTGTTTGAGACTTATTCAAATAATACTGAATTAAATGCATTGATAGTTCCTATCAAAAAACATATCACACAGTTAGATTGTCTAAGCTGTAATATTAACAATTTAAAAAAAGATCCTAAAGCAGTATTGGAGTTGGGCTATTTTTTTTATTACCAATATAAAGCACAAATTAAAAAATTACTACATCATTTCTATCTGGTAGATACCTATTATAGTATGGCTACTGCGATGCAGGAATATCAGTTCAACTTTCCAGAATGGGTGGATCAAGCTAGCCCAATGATTGAATTTAAGGGCGCAGTGCATCCGCTGGTAACCAATGCAGTCGCTAATGATTTGAGTTTAAGTTCTGAATCCGGTTTTTTGTTTTTAACTGGGGCAAATATGGCCGGTAAAAGTACTTTTATAAAAACAGTTGGATTACTAGCCTACCTCGCACATATTGGCATGGGTGTGCCAGCAAAAAAATGCAAGCTCACTATCTTAGATGGACTAATCACCAATCTAACCATTGCAGACAATGTGCTTAAAGGAGAAAGTTATTTCTTTAATGAAGTACAACGCATTAAACATACTTTAACACAGGTCATGGATGGAAAAAAATACTTAGTACTCATAGATGAATTATTTAAAGGCACCAATATCATTGATGCAATGAAATGTAGTACAAAAGTGATTGAAGGCTTACAAGCTTTAAAACAATCCTTATGTATTTTATCTACGCATTTATATGAAATTAGTGACCCACTTAAGGTCTACCCGCATATTCAATTTTGTTATTTTGAAACTTCAATCATTAACAAAGCACTCATTTTTAATTACACTTTGAAAAAAGGGGTAAGCCAGGATAGAATTGGCTACCTTATTTTAGAAAGAGAAGGGGTTGTGGACTTGATTGAACGTATAAATACTTAAATACGGTTTCAATTTTTTGCTATTTTTCAAAGAAACATGCTCGTAAAAACTAGGGGTGCTTGCTTATTTGGCATGGATGCTATTGGTATACAGGTAGAAGTCAATGTGAGTATGGGGCAAGGCTATTGTATCGTTGGACTTCCAGACACAGCAGTGAAAGAAAGTTTACACCGCACAGAAATCGCGATTAAGGCCAATGGATTTCAGATGCCGAGAACAAAACTAGTCATCAATTTAGCTCCAGCTGATATTAAAAAAACGGGTCCTGCTTTTGATCTTCCTATTGCAATTGGTATTCTTGCGGCATCGGACCAAATAGTCAACTCAACCGTTTTGACACAGTTTTTAATGATGGGTGAACTTAGTTTAAATGGAGCAATTCAGCCAATCAAAGGTGTACTAGCCATGGCCATCTATGCCAAAGAAGCTGGCTTAGATGGATTGATCATTCCAACAAAAAACGCAGATGAGGCATCCCTTATTGAAGGGCTTAAAGTATATGCATTTGACCACCTCACAGAAGTCACTCAATTTTGTAACCATCCCGAATTGTTTAGCCCTTTTCAAAAAAATGATTCGGACAAAGATGCAGCATCCATTATCTACCCCGTTGACTTTGCTTTTATCAAAGGACAGTTTCAAGCAAAAAGAGCCATTGAAATAGCCGCTGCAGGAGGACATAATTTAATCATGGTTGGACCACCAGGTGCAGGAAAAACATTGTTGGCAAAAACAAGTATTAGTATCCTGCCTACAATGAGCCACAAGGAAACCCTAGAAACAAGTAAAGTGTATAGCTTGATTGGTAAATTATCCCCTCCATCTGGATTGATGCATACACGTCCATTTAGAAATCCGCATCATTCCCTTTCAGCCATCGCATTAGTGGGTGGCGGATCCATTCCTCAGCCTGGTGAAATATCCATGGCGCATAATGGTGTTTTATTTTTAGACGAGCTGCCGGAATTCAGTAGAGCAGCTATCGAAATTTTACGCCAACCCATGGAAGCAGGTTTTGTGAGCATCTCTAGATCTAGACAAACCGTTGAGTTCCCAAGTAGATTTATGCTTTTTGCCTCCATGAATCCTTGTCCTTGCGGGTATTTTAATCATCCACAAAAAGCCTGCACTTGCAGTCCTAGTAATGTAAGAAAATACCTACATAAAATTTCGGGGCCATTGTTAGACAGGATTGATTTACAAATTGAAGTAGTACCCGTGAGTTACGAGGAGCTCACCAACCATTCCATTACAGAAAACTCATTGACTATTCGTGAAAGGGTACAAAACGCAAGAGCCATTCAATTGAAACGATTTAACCAACGCCCAGATATCATTACAAATGTCCAAATGCAAGCTTATGAATTAAAAAAATGGGCACAATTAGATGATGCTTCTGCAAAATTATTAAAGATGGCGATGGAACAATTCCAGCTGAGTGCGAGAGCCTATGATCGAATCATCAAAGTAGCACGCACTATCGCAGATTTAGATGGGTCAAAAGATATTCAAAATCAACATATTAGTGAATCCATTCAATACAGGATGCTGGACCGAGCCGCATGGGGTCAGGCTTATTAATATTTTCTTAATATTGACCAGTTGTTAGCATCACTAAAGTACATGCTTCTATCGTGGATATACCTGCCGCATGTACTAATTGAACTAAAATAGGATTTTCAGTTCCTGGATTGAAAATGATTCGCTCAGGTTTTAGCGCAACAATCTGATCATAATATTCTGCTTGTGCAGCAGGCCCTAAATACAAAGTCAAACTGGCTATGGAGCCTGTTTGTGGCCAGTCTTGCACAATAGGCAGAGATTGGATCATGCCTTTTTTAATCCCATATGGATAAACTGCATGACCTTTTTCCATTAACATGACCGTAGCCATATAACTGTATCTTTCTGAGTTAGTTGATGCCCCTAAGACCATGGTAACACTTGTTTGCATAAAACAAATCTATTATTAAAAATTTAAATTGTTTTTATTTTGTTACAATAAAAGAATGTAATTTTATGAAAATCAAAAATCCTTAAAAAAACATAAGTTTATGGCAAGCAAGAAAAAAGTAAAAGCAAAGAAAGCAGTAGCAAAAAAAGCAGTCGCTAAGAAGGCACCTGCTAAAAAGAAAGCAGCTCCTAAAAAAGCAGTAGCAAAGAAAGCAAAAGCAAAAAAAGCAGTAGCGAAAAAAGCAGTCGCTAAGAAGGCGCCTGCTAAAAAGAAAGCAGCTCCTAAAAAGAAGACCGCTCCTAAAAAAGCAGTAGCGAAAAAAGCAGTCGCTAAGAAGGCGCCTGCTAAAAAGGAAGCAGCTCCAAAAAAAGCAGTAGCAAAGAAAGTAGTAGCTAAGAAAGCACCTGCTAAAAAGAAAGCAGCTCCAAAAAAAGCAGTAACAAAGAAAGTAGTAGCGAAAAAGACGCTTGCTAAAAAGAAAGCAGCTCCAAAAAAAGCAGTAGCAAAGAAAGTAGTAGCGAAAAAAGCAGCTCCTAAAAAAGTTGTAGCTAAGAAAGCACCTGCTAAAAAGAAGACAGCACCTGAGAAAGTAGTCGCTCCAGTTGCAGCCCCTGTGGCAGCTCCTGTTGTTACGCCTTCACTTTTCGAAACTCCAGGTACGGATAACAATCCAACAGCTTAATGAAAACAGCTTAATATAAATCCCGCTTTATGCGGGATTTTTTATGTCAAATCAATATAAATACACATGCGCAAGATACTTGTATTATTAGCAATCCCTTTTTTCGGATTTTCTCAAACTGGAACCATTGCAGAAAAAACAAAAAATATGGAATTGCGAAAAGGTTTTTATGATTTTTATTGGGATAATACCAATGGAAAAATATACCTAGTAGTAGACAAATTGAATATGCCTTTTTTGTACGTCAACTCTTTGCCAGCTGGGCTGGGATCTAATGATATTGGGCTTGATAGAGGACAACTAGGCGATTCAAGAATTGTATACTTTAATAGAGTTGGTAAAAAATTGTTCTTAACACAGCCCAATCAAGATTATAGGGCAGTCACCAATGATACAAGAGAACAAAAAGCTGTGGAGCAATCTTTTGCTCAATCTATCTTATTTAATTTTAACATTGAAGCCGAGGAAGAAAATTTGGCTGATCGTTCGATGAATAAACTATTAGTTGATGCAACTAGCTTCTTTTTAAGAGATGCACACGGTGTCGTTGATAGAATTAAGCGCGCAAGACAAGGTACTTATGCCATCAACGAAAATAGATCTGCTATTTATATTCAAAACACGAAGAACTTTCCAAAAAATGGAGAGTTCGAAGCAACGGTGACATTTGTTGGCGGATCCGATGCAGGAAGATTGGTGCAATCAGTCACACCTTCTCCAGAAGCTATCACTGTTAGAATGCATCATAGCTTTGTAGAATTACCAGACAACAATTACAGTCCAAGAAAATATGATATTAGAAGTGGCTTTGGAGGTACTAGTTTTTTTAATTACAGTTCTGATATAAGCGAACCAATTCAGCAAATGGTGATCAATAGACATCGTTTACAGAAAAAAGATCCAACTGCTGCTGCCAGTGAAGCTGTTAAACCCATCATTTATTATTTAGACAATGGCACTCCTGAACCCATTCGCTCTGCATTATTAGAAGGCGGAAAATGGTGGAACCAAGCATTTGAAGCTGCCGGTTATAAAAATGCATTTCAATTATACATCCTCCCCGACTCTGCAGACCCAATGGATATTCGTTACAATATGATCAATTGGGTACACCGTTCTACTAGAGGTTGGAGTTATGGCGCTTCTGTGGCAGACCCTAGAACTGGAGAGATTATCAAAGGGCAGGTTTCATTAGGCTCATTGAGAGTGAGACAGGATTATTTAATTTTTGCTGCATTATTATCCCCTTATACAACAGGCAAGCCGGTTTCAGAGGAGATGCGTAAAGCGGCTATTCATAGATTAAGACAACTTTCTGCACATGAAATTGGACATACATTGGGCTTACAACACAATTATGCATCTAGTTTCAATGATCGATCATCGGTGATGGACTACCCACATCCAAATATTTTTGTAAATGCAAAAGGCGATTTAGATTTCTCTACTATTTATACAGATGAAATTGGTCTATGGGATAAACGTGCCATTACCTATGGTTACCAAGATTTTCCAAAAAGCACAGATGAAGCAAAAGGATTGAATCAAATGTTGGAAGAAAATTCAAAAAATGGATTACAATTTATTGCAGACGCAGATGCAAGAGCAGCAGGCGGTATGCACCCCAATGCGCATCTTTGGGATAATCTACCAGATGCAGTGGATGGCTTAATGCAAACTTTTGCTGTACGCAATAAAGCGATGCAACAATTTAGCGAAGACGCGGTAAAAGTGGGTACACCACTTGCTCAACTAGAAGACATGCTTGTGCCAGTCTATAATTACCATCGATATCAATACGAAGCAGTTACAAAATTAATTGGAGGTGTCAATTATCAATATAGCGTTAAAGGTGACAAAAATCAAATTCAACCTACTATTTTACCGAATGCATTACAGCAAAAAGCCTTAGATGCTGCCTTGGTATGTTTAGGATCTAGCTTCTTAACCATTCCTGAAAATGTTTTACAACTCATTCCTCCAAGACCGCCAATGTACTATGGCGTAGGGGAATTATTTACAAAAAGAACTGGATTAAGTTTCGATGCATTATCTCCAGCCGAAGCCTTGGTGGATTTTGAATTGTCTTTTTTGTTCAATACAGAAAGAGCCAATCGTTTAGTGCAAAACAAAGCTAGAGCAGGTAGTATGGGATGGGATAATGTGCTAGATGCCATTTTAGATAAAACATGGTATGCACCAACTGTATCTGGCTTAGCGGGTTCTATTCAACTACAAATGCAACAACAAACTTTAAGCTGGTTAATTGGCATGAGCCAAAGTAGTGATGCTAATTTTGAAGTAAAAAGTATTTGTGCAAATAGATTGAATAAATTGAAATCAAAATTAACGAGTTTATCAATCAGCAACCCTAAGCTTACAGGACATTATCAATACGCCATTAGCAGAATTAATGATCCTGAAAAAATCACGCTTCCTAAACCTGTAGTCATTCCTCCAGGTGCGCCGATTGGATGTGATTTATAAAAGAAAAAAAACGAGGGGCCCGTTTATGGGGTTCCTCGAAAATATCATTAGAGCAGAAATAATAAGAGTAAAAAAAACGAGGGGCCCGTTTATGGGGTCCCTCGAAAAAATCATTAGAGTAGAAATAAATCAGCGCTTAAATTTTCTTAAGCGCTGATTTATTAAATGAACATTCTGATAGGTTCTTCTAAATAGCTTTTTAGAGTTTGTAAGAAAGCCGACCCTGTTGCACCATCCACTACTCTATGGTCACAACTTAAAGTAACATTCATCACATTACCTGGAACTATTTGACCATTCTTTACCACAGGCTCTTGTGCAATACCACCTACCGCTAGAATACAAGCATCTGGCGGGTTAATAATAGCAGTGAATGAATCTATTCCAAACATACCTAAATTAGAAATGGTGAAAGTGCTTCCTTCCCAATCTGAAGGTTGTAATTTTTTGTCTTTTGCTTTTTTAGCAAACTCTTTTACAGATACACTTATTTCATCTAAAGAAAGTCCGTCTGCAAAACGAAGTACAGGCACCAATAATCCTTCGTCTACTGCAACGGCGATACCAATATTCACATGGTGGTTTGCACGAATCACATCGCCTAACCAACTGCTATTTACTTTTGGATGTTGTTTTAAAGAAAGGGCTACCGCTTTAACAATAAAATCGTTGAAGCTAATTTTAACAGGTGCTGTTTCATTCACGACTGTTCTAGCAGCAATGGTCGCATCCATGTTGATTTTCATGGTTAAATAAAAATGCGGTGCCGTAAATAAACTTTCGCTTAAACGTCTTGCAATGGTTTTACGCATTTGAGAAACTGGTGTATCTACAAAACTTACTTGACCAACAAAATTGGTATTTCTTGGAGCCGCTGCACTTGCAGTACTTGAAGTATTGCCTGGCGTATAATTTTCTAAATCTGTTCTTGTAATTCTTCCATGCTCGCCGGTGCCTTGAACATATTTTAAGTCAATCCCTTTTTCTTTGGCAATTTTTTTAGCTAAAGGTGAAGCAAAAATTCTTCCTTCATTCACTACTTGCGTTGAAGTAGTATTGACAGCAGTCGCTGTAGCCGTAGGTGCAGCTTGAGGAGTAGATGTTGTTAGTGCAGCTGTTGTTGGTGCAGTTGGAGTAGTTGCTTGTGCAGCCCCACCTTTTAATGCAGCAACAATTGGTGCAATCTCCAAACCTTGTTGTCCAATGATGCAAAGTAAATCATTCACTAAAATCTTTTCACCTGCTTGAGCACCTTGGTATAATAAAATTCCATCTTTATAAGATTCCAATTCCATCGTTGCCTTATCAGTTTCGATGTCTGCTAATACTTCTCCTTTTTTAACGGTATCTCCTATTTGCTTATGCCATCCTGCAATTACCCCTTCGGTCATGGTATCACTTAAACGGGGCATTAATACCACTTCTTCCAATGCTGAAAAATCTGCAGCAGATGCACTAGGTGTTGAAGTTGCAGGAACTGGTGCGGGTGTACTTAAAGTTTCAACCGGAGCTGGTGCATTTGCTCCACCGGTGTTTTGAGCAATCAAAGCAGACACATCTTCACCTGCTTTTCCAAAAATGGCCAATAAATCGTTGACTTGTAATTTGCCGCCACGAGGCGTACCTATATGTAATAAAACACCATCTTGATAGCTCTCCAATTCCATGGTTGCTTTATCCGTTTCTATTTCGGCTAATAAATCGCCTTTTTTTACGGTCTCCCCCACATTCTTGTGCCAAGCCGCAACAACACCTTCGGTCATGGTATCACTTAAACGGGGCATTAATATTACTTCTGCCATAGGTAAAAAGCTAATTTGTAATTGAGTGGTGAAATTACACTAAAAATGTATTTTTTCCCACCGAAATAGGCAATTTTATAGCAAATAAGGTCAAATAAAGCCAGATAAAAATAAATCCTAGATGCCTTATTGTCCTTGCGCTAAACTATATGCTTTTTTGTCTCCCCACATGTTCAATATTTCAACTGAACTAATCTGGAAATTTTTAACAAGCCCACTATATAAATTGATGATGTCTGATTGGGTAAGTGGCGTCGCGTTTTCCGTTTCAAATCGAAGTAGATATTGATTCACTAGGTTGGTGAAAACAGAACCTGTTGGCCAAACCTGCGTTCCTCTATTAGAAATAGTCACCAATTTTAATTCATTTTTTTCTTGTTGCATGGCTACAGCAGCCAATTCATTTGGTTGTAATGTGGATTCAATAAAGAAATCTGCTCCAACAATTTTATGGGGCTCATTATTAGAACCCAATAACATTGGATTCTTTAAAATTGCCTTATTGGTAGATACAAAATCAAAATCTTTCAAATTAGGTTTTGGATTTTGTGTTGGTTGTTTACCAAAATTATCAATGATGGCTTGTGCAAAAACAGTGGTATTCACTGAAGCAATAGACTTGTCTCCAAAATCACCAGTATGCACGCCCGACTCCAAAGTATACAATAATGCATTTTCAATCATGACTGCTTTTTCCATCATGCCTAGATGACGCAACATATTTAATCCACTCAATAATAATGAAGTAGGATTGGCGATATTTTTACCTGCGATATCTGGTGCTGTACCATGTACTGCTTCAAAAATAGAAATATGATCACCAATATTTGAAGATGGTGCAAAACCAAGCCCACCAACCAATCCAGCACATAGGTCACTCACAATATCGCCTTGTAAATTAGTGAGTACAATCACATCAAATAAGTCTGGACGACTTACCAATTTCATACATAAATCATCTACAATGATATCGTCCGATTTTAGATTAGGATAGGCTTTCGCTACCTCAATAAATACTTCCAAAAATAGACCATCCGTTAACTTCATAATATTGGCCTTGTGTCCACAAGTAATTCTTTTGGCACCTTTTTTCTGAGCCATTTCAAATGCATAACGAATCACTTGTTCACTTCCTCCTCTAGTAATGTATCTTCTGGCAATGGCCACATCTTGTGTTAACTTGTGTTCGATACCACCATAAGTGTCCTCGATGTTTTCACGCACGATGGTCAAATCAATATTGATACCTGCTTTACTAAAAACAGTATCTACCCCACTTAAGGTTTGAAATTTTCTGTCATTCGCGTAGGTATTCCAAGTTTTTCTTGCCGTGACATTGACACTTTTAACCCCTTTACCTTTTGGTGTTTCCATTGGCCCCTTAAAAAGGATGCCTATTTGTTCAATCGTTTCTTTTGCTTCTGGGGTCATTCCGTTACTGAATCCTTTATCAAATACCCATTTTCCCATGTCTACATACTGATAGTCCAATGGCAATTTAGCCGCATTGAATATACCAATGACTGCTTCCATGATTTCTGGACCGATTCCGTCACCTTTAGCTACAGCTATCTTCATTTTAGTCAGTTTTAATGGTAAAAAGGGGCGTTTAAAATATAATTTGCAAACGTTGCCGCGAAGTTAGGTGAGTTCCTGCTGGTTAAAAAAAAATAGCCTATCTTTTTGAGCAAGCTGAGTAAAATATTTGCTAAATTTATCCCGCAGTATACTCTGCAAGTTACTTTTGATCACAATGGTCATGATTTCTACAATTTCTGAAGGCATAGAAGTAAGTGTTGAAACCTTTTACCAAAAAGATTACAGCAACCCTTTGCAGCAAGATTTTATGTTTGCTTATCGCATTACGATCGAAAATCACAACTCATTTCCTGTAAAACTACTTCGTAGATTTTGGGAGATATTTGACAGCAATGGTGAGCATAGAGTAGTAGAAGGCGAAGGCGTGGTAGGTGTACAACCTTTAATCATGCCAGGAAAGCAATATCAATATGTAAGTGGCTGTAATTTAAAAACCGAATTAGGTAAGATGCAAGGTTATTATAATATGGAAAATATTGAAAACAGGGAAGCCATTCAAGTTAAAATTCCTGCATTCAAAATGATTGCACCCGTAAAATTAAATTAAAAGTCAAGATTGACCTGATCAAAGATCGTCTTGGCAGGGGTTTTTAATAATTGACTGAGATCGCTTTTTGAGATTCCTTTTTGTTGGTTCATCCAAGATTTTACAATGCTATAGCCAATATATTTACCTACGTTGCCTGGTATCTCCTCTCCAAAATAATCATTATACGGTGCTTCTCTTAAAATCGCTGAAGTCAAATTCGGGTCCACAGAAAAAAGTCTGTTTTGGCTTGATAAGAAAGTCCAAATATCCCCTTTATTTTCTTCGATTGCTTTTAACTGATTCCCTGTATAACCTAATAACAGTGTATCCGAAGTCGTTGGTAAACATTGACTGAGTATATATTGACGCTTCCCAATTTCAATCATCTGTTCTATCAATTGTTTTCCATTCAATGCTAAAGGATCATAATCATTCAACATATTTTGAATTGAATTCACTACAATATATTCTGGTGCAAATTGACGACTAATATAAGTTGGGTAGATGGTATTCATTTGTTCGGAGTAATACCAGCTTGACTCCGCACCCATATACAATTGAAGACCAATAGCAAGTCCATCTTTAGTCACCACATTCCCATAGGTTTCGAGTGGCCCAATAAAATAAATTAATTGTTTTGGTAAAGTATATGTTGGAAAGTAGTAATGAAATCTTTTTAATGCATCTGTAATCTCTGGAGTCGCTTTTTTAGATGCTTGTACTTTTTGAGTTGCTTGAAAGATGGGGAGATAGGCTTTATAAAAAGCCAATATCTTTTTAGGCTCTTTTTTTGAAGACAGCATCAAAATTCGATTAAAATAATCTTCCGAAAATTGAGGATATGTTTGGACTAATTTGGCTAAATCTGACTCAAAATGCAAGCTGTCCATGGCAAAAAAGGCACTGTCAAATCGAATTGATTGGATATTTGGAGTTGGTGCATGCACCGCAGGGTCTTGAGGGGCCATATTACAGGCTACCAGGGTAAGTCCAATCCATCCATAAAATAAAGCAGTTATGCGCATCCCCGAAAGTACAAAAAAAGCGAGGTTATTTCTTTTAAAAACCGACCTTTGATGCATGAAAATTTGTATTGCCCAACAGAATTATCATATTGGCAATTTCGAGGCCAACACAAAACAGATTGTGGATGCTATTGAGCTTGCAAAGCAGCAAGGTGCTGATTTAATTTTATTTAGCGAAATGAGTGTCTGCGGTTATCCTGCAAGAGACTTTGTGGAGTTCAATGATTTTATCAACCAATGTTATGCCAGTGTAGATGCCATTAGAAAAGTGGCAGACACGATTGGTGTATTGATTGGCGCGCCAGCACACAATACCAATGAAAAAGGAAAACCTTTATACAACGCAGCGTTTTTTTTATACGATCAAAAAATACAAGCAGAGATTCATAAAACATTATTACCTACCTATGATGTATTTGATGAGAATCGATATTTTGAAGCAGCTAGCGAATGGAAAGTAGTTTCCTTTAAAGGGAAACAGTTGGCAATCACCATTTGTGAAGACATTTGGAATTTAGGAGACAACCCCTTATACACGATTTGTCCGATGGATCAAATGATGCAACAATCTCCAGACATCTTACTCAATTTAAGTGCCTCTCCATTTGATTATACCCATGACGAAGACCGAAAAGCCACCATTAAATCTAATGTGGTAAAATATAAAAAACCATTGTTCTATTGCAACGCAATAGGAAGTCAAACAGAAATCGTATTTGATGGTGCTTCTCTAGTATTTGATAAAGATGCAAACTTATGTGGCGCTTTACCCATGTTTGAATCTGCAATGCAAATTTTTGAATGCAATGAGGATGGCACTATCAATGCGCCGATCATTGAACCTGCAGCATCTGTTCCAAGTAAGGAATTGAATCCTGTGAATTTAGTACCCACATTAAATATCGACCAAGTGTATAAAGCACTAGTCTTAGGCGTGAAGGATTATTTTAATAAGATGGGTTTTAAAAAAGCAATACTAGGATCTTCTGGAGGCATCGACTCCACTGTAACCCTTGCCATTGCTTGCGAAGCGCTTGGTAAAGAAAATGTCTACGCCATTTTAATGCCTTCACCCTACTCCACTTTGCATTCCGTAGAGGATGCGGTTGAACTAAGTAAAAACTTAGGTAACCCATACGATATCCTTCCTATTAAGGATGTGTATGAAAGTTTTTTACAAACTTTGAAACCTATTTTCAAAGAAATGCCTTTCTCTTTAGCCGAAGAGAATATCCAAAGCAGATCAAGAGGAAACCTACTCATGGCCATTGCAAATAAAATAGGCTATGTTTTATTGAATACTTCTAATAAAAGTGAATTGGCAACAGGCTATGGCACATTGTATGGTGATATGGCTGGCGGATTGGGTGTACTAGGTGATTGTTATAAATTACAAGTTTACGAATTGGCCAACTACATCAATTCAACAAAGGCAATCATCCCAAAAAATATTATTGAAAAAGCACCAAGTGCAGAATTAAGACCAGATCAAAAAGACAGCGATAGTTTACCAGACTACACCGTATTGGATCAAATTTTATACCAATACATTGAAAAACGCGCAGACCCTGCCAATATCAAAGCGCTTGGATTTGACGCAGCATTGGTAGATCGTACTTTAAAGATGGTCAATACCAACGAATACAAACGCAACCAATTTTGTCCTATCATTCGAATATCGCCAAAAGCATTCGGCGTGGGAAGAAGAATGCCTATTGTTGGAAAATATTTAAATTAGCGTATGAAAAACAAAACGATGATTTGCTTAGCAAGTGTTTTACTTTTTTTAAGTTTAAACACCGTGGCTCAAAAAACAGCACCCATTTTACCAGGTGCTTATCAAACAGCACAATACCTGCCACTTTTAAAAAATAAAAGAGTGGGCTTATTTACCAACCACACTGCTACGGTAGGCAAAAAACATTTGATAGATACTTTACTTGCAATTGGAATTCAAATACAAAAAGTATTTACACCAGAACATGGCCTTAGAGGCACGGCAGACGCAGGAGAAAAAACAAAAGATGGAATTGATGAGGCAACAGGTGTAAAAATAGTTTCGCTTTATGGAAAAAAATATGGACCTAGTGAAGCAGACCTGATGGATGTAGATGTATTGGTTTTTGATATTCAAGATGTGGGCACCCGTTTTTATACTTATATCTCTTCGCTACAATATTATATGGAAGCGGCATGGGCCAATAATAAGCCTTTGATAATTTTAGATCGTCCTAATCCAAATGGCCACTATGTAGATGGCCCTATTTTAGAAAAACCATTTAGTAGTTTTATTGGCAAGCAACCTATCCCCACTGTATATGGCATGACGACTGGCGAATATGCTAAAATGCTTGTTGGTGAAAAATGGTTGACAGCACCAGCGGATAGCAATATCAATAAAATGGCGAGTCCAATTCAATTCACTGTGATTGGATGTAAGAATTATGATCATACATCCATGTATACCTTTAATATTGCACCTTCTCCAAATTTACCAGACATGAATGCCATCTATTGGTATCCAACCACCTGTTTAATCGAAGGCTCAGTAATGAGCGAAGGTCGAGGCACTGCACATGCATTTGCACATATCGGTCACCCTAGTATACAAGGCAAAAAATTTAGTTTCATACCTGGTCCAAGAACGGGCGCCATGAATTCTAAATTGTATGGACAAACCTGCTATGGATGGGATTTAAGCAATCAACGAGCGCCTAGTCAAATTGATCTAGATTTAATCATAGAGATGTACCAAGCTTTTCCTGTAAAAGATAGTTTTTTTATTGAACCTAAATCAAAATTAGCCACAGACTACTTCTTCAATAAATTAGCAGGAAACGCAGTATTGATGGAGCAATTAAAATCAGGGCAATCTGCTGCAACCATAAGGGCTAGCTGGCAAGCAGGACTAACTAGATTCAAGCAAATGCGTAAAAAATATTTATTGTATACAGATTTTGAATAGATAGAAATATAATATCAAACCAGATGAATGAATAAATGAATGAACTAATTAATTAATTTCATTTTACTATCTATAAAAAAAGGTCCCGAAATTTCGGGACCTTTTTTTATTTAAGCAAACAATCTTTACAATGAACTATTCCATTATCCTCCAATGATTGGAATGGCCAATTGATGTACTGCATCGTTTAATTTTTTAACACCTGTTTTCTTCAATGTATCCAACTTATTGAATTCAGCATCTACTTGTCCTTTTAACAATTCATAGACCCCTTGCACTTGTTGTGTTGGTGCGGTGTACCCAGATGCTGCTGATTCAAATACACCAGCAATTTTATCGTCTAAGCGAATAGGGAAATTCAACACATCCTGTCCGCTCTTCGCTTTTGTTTGATGCAAAGCTTCTTCGATTGAAGTTAAGCTAGCCAATACTTCTTTTGCTTGTTTTTGGAAGGAAGAATCTTTTGTTTTCTTTTGCAACATACCAATCTGTGCACGCAATTCTTTGATGCTCTTTAAATTTTTCATGATCTCACTAAAAGTACCTGACACTTTTAATAAGAATTGTTCCTGCGCTTTCAAATCTGCATCAGATACTTTATAATTTGGATCGGCAACAATTGTAAATGGCATTTCGCTCACTGTATTATCTATTGTCACTTTCGCTGTGTATTTACCTGGAGCGGCCAATACTGGGCTTGTTGAACCATTCCAAAGAATCAAACCAGTCTCTGGTTTTTCTGCTTCTTTATGATACATATTCCAAACAAAACTTTGGAATCCAGTTTCGCTGCTTGGACCACCTGCTTCTGAATGGTTTATTTTTTTAATTACTTTTTTCTGATCATCCATGATCACGATTTCTACTTTAGATGAATCAGTATTCACTTTCCAATATTTGATCACCACACCCTTAGCAGGATTCGTTCCTACATTCGCTGGCATACTTACTGAAACGCCACGTCCTCTTCTTCCACCCATTTGTGGAGGCACACGATAGGTATTGGCAATAGGGAATACTTGATTTGCAGTTGGCGCAGGTTGGAAGTTCTCGATAAATGATAAGTCATCTAAAACATAAATACTTCTTCCTTGTGTTCCCACAATCAAGTTTTGATCTTTAATCAATAAGTCTGTGATTGGTGTTACAGGTAAGTCCAATTGGAAGCGCTCCCAAGAAGCACCATCATTAATAGACACATACAATCCATATTCAGTTCCAGCAAATAAGACACCTGCTTTTCTTGGACTTGCTACAATCGCTCTTGTAAAGTGCATTGGGTCAATTCCATTGGTGATTTTAGTCCATGTAGCACCATAGTCTGTTGTTTTGTAGATATAAGGCGCAAAGTCATCTAATTTATACCTTGTTCCTGCAAAATAGGCAGTTCCTTTTCTTGTTGGATCTACTTCTACTCTATTCCACATGATCCATTTTGGTGCATCCTTTGGTGTTACATTCGCCCATGTTTTACCACCATCTTTACTCACACTAATCACACCATCATCACTTCCTGTCCATAATAAATCTTTTTCAACTGGTGATTCTGCTGCTGTGAAAATGGTACAATAATATTCTACACTCGTATTATCTTGTGTGATTGGTCCACCAGAACTTTTTTGTTTTGTTTTATCGTCCGTCGTTAAATCTGGAGATAACATATTCCAACTTGCACCTTCATTTTCTGAAGAAAATAAATGGTTACCTGCAGTATATAATTTCTTTGGATTATGTGGAGAGAAGAAAATTGGATGGTTCCATTGGAAACGGTACTTCATTACTTCTGCACCTGCACCCATTGGATTGTCTGGCCATACATTGATTACTCTATTCTCGCCCGTTTTATGGTCATAGCGTGTAATTAATCCACCATAAGAGCCACCATATACAATATCACTGTTTAATGGATCAGCCACAATATAACCACTCTCACCACCTGCAGTGACATCAAAATCGTTTTCGCCAATGAATGCACCATAGGTACTTGACTTAATTCTGAAGGCAGAATTGTCTTGTTGTGCGGCTAAGATTCGGTAAGGGAAACTATTGTCCGTACTCAAACGATATACTTGCACAGTTGGCTGATTCATCATCGTACTCCAGTTTCTACCAGCGTCCATACTCACTTGCGCACCACCATCGTCGGAAACAATCATTCTTTTTCCATTCTTAGGGTCTATCCATAAATCATGGTGATCACCATGTGGTGTTCTTAAAGATGTAAAGTTTTTACCACCATCAGAAGAGACCATAAAGTTCACATTAGGACAGTATACTTTATTTTCATCCGACGGATCAACAAATACTTTAGTGTAATACCAAGCACGTTGACGAATATTATTATCACCACTTGCTAATTCCCAACTTTTTCCTGCATCATTGGATACATACAATCCGCCATTTGCATTTTCAATCAATGCATATAATTTATCGGTATTTGATTTTGCGATTGCAACACCAACGATACCCCACACACCCTTAGGTAATCCTTTATTGTTGCTAATAGACACCCAAGTATTTCCACCGTCTGTACTTTTATACATACCTGAACCAGCACCACCACTTTCTAAACTATACGGCGTACGAATTAACTCCCATGTACCCGCATACATAATATCTGGATTGCTTGGATCAATGATTAAATCACTCGCCCCTGTTTGTGGATTCACATACAATACTCTTTTCCAGGTAGCACCTCCATCTAAACTTTTGTACACGCCTCTGTTTTCATTTGGACCAAATAAATGACCCATCACAGCTGCCCATACAATGTCTGGATTTTTTGGATGCACAATCAAACGAACAATATGACGACCTTCTTTTAATCCTATATTTTTCCAAGTCTTTCCATCATCTGTTGACTTCCACATGCCCTCTAAACCTTCGCTTACATTACCACGCATGGAGTTCTCCCCTTCGCCTACATACACGATAGATTCATTCGATGGTGCAATTGCAATGGAACCAATGGTACCCCCAAAATACCCATCAGAAATATTTTTCCAGTTATTACCAGCATCGGTTGTTTTCCAAACACCTCCACCTGTTGCACCCATGTAAAAAGTATTCACATCTGCATATGAACCCGCACCAGCGGCAGCTCTTCCACCTCTGAACGGACCAACTAGTCTAAAGCTTTGTGCTTTAATAATGGGGTCTTGTGTCAATTCAACTGGCTTAATCGTTTCAGTTGATTTTTTCTTTTGCGCTTGTGCAGGACTAATCGCAACTAGTCCAACCAATGCCACAAATACAAAAAGTAGTTTTTTCATAATTGAAATTTATAATGAATAATCCTTGTTTAAATAGTTAAAATAACGAGCCCTCCGATCGGAGGGCTGCGTCATTATTTAATCGCTTCTATTTCTTTGAATTTTTTAATCGGTGTTGCTTCTACTAATTTTCTAAAGTCTGCCCAATCTTTTGCAAAGAATACATTCACTTTTGTAGCCACATCAGCAGCAACCACAACAGCTTCTGCAATGGCACGATCTTCTTGTGCACCTGGCATAGAAGTCTTACCCATGACTAGCATGCTTGCATTGCGGATAATACCTATTGGCGTGATCGTTGCAACGGTTCCGTAACCTTGCTTCTCTTGTCTTTTGCCCACCATCATTTCTCTTAAGTTCTTCACTTTTTCAGTAATGGCTTTATGTACTTTATCCAAGCTATCCAATCCTTTGTCTTTTTTATCTTTCCACTCTGCTTTTAATTGAGTTAAAATTAAATCTGCATCGTCCAATTGGTCTTGAGCAGCATTGTATTTGTCTGCAACTAATTGCAATTGATCTAATAATTTATCCTGTGCAAGTACTACTTCGTTTTTACTTGGAAGTCTTGGATCGTCTGCCACTTCAACCATGGCTGAATCTTTGCAATTACCAGCAGTCACCACTACTTTGTATTTACCAGGTAATACATCTCTACCTGTGAACTCTCTTTCTTCTGCAGGGCTTGCATCAGCTGGGCCTTCTGCCATTCTTCTACCAAATCCACCGCCGCCAGATTTTGGTGCACCCGCGCCTCTTTTTCCTTTTTGCTCAAAGCCCCAATAACTTCTATTCAATCCTGAAGAATCTAATTTTACATTTAAATTTCTAATCACATTATCCATTGCGTCTTTAATTTGCACTTTTGCTTTCTTCACCGTGTCAGTTGAGTAGATAGAGATAGCCATACCTGTTGGTTTGTTTGGCGCATCCCACATACCCCATGTACTCCACTCATAAGGTGAATTCTTGATAGACAAATTGATTGCAGCTGGAGGCACACTCATAAAGAATTTAGCAGTTTGTGCTTTAGCTAGTTTTCTTAAAGGTCTGATATCATCCAATACCCATAAGCTTCTTCCAAATGTTGCGATGGCTAAATCTGCTTCTCTTTCTTGAATGGCGAAATCATAAGTTGATACAGCTGGGTATCCATTTTTCCATTGTTGGAATTGAACACCATTGTCCAAACTGATATACATACCTTGTTCTGTTCCTACAAAAATTAAATTTGGTTCAGTTGGATCTTGCAATACTGTTAATGCATAACCTGTTACTTTCTTTTCATCCACCATATTCGTCCAAGTTTTTCCAGCATCTGATGATCTGAAAATATAAGGTGCAAAATCTCCTTGTCTGTAATTGTTCACTACCACAAATACTTCGTTTGCATTGAATGCAGAAGTTCTTATTTGAGGGATCCAAGCACCTTTAGGTAAGCCAGTGATATTGGCTGTTAAATCGGTCCAAGTTGCACCACCATCGCTTGTCATTTGAACCTTACCATCGTCTGTACCAATATAGATTAATCCTTTTTGTACCGCACTTGGTGCAATACAAATAATGGTACAAAAGTTCTCTGCACCAGTGATGTCTATACTTAATCCGCCATTGTCTCTTTGATCAATTTTTGCACTATCGTTGGTTGTTAAATCTGGAGAAATCAATTCCCAAGCAGCCCCTTTATTGGTGCTCTTATGTAAAAATTGAGAACCGAAATAAATTGTTTTTTTATCAAATGGATCTTGCGCAATCGCAGCATTCCAGTTAAAGCGTAATAAAGTTTTTGCATTAGGTGCTGGCGGCTTGATATAAGAAGATTGTCCTGTTACAGTGTTGTATCTTCCTACGTTACCACCTTGACTCATGGCATACACCCAATTTGCATCTTCTGCATCAGGCATGACATCAAAGCCATCTCCACCCCATAAATTATCCCAATCAAAATTGCGAATACCACCTTGTGTTGTGGTATATGCAGGACCTCTCCAAGAACCATTGTCTTGCATACCGCCCATCACGTGATAAGGAATTTCGTTGTCTACATTAATATGGTAGAACTGTCCTATAGGAATTTTCTCATCAAACATCCATGTTTTACCACCATCGCGTGTGATACCTATACCACCATCATTTCCATCAATGATGTATTTATTATCGGTTGGATGAATCCAAAATGCATGGTGATCTGGATGGATACCACTGTAAGGAATAATGGTTTCAAAACTCTTTCCACCATCAATACTTTTTTGAACTGTTTGACTGAAATACCATAATGTATTTTCATTCAATGGGTCGCTAATGATATCTTGAAAATAGAAAGGACGATTGTCTACAATCGACTTTTGACCATTCACTAATTTCCAAGAATAGCCACCATCATCACTCTTATATAAACCGCTTTTCTTAGACTCAATCAAAGCATAAACCACATTTGGATTTGAACGGCTAATCGTAATACCTACACGACCTAGATCGCCATCAGGTAAACCATGTTCTTTTCCTAGTTTGGTGAAATTTTTACCACCATCAATGGTCATGTACAATCCACTTCCCTTACCACCACTTTCTAAATGAAAAGGGTTACGGTAGTGATGCCACATGGCTACAAATAATTTATTAGGATTGGAAGGATCCATTATCATATCACCAGGACCCGATGTGTCATTGGTAAATAAGATTTGATTCCATGTATCTCCACCGTCTGTTGTTTTGTAAACACCTCTATTTTTGCTCTGACCATAAGGATTACCAATGGCACCAGCATAGACTGTATTTGGATTAGATGGATCAATGATCACTCTATGGATATTTCTTGTTTGCTCTAAACCCATGCGCTTCCAAGATCTACCTGCATCCATTGTTTTGTAGATGCCCTCTCCAATGCTGATAGAGTTTCTTGGATTACCTTCTCCAGTACCTACCCAAACCACACTTGGATTAGACTGTTGAATAGCTAATGCACCAATATTTAAAATAGGTTGCTCATCAAAAACAGGCGTCCAACTAACGCCGGCATTGTTTGTTTTCCAAACACCACCAGATGCAGCACCAATCCAAATATGATTTGGATTTGCCACTTCCGCATCAATGGTCGTGACACGACCACTCATACTTGCTGGTCCAATATTTCTTGGTTTCCAATCTTTAAATACTTTATTGATGTCTACTTTTTCTGTAGAGGCTACTGGAGCAGCAGCTGCTTTCTTTACTTTTTGTGCATTTGCTTGACCGATTGTTAAGACAGCTGCAAATAGCATAGAGCTAAGGGTAATAATACGCATATGAACTTATTTTCTGATTAAAATAATGAAGTTCTAAGCTATTGCATTTTACCCAAAAAGCAATAAAAAATGGATGAACGTTATTTTAGAGTTTTTCGATGATTCCAGCCACGCCCTGGCCACCGCCCACGCAGGCTGTAACGATGCCATATCGCTTGTTTAATCGCTCTAAGTCATTGATTATCTGTACTGTTAATTTAGAGCCAGTACATCCCAAGGGATGGCCTAAGGCAATTGCACCCCCATTGATATTGACTTTTTCTTGGTTTAATCCAAGCGTTCGAATGACTGCTAAAGATTGAGAAGCAAAAGCTTCATTTAACTCAAATAGGTCTATCTGATCTAAATTCATGCCTGCCTGTTTCAATACTTTTGGCACAGCTTCTATTGGTCCAATCCCCATGATTCTTGGATGTACCCCAGCCACTGCACAATTCACCAATCTTCCAATCGGCTTAAGTCCTAGAGATTGCATTAAACTTTCACTCATTACGACTACAAAACTTGCACCATCACTTGTTTGAGAGGAGTTACCAGCAGTCACGCTTCCTTTCATGGCAAATGCTGGTTTCAATTTAGCTAAAGCTTCTAATGTGGTATCGGCACGAACACCTTCATCCGTATCCACTGTGAAATTTCTTGTTGCTTTCTTATTGTTTTCGTTAAGATAGGTTTCTGTGATTTCAATCGGCAGAATGCCTTTCTTGAAATGGCCATTGTCAATGGCTTGTTTGGCTTTTTGGTGCGAAGCCAATGCAAACGCATCCTGATCTTCCCTGCTGACCTTGTATTCATTGGCCACCGCCTCGGCAGTTAAACCCATTGATAAATAAAAGTCTGGTTCGTCTTTGGCAATCGAATAGGCTGGAACAGTTTTCCAACCTGCAGTTGGGACCATGGACATGGATTCTGTTCCACCAGCAATAATACAATCTGCCATGCCTGTTCTGATTTTTGCAGTGGCCATGGCAATACTTTCTAGTCCGCTTGCACAATATCGATTGATGGTAATGCCTGGCACTTCTATTCCCAATGCTTTTGCAGCAATGATTCTACCAAATTGCAAACCCTGCTCCGCTTCTGGCACTGCATTGCCCACAATCACATCGTCAATTAATTTGTATTCCAATGCTGGCAAGGATTTCATTAAGCCCTGAATGAGTTCAATGGCCAATTCGTCGGAACGCATAAAACGGAAGCCTCCTTTTTTACTTTTAGTCACTGCTGTTCTAAAACCCGCTACGATATAAGCTTCTTGCATAAAAAAGTCTTTAATTGACCCCCTAAATGTAGGCTTTTTTATAAAAAGTTGTTTATGCAACTAAATATTTCGTTGTAAATTTGTTATATGATCTATCCATTCATCAGAAACACCCTTTTTTTACTTCCTCCTGAAACAGCACACCAGGTCTCTATGAAGGGCCTAGATGTGGCGGCAGCATTGCCTGTGTTGAATACATGGCTGAGTGGTCAATTTCAAGTGCAAGATCCAAATTTAGCCAAAACAGTTTTTGGTTTGCAGTTCCCTAACGTTGTAGGACTTGGAGCAGGATTTGATAAGAACGCGGCCCATTTGGATGGTTTAGAAATGTTAGGTTTTGGATTTGTTGAAATTGGTACGGTGACGCCTAAACCGCAAGCAGGTAACCCGAAACCGAGATTGTTTAGACTCACAGATCAACAAGCACTGATCAATCGTATGGGCTTTAACAACGATGGGGTGGACGCGATTGCAAAAAGATTAAAACAAAGAAAAGCATCTACCCAATCCAATTTAATTATTGGTGGCAATATTGGTAAAAATAAAGTCACTGAAAATCAAGATGCCTGGAAAGATTATTGCACTAATTTTATAGGACTAGAAGAAGTGGTAGATTACTTTGTAGTAAATGTAAGTTCTCCAAACACACCAGGCCTTCGTGAATTACAAGAAAAAGAAGCATTGAGAAAAATATTTTCTGAACTTCAGTTAATCAATAAAAATCATAAACCTATTCTATTAAAAATTGCACCCGATTTAGAAATAAGTGCCTTGGATGATATCATTTCATTGACTTCGGAAGTGAAAATTGATGGATTGGTATCAAGCAATACCACATTGGATCGTAGCCTCTTAAATCCTAAAAATTCAGCAAGCGCGAAAGAGATGGGTGCAGGTGGATTAAGTGGACTGCCTTTACTCAACAAATCAAATCAAGTATTGGAATATCTATACAAAGGCATAGGTGACAGACTACCCATTATTGCAAGTGGTGGCATTTTTAAGCCAGCAGATGCAAAAGCAAAATTGGAAGCAGGAGCTAGTTTAGTACAAGTATGGACAGGATTTATTTATGAAGGGCCAGAGATTGTAAAAAATATCTTAGAAGCCCTCAAAAAATAAATTTTAATTCATGTTGACCATTCAAAGTTTTTGTTTCAATGCATTTCAAGAAAATACTTATATCATATTCAATTCCGAAAAGGAAGCTATCATCATTGATCCAGGTTGTTATTTAAAACATGAACAAGCGCAGCTTGCCAACTTCATTACAGACAATCATTTGACACCAACATTACTATTGAACACACATTGTCATTTAGACCATGTCTTTGGTAATAATTTTGTAAGCGACACTTATGGATTGACTGCTTTATTTCATCAAAAAGAACAAGCAGTCATTGATCGCTTGCCAGAAGGTGGCGCAAGATGGGGCGTTCCTACTGAAGCCTACAAAGGAAAAGTACAATATATAAAACAAGACGAATTCATTCAATTTGGTAAAGATGGATTTAAAGTACTTGAGACACCGGGACATTCACCAGGCAGTGTATGTTTTTATCATGCAACAGAAGATTTTTTGATTGGAGGAGATTTAATTTTTAAAGATGGCGTAGGCAGAACAGATCTGCCAGGAAGTAATCCACCTGATTTAATCAAGAGCATACAAACTCAAATTTTTCCACTACCAGATACCATGACGATCTATTCGGGCCATGGACCAGCAACCACCTGGGGTAGAGAGAAAAAAGCAAACCCCTATATTTTACATTTATTAAAGGCCTAAAACACAGTTTAGTTCATTGTAGTTAACAATTAATTAATATTGCGCTACCCAAGTCTTATGGCCATTTAAGGGTACTTTTGCAGCATACATTATGCAAACCAATCCGATCAAAATACTCATTGCAGACGATGAACCAAATATCATCGAAATTATAAGCTTCCACTTGATTAAAGCAGGATATGAAGTTGAATCTGCTAAAGACGGAAGTGAAGCTATTGAGAAAGCAAAAGATTTTAATCCAGATTGTATCATCTTAGATGTCATGATGCCTAAACGCAATGGATTTGAAGTATGTGAATATTTAAGAAGTAATAAACAGTTTGATAAAACTTTGATTGTATTGTTAACTGCACTGAATGACGAGGTATCACATATCAAAGGTTTAGAATTAGGAGGAGATGATTTTATCAATAAACCAATTAGTCCAAAAGTACTTGTAAGCAGAATCAGTGCCTTGTTCAGAAGAATACAACCTGCTACAACAGAAACTAAGACCTTATATATTAAAGACCTAGTAATTGATTCCGAACAATACAAAACTGTTCTAAACGGAGTCGTTCATATATTGGCTAAAAAAGAATTTGAATTACTTTACTTATTAGCAGCCCAACCTGGTCGTGTCTTTTTAAGAAATGAGATCTTGTCTCAGGTTTGGGGTAACGACGTGATTGTTGGAGACAGAACCATTGATGTGCACATCCGAAAAATAAGGGTAAAATTAGGTATTGAATGTATTACGACTGTTAAGGGGGTTGGATATAAATTTGACTATTAGTCAAAACTGAATACCTTTGTTTCAAGCCTAGATAGCTCCATTACAACATGTTTAAAGAAAAAAATCTTTCACCAAAGCAATTGGCTTTGCTTACTGCATTAATTTTGTCAAGCTTGATTGCATTGAGTGTTTTTGTATTGATTACAAATTGGAAATTACTATTAGCTTATTTCATTGCTTGTTTCATTGTGATTTACCTTTTAGTAAATCAAATACTAGAATTATTTATTTATAAAAAAATAAAACTTATTTACAAGTTAATTTCTTACACTAAGGCCAGTAAAAGAGAAGAAGCTTATCAAAAATATATTTTACCCCGAAAAGGGATTGACGAGGTAAGAGAAGATGTTGAAAAATGGGCCACACAAAAAACAGATGAAATTCTAACATTACAGTCCAATGAACAGTTTAGAAAAGAATTTCTACAAAATTTGTCTCATGAAATTAAGACACCAATTTTCGCAATACAAGGTTATTTAGAATTATTAGCTGATGGTGCAGTGGAAGATGCCACACTGAGTAAAAAATTTATTGGACAGGCCGAGGCCAATGTCCAACGCCTGGTTGGTCTTATGAATGACGTAGATGTCATCACCAACTTAGAGATCAACAAAGAACCTATTTTGAAGCAACAGTTTATTATACAAGATTTGATCACCGAAGTTTTTCAAAACTTAAATGTCAAATTACTGAAAAAAAATATGCAATTTAAATTCAAAAAAGGGAGCGAAATACCAATTGAAGTTTTTGCCGATAAAAATAAAATTTATCAGGTCTTAGTGAATATCTTTTCTAATGCTGTAAAATATGGAAAGATTGATGGAGAAATTATTGCAAGCGTATACTTGTTAGACGACAAAAAAGTGTTGATTGAGATTAGTGACAATGGGATTGGCATAGAGGAATCCCATATCCCAAGATTGTTTGAACGTTTTTATAGAACAGACGATGCAAGAAGCAGGGAAATTGGAGGTACTGGATTAGGTTTAGCTATTTGTAAACATATTATCGAAGCCCATGGCGAAAACGTCCATTTGAGAAGTCAATTGAACGTAGGAACCACTGTTGGGTTTACATTGGCTCAATAGTATTTGATTCTTTTTCCCTAATAATTTCGTTTCTTTGTATTCTAAAATTCTTTAATGCAAACTATTCTAGTTACCGGTGGCTGTGGTTTTATAGGTGCTCATACCATTGTGGATTTAGTTGAAAATGGATTCAATGTGATCTCTATCGATAATTTATCTAGAGCGTCGGATACCTCTTTATTAGGTATCGAAAAAATTACAGGTAAAAAGATTACAAATTATACAATTGACTTAACAGATAAAGCTGCCACAGAAGCGGTTTTTATTGCCAACCCTGATATCGCCGGTATCATTCATTTCGCAGCTTACAAAGCTGTTGGCGAATCCGTTGAAAAACCTTTAGAATATTACGAGAACAATATCAGCTCCTTAGTGCATTTATTACAGATGGCTGTCAAATACAATGCCCAACATTTTATCTTCTCCTCTTCTTGTACAGTATATGGCAACCCTGACAACATTCCTGTTACTGAACATACCCCATTGCAAACCGCTGCTTCTCCTTATGGCGCTACCAAGCAAATGGGAGAGACCATTGTGAAGGATGCCGCATTGGCACACCCATTATCAACTATCTTACTCAGGTACTTCAATCCAGTAGGTGCACATCCTTCTACTGCTATTGGAGAATTACCTATCGGCCGACCACAAAATTTAGTGCCAGCCATTACTCAAACAGCCATCGGTAAATTGCCTAAGATGCAAGTTCATGGCGATGATTACGATACCCGAGACGGATCCTGTATTAGAGACTATATCCATGTTTGTGATATTGCACATGCACACACACTTGCCATACAATATTCCATAAAAAACAATCAACCAAATAGTTGCGAAGTATTTAATCTTGGAACAGGCAATGGTATTACAGTATTAGAAGCGATCCATGCTTTTGAAAAAGTAAGTGGCGTAAAATTAAATTACGAGATTGGACCACGCAGAGCAGGTGATATTGTTTCCATTTATGCGAACAATGACCATGCAGTCAAACAATTAGGATGGCATTGCAGATATGATTTGGATGACATGATGCGCACTGCTTGGGATTGGGAAAAAAGTTTAGCTAAATAATTATATAAATTAGTTTTGCACCAACATTTTTTCGGCGTTCTCTGCCATTTGTAATGCTTCAATGAATTCTTCGATTTCTCCATTGACTACGGCATCCAAATTATAAGAAGTGACATTCACGCGGTGATCTGTAACCCTTCCCTGTGGCCAGTTATAGGTTCTAATTTTTGCACTTCTATCTCCAGTGCTTACCAATGTTTTACGGTGTCTTGAAATTTCATCTTCTTGCTTACGTACTTGTTCCTCAAATAATTTTGTTCGCATCATACCCATCGCTTTTTCACGGTTGCCTAACTGTGAACGCTCTGTTTGACAAATGATGACGGTGCCTGTAGGAATATGCGTCAACATCACTTTGGTCTCTACTTTATTTACATTCTGTCCACCCGCACCACCACTTCGAGAAGTTTCCATTTTTACATCTGCAGGATTCAACACAAAATCTAATTCTTCCGCTTCTGGCATCACGGCCACCGTAGCTGCTGAAGTATGCACCCTTCCTTGTGTTTCAGTAGAAGGAACACGTTGTACACGGTGTACGCCACTTTCAAATTTCATCGTACCATATACATCTTCTCCTGTTACTTCTAATATCACTTCCTTATAGCCGCCCACTGATCCTTCACTTTCACTTACTAATGCCACTTTCCATCCTTTTTTCTGACAATACCTTGTGTACATCGTCAATAAATCACCCACAAATAAACTTGCTTCATCACCACCTGTGCCTGCTCTTAATTCAATGATGGCATTTTTGTCGTCCTGCGGATCTTTTGGAATCAATAATTTAGTCAACTCTTTTTCTAAATTTTCTTTTTCATCCTCTAGTGCAGGCATTTCCATTTTCGCCAATTCACGCATATCTGCATCATCACCATTCAAAGCGTCTTTTGCAAATTTATGTTCCGCCAAAATCTTCACATAGCGCTCATAAGGAATGACGATTTTCTCTAAAGAACGGTATTCCTTACTAAACTTGCCAAATTCAGATTGGTTATTAATAATTTCTGGATTGGTCAAAGCCACCCCTACCTGGTCAAATCTAGCTTTTATGGCTTCTAATTTATCTAACATAGTCGTTTTTCTGTGGGCAAAAATAGCTATTTTAGTTGTCAATTAAAAGGATACCACCCATGAAATACCTATCTGTCCTGTTTTGCGCAATCAGCATCACAGGATTTAGCCAAAAAATTCACTTTAAATCTGTCTTAGTAGATACCCACAATGACGCCATCACGGCATGTATCGAAAAGAAAGTAAGTTTTGACCAAGACTTAACTGGCATCAATCATTCCGATTTAAAAAGATTTAAAGAAGGTGGATTGGATTATCAATTATTTTCCATTTGGTGCGATGGGGAAAAAGTGAATCCATATGCTTGGGCCATGAGGGAGATGGATACGATGGATGCAGTTGCAGCTCGTAACCCTGATAAAATAGTGGTCGCTAAAGATTGGAAAACAATGAATGCAGCATTGAAAGCAGGTAAAATTGCAGCGCAGTATGGTGTGGAAGGTGGACACATGATCGAAGATGATATTAATAGATTGGATACATTTTACAACCGTGGTGTACGCTATATGACATTGACTTGGAACAATTCTCATAGTTGGGCAAGTTCTCATGCCGCTGAAAAAGATCCTACATATACTGGTCCAAAAGGGCTAACTAGTTTTGGTAAGACAATTATTGCGCGCATGAACCAATTAGGCATCATTGTGGATCTGTCTCATGTAGGGGAAACAACATTTTGGGATGCAATCAATACCACTACAAAACCTGTGATTGCATCGCATAGCAATGCCTATAGTATTTGTCCAGTTACAAGAAATTTAAAAGACGAACAAATTAAAGCCATCGGAAAAAATGGTGGTGTGATTTGTTTGAATTTTTTCTCTGGATTTGTGGATAGCAATTTTAGCAAAAAAGATATGGCATTTAGAAAAACACATAGTGCAGAAATAGATTCCTTATTGGCTACAGGTATACAAAGAGAATACGCTTTCACAATGATATCGGATAAATACAAAAATGAAAGTGAAGCCATCAAGCCTACCATTGAACAATTGATGCAACATTTTGACCATATTGTTAATTTGATTGGTGTTGACCATGTTGGGATTGGCTCGGACTTTGATGGTATCAATTCAGCCCCACAAGGCTTGAGTACGGTACTAGATTATCCTAATTTCACCAAAGCATTGATCGCTAGAGGTTATTCTAATAAGGATATTAAAAAAGTATTGGGTGGGAATTTCCTTAGAGTGTACCGAATTAATAACCCTAATTAAAAAATAAGGGTTATTACTACTTTGTCTTATGATTTATTTAAAAAAATAAGATTTTGAATAGTGCTATACCAAAAGTCACCTATACAAGACCTTAATTATGAAAAATCTACACTGCTTTTTTTTTGCAATCTTGTTTTTATTAAGCACAAAAACAATGGCCCACGAGGGCGGGCATTACGCTAATGGTAAAGACATCGTTTTGAATACATGGAAGTTACAATCGGGCGAGTTGATTCAAGGCAATTTTTCATTTGCCAAAGAGGATAAAATCTTTCTTGAACAAGAAGGTGGCCAGATTAAGTCTATCTATATCGATGATCTAAGTGTTCAAGATCAAAAATTAGCAAGAATCAAGATTGCGCAATACGCACAATTAAATGATGCATATTTGAATACAAATCAGGATACAAGTTATCCTCTATCAAAGTTCCTCCCATTATGCATCATCGGTTTGTTTTTATGGCTTGTTTACACATTCAACAAAGAACTGATACAGGTTTATATTTTAAATTCAAAAATTGGGTCAGCAGCTTTTAGTGTATTCTTTATTTTTTCTATTTTAATTGCTTGTAGTAAATCAACCACTACTAATTCAAATACGACGACGACTAACCCTATAGTGATTCCAATTACGGTGACCATCCCTAAAACTAGTTTTGGGTTTATGGATTCCGCATTTGCCGCATTTAAACCTAGTATTAGTACGAGCTGGGATGATACCTATTTTTATATTGCATCTACTGGAATTCCTAGTCACAATATGATGATTGGCATCACAAATTGGCAACAACAAGTTCCAATCACACAACCTTATAGTGGAACAAATAGTTGGTCTATACCCTTACAACCAGCTTATGCAAGCACTCCATTAAGTACTAAAACCAACTTAATGAAAGGGGCAGTTGCGGTGGCAGTGAATGGGATACCCATTTTTAATGCTTTAAATAATAGAGGAGAGGATTCCTATAAAATTGGGGAATTGGATAATTGGGGAGGGCATTGTGGAAAAGGAGATGATTATCATTATCATGCAGCACCTATGCATTTATCTACTTTAAATGGCCTCAAGCCTATCGCATTTGCGGTAGATGGTTTTCCGGTGTATGGATCAAAAGAACCTGATGGAGCGAGTATGAATGCCTTAGACACTTGTCATGGACATAATGGAACAAATGGCCTATATCATTATCATGGAACAACCGATTACCCTTATGTGATTGGTGCTTTAAAAGGTAAGGTTACACTTGATCCTAATACCACTGCACCAGAAAATCAAGTGATACCACAAGCATTTACAAAACCTGTTCGCCCAGCCACTAGTCCATTAAGCGGAGCTGCTATCACAGATTTTACAGCTGTAGGAACAAATGGATACTTACTAACTTACAAAAGAGGTACTAAAAATGGATATATAAAGTATAGTTGGGATCTAAATAATAAATACACTTTTATCTTGACAGATACTTCAGGCATTGCTGTTACAAATACCTACCAGAGATAATCCGAATGCTTTTAAATTTAAAAAATTAGAACTTAAGTAAACGTTCCATCATCTCTACTAAGCGGTCATTCGCCATGTATTGCTTTTCTAGCGTTTTATTGAATGGAATAGGCGTATCTAAAGATGCGCATCGCATGATCGGTGCATCTAAATGTTCAAAGCAATGTTCTGCTACCCAGGCACTAATTTCGCCGCCGATGCCGCCTGTTAAATTGTCTTCGTGCAAGAGCATTAATTTACCTGTTGCTTTCACTGCCAATTCAATTGCAGTATAATCCAATGGTGATAAGGTTCTTAGATCCAATATATAAATGGATTGATCCGAATGTGCTTGTTGATATGCTTTTGCCCAAAGCACACCCATACCATAAGTAATGATGGTAGCATCTGTACCTGCTTGAACAATATTCGCTTTACCAATTTCAATTTGATACATAGCATCAGGAATGGCTTCCTCCATGCTTCTATACAAAGCCTTGTGTTCAAAATATAAAATAGGATTGGGTTCTGCTAGTGCAGCAATCAATAATCCTTTCGCATCGGTTGGATTGGATGGATACACTACTTTCAATCCTGGTACATGTGTAAACCATGCTTCATTGGATTGAGAATGAAAAGGACCAGCCCCAACACCACCACCTGTTGGCATGCGCACCACCACGTTGGCGTTTTGTCCCCAACGGTAATGCATCTTGGCTAAATTATTGACAATTTGATTGAAGGCCACCGTTACAAAATCAGCAAACTGCATCTCCACCACCGACTTTATCCCTTCCATACTTAAACCTAATGCAGCACCTACAATCGCACTTTCACAAATAGGCGTATTGCGTATTCTTTGTTTTCCAAATTGATCTACAAAGCCTTCTGTTATTTTAAATGCCCCACCATACTCAGCAATATCTTGTCCCATGATAATCAAGTCTGGATACTTTTCCATCGACTGTCTCAATGCATCACTAATGGCTTCGATAAATCTTTTATTGGTTTTCTGTGTGGTCTCAACCAAACTATAATCAGGAATGGTCGAAGCAGGAATAGGCGCAAACACATCTACTAATTCTGCAGGAATTGAAGGATCAAATGTTTCAGGCTCCATGGCTTTTCTTAAATCCGCTTCCATTTGATCTTTGAATCGGTTACGGATTTCTGCCACTTGCATTTCTGTAAGTATATTTTCTTGCACTAAAAATTGCTCATAATTTTTGATAGGATCTTTCAAGGACCAAGTTTCCATCAAATGTTTTGGTACATATTTTACGCCACTCGCTTCCTCATGTCCACGCATTCTGAATGTATCACATTCAATTAAATAAGGTTTCTGTTGATTGATACAATAGTCACGTACCCCTTTTACAGTTTGATATACTTCTAAAATATTATTGCCATCGATGCGAATACCTTCCATGCCATATCCTTTTGCACGGTCTACTAAATGATCACATTTATATTGTTCATTGGTTGGTGTACTCAAGCCATAGCCATTGTTTTCGATGATGAAAATAACTGGCAAATCCCAAACAGCAGCCACGTTCAAGGCTTCATGAAAATCACCTTCACTTGTTCCACCATCTCCAGTGAATGCCATACTTGCTTTTAACTGGCCTCTTTGTTGATACGCTAATGCAACTCCATCTGCAATCGCTAATTGAGGACCCAAATGAGAAATCATACCACATACATGGTGTGCTTTGCTCCCAAAATGAAAACTTCTTTCTCTGGCTTTACTATAACTACTTCTATCACCTTGCCATTGTTTGAATAAATCTATCAAAGGCATTTTGCGTGAAGTAAAAACACCTAAATTTCGGTGTAAAGGCATAATCCATTCGGTAGGATCCATGGCTAATGTAGCGCCCACAGCAATTGCCTCTTGGCCAATCCCACTAAACCATTTGCTAATTTTTCCTTGCCTAAGTAAGACCAACATTTTCTCTTCAATCATTCTCGGCCATAAAATGGACTCATATAAATGAATCAACTCCTCATTACTCAGGCTACCGCGTTTATATTCCATTAGTCTTTAGAATTCAACTTGCTCAATAATTTCAATATTTCTAAATACAACCAAACCAAAGTCACTAGTAAACCAAAAGCACCGTACCATTCCATGTACTTTGGCGCGCCCATCTCTGCCGCTTTTTCGATTGAATCAAAATCTAATAATAAATTCAATGCAGCGATACCCACAATGAATAAACTAATGCCAATGCTCAATGGTGAACTATCAAATGCAAAACCCATTTCAAAACCAAACATACCTGCAATCCATACAATCAAATAAAATAAACCAATGCCCATTGTAGCAGACATGATTATGGATCTTAATTTATTGGTTACTGTAATGATTCTGAAATTATACAAGAAGAACATGGCTACTGCCACGCCTAATGTTAAACCCACTGCATGTAAAATAATATTTGGATAACTATTAGCAAACATGGCATTGAAAAATGCACTGATTCCACCAATGAACAATCCTTCTAAAATACCATATGCTGGTGTGATATATCCAGCCCATTGCGGCTTAAACATCACCACCAATGCCAATACCAATCCGCCAATTGCACCAGCAATCATTAAAGTGGTTGCAGTGTTGGTATTGCCTTCTGCATAGACGTTCCAAACGTACATCGCCGATGCCATCACCATCAATAATAAGAAACCAAATTTGTTCATGGTTCCACGGACGCTCATGACGCCAACTTCATTTGCATTATGATGCAATGACTTATCAAATATTTTTTCAGTTAAGGTTGGATTACCTGTTTTAAATGCTGACATATTTTTAAATTTTAGGTACTATAAAAGTACAAAATTGCAGTGAAACACGGTCTTTATTAATTGTTAATCCTTGATTTTTTCAAGCCTAGATATTGATCCAAGCTAGCAAATTGGTATTGATTACCAGATTTTTGTAAATACATTGATATTGAAGGCGCAGGCTTAAACAAGAAATTAGAATAATCCGATAAAAAATGCGGTTTTAGAGGCGATGCTTTGTAACTTTGTCATCCAATTGATGCATATGCAAGAAGAAGTAGTTTTACAGGATGTCGTGATCAAATTTGCTGGTGACAGTGGTGATGGAATGCAGTTAACAGGCCAGCAATTTACCAATAATACCGCCTTACTAGGAATCGATTTAGCGACTTTTCCAGATTTTCCTGCGGAGATAAGAGCCCCTATCGGTACCCTGCCAGGCGTGAGTGGATTTCAAATACATTTTAGTTCTAATCCAGTGTACACCCCAGGTGATACTTGCGATGTCTTGGTGGCGATGAATGCTGCTGCATTGAAAGTGAATTTAAAAGGATTGAAAAAAGGTGGAAAAATTATTGCGAATATTGAAGGATTTGATGCAAAAAATTTAAGGCTCGCTGCTTATCCAGAAGGGATTAATCCTTTAGAGGATGGTAGCTTAGATGGTTATGAATTAACCAAAGTGGACATCACAAAATTGACAAGAGAAGCATTAAAGTCCAATACTGATTTAGGCACCAAAGAACGCGACCGTGCAAAGAATATGTTTGTTCTTGGTTTAATTTATTGGTTGTACAATAGAAACCTAGACAACACCATTGATTTTTTAGAAGAGAAATTTGGTAAGAAAGAAAATATATTAAAGAGCAATATCGATGTATTGAAAGCGGGATATTATTATGGTGAAACTGCTGAATTGTTCAACACAAGGTATAAGGTGGAGAAATCAAAGATGGAGCCAGGTATATACAGAAGTATCATGGGGAATCAAGCATTATCCATGGGTTTAATTGCAGCATCTCAAAAAAGCGGACTGCCATTATTCCTTGGATCATACCCAATTACACCTGCTTCTGATATTTTACACGAACTAAGTAAGTATAAGAATTTTGGGATTAAAACTTTCCAGGCAGAAGATGAAATTGCAGGGATTACAGCAGCAATTGGCGCAAGCTATGGTGGATCAATTGGTTTAACGACCACTTCTGGACCAGGTATGGCTTTAAAAACAGAAGCCATTGGTTTGGCAACCATGTTAGAAATTCCTTTGTTGATCATCAATATACAAAGAGGTGGGCCATCAACTGGTTTACCAACAAAAACAGAGCAAAGTGATTTAATGCAAGCCTATTATGGTCGTAACGGAGAAGCGCCAATTCCTATATTAGCTGCATCCACACCAAGCGATTGTTTCTTTATGGCTTTTGAAGCAGTGAAAATTGCTTTACAACATATGACACCAGTGATTCTTTTAAGTGATGGGTATATTGCCAATGGTGCAGAGCCATGGAAATTTCCTGCTGCAGCAGACTTGCCTGCGATTGAAGTAAAATTCAAAACTAGCTTAGATGAAGGAGAAGAAAAATTCTTGCCATATAAAAGAGATGAAAAATTAGCAAGACCTTGGGCAATTCCTGGTACTGCAGGATTAGAACATCGTATTGGAGGAATTGAAAAGCAACACGAAACTGGTAACGTAAGCTATGATCCAGAGAACCATGAATTCATGGTCAAAATGAGACAAGCTAAAGTGGATAAAATAGCAGACTTCATTCCGTTGCAGACCATTGATAGTGGTGCGGACAATGGAAAAGTGTTGGTACTTGGATGGGGCTCCACTTATGGTACAATTAAGAGTGCCGTATTACAATTACAAAGTCAAGGCAAGTCTGTAAGTCATGCCCACATTAAGTATATGCGCCCTTTCCCAAAAAACTTAGGCGCAATTTTAGCTGGGTTTGAAACCATTTTAATTCCAGAAATTAACAATGGTCAATTGATTAAAATTATCAGAGACCAATATTTGGTGGATGCAAAAGCCTACAATAAAATTATGGGGATTCCAATTACAAAACTAGAATTGGTTACAGTGATTGAATCTTATTTGTAGCAGCATAGAATTTACAAAATTCAGTGATGCCACAAGTAGTACATTTTGGACTTCGCGCCAAACAAGTATACCTCCCATGCAAGATCAACCAATGGTGTGCTTTATGCACTAATTCAGATGGGATATTTTTGATTAAACCTTTCTCCACTGCAAGTGGTGTAGTGGCTGTCATTGGCACTAGTCCAATTCTTCTGCTCACTCTAAATACATGGGTATCGACCGCCATATTGGGTTGCTGATCAATCACACTGGTAATGACGTTGGCTGTTTTTCGGCCTACACCGGGCAATTTGACTAAATCATCAATCGTCATAGGTACTTCTCCATCAAAAGCATCAAGCAATAATTGACTCATGCCAATAAGATGCTTTGTTTTATTGTTGGGATAAGAAATGCTACGTACCAAAGAAAATAAATCTTCGAAACTAGCTTTGGACATGGTTGCCGGATTCGGATATTTTTTAAATATACCTGGTGTCGTTAAGTTCACACGCTTGTCGGTGCATTGCGCAGAAAGAATCACAGCCACCAATAATTGGAATGGGTTATCGTAAGTCAGTTCGGTTTCTGCTACAGGTACATTGGCTAAAAAATAATCAATGACCCCCTGATAACGTGCTTGTTTTTTCATGCAAAGGACTACTTATTTTTTCTGCTCAGCACTTTTTGCAAAAGTATCCTCAAATAAATAGACTTCCTCTCCCTCTCTTCTTAAAAGGTAGCGCTCTCTTGCATATTTTTCTACTGCCCCAGGATTACTTTGTAAATTATTCAACTGTTCTTGCGTAGTCGAAATTTCTTTCTCATAATATCCTTTTGCTTGTTCTAGCTTCTCCAATTCAGCTGCTCGATCTCTTTGAAGAAAAAAATTGCGTTGATCAAAAAAAAGCATCCATAATACAAAAGCCAAGCAAGCTATAAAATAGCGATTGGCCACAAATGGAATTAATTTTTTCAATGCTTGCATAGTAAAAGATTAAACTATTTATTTCCGAACTTCAATTTACCCTTTGTTGGGAAAAATCCAGTTTCCCCTAATTGCTCCTCGATACGGATTAATTGATTGTACTTAGCCATACGATCGGAACGAGATGCAGAACCTGTCTTAATTTGACCACAGTTCAATGCAACTGCTAAATCTGCAATGGTATTGTCTTCTGTTTCGCCACTTCGGTGTGACATCACAGTGTTATAGCCATTATTTTGTGCCAAGCTCACTGCATTGATTGTTTCAGTCAAAGTACCAATTTGATTCACTTTCACCAATAAACCATTTGCGATTTTCTTGTCAATGCCTGTTTGTAAGCGATTGACGTTGGTTACAAATAAATCGTCGCCAACCAATTGGCATTTACTTCCAATTGTATCTGTCAAATTCTTCCAGCCAGCCCAATCGTCTTCAGCCATACCATCTTCGATCGATATGATTGGATATTTTTTCACCCAGCTCTCCCAGTATTTCACCAATTGATCTGAACTCATTTCTTTTCCAGAACTTTTATGAAACACATATTTCTTTTTCTTCGCATTCCACAATTCACTATTAGCAGCATCCATTGCAATGGCAATTTGAGTGCCTGTTTTATAACCAGCAGATTGTATCGCTTCTAAAACTGTTTCAATTGCTTCTTCATTACTCTGAATATTTGGAGCGAATCCACCTTCATCTCCTACATTGGTACTATATCCTTTTTTCTTTAAAGTACTTTTTAATTGATGGAAGATCTCCACACCCCAACGTAAACCTTCGCTAAAGCTAGGCGCGCCGATAGGCATGATCATGAACTCTTGGAAATCTATTTTATTGTCTGCGTGTGCACCACCATTTAAAATATTCATCATTGGCATTGGCAATGTTCTTGCATTGGTGCCACCGATATATCTATACAAAGGCAAATTAGCTTCTTCGGCTGCTGCTTTTGCAACGGCCATGCTTACCGCTAAAATAGCGTTTGCACCTAATTTACTTTTATTTGGAGTACCGTCTAAATCAATCATCACTTGATCGATTGCAGCTTGAGATGTAATATCAAAACCAATCAATGCATCTGCAATACTTGTGTTTACATTCTTCACTGCTTTTAAAACGCCTCTGCCTAAGTATTTCTTTTTATCGTTGTCTCTTAATTCTGCCGCTTCATGAATACCAGTACTTGCACCACTTGGAACAGCAGCACGACCCATTGCGCCATCGTCTGTTAATACGTCCACCTCTACAGTTGGATTCCCTCTACTATCTAAAATCTGTCTTGCGTGTACTTCGATAATGTAACTCATAATTGGATATTTTTTCTAAAAAATGAATGCTGTTTGTTTGCGCAATTTACACCCATTTTTTTTAATGGGTAAGTAATTTGAAGATTTCTTCTAAACTTGTTGATTGCGTAAGAGATTCAATGGATTGATCGGCCACTAACTTACCCTGATGTAAAACCAATACCCTATCTGAAATGGCGGACACTTCTTGTAAAATATGGGATGAAAATAAAATCATGGCATTTTTACTGAGTGATTGAATCAAACCTCTAATTTCAATCAACTGATTAGGATCCAAACCCGAAGTGGGTTCATCCAATAAAATCAATTCAGGCTGATGTAAAATTGCTGCAGCAATGCCTACTCTTTGCTTAAATCCTTTGGATAAGAAACCAATTTTTTTACCCCGCATGGATTGTAATCCTGTTTGCGCAATCACCTCTTCGATTCTTTTAGATGGTGAGGCAATCGCATGAATACGCGCTAAGAAATTTAAATATTCGAGCACATATAAATCTTCATACAAAGGATTGGACTCTGGCAAATAACCGATCTTTTTTTTATAAGCGACTTCGTCTTTTTGTACATCCAACCCCGACAACTGAATGGAACCAGCATCAGGATTTAGGCAACCTGCAATCATTTTTAAAGTGGTACTCTTACCTGCGCCATTGGGCCCAAGAAAGCCAACAATCTCTCCTGGCTGTAGGGTAAAACTAAGCGATTCCACTGCTTGGAATTGATCAAATTTTCTGGATAGGGTCTGTACATTCAATGACATACTCAAAAGTAAAGTATTATTCTAGATCTTTAGAACTTGAAGGCAAATGAGCATATTCCCCTTTAAAAGCATAGTAGCCAAAAATGAAGAAGCCAATGCAAATGGGGGTAAAGATGGTTAGAATAATGACCCATTGCAAAGTCACATTGGATTTTGTTAAAGTACTAGCAGCTCCAATTTTTTGAAAGGCTTGCGAAGCTAAGAACCATATAATAGCTGGTGCTAAAAACATCCAAACCAGCCCTAGTATTTTTTTAATCGTATTCATACTTATTTTTTTAGTCCATGACTTCTTTATCTACCCTATTTGTTAAATAAATGACCCCAATGAATAAACAAATAGAGGCTACACCAATTGGATACCACAATCCAGCAAGTGGATCTCCTGCAGGATTGTCTGCTGTTTTTGTAAACTCCACAATTAAGGTTCCTAAGAAAGGTACTAAGCCACCAAATACACCATTACCAATATGATAAGGTAATGACATAGAGGTATAACGAATTTTAGTGGGGAATAATTCCACTAAGAAAGCTGCAATTGGACCATATACCATTGTGACATAAAGGATCTGCACAAAAACCAACCAAATCAAATTCCAATAGGTTGCTTTATCCAAGGTTTTTTCTACCAATACATTTGGTTTGAGAGATATCGAAGCAACAATGACTTCCGCCGTTTTAGTTGCATCCAATACAATTCCTTTTATAGGTTTTAATTTGACTTGAATGGTGTCTAATTTTGTAGCATCCTCCCCATTTGCTTGCGTATATTGAATACTTCCAGCACTTGCATCTTGAATACTAGTAGCAATATTTATGGTGTCCGTTTTGGTATAACTAAATACAGCGCCATCTGTATAGGCAGTGTCAAATTTTTGTACTACATACAATTTTGTATACATTTTTGAATCTACTGAAGCTACTTTTTCTGAAACAACAGTGCGCGCTAAATCAATTTTTTCTACCCTATTTTTTGCGAAGGTGGCGTCTAAAAAATATTGATAGATGGGCCTGTAAGTGAGTATGCCTGCGAGCATGCCGAACATCATGATCCACTTTCTTCCAATTCGATCACTTAAATAACCAAATACCACAAAGAAAGGCGTGGCAAATAAAATAGCCCATAACATTAAATTTCTTGACTGTATAAATTCAACTTTACAAACGGTCTCAATAAAACTTTGTGCATAAAACTGTCCAGTATACCAAATCACACCCTGCCCCATCACGGCACCAAACAGGGCTAATAAAACCATTTTAAAATTGGCTTTATGTCCAAAGCTTTCTTTTAAAGGATTGGTAGATGTTTTACCCTCTGACTTTAATTTAGTGAACATAGGGGATTCACTCATTTTCATTCTAATAACAATGGACACGCCTACTAAAACAATCGACATCCAAAATGGATACCTCCATCCTCCCCATTCTGCACTGAATGCTTCAACACCCTGATTGGATCTAATTAATATAATGACACCCAATGCCAAAAATAATCCCAAAGTAGCTGTGGTCTGAATCCAGCTCGTCCAAAAACCTCGTCTATTTGCAGGTGCATGTTCTGCGACATAAGTGGCTGCGCCTCCATATTCTCCGCCCAATGCCAATCCTTGTACCAATCTTAAAATCAATACTAAAATGGGCGCCGCCCAACCAATGGTTGCAAAACCAGGTACTAAGCCAATTGCAAAAGTGGAACCACCCATCAACACCAATGTCAGTAAAAAAGTATACTTACGTCCAATAATATCGCCTAATCTTCCAAACACCAATGCGCCAAATGGTCGAACAATAAAACCTGCAGCAAAAATGGCGAGTGTACTTAATAGTGCCGAAGTGCCTGCATCTGAAGGGAAGAACTGTTTTGAAATAATGGTGGCCAGCATACCAAAAATGTAAAAATCATACCATTCAATCAGGGTGCCAACAGAAGACGCACCAATCACCAAACTGATTTTACTAGGCTTTATATCCAAACTCATATTTTAATTATTTAATTGCTGCAATTCAAGTTAAATCAATCAAGTTAAAAAATGTAAATTTGAAAGACTAATTTTAAATCTGATCTATGTCTTATCCATACCAAATTAAAGACCTTGCAGGCTACCACGAGGCCTATCAGAAAAGTATTCAAGATCCTGATGCATTTTGGGGAGCGGTTGCCGAACACTTTACATGGCATAAAAAATGGGATAAAGTAAGTGATTGGAATTTTAAAGACCCTTCCATTCAATGGTTTATTGGTGGTCAATTAAATATTACTGAAAATTGTTTGGACAGGCACTTAGCGACTATCGGAGATAAGCCTGCCATTATTTGGGAACCCAATGATCCAAAGGAACAACATCGTACACTTACTTATAAGCAACTGCATTTAAAAGTTTGTCAGTTTGCACAGGTCTTATACAATAATGGTGTAAAAAAAGGCGACCGTATTTGTATCTACATGGGCATGATTCCTGAATTAGCCATTGCAGTATTGGCATGCGCAAGAATAGGTGCCATTCATAGTGTAATTTTTGGTGGATTCTCTGCACAAAGTATTGCGGATCGTCTAGAGGACGCAAATGCAAATTTCATTATCACCTGCGATGGCGCTTTTAGAGGTGCAAAGGACATTCCATTAAAAGCAGTGATAGACGACGCTTTAATTGGCAACCAAACTGTTCAACATGTAATTGTTTGTACAAGAACAGGGACTGCAGTATCCATGTTAAAAGGCAGAGATGTTTGGTGGGAGGATGAAATTAAAAAAGTGGAAGCTGAGGGTATTCAATTTGTTCCAGCAGAAGTGATGGATGCAGAAGATCCTTTATTTATTTTATACACTTCTGGTTCTACAGGAAAACCCAAAGGCGTTGTGCATACTGTGGCAGGCTATATGGTCTACACCAATTATACTTTTGTCAATACATTTAATTACCACCCAGACGACCTATTCTTCTGTACTGCAGATATAGGTTGGATTACAGGGCATAGCTATATTGTTTACGCGCCACTAAGTGCAGGTGGCACGACTATGATGTTTGAAGGCATTCCAACTTTCCCTGACGCAGGAAGGTTCTGGGATATCATTGATAAATTCAAAGTGAATATTTTATACACTGCGCCAACAGCTATTCGATCATTGATGAGTTTTGGTTTGGGCCCTGTGCAAGGACATGATTTAAGTAGTTTAAAAGCGTTAGGTACGGTTGGCGAACCCATCAACGAAGAAGCATGGAATTGGTACAATGAACATATTGGAAAAAATAAATGTCCTATTGTTGACACTTGGTTTCAAACAGAAACAGGTGGCATCATGATTTCAAATATGGCGGGCATCACCCCAGGCAAAGCTGGATGGGCGACTTATCCAATGCCGGGTATTGAACTCATTTTAGTGGATGATAAAGGAGAAGAAGTGGTTGTATCCACTTCTGATGAAGAAGGTGGAATTTTTAGAGGAAATCTTTGTATCAAACAAGCATGGCCTTCTAGCATCAGAACAACTTATGGCGATCACGAAAGATGTAGGACCAATTATTTTGCGACTTATGATCATTTATATTTTACAGGTGATGGCGCATTCAGAAATCAAGCAGGTCAGTATAGAATTACAGGACGTGTAGATGATGTATTGAATGTAAGTGGTCACAGGATTGGCACTGCCGAAGTAGAAAATGCCATTAACATGCACGCAGGCGTCATAGAGAGTGCTGTGGTGGGCTATCCGCATGAGATAAAAGGTCAAGGTATTTATGCCTATGTCATTTATACAGGATCTCATGATCAAGACAGCCATGGTAGTTCAGACATGATTCGTAAAGACATCCTGCAAACAGTGACTAGAATGATTGGACCAATTGCCAAGCCGGACAAAATTCAATTTGTTACTGGCTTACCTAAAACAAGATCTGGGAAAATCATGCGCCGCATTTTAAGAAAAGTAGCAGAAGGTGAATTAAAAAATTTAGGCGATACTTCTACTTTACTTGACCCTGCAGTGGTGGAAGAGATTGTCAAAGGTGTTTTATAAAATAAAGAAAAATATATAAATATAATCCTAATTACTGCTCCATTAAACTTTTTAATTTACTAGATAATAAGAACAAAATAATAGATGCAATACCTGCCATAAATACAAAGAACATAAAGAATTCATGCAAGTTGGTGATTTGATAACCAGCAAAAGAAGTTGTTATACCATTTTCTGGATACAATGTACTAAACACACCTGCTAATTTATTGGCAAATGCATTGGCTGTAAACCATACTGCCATTAATATAGAGGCAAATTTAAGTGGCGCTAATTTATTGAATAAGGAAAGTCCAATTGGTGACAAACAAAGCTCTCCAAAAGTGTGCATCATGTACATGCCTATCAACCAAATCATACTCACTTTAACGCCTGTCCCAACACCATTCACTCCTGTAGCAATCCATAAATAACCCAATGCCAATAACATTAAACCCATCGCCATTTTAAATGGAGAAGAAGGATCTCTTTTGGCTTTACCTAATTTAATCCAAATCCACGCTACTAAAGGCGCGAGCGTGACAACAAATATGGAATTTAAAGATTGAAAGAAACTTGTTGGCACCACATAAAATCCTAAATCGCGCTGTGTATTTTCAGATGCAAAAAAGGTAAGTGATGCACCTGCTTGTTCAAATGCACTCCAGAAAAAGATCACAAAGAAAGACACTGTAAACAATACTGCTACTTTCTTTTTTTGTATGCCATCTAAAGATGTATCGGAGAAAATAATAAAAGCAATTAATAAAATACAAGCAATCAATAACCAGAATAAATAACTCACTACTTTAATATCAATATATACTAGCGCAATTGTTAAAAGAGAAAGTAAAAACAGCAGCCCGATCATCACTGGAATTTTTTGCAAAATTTTTGGTGCGTCTTTTGGCGCATCTCCAATGGACACGCCGTCCGCGTCCACTAAATATTTTTTCTGAAATATTATTTGTGTAATCACACTTAATAACATGGCGATACCACCCGCTAAAAAGGCCCATTTAAAGTCTCCATTGTTTCCTGTGTCTCCAAAAAAGCCACAAACAATTGGACCCAATGCACCACCTGTGTTGATACCCATATAAAAAATGGTATAGGCTGCGTCAATTTTAGAATCCCCTTTTTGATACAATTGCCCCACCATGCTAGAGATATTTGGCTTAAAAAAGCCATTCCCTGCAATCATACAACCCAATCCAGTATAAAATAGCGGCATGGCGAGTGCGGCATTATCGTAAAAATGACCGCAAAAAAACAAAACAAATTCACCAATGGCCATGACCAATCCACCTGCAATAATGGAACGCTTATTACCCCAGTAACGATCGGCGATATAGCCGCCCAATAAGGGTGTTAAGTAAATCAACCCTGTATAGCTGCCGTATACTTGAGATGCATCTATCTGATTAAAAGCCATTGCTTTTACTAAAAACAAGACCAAAATGGCACGCATGCCATAATAGTTAAATCGCTCCCACATTTCTGTAGCGAATAAAACATAGAGTCCTTTTGGATGGCTTTGTGTCGTTGTAGACATAATAAAACGTTTATTTAATTGGTACAAAATAATAAAATCCCTTCAATAAATTTTACTTTCGTGCTGCAATCACCTTAATTATGAATATTTTACTTATTGGTTCAGGCGGAAGAGAACATGCTTTGGCTTGGAAGATAGCACAAAGTTACCATTGTGATCATTTGTATATAGCTCCTGGTAATCCAGGCACAGCAACCATTGGCGTCAATTTACCTATTGCAATTGATGATTTTGAGGGATTGAAGCAAGCAGCCATCACCCACCAAATTGACATGATTCTTGTTGGGCCAGAGGAACCACTTGTAAAAGGCATTTTTGATTTTTTTGCGAATGATCCAGCTACCCAAGCCATTAATGTGATTGGGCCTTGTGCAGCGGCAGCACAATTAGAAGGTAGTAAGGCTTTTAGTAAGCATTTCATGCAAAGACATCATATCCCCACAGCAGGATATGCAGAATTTACGATCGACAACTACGAGGAAGGGAAGCAATATATTGCTGCACACAGCTTACCCATTGTATTAAAAGCAGATGGACTAGCTGCTGGAAAGGGTGTAATCATTGCTACAACAACCCAAGATGCTTTGGAGAGTTTTGAATCTATGTTGCAGCATAAGCAATTTGGTACTGCTAGCGCTAGGGTGGTGATTGAGGAATTTTTAACAGGGATAGAAGTCAGTGTTTTTGCACTAACCGATGGCAAAAACTACCAAATTATAGGACACGCAAAGGACTACAAACGAATCGGAGAAGGCGATACAGGGCTAAATACAGGTGGAATGGGTTGTGTAAGTCCAGTGCCTTTTATGGATGGTGCTTTTATGGCAAAAGTGGAAGAAAAGATTGTACGTCCTACTATTGAAGGTATTTCTAAGGAAGGATTGGTCTATAAAGGTTTTGTCTTTTTTGGCTTAATGAACTGCAATGGAGAACCTTCAGTGATTGAATACAATTGTCGACTAGGAGACCCTGAAACTGAAGTAATTCTACCCCGCTTACAAACCGACTTAGTGAGTATTTTAGCCGCTACCGATAACGGCACTTTGGAAGATGTAAATATTGAATACCATGATGGCGCTTTTGCCACCGTGATGGCAGTAAGTGGTGGCTATCCTGGTGACTATCAAAAAGGGTTTGAGATTAGTGGATTAGACCTTGTAAAGCAACAGGCTAAAACAACGCTATTTCAAGCTGGGACTGGGTTTAAAGAAGATGCAATTGTAACAAATGGAGGTCGGGTTTTAACAGTGACTGCACAAGGAAATAGCATTTCAGAAGCAGTCGAAACCGCAAAAAATGCTTTAGGTCTGATTCAATTTGAAGGTATGAATTTTAGAAAAGATATTGGGTTCGAATTCAAGGAATAAAATTTGTTATTTATACTTGTTGATAAATAATCTTATTCATTTTTTAAAAAGCTTTGTAGTTCAAGGATTTTAGATGATTTTTGTATTATTCCAATGAATGTAAAATACTGAACGAATATGGGCTTATTTAACTTTTTCACCCAAGAGATTGCAATGGACTTGGGCACCGCAAATACACTGATCATCCACAATGACGAAGTAGTAGTAAACGAACCATCTATTATTGCCTTAAATAGGAATAATATGAAAGAGGTTTTAGGTGTTGGGAAAAAGGCATTATTGATGCACGAAAAAACACACGAAAGTATTAAAACTGTTCGTCCATTAAAAGATGGTGTAATTGCTGACTTCAACGCAGCAGAATTAATGATTCGTGAGTTGATGAAAATGATTTATCCAAAAAAACCATTGTTCCCTCCAAGTTGGAGAATGGTGATTTGTATTCCGTCTTCAATTACCGAAGTAGAAAAAAGAGCGGTGCGTGATAGTGCTGAACAAGCAGGCGCAAAAGAAGTATATATGATTCACGAACCAATGGCTGCTGCATTAGGAATTGGTATTGATGTGGAAGAACCAGTAGGTAATATGATTATTGATATCGGAGGTGGTACAACAGGAATTACAGTGATTGCATTAGCAGGTATTGTCTGTGATCAAAGTATTCGTGTAGCGGGTGATGAATTTACAGCTGATATCATGGAAGCATTAAGACGTTATCATAGTTTATTAATTGGAGAGCGTACTGCTGAACAAATTAAAATACATGTTGGCGCTGCGTTAAAAGATTTAGATAACCCTCCAGAAGACATGCCAGTCAATGGTAGAGACTTGGTAACAGGTATCCCAAAACAAATCATGGTCTCTTACCAAGAAGTAGCAGAGGCTTTGGATAAAAGTATTTTCAAAATCGAAGAAGCCATCTTAAAAGCTTTAGAGACAACACCTCCAGAACTAGCTGCAGACATCTATCGTAGAGGCTTATACATTACAGGTGGTGGATCGCTTTTAAGAGGTTTAGATAAAAGATTAAGTGCAAAAATTAAATTACCAGTTCATGTAGCGGACGATCCTCTAAAGAGTGTTGTGCGTGGAACAGGTATTGCATTGAAAAACTACCAACGTTTTCCATTTATTATGAGATAATACCTAATGAAGAATATCATTGGCTTTATACGACAGAACTTTACTTTTTTTAGTTTCCTGATACTTCAAATTGTATCATTGGTCATGTTGTCTTCTCATAGCAAATCACACCAAACATTTTTTGGCAATTGGAATAATACTGTAGCTGGAACTGTCAATTCCTATTACAATGAATGGGCTTACTTTTTTGATTTAAAAGCAACCAATGCAAAATTAGTAGCAGAAAATGTAGCATTAAGAAACGAACTTGCTCAAAATTTTGTGCCTTTTGATACCAGTGTAAAATCTGGTACCTTGATTTTAAGAAAAGACAGTTTAGAAAAAATTAGGAAATTCTTTTACTATCCTGCTAAAGTGGTGGGCAACAGCTTTACCCTTCAAAAAAATTACATCACTATTGAACGTGGCGCATTACAAGGTGTCAAGAAAGACATGGCAGTGATCAGTCCTGATGGATCGATTGTAGGCGTGGTTGTTGAGGTGAATGAAAATTATAGTAAAATCATGAGCTTATTGCACCGCAATAGTAAAGTAAGTGCCATGTTAAAAAGAGATCGAATTGCTGGAAGTATAGAATGGGATGGAAAGAGTCCAGATATTTTATTGTTAAAAAATATTTCAAAAAGTGCTTCTCCTAAAATAGGAGACACTGTATTGACAAGCCCCTACTCCTCTAGCTTCCCTGCACAGTTAATGATTGGTAGGGTGACAAGTGTTATTAAGGACCCTTCTAGCAATTTCTTGACTTTGAATATTAAATCTGCTACCAATTTTTATAATTTAGAATTTGTATACCTAATTCAAAATAAAAGAATGGAAGCTCAAGCCGATATAGAGCAAAAGGGGGAAGACAATGAATAATATTCTAAAAAATAGTGCAAGATTTATACTACTCTTATTGATACAGATTATCATTTTGAATGAAATTCCGCCCATCCATCAATTCATTACACCCTATTTGTATTTTATTTTTATCCTTTGGTTGCCATTTGGCACAAGCAGAATAGCCACTACTTTATTGGGTTTTGTGATTGGATACAGTTTAGATACGTTTACAAATACCCCAGGACTTCATGCAGCAGCAGCAGCATTGATTGGATACCTTAGACCAACTATTTTAAATATTCTTTTAGCACAAGAAGCATCGGAGGAATTGTCTAAGGAGCCAAGTATTGGAACCATGGGATGGGGACCTTTTATGATTTACCTTTTTGCAATGACGTTTATACACCACTTTTATTTAGTATTATTAGAATGGTTGCAATTTGGTGACTTTGGATATTTTATTGGAAAAGTATTTTTTACAAGTGGGATGAGTATGCTATTAATTTTACTAGCAGAACTCTTATTGAACAGAAGGAAGCTAAAAAGATAATACATGTTAGTATACAATCAGAATAGAGGTGGAATTATTCAAATTATTATTGGTACTGTTTTTTTTCTGATTGTAGGACAATTGGTGAGTCTTCAAGTTATCTCTAATAAATACAAATTGGCTGCAGACAATAACGCCATTTTTAAAAGAATCATCTACCCTGATCGTGGTATCATTTACGATCGAAAAAAGAGAGCACTTTTGGAAAATACCATTAGTTATGATTTAGTGGTGATTCCTAATGAGGCTAAAGGGGTGGATACCGCAGCATTGTGCGATATTCTTAAGATTGATCAAGCAGAATATAGCAAGCGAATTGTGGAAGCGATTATTAAAAATACTAGGGTGAAAGCCGGTGTATTTGAGCCTTTTTTAACCCCTGAACTGTATGCACAATTAAACGAAAACTTATACCGATTCCCTGGTTTCTCTTTATCAGAACGTTCCATTAGAAACTATCCTTACAACACAGCAGCTCATGTACTAGGTTATGTGGCAGAAGTAGATGTGAACTTTTTAAAGAAGCATGAATCAGAAGGATATGAAATGGGTGACTATGCAGGCATGACTGGATTAGAAAAAAATTATGAAACGGTGCTGATGGGTCAAAGAGGCGTTAAGCGTTTTTTAAGAGACAATAAAGGAAAGATACAAGGCCCCTATGAGAAGGGCGAATTTGATACAACTGCCATTGCAGGTAAAAATCTATATACCAGCGTGGATGTAAAAGTGCAACAACTTGCGGAAAAATTATTGCAAAATAAAATTGGGAGTGCTGTTGCGATCAACCCTAAAACAGGCGGAGTAATAGCCATGGCTTCTAGTCCAGGCTACAATCCAAATTTATTAACAGGTAGTCAAAGGAGAAAAACAATTGGCAGGTTGCTATTAGATACGGCTAGACCAATCTACAATCGTGCGATTAAAGGACAATATCCACCAGGGTCCACATTTAAACCTTTAGGTGCATTGATTGCATTGGACGAGGGTTTAATTACACCAAATTTCGGCTATAACTGTTTTGGATCTTATGGTACTTGTGGTGACCCTAGAAAATGTGAACACCATAATGCTGGACACGCTGCAAATTTGCAATTGGCGTTGGCTTATTCTTGTAACTCTTATTTTTTACAAGTCTTTAGAATGGCTATTGACAATCCAAAATACAAATCAGCTAAAGGCGGCTATGTGAAATGGAAATCATATATGAACGCTTTTGGATTTGGACGAAAACTTGGCGTGGACTTACCCAGCGAAAATAAAGCGAATATTCCGGACACGGCGCAATACAATAAAGACTTTGGCAATCCAAGATACTGGAATAGTTGTTACATGTTAACGCTAGGAATTGGTCAAGATAGAATGACTGCAACACCGCTACAACTAGCTAATTCAATGGCATTCATTGCCAATGAGGGTTATTATTATACACCCCATTTTGTAGATAGTATTGAATCCGAGACCGAAGAAGAAGCGGCACTATTAGCCCCATTTAGAACCAATCAAAAAATAACAAAAATCCCAAAGGAATATTTCGATGTCATAAAGGAAGGGATGCATGATGTGACGGTATTCGGAACTGCCGCATTCATTAAAGTACCTGGTCATGAATACTGTGCTAAAACTGGAACAGCGCAAAATCCACACGGGAAAAACCACTCCTTATTTGTTTGCTTTGCACCAAAAGACAACCCTACCATTGCGGTTGCGGTGATTGTAGAAAATGCAGGATATGGATCTACATGGGCAGGACCAATCGGTGGATTATTGATGGAACAATATTTAAATGATACACTCACAAAAGAAAGTCAATTGAAAGCGGATAACCTTGCTCAGGTTGACTTAATGCCACAAGCCATTAAAAACTGGTATGTTCAAAATAATAAGGCTGCTTACCTCACCCCTATCGAGTACAATAACGATGAATTGTCAGACGTTTGGGATATGGAGATGTTAGCCGAAGGTGTGGTGACAACAAAAACAACGGATACCAATCCGCCTACCCCATTGCCAAATACGGATAAAACAAATAAGGATAGCTTGCTTCCAAATGCGGATAAAAAGAAAAAGCTTAATCCATAAACTATGTCCTCTAACTACGATAATAATTTTTCTAAAGGCACAGACCTTGCTGTGATCATTTTATACCTGATGATGGCATGTATTGGTATCCTAGCAATTTTCATGGTTGAATACAACCCAAATGGCAATTGGGCAACAAGTTTTATAAGTGGAAAAACAAGCTATAGTAAACAGTTCTTTTTTTTAATTTTTTGTTCCTTTGTTGGGCTATTTATTTTATTGACAGACAGCAAGGTTTTTACTGCATTAGCCAATATCTTATTTGCAAGTGGTCTTCTATTGATGTTGGCCACTTTTTTAATTGGAAAAGAAATCAATGGATCCAAAAGCTGGATACCCATTGCAGGAGGATTTAATTTACAACCTGCTGAATTGTGTAAGGTATTTACTGCACTTGCATTAGCAAAATTTATCTCAAGACCTGAAACCGATTTTTCAAAAATTCAATCGCATCTAATTGCAGGTGCAATGATCGCCTTGCCAGCCATTTTATCAATCGGACAACATGAATTAGGATTGGCTTTAGTCTACAGCGCTTTTATATTTGCCATGTATAGAGAGGGTCTACCGCCTATTATACTTATCATTTTATTGTCTTTTTCAATACTGATCATTGCAACCTTATTGTTAGAGCCTACCCTTTTAGCCATCATTTTATCGGTCATTGCAGGAATCTTATTATTTTATTTAGGGAAGCGTTTTAAACGCAATAAACAAGCCATTTTTATTGTAGTCATTATTTGGATGATTTCAATTAGCACTGTTCGTATTGCAGTGCCTTATATTTTTAATAATGTTTTAGAATGCTATCAAACAATACGTATTTACAGTATGGTTGGGAAAGAGTATGATTGTAGTTTGAATAAAAAAGCGGCAGCTAGTTTGATTGTAAGTGGCAAAAAAAGTAGAAAACCAGACGACTACAACGTGAAGCAAAGTAAAATCGCAATTGGTTCTGGTGGATTTTGGGGAAGGGGCTTTTTAAAAGGGACCCAAACAAGAGGGAAGTATGTACCAGAACAAAATACAGATTTTATATTCACATCCATTGGTGAAGCATTTGGCTTTGTAGGCACATTCACATTTTTAGGCTTGTACTTATTTTTCTTGTTTAGATTAATCCGAATTGCAGAACGACAAAGAAGTACTTTTTCTAGAGTCTATGCCTATAGTGTTGTAGGGATTTTCTTTTTTCATATTGCAGTCAATATCAGTATGACCATTGGCTTGTTTCCTGTCGTTGGTATCCCATTGCCTTTGATCAGTTATGGCGGATCCTCCTTACTTACATTTACGGCGTTGATATTTATTTTACTAAGATTAGATGCAGATAGGCAAATGGTACTTCGATAATTGTATTTTTGCAGTATGCGTATTTATCCATTATCAGAAGGCAGTTTTAGCATTGATCAAACCAAAGTATTTATTCCATTCGATACCCAAAGAGAACAGATCCAAGATCGTCCCAAGGGAAGCATTCTTGTGGAGATTCAGCCATTTGTAGTTGTGACCGAAAAGGAGATCATTTTATTGGATACTGGATTAGGATACATGAACAATCAAGGCGTATTGCAAATTCACGAAAATTTAATGGCGATTGGTATCAACCCAAGCTCCGTAACCAAAGTCTTTATGAGTCATTTACATAAGGACCACGCTGGAGGGATGAGTTATATCGATGCCACAACTCAAGCGCGTTATGTAAGTTTTCCATACGCTACCTATTATGTACAAAAGAGAGAATTTGATTTGGCAATGAACAATCCAACAGCTTCTTATATCAAAGAACAATTTGAATTCTTAGCAGATTTTTCAAAAGTGGTTTGGCTAAATGATGATCAAGGTATCATTGATGATAGCATTCATTATTTACTAACAGGTGGGCATTGTCCTAATCATCAAGTGGCGTGGGTCAAAGAGGACAATGACATTTTTTTCTTTGGTGCAGATGTAGCGCCTCAATTACAACAAATCAAATCAAAATTTATAGCCAAATATGATATGGATGGAAAATTGGCTATGGAATGGAGACAAAAGTGGTGGGAACAAGGACAAGAAGCAGGATGGCAATTTGCATTTTACCATGATATCAAACATCCATTGTACAAAGCAAATAAGTAGTTTGAATTAGTATAGTGTAATTGAGTGTAGTATTTACTTAAACAGCACCTTGATCCTTCCATTGCCACAAATGCAAACAAGCATAACTTCTGTAAGGGGTCCATTTATTTGAAATAGTAATCATTTTTGAATGTAGCTCTTTTTTAGTCTCATATTTTATTTGATACAACCTTGTCATAGCTTGTTGGATCCCTAAATCATCTACAGCAAATACATCTTCTTGGTCCAGACTAAATAACATTAACATTTGAACGGTCCATTTGCCCACCCCTTTAATTTGCGTTAACAAATCAATGATGGCTTCTGGCTCCATGGCATACAATTGCTTGTCCGTGATTTGATGTTCCAAAAAAAACTGCGCTACATTTTGGATATAATGCACTTTAGATTGACTCAACCCAATAGATCTTAGTTGGTCATTGGTGCATTCCAATACCTGTTCACAACTTGGTTCTTTGCCCTCAAATAAAGCAATAAAACGTCCAAAGATAATGGCGGCCACTTTTGTACTCAATTGTTGGCTAATGATACTTGCCATCACACGTACAGGGGTATTTTTTCTTTTCTTGATGGTATGGTTCGCCTCCGCTAATAAAGGGGCAAATTTTTTATCCTTTTTTAAGTGTAGTTGGTACTCCATTGATGTAAATTAAGCTGAAATACTTATTTTGAGTTCAATTTAATCCAACAAAACCTAAAATGATGCTAAAGAAAATACTCTTTTTGTTACTTGTATGCGTTTCACAAAATGCATTTACACAGTCTAAAGACGAAAAAGGAATTTTAAAAGACAAACAAGAAATATTAAAGTTATTATCCGCACAAGTTGAATTTTGGAATAAAGGGGATGTCAATCAATTCATGCATGGCTATTGGGAAAATGATAGTTTAATGTTTGTGGGAAAAGATGGCGTGACTTACGGATACAATAAAACCCTAGCGAACTATAAAAAGAATTACCCGGATAAAGCCTATATGGGTGCATTAAAATTTACACTACTATCTGTAGAACCTCTGAACAAAGCATATTATAGTGTCATTGGAAAATGGGAGTTGACTAGATCAGTCGGAAATGTGAGTGGACATTATACCTTGTTATTTAAAAAAATAAATGGGGAATGGAAGATTATTTTAGATCATAGTAGTTAAGCTACTATTTAGTGTGGAAATTTAATTGGATCTTTCCATATTTTGTAGAGCAAAAAGAAATATCCTGCTGAACTAAGTAGCAAGAAAAAATAATACAAATAATTATACCATTGCCAGTCTGCTGCTACAAAGGCATAGCCTAACATGATGCCCAATGTAGAATTCAATCCCATCCAAAGTAGCGTAAACCCAATGGTCCTGGATATTCTATTTAAAAATGCCATTACTTCTGGATCCATTAGTCTAAGCTTTGTTTATTTGCTGCTGCTTCTTTTAATAAGCGATCAAATTGAGCAGGCGTTAAATCATTAAAGAAATAATAGACAGGATCTACTTTAGTACCTCGCTTAATCACTTCATAATGTAAATGCGGTCCAGTACTCTTACCCGTACTTCCAACATAGCCAATCACTTCTCCCCTTTTAACAGACTGTCCCGCTTTTGCTTTTACACGAACCATATGTGCATATAAAGTCTGAAAACCATAGCCATGATTGATCACAACTTTATTACCATAACCGTCTGTATTGAATCCTGCAACTTGCACTACACCATCTGATGTAGCATAAATGGGGGTACCAGTTGGCGCAGAAAAATCTAATCCTGCATGCAATCTAAAGTCTTTATATACAGGATCAATTCGATAACCAAATCCTGAAGCAACACGTTTCATGTTTTTATTACTCACCGGCTGAATAGCTGGAATCGCTCTTAATAATTTTTCTTTGTTCTTTACCATCGTCGTAATTTCAGCAAAAGACTGACCTTGAAAAGACATCCTTAAACTTAAATTATTCAATTGATTGCGCATATTCTCAATCAAGGCTGTATTGGATAAACTTTGAATCAAACTAATTTCATTTTTAGCCAACATTTCTTTTACCCTGGCACTGTCCGGAATAGGTGTTGCTTCAAAAATAGAACGATACACTTCATTGTCTCTTTGTTCTAATTCCACCATCTGTAGCTCCAATTGTTTCATTCTTTCTTGCAAAACAGCATAACTCTCTTTGTATGCTGTATTCTGTTGTCTTAATAACCTTTCTTTAGGGGAGTCAATAAATTTAAACAAAATAGCCACAAAAAGGACCCCCACTGCAATAGATGCAATGACAAACCCGATTGTCTGTAAAAGCCTTACTTTAAGGGGTACTTCGATTTTTTCGAACCTTAATGTATGGGTGTTAAAGAAATATTTTATTTTCTTCATGTAGCATGATTATTTGCCTTCTAAAGTCCCAAAAAAAGGCTCAAATGCTTACCTTTGGGGACTATTAGAAACGCTACAAAGATAGCTTTTTATTTAGCCCAAAGCTTAAAAAAACGTCCCATGATGAAGAGTTCAGAAATAAGACAACAGTTTTTAGATTTTTTCGCATCTAAAGGACATGTCATTGTTCCATCCGCCCCTATTGTTGTAAAAAACGACCCCACTTTATTGTTTACCAATTCGGGCATGAACCAATTCAAGGATTATTTTTTAGGCAACCAAGCACCCAAGCATTCTAAAATTGCAGATACCCAAAAATGTTTAAGGGTGAGCGGTAAGCACAATGATTTAGAGGAAGTGGGTGTAGATACTTACCACCACACCATGTTTGAAATGTTGGGCAACTGGAGTTTTGGTGATTATTTTAAAGCCGAAGCCATTGCATGGAGTTGGGAATTATTAACCAAGGTATATCAACTAGACCCAAATAGATTGTATGTAAGTGTATTCGAAGGAGATGCATCAGAAAATTTACCACCTTCAAGTATTGCTTTAGAAGAATGGAAAAAATGGGTCTCTGTAGATAAAATTATTTACGGCAATAAAAAAGATAATTTCTGGGAAATGGGTGATACAGGACCTTGTGGGCCTTGTAGTGAGATTCATATTGATATGCGAACGGATGCAGAAATAGCGTTAATTCCAGGACGTGAATTAGTGAATAAAGACCATCCTCAAGTCATTGAAATTTGGAATAATGTGTTCATGCAATACAATCGTAAAAAAGATGGAAGCCTCGAACCCTTACCCAATAAACATGTAGACACAGGTATGGGTTTTGAAAGATTGGTTCGTGCAATACAAAATAAAAAAAGCAATTACGATACGGATGTGTTTACAGGCACCATAGATGAAGTTGCAAAAATCACAGGTAAAGTGTATGATTTTGGTGATAGCAAGGAAGCTATTGCTTTTCGTGTATTAGCAGATCATATTCGTGCGATCGCTTTTGCCATTGCAGATGGTCAATTGCCTTCTAATACAGGCGCAGGTTATGTGATTAGAAGAATTTTAAGAAGAGCTGTGCGTTATTATTATTCTTATTTGGATTATAAACGTCCGTTGTTATTTCAATTAATGCCCTTGCTATCAACACAATTTGAACATGTATTCCCAGAATTAAATCAACAATTAGAATTTGTAACCAAAGTGATTAAAGAGGAAGAAGAAGGCTTTTTAAGAACTTTAGAAAAAGGATTAAAACGTATGGATGACATCATTCATACGCAAGCTAAAAATAGTGTCGTAGCCGGTCAATTGGTTTTTGAATTGTTTGATACTTTCGGATTCCCAGTAGACTTAACAAGATTGATTGCAAGTGAAAATGAACTTTCAATTGATGAGGCTGGTTTCGAGCAAGAGATGCAACAACAAAAAGACAGAAGTAGAGCTGCAACAGCCATTGATACAGGGGACTGGATTCAAGTAGGAGAAGATATTAAAACCGAATTCATTGGATATACAAACACAGAAGCCACTACAAAGATTGTGAAGTATAGAAGTATCAAAGCAAAAGGTAAAGAAGCCTACCAATGGGTATTAGCAGCAACGCCTTTTTATGCCGAAAGTGGCGGTCAGGTTGGCGACAAGGGCAATTTTATATTTGAAGATGGCACTGTGCTTGCTGTGACAGATACCAAAAAAGAGAATAATTTATTCATTCATTTTACGGACAGCTTGCCAACTAAGATTGGTAATACTATAAAAGCCAAAGTGGATGGAACTTTAAGGACACATACGACCCAACACCATTCTGCAACGCATTTATTGCACGCCGCTTTAAGAACAGTATTGGGAAAACATGTTGCACAAAAAGGAAGTTTAGTGCATGCAGACCAATTGCGATTTGACTTTTCTCATTTTGCGAAAATGACCAACGAGGAAATTGAAGCTGTTACAAAATTGGTGAACGAAAAAGTAAAAGAAAATGTTCCTGTAGTCATCAAAGAAATGAGTAAAGACGAAGCCATTGCTTTAGGCGCCATGGCCTTATTTGGAGAAAAATATGGAGACAGCGTTCGTGTAGTAGTGATGGATCCAAATTACTCCATTGAATTATGCGGCGGAACACATGTAGGCCATACCGGCGAAATAGGGCATTTTATAATTAAAGCAGAATCATCAGTAGCTGCAGGTGTAAGAAGAATTGAAGCCGTGGTGGGACATGCTGCAGCAGCATTTCAAGAAGAAGGAAAAGATAAATTAAAAAAACAAGTTACTCAATTAGAAGAAGCGAATGCAGTTATAGCTACAAGCTTAAATAAAAAAGAAAAATCCTTAGATACCAGTGCGTATTCGATGGATCAGCTTTCGAGTTATATCGTTGAGTTACAAAATCAACAAAAGGAACTCAAGAAACAATTAGAAAGTAGGGAAGCCATCCTGGTGAACGAATTGGTGGAAGCACAACAAAATAATTTCGAAATCATTGGTGGGGTAAATTACCTTGGACTTATAGTACAATTAAGTCAAATGGATCAGTATAAAAAAGCAGCTCAATTACTCACTCAAACAAAAACAGGCGAGGTCATGGTTGTACTAGTTGGCACAGAGGGAGAAAAAGCTTTTGCCGCATTGTCCATGAGTGATGCATTGGTTGCTGCTAAAAACTGGGAGGCGCCGCAATTAATTAAAACACATATTGCCACATTGATTAAAGGAGGTGGTGGTGGTCAAAAGACCTTAGCAGCTGCTGGTGGACAGGATGGTAGTCAATTAGAGCTAGTATTGTCTACAATCAAATCACTTCTTTAAGGCCATGCCAAATAAGATGCTATATCAAGCAGTCATCGGATTAGAAATTCATGCACAATTAGCCACAAATAGTAAGCTATTCTGTGGTGATGCGACTAGTTTTGGAGCAGACCCGAATACACATATAAGTCCTATTACATTAGGACATCCAGGCACTTTGCCTAAAACAAATGCAAAAGCAGTGGAGTATGCTATTAAAATGGGGCTGGCTTGTGGTTCGACGATTGCAAAAGAAAATTATTTTGCTAGAAAAAATTATTTCTATGCCGACTTACCAAAAGGATATCAGATCTCACAACATAGTACGCCTATATGTGGAGGAGGACAAGTTACAATTCAAACAAATGAAGGTGAAAAGTACATTCAACTCAATCGAATTCATTTAGAAGAAGATGCTGGAAAAAGTATACACGATCTCTCCCCTACTGACAGTTTTATAGATTTAAATAGAGCAGGTACCCCATTGATAGAAATTGTAACAGAGCCTTGTATACATAGTGCAGAAGATGCTTTTTTATATGTAACAGAAGTTCGAAAGCTAGTTAGATGGCTTGGCATTTGTGATGGCAATATGGAAGAAGGTAGTTTAAGATGTGATGCTAATATTTCTGTTCGATTAAATGGTGAAGAAAAATTAGGCACACGAGTAGAAGTGAAAAATTTAAATTCTATTCGTAATATTAAAAAAGCGATAGAATTTGAGATTAATCGTTTAATTGCACTTGTTGAAAATGGTACAACCACTGTCCAACAAACAAGAGGTTTTGACGCAAACGATGACACGACTTTTGCTATTAGAGATAAGGAAGATGCCAACGATTACCGATACTTTCCTGATCCCGACCTTGCTCCATTGTTACTAACAGAAGATGATATTCAATCCATTCAATCTAGTTTACCAGCCTTGCCAAATGCATTGAAAAAAGAATGGAGTCAGCAATTTGGATTGAATGCCTATGATATAGACCAACTTTGTGACAATAAAGAGGAGGCAGATTTTTACTTATTATGGACCAAGCATACCTCCTTATATAAAGCAGCTGCGAATTTTATAATTGGTCCAATCCGTGCGTATTTGAATGAACATCATAAAACCTATTTGGATTTAATTCCATTGCTACCTCAGCTTTCAGTATTATTGAATATGGTAGATCAACAATTATTAAGTTTTACAGTTGCAACAGATAAAGTATTAAAGGCCATTTTAAACATGGGTGCAGATCCAATGGAATTCGCCAGTGCACATGCGTTATTACAAAATAGCAATGAAGCAGCATTAACTGCTTGGATTAACGAAGTATTAAGCAATCATCCTGACAAAGTAGAGGCCTATAAAAAAGGAAAGAAAGGCTTAATTGGGGTATTTATTGGAGACGTAAAAAAATTGAGCAAGAGTCAAGCAGATCCACAAAAAACGACACAACTTTTAGAAGCAATATTATCAAAATAGAAAACTTTTTTTATGCTAAAAAATATAAGTATCGCAATTGTAAGTATTTTACTTTTCACATTACCTGGATGTAAAGATAAAAACCAGGAACTGCGTTATAGTATTTCTGGAACCATTAAAAATGCAGCGAATAAGCCCCTTCTGTTACAAGAAATTCCATATGGCGGAAAACCAATCATTACATTGGACTCTATCATATTGGATGCAGATGGAAAATACAATTTTGAATTCATTGCAAAACAGGAAGGCATTTATAGACTAAGCAGTGGAGATGATTTAGATGTTAGCTTTATCAATGATGAGGAACAAATACAGATCAATGCAGATGCAGCTAATATTACAAATTATGCTGTTAAAGGATCTCCAAATAGTGCAGCTTTGATTCAGTACATGAAATCTTATAGATCCAAAGATTCTTCTTTGTTTGCGACACTTTATGCTTTAGATAATTTGCAACAAAGCAATGGCAAAGACAGTACTATTTTTTATCTACAACAACAGAAGGAAACAAAAATCAAAGCACTCAATGACCATGTTGAACAAACAATCAATAGTTCAAATAGCCCTGCGCTTATTTATTTTGCTTTAGGTATGGCATTGAGGTCAATGGAAATCAATAAAGTACTTGCTATGGCCAAGGCCGTTGCCGAAAAAACAAAAGCAGCCCCATTGGTTGAATTTGTTTCTATTTTAAATGGACAAGTACAGGCGGCCAGTCCAGCAAGTGCAATCACTGTAGGCGCTATGGCTCCAGAAATTGCATTACAAGACCCTACTGGAAAAATCATGACATTGAGTAGCTTAAAAGGTAAATATGTATTGGTCGACTTTTGGGCAAGCTGGTGTGGCCCTTGTAGAAGAGAAAATCCGAATGTCGTTGCTGCCTATGAGCAATTTAAGCTTAAAAATTTCACCATTCTTGGAGTTTCATTGGATGATAATAAAGAAGATTGGCTTGAAGCAATCCAACAAGACAATTTAAATTGGTTACAAATAAGTGATTTAAAGAAATGGGAAAGTACGGTAGTGAATGCTTATCAAATTCAAGGTATCCCATTCAATGTACTCTTAGATCCAACAGGAAAAATTATTGCAACAGACTTAAGAGGTAGTGCTTTACAAAACACGTTAAAGCAATTGCTTCCTTAGTGCATCAAAAATCATTTAAGTTTACTTTAAGTGAACTATGTCTTTAATAATACAAAAAAAGCGCTTCAAATTTGAAGCGCTTTTTTTATGATCATCCCTATCCTACTATCTAAATTACTTTGTCTTAATGAAGGCTTTAATTAATGCTGGTAGCAGTACTAAATTCGTTAATGTACTTACGACTAATGTAATTGAAGTCAGCCAACCTAAAGCTTTAGTTCCGCCAAAATCACTAAAACAGAATATGACAAAACCAGCCACCAATACCAAGGAAGTATAGATGATGCTAATACCAGTGTGCTTGATTGTCTGCACCAATGTGGTATGCACTTGATAGTTTAAATGAGGTAATTCCTGCTTATAGTTCACTAAGAATCGGATGGTAACATCTATCGCAATTCCCAATGCCACACTAAATACCAAGACTGTAGACGGCTTTAAAGAAATGCCCGTCCAGCCCATAATACCTGCGGTGAACAACAATGGCACAATATTGGGGATTAAAGAACAAATTAAAATAGGAAAGGATCTAAATAAGAAAATCATACAGATCGCAATCAATAAAAAGGCCCAGAAGATGGACTCTCCCAATCCTTTTACAATAAAATTACTGCCTTCCAAAAATGTCACACTACTTCCTGTAATAACCAGCTTGTATTTTGCTGTATCAAAGATGGCATTGGAGGCACTATCTATTTTTTTCAATAAAACTGGAAGCTTAGCACTTCCAATGTCTTTCATATTGACACTGATTCTAGTTTGGCGCTTAGCTGTATCAATAAATTTATTCAAAAGTTGTGCTGGATTATTCGCCGTCATTTTGATACCTTGTTTTGGAGCGGCACTCGCAAAATAGGGACCAATAAATGCCATTTCTGTTCCTGTTGGGACAGCATAGGATAAACTATCTCCATCATAAAATGCTTGCTTAGCAAATTTCACACCTTCTAATAAACCTAGTGGCTTACCCAATTCGGGCTGTTCTAACATGAAAGTATTGAATTCCTCTATTTGCTCTAGAGGTTTGATAGATCTTATTAACCCATTTGTTTTTTTCGTGTCTACCAAAATTTCCAAAGGCATCACCCCACCTGCATGTTGTTCAAACCATTTTAAGTCGGTGTATAATTTATCTTGCTTTGGTAAATCGTCTACAATAAAGGCCTCTTTTTTAATTTGCAATACCCCTAATAAGGAAACAATGACTGCAATGATGGTGATACCAAAAACCCATCTAGTATGCGTAAATGCCCAACGTTCTATTTTAAGTAATATTTTTTCTAAATATAGATTATCAAGATAACGAACATGTTTTGCTTTTGGTGCAGGCAAATAAGAAAGTACTGGAGGAATAAAAAATAAACTTATGAAAAATAAAATCATAATGTTTAAACCAGACACCCAGCCAAACTCTTTCAATAGAGGACTTTTAGTTAACGCAAATACAAAGAAGCCTATGGCTGCAGTAATATTACAGAATAAAGTCACAACCCCCATCCTACCAACCATTTGTACAAGTGCTTTGTCCTTGTCATTTGTTTCTTTATACGAAGTATGGTATTTATTTAAAAAATAAATACAGTTAGGAATGCCAATCACTACAATCAATGGTGGTATCAAAGCAGTCAATAAGGTAATCTTTTGACCCAATAACACCATGGTTCCTAAACTCCAAATCACACCCATCAATACCACAGCCAAGCTCATGATGGTTGCCGATATAGACCTAAAGAAAATCAATAAAGTTATAGCAGATAAGACAAGCGACCCAATCAAAAACCAAAGCATCTCTTTTTTTATTCGATCAGCCATGATGGTCCTGATAAATGGTAAACCACTTATATGCACTTCTGTCTTGGTAGATTGACTAAAGCGATCTAATTCATGTTGAATGCTACCAATGATTTTTGTTCTAGAACCACTATTGATAGAATCGGCAATAAAGGAGACAGCCATAATATAACTATTGCTATCTGGATTATAGTACAAATTTTTATAAAAAGGTAGGTTCTCAAAAACAGCTTGATCAGCAAGTAATAAACTATCACTTGTATAAGGGGCATGAAAGATCTTCACCGCATTGAACTTAGTTTCAGCGCTATCTTTTGTAATAGTATAGGCAGTTGGAATACTCATGACTTCTGCCACTGAAGTATTTTGCTTAAGCGCTTTGTGCAAAGCATCTACTTGATTAAAGAAATCCTTTGTATAAAAAAGATCGGCCTTAAAACCAACGACTACTGTTGTTCCATCTACCCCATATTTTTTTACGAAATCATTATAGACAATAAACTTAGGATTGTCAGAAGGGATAGCTTTGGTATACTCATAGCTTAATTTAACTTGAATAGCGTAATACCCCATTACAACCGTACTAAGCAGTATAAAAAACAAATACGTTTTTTTATACTTTAATATATTTTGACCTAAACGATACCACATACTTTTTATTTTAAATTAGACAACCCATAAATAAGCAGCCACTTGCGTGAATACTCCTATAAACAAACCTACAATTAATTCTTTTTTACTATGATCACTCACAACCAGTCTTGCACTAATCACCAATGCTACTATGGCCACCGCTAATAGCACCCAAATGGCATTATTGACTGGATAAAATACACTCACTAAAATGATAGCAGTTGTCAAGCCCGCGATACCCATTGCGTGTAGGCTTACTTTCATAAAATTATTGACCGTCATGCCAATGGCACTTGCCACAAATATGCCTAAATAAAAGAATTTTAAAGCAATCGGCTGGTCTGTGAAATTTCTACTGAGGTAATACATCCACCAATAAAAAAACATGGTAATCACATAAGGAATAATCCTTTCTTTTTGAGTTCTTAAGAAAATACTGTCACTTAATTTTAATCTCCATAATAAGAAAACAGCAAAAGCTGGAAAAAATGCAGTCAGCCAAGCCACACTGAATAATCGCATTTTTAATTGCCAATCAGTGATACCCACAAATTCAAATGGCAATACTTGCATTAAATAAAGAAAAAAATAAGTAGGAATAAATAGAGGATGAAATACATAAGACAATAAATGTGCTATGTATTGTACTATTTTAGGTTGGGGATTTTCCATAGTTGTATTGGCTACCATTCTTTTCTTAGTCTTGCGACAGGTATATTTAAAAGTTCTCTATATTTTGCGACTGTTCTTCTTGCAATGTTGTAGCCTTTTTCTTGCAATTGATCTGTTAACTCATCATCACTCAATGGCTTTAATTTATCTTCCCCTTGAATTAACTCCAAAAGAATCGCTTTAACTTCTTTCGTACTCACTTCTTCACCACTATCTGTTGTTAGAGATTCACTAAAGAAATATTTTAATAAATAAGTGCCAAATTCTGTTTGAACATACTTACTGTTGGCTACCCTACTCACTGTGGAGACATCTAAATTTGTTTTTTCAGCAATATCTTTTAAAATCATTGGGCGAAGGGATGTGGTATCTCCACTCAAGAAAAATGCAGACTGATACTCTAAAATAGCATTCATTGTCAATAATAAAGTCTGTTGTCTTTGCAGGATCATCTCAATAAACCATTTAGCTGAGTCTATTTTTTGTTTGATAAAAAAGACAGCTTCTTTTTGAGACTTATCCTGTTTTTTCCCGCCCTCGTACTCTTTTAGCATCAATTTATAATCATCACTAATCACCAATGGAGGTGCATTACGACTGTTCAATATTAATTCTAATTTACCGTTATTAATTAAAACTGTAAAATCTGGAATGATATACATTTTCGCTTCGTTGATATAGCTCGTCTCTGCTCCTGGCTTTGGATTCAGGGTTAAAATCTGATGCAAAACTTCCTTCATCCCTAATTCATCCAAGTGTAAGCTCTTTTGAATTTTATCATAATGTTTTCTTGTAAACTCTTCAAAATATTTTTCTAGAATGAGCATGGCAATTTTTCTTGCTTCATCATCTGAATACAATTTGCCTTTACTATCCGATAAATGTGCCGACTCGCCTTCTCCTTTACTGCGTAATTGAATTAATAAACATTCTTTTAAATCTCTTGCAGCAATCCCTACTGGGTCAAATGCTTGAACTTGTTTTAATATCTGCTCAATCTCTTTTTCCTCCACCGACATGCTTTGCTTAAAAGCTAGATCATCTGCAATAGATTGCATTGCCCTTCTTAAATAACCATCATCATCTAAACTGCCTATAATTTGTTCTGCTATTTTAAATCCTCTTTCATCCAGCGCAAGCATACTTAATTGATCCATCAATACTTCGTGTAAACTCTGTTCCGCTTTAATGGGAATCACTTTGTCATTATCAAGTTCAGGGTAAAAATCGTCTCTAGTTTTATAATCTGCTACTTCATCATCATAACTGTACTCACTTAGTTCTTCATTGCTCATCTCAAATTCGTCTACAGGTACTGCTTCTTCATCATCATGCATGTCCTGTAACAACTCATCATTCATTTCTTCTGGGGATGTAAAATCAGACTCCAAAAGTGCCACATCCACTTCTAAAGCGGGGTTCTCTTCTAGTTCTTCTTTAATTCTTTGCTCTATCTGTGCACTAGGAATTTGTAGCAACTTCATCAATTGGATTTGCTGAGGTGACAATCTTTGTAATTGTCTTTGCTGCATGGATTGTCCTAATGCCATAACCTTAGCTTATGCTACCACTTTTTTTAATACAGCAAGAAAAGCTGCGCCTTTTTCATGGACTTGTTCCTCTGTCCATACTAAACTAATTGCGGTAGAAATACACTTACTCATTACGGCATCACTTTTAGAAAAATCAGTATGCTGCAATGCTTTCAATGTATTTTGTTGTGCTTCTGATAATGGATAAAAACTTGTTGCATTTTTTAAATGATCCCACTTTCTGATATAGTGCCAATTATTTGCAAACCAATAAAAGTTACCAGCAAGTATACCCGCTTCTTTGAAAGCAGCAATGGCGTTTTCGGTATGCGCTTGACTCGGCAAGAACCAAGTTAAGAAACTATAGCTATCTCCTGCAGGATCCGGCACCACTCTAAATTGAATCCCTGGTACTTGTTCCAAATAAGATCGTAAAATTTGGTTGTGCTTTTTTTGAATCGCTAAAAATGTATTTAATTTTTTAATCTGTGCTAATCCGACTGCAGCGTGTAATTCACTGATTCGAAAGTTATAGCCCAAGGCTGGATGTAAATCTGCACCTCTGTCTACGCCTAAGTGATCGTGGCCATGATCTGTAAAAGCATCTGACTTAGTGTACACGGCTTTATCGTTGGTCATGACCACACCACCTTCTCCACAAGTAATCGTTTTTACAAAATCAAACGAGAAAGTGCCAGCATGTCCAATCGTTCCCAAATACTTTCCTTTATAAGTACCACCAATGCTTTGACAAGCATCTTCCAATAAAATCAAATTGTGTTCTTTACAAATTGCAACTAAGGCATCCATGTCCGCCATACTTCCACACATGTGCACCGGCATAACGCACTTTGTTTTGGATGTGATAGCAGCTTTGACTGCAGCTGGTGATAAAGTCAAACTTTCATCAATATCCACCAATACAGGAATTGCACCCATACTTAAGATGGCTTCGAAACTTGCCACAAAAGTAAATGCGGGCATAATCACCTCGTCTCCAGCACCCACACCTAGTGCAGCCATTGCTGTCGTCAAAGCACCTGTTCCACTAGAGGTGAGTTGTGCATATTCTACACCAAAAGTGGCACAAACTGCAGTTTCCAACTCTTTAGATTTCCAAATTCCCTTTCTTGGCCCATCAAATGCATAACGCATTAAAATGCCTGTCTCTAAGACATCATTTACTTCTTTCTTTTCTTCTGCTCCAAATAATTCAAAACCGGGCATATGCTTGATTTTTAATGATAAACAAAGGTAGTTTAAAAAATGAAAATTGAGGGTTTTTCCGTATTTTGCGTTCCTAAAAAAAGACTAGAACCCATGGAGTATAACAAATTGATTTCCGTTTCAGGCATGTCAGGATTATTTGAATTATTAACCAGTAAAAGTGATGGTGCAATTGCTAGATCCTTAGAGACCAATGCGACTCAATTTATCAGTTCTAGAGCCTACCAATTCTCTCATTTAGAGAGTATTGAAGTGTTTACAACGAAAGAAAATGTGTTTTTGGCAGAAGTATTTATTGCCATGGGCAAATCAAAAGAAGCCCTACCTAACGAGAAAGATGCAAAAGCAACGCAAGCCTATTTTAAGAAAGTATTCCCTAATATGGATTTTGAACGTGTTTATGCCAGCGATATGAAGAAAATGGTGAAGTGGTTTGCTCAATTAGTAGAACATAAAGTGACCCCAACCTTACCAGAATTAGACGAAGAGGAAACTGAAGCATAAGCAAGCGTCGATCAAGTATCGCCCCTTATGTAAAAAAGCTAAAAAAAGGCTTACCAATTATCGGTAAGCCTTTTTTTATGCTTAAATTGCCCTATATAAATTCGACATGAAAAAAATATTATTTAGTAGCTTATTATTAGTAGGATTTTTCACCTCCATTCAGGCACAAAAAATGAGTGAAAAAAAGTGGGTTAGGAAACAATTTGCTGCATTGAACTTGAATGAGAAAATTGGGCAGTTGATGGTCATCAGAACCCATAGCAATTGGTCACAAAAGAGTATTGATTCAATTTCAAACTTAATTCAACAATACAATGTAGGCGGATTATGTTTTTTTCAGGGAGGTCCGGTTCGACAAGCGATGCAAACCAATGCCTATCAAAGTGTTACTAAGACCCCTTTATTCATTGCCATTGACGCGGAATGGGGTTTAGGGATGCGCTTAGATAGTGTTGAATCTTTTCCAAGACAACTTTCGATGGGTGCATTTGCTTCCAGTGATTTAGTATACCAAATGGGTGCTGCCATTGCTAAGCAATGTAAAAGATTGGGGATACAAATTAATTATGGTCCAGTGATTGATATCAATAATAATCCTTTGAATCCAGTCATCAATGATCGCAGTTTTGGTCAGAGTAAAACAAAAGTGATTCAACAAGGGGTTGCGTATATGAAAGGCATGCAAGACAATGGGATCATGGCTACTGCTAAACATTTTCCTGGACATGGAGATGTGAATGTGGATTCTCATTTTGATTTACCTGTGATCAATAAATCAAGAGCAGCATTAGATAGTCTTGAGCTTGAACCATTCAAAGCATTGATCAATGCAGGTATCGAATCCATCATGGTCGCTCATTTGTCCGTACCTGCAATTGATGATAGACCAAAATATGCCACTTCAATCTCACCAAATGCAGTGAATGGATTATTGAAAAAAGAGTTAGGATTTAAAGGCATTAGTGTGACGGATGCCATGGATATGAAGGCGATTGCCAATTACTTTCCACAAGGAGAAGCCAATGTGCAAGCCATTCTTGCAGGAAACGATATGTTATGTTTGCCAGGTGATCTTGGACAGTCCATCAAAAAAATCAGAGCAGCCATTAAAGAAAAAAGGCTTAAACGTTCAGATATCAATGCAAGAGTTAAAAAAATCTTGACAGCAAAATATAAACACGGATTGGATCTGCCACAACAAATTGATACGACCAATATCATTGCAGACTTGAATCAATCCGTTGGTACCATCAATGCCGCCATGGCGCAACAATCAATTACTTTTTTAAGGGCTACCAATAGTCCAATCTTAAACAATAAGACAGCCTATCTTGCTATTAATGCAAAATCTACAAATGCACTTACTAATTCCATAGCTTCAAATTACGGCGTAAAAGTTTTCTATACAAGCGGAAAAGATGCAGGTGAATTGGCATTCATCAATGATAGTCTAAAAGCGTATGATCAAGTTATTGTTGGTCTTCATGGATACAACAGAAGACCTGCCAATCATTTTGATTTACCAGCAGCAGCCTTACAATTTTTGAACGAGAAAGGGCATGAAGATTGGATGCATTTAATTTTTGGAAACCCTTATGCTGTTGGTGATTTTAAAACAATCAATAATATTTTATTTGCTTTTGAAGACACTAAACATAGTCATGCCGCAGTGCAAAAATGGCTTGAAGGAAAACTACAAGCAGGAGGAACTTTACCAGTCACCATTAGCCCTGAACTACCTTACGGAATGCCCTCTGAAGCTGCGTTAAAAAAAAAATTCTAGCCGAACAAGTTCTTCCATCAATTATTGATCAAGCAAAGCTGGCAAAAATAGATTCCATTGTAGCAGATGCAATTAATCAAGCAGCAATTCCTGGATGTCAAGTATTGGTAGCTAAAAACAATCAAATTGTTTTTAATAAAGGCTATGGTAGCATTGCAGGAGCTCAAAGTCCACTCGTGACCAATGCAACTTTATATGACCTTGCTTCTATGACAAAGACAAGCGCAACGACTGTTGCTTTAATGAAACTTGTAGAAGAAGGCATCTTAGATATAGAAAAAACAATTGGCGACTATTTGCCATGGGTGGTTGGTAATCCAAAAGCAACAATTCGATTGAAAGATTTGCTGATACATGAAGCTGGATTGTTCCCGTATATTAAATTTTACGAAGCCCTATTGAACCCAGACGGTAGCATCAATTCAAAATGGATTGTACCTGTTCAAGACGCATCACACCAATTGATGGTGACACCAGGCAAATACCTTGCAAACAAGTGGATAGATAGCATTCGATTGAAAATATTAAATAGCCCAATTTCTACTCCAGGTAAATACGTTTACAGTGACAATGATTTTATTTTTCTGGGCAATATCGTAGAGCAAGTAACTGGAATGAATCTTCAGGATTATTGTACAAAAACTTTTTATGGACCAATGCAAATGCGCAGTACTGGTTTTTTACCACTTGAAAGAGCAGATAAATCCAATATCGCCGCATCAGAATTTGATAACTATTTTAGAAAAGAACTCATTCAAGGTTCTGTTCATGACGAAGGTGCTTCCACCATGGGTGGCATCGCAGGACATGCTGGATTATTTAGCAATGCCACTGATTTAGCGAAATTGTATATGATGTTATTGAATGGAGGACAATGGGATGGTCAAACCTATTTAAAACCATCCACTATACAATTGTTTACAAGTTACCAATCACCAACTAGCAGAAGGGGGCTTGGATTTGATAAAACTGCTAGAGACAATGCTATTTCAAAAGATCCTTATCCAAGCTTAAGTGCTCCCGCTAGCGTTTTTGGTCATACAGGTTTCACTGGAACATGCGTTTGGGCCGACCCAGACAATCAACTATTGTATATTTTTCTTTCAAACAGAGTCTATCCAACAAGAGACAATAAAGCATTTAGTACACTTAATTTGAGAGCAAAAATTCAAGAACAAATTTATCAAGCGATAAAAAAATAAGATGCAAAAATGGATGTATATATTCATAGGACTCATTGGCTTTTTTAAGCCATTGCAAGCACAATTACAATTAGGCCCAATTGGTTCATGGCGTGCGCATTTTTCCAATGAGTCGATCCAACAGGTTATAAAAGGGGATCAAATTTATGTTGCCGCAGCAAACCAAATTATTCAAATAGATGCCAATAAACAGACCAACTACCTTAACACGAGCAATGGTTTACATGCAACTGGAATACATAAAATTGCATGGCATCCAATTGAAAATCAACTTGTAATTGCCTATAAAAATAGCCGTATAGATATTGTAAAAGGAGATCAGGTTACCTTGATTGACGATATACAAAATTCAAATTTATATTCCGACAAAGGAATCAACGACCTCATTGTATTCAATCATAACGGATACTTGTCTTGTAATTTTGGAATCGTTATTGTTGACTTATTAAAAAAAGAAATCAAGTCCACTATCTTTCCAAATAACAATCGTCAGTCAGTAAAAGTCCTTCAAACAATTATTTACCAAAATAAATTATTTGCACTCACTGAGAATGGGATTTGGTCCACCACATTGGGACAAAGTAATAATTGGATTCAAGAAAATACAATGGGTATCTCTGATTTAAAAAATATGTTTGTATTTAAAAACCAACTCTATTATAATAATCACCAAAAAATTTATCCTTATCAAAGCAATATCGCAAGCTATCAAATTACTACAGGTACAATTGAGACAATCGCTGTTGACGATGAACGAATTTTAGCAGGGATCACTTATCAGAACAAAGGCGCATTGATCCAATTCAATAGCAACCAAACCAATACAATACTGATTGATTCTACTGTTTTGATTCAACCTGTTGGGTTACTAAAAGACGGCAATACGATTTGGGTAGCAGATTTTGGAAAAGGACTCTATGAAAAAAATGAGCAATCAAAGTGGACTGCTCTAGGGGGAACTTTAAGTAATGCATTTGGCAGTAATGCATTTTCAAATCATCAAATATTGATGAGTTATGGAACGGATAAAATTGGTTTATCTAGCCTGAATGAAAATGGTTGGTCAAATTTCACCCAAATTCAAAATTTAAAAATCAATTATGTTGAGGCGGTATCGATAGACCCTATTGATCAAAGTTGGTGGCTAGGCATGGGCAATCAGCTAATTCATTTTGATCCAAACAAGAAAACCATTGAACAACTATTGCCAAATGCATCCATTGGCGCAATTAAATCAATTCAACAAAAAAAAGATGGTCAAATTGTGCTTTTGAAAGAAGGATTTGGTATCGTTTCAAAAGAAGGCGCACAATGGAATAGCTATCCCATGCAAACAGGTTTTTCTAGCACAAATTTGAAAAAAATATTAGTAGATAAAAATGATTTGAGTTGGATCATTGGACCTAAACAACAAGGTATTATTTTATTTCAAAAACAAAATAATCAAGCCATTTGGAGACAGTTGAATACTGGAAAAGGATCGGGTAATTTGCCAAGTATGGAGGTCACAGCCATCACAGAAGATAAGGATGGAAGCATCTGGGTTGGAACAGACAATGGCATTGCAATTTTTCAATGCAATACCATCAATGAAACCTGCGACGCCTATTTACCGATTGTTCAAAGCAATGGATTCAATGGCTATTTATTTCAAAAAGAAACCATTCATTCTATCAGCATAGATGGTGCGAATCGAAAATGGATTGGTACTAATAATGGCGCTTGGTTAATCAGTAAAGATGGCGCTAAGGTACTCCAACATTTTACCACAGAAAATAGTCCCCTTCCCGACAATACTGTATTATCCATTGGCATTGAGCCAAGCGAAGGGGATGTATTCTTCTTTACAAAAAATGAAATCATCAGCTATAAAGGAGAAGCCACCGAAAGTGCTTTGGCACAATCGGCCATCAAAATTTTTCCTAATCCAATCGCACCCAATTACAATGGACCAATTGTCATTAAAAATTTAGTCAATAACGCCTTAGTGAAAATTACAGATATCAATGGGCAACTCATGATGCAAACTAGGGCGCTTGGAGGTCAAGCAGTATGGAATGGTAGAGACCAATATCAGCGCAAAGTGGCATCAGGCATTTACTTAATATTTACTCGAGATGATATGGGAAATGAAAAAGCAGTAGGTAAAATACTAATCAGCGCTGGCTACTAGTTTGTAGTCAAATCAAATTGTTTAAACATTTTAAACTTCCATGAATCTCGTTCTCCTTGTACCACTCGATACATCAACTGTCTAATTTTATTGGTTGGTTCTTTAATAGTCGTATCTACAGGATAAACAGGAAACTTTCTAAATAAAACACCTTCTACAAGCTTGTATTCATCCTTGCCTCTGTATCCCTTACTCAATTCCATGTCATTTAAAAGATCAGGAAAAAAAATTGGCGCAATTCTTTCATTGTCTTGAGAACAAATTGGGAAAATACTTTTTTTACCTGCAGCGTCCTCAATAAAAATAATTAAATCAGGAAATCCATCATTGTTTAAATCATCTATTTCAGCACCAAACACTCTCGCCTTCAATTCTATGGATGCTTCTCTAGATTCAGCCTTAAATCCAATTGGTCTAATGTTCAATACATTTTTTTCAGTGGATCTATTTAAACATGAAATTCGGTAACCAGTTTTCCCAATTTTCATGGTGCTGTCATATTTAGACCAAACCTGTCCAATCAATTGTCCAGAAAAAAGGATTAAGCCAAAAAATAAAATAATGCGCATACTTTAAAATTGATATTTCAAAGTTAATCGAATAGTTTTAATTTTCCACTTAAACAAGTACCATGTCATTTGACTTAAACATACTGGCTCATGGCAGAGGCAAGCGAATCCTCATGCTTGACCAGCTCAACGGAACCTTGGTTGAAATTCATACTAAAGGCGGGTTAATGAACCGCTGGATGGTCAAGCATGAGGACCATCCTTTAGAACTTATTTTGAGCAATATAGGAGAGGATCATTTTGAAGAGAATGGATTTAGAAGTAGTAAAATGAGCCCATTTTCCTGTCGTATAGATGAAGGTAAATACCAATTGGATGATCAAATATATGCATTCAATAAATTCTATTTAGGCGCGCATGCCATTCATGGACTTGTCTATGACGCCGAATTTTCCATCCTTTCAACCGAAGTACAAGCCAATTATGTACAGCTAATACTTTTATTTGAATATAAAGGAACTGATCCCGGATACCCCTTCCCTTATGACATCCAATTACAATGGACTTTATATCCAAATAATTTAATTGGGATTAAGACAAGTATTGTCAACAAGTCAAATAGGGTGATGCCCTTGATGGATGGATGGCATCCCTACTTTACTTTGGGTGGTCAAGTAGATCATTACCTACTTGAATTTCAGTCAAAAGCCAAATTAACAATGCGCGATGACATGATACCCACTGGGGAGATCATACAAGAAAATAGTTTTGAGAAAGGCTTAAAAATTGGGGATACCTATTATGATGATTGCTATTTACTAGACCCCATCCAAAACAAGATTCAACTTAGCTATGATGGCAAGTCAATTATTATTACGCCTACACACAATTATCCGTATGTACAGCTCTATACACCCGAGGATCGAAAAAGTATTACCATTGAAAATTTAAGTGGGGCACCAGATTGTTTTAACAATAAAATGGGGCTCCAAAAATTGGAACCCCATGGACAAATTTATTTTGAAACAAGTTATCAATTTAAGCCTACATCAAAGCCGTAATACTAATTTCAACATTGACATTTCTTGGCAATCCTTTCACCGCCACTGTTTCACGTGCAGGAAAATCAGCATTGAAATAACTACCATACACTTGGTTCACCGCAGCAAATAAATCCATACTGCTTAAAAAAATACTGGTCTTAACAATATGATCAAAATTAATTTTAGCTTCATCTAATATGGCTTTAATATTCTCCATCACTTGTGTTGTTTCAGCCTCGATCGAAGATAAAACCAGCTCACCAGTCGCTGGATCAAAAGCAATTTGACCACTAGCGAATAAAAATCCGTTGGCAATCACAGCTTGACTATATGGACCAATAGGTGCAGGCACTTTGTTAGTCTGAATGATTTGTTTAGACATATATTTAATTTTAGAATTGCAATTTCTATTTTTTTGAGCAAATCCAACCTATTTTTGCGATACAATTTTACGACTTGGCTAATATCTTAATTATAGACACCGCTTTGGAAGAAGCCTTTGTTGCATTGAGCAAGGATGGAAAGATCGTCGCAGAGCTTACCAATAAGGAGACGCATAGTCACGCCAGCTTCATCCAAGTCGCTATCGCTAAGGTATTAGCAGAACAACAAATGGCAATTGGTGAACTAGATGCGATTGCCGTGACTTTAGGACCAGGAAGTTATACTGGATTAAGGGTTGGATTAGCCACTGCAAAAGGCATTGCCTACTCCTTACAAAAGCCATTAATAGGCTTATCCACCTTGAGCGCTTTAGCAACTGCTGCCATTCAACTAGCACCCAATACAACCCAGCCACCATTCCAAATTTTTGCAATGATAGATGCAAGAAGAATGGAAGTATTTGGAGCGGTCTATGATCCATCCTGCAACCCAATCATTCAAGAACAAGCCATGGTGTTGGACCAATCAAAATGGAACAGCTTAATCTGTCAGCCAACCCTTTGCATTGGCAGTGGACAGGCAAAAACAAAAGATTTCACAGCACCCCATCAAGTAAGTTATTTAGAGGGGCATTATACGAGCCAAATATTACTAGATATGGCACTGACAAAATTGAATGCTGCTCAATTTGAGGATTTGGCTTATGTTGGTCCAAATTACCTTAAGGATGTTTACATAATACCAAGTAAATAATACACACTATTAAACACTTACATATTTTAAATACTTATGTATTAAATATTCATTAACTTTATATTGTAAAAAAATTCATAACCCCCAATATGTAATTTCTCATGAATCAATCATTATCCTTGCTACAATTAGACAATGGCGCCACACCATTAAAAGTGGATTTAATCCATAGCAAAAAAGCTGCTATGATATTAAGAGCATTGAACCACAAACTTCGTCAACAAATTTTAAAATTGATTGACGAGCATCAGAAAATGACGGTAACAGAAATCTATGTAAAGCTTAGATTAGAACAGTCAGTTGCCTCACAGCATTTAGCCATTTTAAGAAGAGCCGGTATTGTTGTAACTGTCCGCGAAGGAAAGTTTATTTTTTATATGGTGGACTACAATCGTCTTGAACAAGTGAACCAATTTGTAGAACAATTAGTTGGTTAATATGGAGTTAAGCTTAGCTCAATTTTTACAATTATCTAAAGACGATTCGGTACAAATCATTGATACCCGAACGGATGCTGATTTTTTACAGGGTTATATTCCTGGATCCATCCATATAGCTTTAGATGAAATAAAAACTTTGAATGCCCTTAAAATAATTGAGCAAGATTGCCCCATTGTTTTAGTATGCACACAAGGCAGTGAAGCAATCCTGTTAAAACGTTTTGAACTTTTAGAATATACCCAAGTGAAAGGTTATTTACAAGGTGGATTTTCAACATGGTCCGATGCGGATCAAAAAATTGATTTAATCATTGAAGTTGAAGTAGATGAACTAGCAATGGACATCCCATTCGATGAGTATTTAATGATTTTAGATATTCGTTCCGAAGAGGTCTTTGACAAAGGCCATATCAAAGACGCTGTCCATCTTCCTTTAATTGAATTTGGTGATCCTGGTGCGATGTCAGAACTTGACGAACATTTTAATATTTATATCATAGACGATTTAGGCAAACAATTATTGCTTGCAGCCTCGGTATTAAAAAAACAAGGCATTCACAATATTAGGATTGTTCAAGATGGATGGGACGCAGTAGAATTTTTGAAAAATAAATTCACGATTGTTGCTTCTCCAAAAAAAATAATAGACTCCGATAATTTTTAAGGACAATTAGCTCCAATGATTCAAGTTGTAATTGGGTACTTATAAAATAGGTGCATTGCAATTAGTCCACTACTAAATGTCCATACGTAGCTGCATCATAAGGATAACGCCATCTGCGGTGACTCCATAAATAATTAGCAGGTTCTTTTTTAACTTTATCCTCTAATGTTTTTACAAACAGCGCAGTTAATTGTCCATCTTTAAAATAATTAGGGACAGTGGTCATGAGTTCATAATGTGAATGATAATGACCACGTTTAGTGCTATAAAAATGAACAAATACTTGAGCGGTATTATTTAGTTTAGCACCTTTTTCAGGCCCTTTCACAAAAGGTGTCAATTGACCAAAAAATGGCACCCAAAAAGCAGATTTAGGATTACCCGGATTTTGATCCGCAGCCAGCGCCATGGCATATTTTCCGTTAGAAGCATATTGATGGAACTGATTTTTAAAATTAGTAGCAGGAATCATAATGCTGCCATATCTTTTGCGCATGTCCATTATCAAACGATCAAAAAAACGATTACTTAAAGGCATATAGACGCCTATAAATGGATACTTGCCATATTTTGCAGCACCCCAATTGGCAAATTCCCAATTGAAAAAATGGCCAGCCATAATCTGCACATTTTGCCCTGTGGCATAAATATCATTGAGTACTTCTACATTGGATGTAAAACGCTTTTTAAAACTTGCATCAGACATAGAGATCAATTTAATGGTCTCAAAAAAAGTATCTGTAAATTTTTGATAAAATTCTTTCGCAATTTGATGGCGCTCTTGGATAGTTTTATTTGGAAATGCAATGGCTAAATTATGATGTACCACATGCAGCCTATATTGTATAATTTTTCTTAATGAAAAAGACACCCCATCACTTAATAGGTATACCACAGGCCAAGGAATCAATGAAATCAAATAAAAGAGGGCATAAAAAATGGAATACATAAAATAATTATTTACTTGGCTCAATCCAAGCATCGTGTTCTTTAAGTAATAAAATCAATTCATCTACCGCCACATTGCTATCAATATTGCGCTTCATCACTTCTTTACCTTTATATAATGTAATCTTTCCTACCCCACTTCCTACATAACCAAAATCAGCGTCCGCCATTTCTCCAGGGCCATTCACAATACAACCCATGATCGCTATTTTCAATCCTTTTAAATGATTCGTCACTGCTCTTATTTTTGCCGTTGTTTCTTGAAGCTCAAACAAAGTTCTTCCACAACTTGGACAAGAAATATATTCTGTTTTAGAAATTCTAGTTCTGGTAGCTTGTAAAATTCCAAATGCAGTGGTATTCAATAATTGTTCTATACTTGAATTGTTAAAATAATTACGGCCAGATACATTGGATCCATTGATGCTTGCATCATATGCAGCTTGACTCAATCCTAAACAAATTCCATCTCCAATACCTTCTAATAATAATGCGCCAGTTTCTATTGCAAAATGAATCAAGTGTTCGTCTGTGGTTTGCCATTGGCTATCTGTCACTAAAATAATAGGTTGCTGAATCTGCAATTGCATCAGCTTGATAGCCATTCTTCTCACGGCTTGCATTGCATTATTACATTGACTACTCAAACAAAAAACCACAGAAGGATCTTTTGCAATCTGTAATAACAATTCATCTGCAATAGGTTGAAGATCACTGTAACAATCTATTTGTACAAAATTAAGTTGGGAATGTTTTGCATCTAAGGCAATAAAGGAAGCAGCATCGATGATTGGATGGTACTTTTCGGTATTGTTGGCAAGTGCACAAACGGCAGGATTTGCAACAATACTTAAGGTTCCAGGTAAATTGAAATCTAAAGGCGTATTACCAATGAAAACATAATCAGCAGCAGCATCCGAGATCGTCCATTTATCTGTCGCTGCATCATAGGTATAACCAATCGCAACTAAGTCAATTGTTTTAATCGAAGATAGATGACTTAAATCTGCGATCACTACTGGCACTTGTTTGCCGCCAATATTGCGCACCGCAGTGGTCGCACGTCTAGTATATTCAAAAGGGCTATAAGGCAACTGTGTCAATTCAGGCACCATCGCTGTATTCAGTTCTGATAACTGATTGTATCTTTTAACTAAATCTAAACAAACTGGAATTTCCAATTCAGGGTCTTCTGTTAAACTAACTCTGATCGTATCACCAATGCCATCTTCTAATAATGTTCCAATACCTATCGCAGATTTAATTCTTCCATCTTCTCCATCACCAGCTTCTGTTACACCTAAATGCAATGGATATAACTCATTGAACTCTTGTTGCATTTGTTGAATCAATAATCGATAGGCTTGCACCATTACTTGAGGATTACTTGATTTCATACTCAAAATAATTTGGTGGTAATCCAAGCTTCTAGCAATTCTTAAAAATTCCATGGCACTTTCTACCATCCCAATGGCAGTATCGCCATATCGACTCATGATACGATCACTTAATGAACCATGATTGGTTCCAATGCGCATTGCAGTGCCTTGTTCTTTACAAATAAGCACCAAGGGTGAAAATCTTTCTCTAATGCGTTGAATTTCTTCTAAATATTCCGCATCGGTATAATCAATTTGTTCAAATTTCTTCTTGTCCACATAATTACCTGGATTTACTCTAACTTTTTCTATAATTCTTGCAGCAATTTCAGCTGCATTCGGCGTAAAATGAATATCCGCAATAAGTGGCGTAGTGTATCCTTTGGAATCAAGGATAGCTTTAATATTAGCTAAATTCTCTGCTTCTTTTTTACTAGGGGCTGTTACACGAACCAATTCTGCGCCCGCTTCAATACAACGAATGACTTGTGCCACCGTTGCATCCGTATCCATGGTATCAGTGGTGGTCATGGTTTGAACACGTATTGGATGCCCTCCACCAATGATTAAATTACCAACTTTAACAGGTCTTGTTTGGATGCGCTTATAAGATGTCAATGATTCAGAATAGTATTGCATAAAACTTGCTTGTAAAAAATGAATAGTGCTTTAACGAACGCCTTTGAAGAATCCTTCTTTAAGCAATATAGCTTTTAGTAAGTTAATATTTCTGTTTTTAAGCTCCTTACCATCGGTTGCATTTGTATGCAAGACAAAGAAATAAGGATGGAGGTTTTCTTCGATATACCCAATCACCCAAGCTTGATTACCAAGCGCAGTATCCGTTGCCACTAAATAACTTAATTGATAATTTGAGTTTTGTTCTTTCAAGATCATTTTTTTAAACAGCTCTTGGCTACGCTTTTGAAAAGGCAAGGCTTTAAAATACAATCTTTTAATAAATCCAAGTTGTTCGTCTGCTGTGATCAATAAAGATCCATCCTTCCAAAAACCATCCATATTCGCACTCACAATGCCTTTACCATAATGAATAGAATCAATTTCTTGTAACAAAGTCGTTCTTCCAATTTGCTTTACCAACTGCTGATAATACGCAGTAGAGTCTAGGGATACCCATGTATTGGTATCCGCATTAAGTTGGCCTTGATCAAAACCAATTAAGACAGGCAATGCAAAAAAGGTGTTCAAGGGCGCATAGCCACTATCCTTGTAGGCGGATAAATTAAATACAGTAAAAGCTTCACTACTATTTTCCATTAAAGCAAAGCTTCCTTGCATTCCAGCACTATCAATCTGTTGACCAATCGTCGCACTAATTTTTACATTGTTTGGCGTACAAGCAAATACGCTGATACTTAGAAAAATGACAACAAAAATCTTTTGCATAATAAAAATTGAAAAGGCTATGAAACAAAATACACTCCATAAGTAGATGTGAAGTGTATTGTATTATAAATGATGTATTACAAATATTATTGAATACCCAATAACTCCACTTCAAATATCAAAGTAGAACCTGGCCCAATGACTGGTCCTGCAGAGCGTTCGCCATAAGCTAATTCAGATGGAATGAATAACTTCCACTTACTTCCAACTGTCATCAACTGTAAAGCTTCTTGCCATCCTTTAATCACCCCATTTAATGGGAAACTAATTGGCTCACCTCTTTGTACAGAACTGTCAAATACTTCACCGTTGATTAATGTGCCATGGTAATGACATTTAACTGTGTTGTTTAAAGTAGGCTTAGCAGTCTCTGTGCCTGCAACTATGACTTCATATTGTAAGCCATTACTTAAACGAACCACACCCTGTCGTTTTGCATTTTCTGCTAAAAATGCAGCGCCTGCTGCACGATTGATAGCGATTTTTTCTGTACTCATTTTATCTTGGTAGTTTTTGATACATATGTCAATTAAGCTGTCTGGTATGATTGTTTTTGAATTCACACCTGCAGCCATTCCTTTGTTGAACATTGCGATGTTCACATCTTGAAGTCCTTGTCCTTTCAAACTTTGTGCGATTCTGTATCCTAAAGCGTAAGAAGCACTATCCTTTGTATTTTTTAAAAGGGTGGTCGCGGTCTTAGGCTTAGTTGCAACCGCTTTGTTGGTTACCACTTTTTTTACTGCAGTTGCAGGCTTCACCGGAACCGCTTGTTTAGTTTGTGCCCAGCTTGTTACTGTTAAGGTAGCTGCTAAGGCAAAAAAGATTGCTTTTTTCATCTTGTCGATATTCAAATTTAGACCTCAAAAATACATCAGAATCCCTTTATAATGCCAATAAATCCTGAATTCTTTATGCTATAAATAACACCAAATACCCAAGTAAAGGGACGATTGCCAACTTATATCACTATTTGAAACCTTGTTCATGATGATTGGCCTATTTTATACCCTCATTTCTACAATATTAAACACCTATTTGAAGGAAGTCCTAACTTTGTAAAAATCTTCATTATGAATAAAACAATAAAAATGAGCGCAGGCTTGATGGCATTTACTTGTAGTATTTTTTTAATGGCTTGTGGAAATGACCCTGCTACTGCAACAGCCACAATGGATAGCACTGCAAATGTTGTTACAGAAGATTCAGTCATCAGTTACGATATTAGCTTAGTGGACAATAAAAAAGATCCTACATGTGGCATGCCTGTAACTGCTGGCATTAGTGACACAGCACATTATGAAAATAAAGTATTAGGATTTTGCTCAGCAGGATGTAAGGAGGAATTCTTAAAAAATCCGAAAGCGAATATCGCGGCGGCCGAAATGAAATAATGACTATTTGACTAACTAAACAAATAATTGATATCGTCTTTGGTCAAGGACTTCATAAATCCATCTTCGTCCGAGATCAATTCTTTTGCTAGAGACCTTTTTCGATCCTGTAGTTTTAAAATTTTATCTTCCACCGTATCATTGCAAATCATACGATAAGCAAAGATATTTTTGGTTTGTCCTATACGATGCGTTCTGTCAATGGCTTGTTGCTCTACAGCTGGGTTCCACCATGGATCTACGATATACACATAATCTGCTGCAGTTAAGTTAAGTCCCACTCCACCTGCTTTTAAAGAGATTAAGAAAACACGACAATTGGAATCATTTTGAAAACGTTCAATTGCTTTTTCTCTTTCTTGAATGGTACTACTTCCATCAAAATATTCATGATCAATACCGAGCTTCGTTAAGGATGCTCTGATCAAACCTAGCATACCCAAGAATTGAGAAAAGACCAGGGCCTTATGTTCGCCTATATTTTCTGATATCTCACGTGTTAACTCTTCCAATTTAACCGACTCGTTTGGATAGGATTCATCTTTGATAATGGCTGGGCTATCACAAATTTGACGCAATTTCATTAAGCCTTGTAAAATAGATAATTGTGCTTTTTGCACGCCTTTCTCTTCTACCAGACCCATCAATTTATCACGATAATCATTTCTGTATGCTTCATAAATTTTACGTTGTGCCGCACCCATCTCACAATACAATACCGTTTCTTGCTTTTCTGGCAAATCCTTTGCCACTTGCTCTTTGGTTCTTCTTAAGATAAATGGAAAGACAAATTTACGTAGATGTTCTTTTTGTTCTTTCTCATCAAACTTGTCAATAGGCATTGAAAAATTATGCTTAAAATATTCCACCGATCCCAACATGCCAGGATTCAAGAAATTCATTTGTGCATAAATATCAAAAGTATTGTTCTGCAATGGCGTACCACTTAAACAAAGTTTATTACCCGCATTTAATAAGCAGGCAGCTTTAGTCACTTTACTAGTTGGATTTTTGATGGCTTGACTTTCATCCAAAATCACATAATCAAATTTAACTTCAACGAAGTTCTTAATATCACTTCTTAAAGTACCATAAGTGGTAATGATCACTTCCACAGAACCATCTGTTAATTTTGCTTTATTTCTTGTACCACCATGGTGGATCATATAAGTCAAACTTGGGGTAAATTTCTTCAATTCATTTTGCCAGTTAAATAACAAAGTAGTTGGACATACCACCAAAGCCAATAACTTACCTTGTTTTTCTTTTAAATGTTGCAAGAAAGATAAGGTTTGTATGGTTTTACCCAATCCCATGTCATCTGCTAAGATACCACCCCAGCCAACATCGTGTAAATAATTCAACCATTGGAATCCACTTGCCTGATAAGGTCGTAAAATTGGATCCAAATGCGCTGGTGGTTTTACATCCGCAATAGTATAATGTTCTCTAATTTTTTCAAATTTGCCTTCTAGTTGGAAAATCAATTCTTCCTCATCTCTTTGTTGGTACAATTCATCTAAAACAGAGAAATGGTATTTACTTAATTTTAAATTATCTGTCTTGCCTTCACCCACTTTAAACAACAATGCATATTTGTTCAACCATTGCTCTGGCAATACACCCAAACTGCCGTCTTTTAATGGAACAAACTGCTGCTTATTCATCAACATCGTTTTGATGTCTTGTATGCTCACTTTTTGTTCTCCAAATGAAATTTCCACTTTAGCATCAAACCAATCAGTATTGCTACTAATATACAATCGAGTCGTTGGTTTAGCCGTATTGAATTTAAATTGCTTCAATTGCTCTGTGCCAAATAATGGAATTTGTTTTTCCTTTAGGGTATCAATGAATAAGAAGAACCAATTGTTTTTTAGCACTTCAGCACCTTTTAATGCCAATACATTGCCCTCATTTGGTCTAATGAACCCTGAATGTAATTGCTCTATAATGCCCACCAATTGACGTTCTGCAGTTAAATCACGTTCCAAAATCATGAGCTTATCGCCAAGCTGCTGAATCACAGATGGTCCATCTTCTTTTTGCACGACAATATCATGGTAAACAAATAGTGGTTCAAAAAATAGATAATCTCCATTCTCTTTCAATAGAATTTGTAATTGTGGCTTCACCCCTTTTACTTTTTCTTGAGAGACATGCTCCAAAGCCACCACATAATTTTTAGACAAAGGCAATACAGTGGATTGCAAATAATTAGGCCATTCTTTTGCAGATACTTTTTGATGCCCATTGGGTAAAAATTGTTCTACCCAATTTAGATCTGCCCTATTTTTCCAATAAAAAAATTGCTGTGCTTGTTGGAATACAAAATAAGACTTTGCAAGATTGTCCACTAAGTCAACAGGTCCTGATGGCAATAATACCTGCGCATGAACAATATAATCTTCGCCGTCTTTCTCTACTTTAAAACTTGGCTGAACTGGATGAAAAATCAAATCCAATTTTGCCAAATTCGCTGTGGTAAAATTTTTGTTATGCCCAACAAAGAAAGTAAATGGATGTTCTGATAAATCACGCCATAGTTTTTCCATTTTAGGGTGCAAGTATTCTTGCATCAATTCCTTCGTCTCATCGGGTAAACTCGCTTCGTCTGCATGCACAATGGTATCCCAGATACCTTGAAAAGGAGAATTCTTATTCAAGTACTTACTCATTTCTACCGGTTGTAATTTTCTAACAGATTGCAATAAAATTTTGTCATCCTCATGCATATCATAGGGTGTGACAAATTTTAAAATATCAATCTTCTCTACTTTACTTACATATGCATTTTCAAGTTCATTGGTCTCTCCTCTTACCACATGAAAAGATACATAAGGATAATTATGTGCGTCTTCTTGTATGACTAATCCATAACGTTGTATGGTTTTTTGTGCGCCATTCAAAGAAGTATCAACTATATCGGAACTGTCTACTTTTTTATTAGGGAGCGTGAAGCGATGCAATTCTATCGGAGGCGCTTTGGTAACAGCTTCTCCACCATTCACTCTCTGGATACTTGGATCAAGTACTTTTAAGAAAGGTTTGCCGTCATGGTAGATGAATTCAAATTTATCTTTAAGCTCATCCGCAAGGCTGTACCCGTATAAAGCCAATAACTTATTTTTTTCTCTATCCCAGTTTCGAATGGTCTCAAAATAATCTGCCCCTTTTAATTGAAATAGCTGCAATAATAACATGGTCTTATGAATACATAAAGCATAAGCAGTCTCTGACAAACAATCACAAGAAGTATCAAAATAACGCTCTTCGTTTTTTTGAATAATTAAATGATGCGTCTTACCATCCATGTCTAACTCTGCGACTACTTTTTCATTTTCACTTGAAAGGATATGTGGCCGAATTGTTTTTAATGTTTGTTCAGCCTGATCAAAGGTATCAGCAGAACAAAGCATTTTGATCGATTTTAAATCGATGGCTTTTGTTCTAAGTAAAGTATGGGTTGTCTTGTAAGAAGCCGCTTGGTATTCCAATTGGTTCTTATCCATTAAATCTTGTATGAAAAATAAAGCAGCTGCTTTATGTCTGCAAACTTCAGATAAATTATAAGGACAGCCACATCTTAAAGATAAGGTGGCTGCAGAAGTAAAATTTTCAATGGTTACTTTATAATAAGTGGAATACCCGTCGTCTTTTACGCGACAATGAATGTTGCCAATCATTGGATCGAATTTAACCAATTCGATATTTTTTAATGCAAAAATGCGTTTACCACGACGAATCACTTCTTCAGTGCCGTAACTATAGATATGTTTAACAAGATAGGGTAGTGCCATAATTAAAAATGCAATTGCCCTCTCCAAAAAAGGGCAGTTGCAAATGTACGACTTTATGGGCTATTATAAGGAAAAACTACCCGTGGTTGACCAGGGCGCCACTTTTAAAAATAGGTAATGAAGGTGCGATATCCTTTGTTATGCAATACTGCATGTCGTCTTCTAAGCCATAGGCGGCTAATCGATGCCAATGGGTCACCGTTTTAATGTATTCAGATAAATTAGCCTTGTTTTGATTGTACAGTTGATTGGCCATAAAACTACTATCACAGTGAATGGTAAAATGGTCCTTTATTTCCTCAATCACAGCACCCGCAAATAGCGCATCTTCTATATTAAAACGATTCTTCCATCCTGAGCAACCCAAAATCACGGGTGCATTTTGTGTTTTTAAAAATTCCACCACTTTCGTCAAATTTGGGAAAGATCCAGTGATGATTTCTTTTGCCCCTTGATTCAATGCCATATGTAACAACTTGGTTCCATTGGTCGTCGTAATCACTAAGGTTTTATTTTCAATAAATGACCTTGGGTATTCAGAAGGAGAATTGCCGTAGGCTAAGCCTGGAATAATTTTTCCATCACGCTCTCCTGCGGTAATCCCACCAGTTTGTTTACCCATTTCAATACAATGCTCTGCAGAATCCACTGGGATGATTTTAGTCGCCCCATTGAACAATGCAGTAGCCATGGTAGAAGTCGCTCTAAAGACATCAATAATGACAACAATACTATCTTTTATTTCATACAGTTCTAATAAAGAAGGCGTGAGCACAGTATGTAAAGTTGGTTTCAATGTATTGTTTGTTTGCATAGGCTGTAAAGATACAAATTGTACCGCTTTATTCTGTCTCTTTTGAATTTTTTTGCTTACTCAACAAAAGGATTTCATTCAATACAATCTCTGTGACCGTTCTTTTTAAATCTTGCTTATCGGTGTAGGTATTGTTCACCAAACGGCCTTCTACAGCGAGTTCCTGCCCTTTTAGTAAGTTTTTTTCGGCATAGTCTGCGAGCTTAGACCATGCGACTAAATTGAACCACTGAGTGTCCTCCTGCCACTCTCCTTGCGCATTTTTAAATCCATCATTGACGGCCAAACTGAGTTGAGCTAGCTTTTTGTTTTCATCAAATGCTTTGATTTCAGGATTGGCACCTAAATGTCCAATCAACTGTACCTTGTTTTTCATTGCTTTCATAACGGTATATTTATTTGAATTCAAAAATGCAACTTAACTTCTGCTTTTTTTCAAGTATTTACCGCATAAAAAAGGGGGACAAATTGTCCCCCTTAAAAATTATAAAAATCCCTTTCATTTAAAAGGGAACTTAACCACTTTCGCTTTCACCAATGTATTTCTAATATCAATAAAGATCTCTGTATCAACTGCAGCATGCGCTGTAGCCACATAGCCCAAGCCAACCGCCTTGCCTAAACTTGGCGCTTGAGTGCCAGATGTCACAATACCTATTGATTCTCCTGCAGCGTTTTTAATCACATAATCATGTCTTGGAATACCGCGATCTATCATTTCAAATCCAACTAATCTTTTTGTGACACCCGCTGCTTTTTGTGCCGCTAAATTTTCAGAGTTGGTAAATGCTTTTGTGAATTTTGTAATCCAACCTAATCCAGCTTCTAATGGACTTGTGGTATCATTGATATCATTCCCGTATAAACAGAATCCCATTTCTAATCTCAATGTATCTCTTGCGCCTAATCCAATTGGCTTTAAACCAAAAGCAGCACCTGCTTCAAATAATGCATCCCAAACTTTGTTGGCATTGTCATTGATATCTTCAAAATAAATTTCCACACCACCCGATCCCGTATAACCTGTTGCACTAATCAATACATTGTCAATACCCAATAAGTCGCCTTTTACAAAACTATAATAAGGCAGATTCAACACATCCATCTTAGCAATTGTTTGTACAATCTTAGTCGCATTTGGACCTTGTACAGCCAATAGTGCAGTCTTAGCACTGATATTGTGCATCTCTACCCCTTTGGTATTATAACTACTAATCCAGTTCCAATCTTTTTCGATATTGGATGCATTCACAACCAACATATACACTTTGTTCTTTTCGACACAATACACCAATAAGTCATCCACAATTCCACCTGTGGTATTTGGTAAACAACTATACTGTGCTTTTCCATCTTCTAATAAAGAAGCATCATTACTTGTAACACGCTGAATTAAATCCAATGCATTTTCTCCTTTTAATACAAACTCGCCCATATGACTCACATCAAATACACCAGCACTATTTCTTACTGCTGCATGTTCATCATTGATCCCTGTATAACTAATTGGCATATTGTAGCCTGCAAACGCCGCCATTTTTGCACCCAATGCAATATGCTTATGGGTAAATGGGGTATTTAGTATTGCACTCATCTTGAATAAATTTGGACAAAGTTAACTAATAAATACAAACGCCCTTCTAGAAAGAAGGGCGTTTTATCATCACAAATCTACACAAAAACCAATTAATAGGTAAAGCGCTGTATCAATAAGTGCAAGTCCTCTGCTTTTTTAGCAACAGCAGCCACCTTGCTTAAACCAGTCGGTGGCTGAATAGCTATTTGCTGCTTTTTTTTGATATCTGCTTGTCCAGGTTTAACCCCATTCATTTTTTCTTTCTTTTCTTCTAAAGCACGATCAATCTTTTCTAATTCTTGGATTTTTTGTGCCCTCGTTTTTTCCAAATTTTGTTCTAAATCTTCTCTGTCTTTTTTTAATTTTTGTAATTGTTGCTCTATCTCATCAATGGATTCATTATCATCATTGTCTTTGTCTGTTGCACCAAAATCAGATTTGATCTTTTCTAAACCATCCGCAGTCATCCTGTATTCCACACCTCTATCATAAGAGAAAGACTCGTTGTCCCAATTTTCATTCCATTCATCTACCCAAGTATCGTCACCAAATTGGTTGATGGTTTCTGTTCTAATACTAAGATGGTTGATTTTAACAGTCGTTTGTGAAAAACCTTTATTGGTGATTTTGAAACGTTTTCCAACAGGGACAGCAATGGTCATGATCACGTGCTGGTTTCTAAATTTATCTTTATTTGTAATAGCAATACCCCTATCTAAGAATAAACTGCTATCCTGTTGCATCACAGAGAAATTGATTTTTTCTGCAAGCAAATTGGCTTCACTAATGGACTTACCATTACTCATTGTAACGTACTTCACTTCAAAACTATCTGTCTTAGATTGTACGATTCTTATTTTCAAATTACGTACACGCACCGTATCATCGTTGTACACTTGGAATGGTTCGATATTAAACCACCTTTGTTCATAGTATTTCATTCTTGGTGAAGCATTTACTTCTAAGTAATCTATAGCAGGATTCGCTAAGCCAATACTCTGCTCAACAGGTTGATTGTGTTTAGAAAAGCTATTGCCTAAGCTGCTAAAAAAATAAGATATACAAACCCATCCAAGTACCCATAAAGCAATAAAGCTAGATCTCACCCAAATATTGGATTTCTTGAACCCGGCGATTTTGCGAATAATAGACGCCACAATTGCAATCACTGGCACCCATATAAAAAATAAAATGGTACCTATAAATGCCCAAGATTGCAAACCATCTTCTAAAATGAATTTCTTCAATGGCAATAAACCAGTAGTTGCAACTCCAACACCAAATAAAGCAGCGAGTACTGAAACCGTAATAATACCAAGGATAAAGTATACGAATGCTTTCATCAAAATGGTAATGGTTCTTCCAAAATAAAACAGACAACCTTTTCTTTGCTCTAATGAAGCCGAATCAGAATTTGTATTGTTAGTGGCAGCGTCTGTAGTATTGGTTTTTTCTTGAGAAGAGGGTTGTTTTTTGTCAAAACTAGTTCCCCAGGTTTTTGCTCTCTTGCCAAATCCTTCCAAATCTGTTTGAATTGCATTTTTGATACTATTGATATCCACTTTCTCCCCCATCATTTCTAATTTATCGGCACTGGTTCTTGCTTCTGGTAATACCAACCATAAAACGATGTACACAAAAATGGCACCTGGCATAAATGTCACATCAAAAATATTAGAGAAATCGTCAAATTCCCAAAATTGAAATAAATGAAAACGATTCCAATTAACAATCAATAAAATAGTAGGTAATAAAAATAAAACTCTTATGATACTTACTTGCACTCCAAAGTATTTAGACATCCCTGCACATACGCCACCAATTACTTTTTTGTCAAGATCTCTAAATAATCTTTTACGAATACCACCCACTTCTTTTACAGAAGTACTTGGTACCGCAATCCATAACAATAGGTAGGCAAAAAATGAGATACCAAAAAGCAGGATCCACAAAATTCGAATAATGATTGGATCCAAGTTTAAATAATTCGCAATACCAGCACAAACTCCACCCAAGACTTTGTTCTGCTCGTCTCTGTACAATCTTTTTTGATAAGTTTGACCATCCGCATTTTGAGTATTTGATTGTGCTTGATTAGTTCCTGCATTGGCTGTGGTATTAGCCTCAAAGCCATCCTGTGCTTCAAAATCAGCAGGACGTCCAATACTTGTAATGATTAAATCAATGTCTTGCTCTGTGATACATACTGCGCCTTTTTTTAGACGATCTTCGCATAATTCAGCCACACGACATTCAATGTCATTGATGATTTCGTCTTTGCCCTCTTCTTGTTCAAAATAGGTTCTTAAACTTTCTATATATTGTTTCAAATTTTCGTACGCCATTTCTTCGATAGGAAGAATACGTCCTTGGAAATTGATATTGATTACTTTTTTCATTGTCTTATATTTATTGAGCAGTATCTGCTTCGTGATCAATTGGGTTAGCTTTTGGTGCAATAATGGTGCCTACTGATGTGGACATCTCATTCCAAGTTTTTTGTAAGACCTCATATGCTGCTTGACCTGCATCTGTCATTACAAAATATTTTCTTGGCGGACCACTGATACTTTCTACCCAACGATAATTTAATAGGCCCGCATTTTTTAAACGCGTTAACAAAGGATACAATGTACCTTCTAGAATATGCAGATTGGCCGCTTTCATTTGCTCAACAATATCACTTGGATAAACCTCCCCTTGTTGAATGATGGACAATATGCAAAACTCCAAAACGCCCTTGCGCATCTGACTTTGTGTGTTTTGAATATCCATAACTTTAATTTATTCCACAAAACTAAGGATATTAAAGGTACTATGCATCACATAGTACCAAGTTTTTAAAGGTACTGTAAAAATAAAAATACTAAATAGCTGATTATCAGTATTTAGCATTAAAAATAAATGTATAAACACTCCCAAATGGAAGATAACTGGTTTATAATAGGGATGAAAATTTGTACATTCTTATAAAATACGCGCTATCAATACACGACTAATTCATAAAAATCTTCCGCTTGAAGGTATTGATTAGCCAGTGCTTTCAGGTCGGCAGGTTGGATGGCACGAACAGTTTCAATCGTCTTATTAAAATACGCAATATCCAAATCGTTCAACAAATAAGTCTTCCAACGATTCATGATTTGGAATGGCCCATCTAAATCCCCTAGTAAGGCACCCAACATATAGTTCTTGACCAATTTTAATTCTGCTTCATCCACCAATTCATTTCTTAGGATGGCCATCTCTTTATACACTTCATCAATGGTTGCCCTGCACACATCTTTCCCTGCATCGGTACTAATCATCCATGCGCATTCCTGTACATGATTTTGTAAATAACTATGTATACCATAAGTGTATCCTTTGTCTTCTCTTATATTACGCATCAATCTGGATCCAAAAAATCCTCCTAATATATTATTCAATACTTGTGTTCCTGGAAAATCTGGATGGTGTCGATTGGGAAATCTTCTTGCCATTTTGATTGCGCCTTGCACCGAACTCGCATCATTGACAATCGAATATTTTTTGGTGGATGCAGAAATAATTGGATGATCATAACTAGGCAAAACTTGTTGGTTCAATGGCAAAGCACCAATGTATTTGTTCATTAAGCTTTGCATGTTCTTAGGAAACTTGCCGGCCATGAATACAACGGCTTTGCCATGCTTGTAAAAACGATCATAAAAATTGACAAGATCTTCGCGCGTCAAGTTATTAAAGGCAGCTGCTGTAGAATAGGTTCCATAAGGATGTTCAATGCCAAACAAATATTCATCTATCAATCTATTAGCAATAAAATCACTCTTCTTTAAATTCAATGTCAATCTTTGAAGTTGGTTTTGTTGGTAAATCTTTAATTCTTCCTCCGAAAAATTGGACTCGGTCACCAATTCACTCACTACTGGCAAAAGTGCTTTAAAATGTTTGGTGAGGGTATGTAAATTGATGGTAGCTGTTTCATTGTAACAGGTTCGATTTACATAAGCTCCATAAAATTCAAAATAATCATTCAACTCAAAAGCTGTTTTTTGATGGGTGCCATTTTTTAATAAAAAATTAGTAGCAGCAGCAACCCAGTTTTTTTCTTCGTAACAATTACCTGCGAAAAAAACCAAGTCCATCATCATTACTTCTTCTGCACCTCCTTCATAACTATATACTTCTACTCCATTGTCTAAAGTAAAATGCTGGTAGGGTTTTAATTGAATATCAAAATCAACGGCATCCTTAATCAACGGTGCTTTAATTCTATCTAATGCCATGTTTTAATTTTTACTGTAATAATATAAAGTGTTTCTATTCTGATCTTGGAAGATCGCATTCGCAGTAGCTTGTATCCTTTCTGGGGTAACCGCTTGATACTTCTCCAATTCCTGATTCATCATCTCTGCATCGCCCAATAATTCATAATAAGCCAAACTATGTGCGCGATTCATGATACTCATATCCTCAAAACAAATAATACTTTCTGTTTTATTAATTACTTTTTGTACTTCTTTTTGAGGCAGTAAATCTTTTTTAATTTTTTCTACTTCTTCTAAGACCGCCTGCTCTGCAACAGCCATGCTCACGCCTTTGACCAATTTACCTTCAATCACCAATAAGCCTGGATCTACTGTGCCAAAATGATAGCAATCTATTGAAGAAAATAATTGTTTCACTTTAATCAATTGCTCATACAATCTTGCAGAAGCCCCACCACCTAACACTTCGGTAATCAAATCTGTCTCATGGTAGCCTGCATCAAATCTGCCACCCATATGCCATGTCATCATCAACATATCCATGGGCACATCTGCATGCACTTCCAATGACCTCTTTTTTTCTTGTACCGGTTCCTGTGGTAAATTTCTATTGTACGATTCGCCTGCAGGAATCGGACCAAACCATTTCTCTGCCAATGCTTTTACTTGCTCAGTCGTTGTGTTTCCAGTGACAACTAATATTGCATTATTGGGTCTATAAAATTTAAAAAAGAAATCTTTTACATCTTGGATCTTTGCATTTTCCACATGGGATAATTCAGCACCAATGGTCATCCATCTGTACGGATGATTGGTATAAGCCAATGCACGCATTTTATGCCAAGCATCTCCATATGGTTTGTTGATGTAGTGCTCTTTAAACTCCTCGCAAACCACTTTTCTTTGCACTTCTAAACTCTTCTCACTAAATGCAAGTGATAACATACGATCACTCTCTAACCAAAAAGCAGTCTCTATATTTTCGGCTGGTATTTGACAATAATAATTAGTCAAGTCATTGGTGGTATAAGCATTGTTTTCGCCACCGGCTCTTTGCAAAGGTTCGTCGTATACAGGAATATTGACGCTACCGCCAAACATCAAGTGCTCAAAAAGGTGCGCGAAACCTGTCTGTGCAGGATTTTCATCCTTGGCACCAATATTATAAAGGACATTGACCACCGCCATTGGGGTACTCGTATCTTGGTGCACCAGCACTTTCAATCCATTGGCTAACTGAAATTTTTCAAATTGTATCATAAGGACCACAAAAATAAGCTTAAAACCTACAACCATTTGACGTAAAGGTTGTTTAATTAGTAACTTCGCACCATTAATTGAAAATTATGCAATTAGAGCAACTTTATCAGAAAGCACTGAATTTTGAGTACTTAACAAAAGAGGAAGGCATGTTCCTTTTTGAGCATGCCCCATTGGCCGAATTAAGCTATGTGGCAGATACCCTAAGAAAAAAACAAGTACCCCATGGTAAAGTGACTTGGCAGATTGACCGCAATTTGAATACCACCAATGTATGTATCGCCAATTGTAAATTTTGTAATTTTTACCGCATCCCTGGACACCCAGAATCCTATATCACCGATATGGATACTTATCGTGTGAAAATTAAAGAAACCATTGCTTGGGGTGGAGACCAATTATTATTACAAGGTGGCCACCATCCAGAACTTGGTTTGGACTTTTATGCCAACTTATTTAAACAAATTAAAGCTGAATTTCCAGACATCAAATTACATACACTAGGACCCCCGGAGATTGCGCATATTGCTAAATTGGGTGGTCATACCCATACCCATGTCTTAAAAACTTTACAAGAAGCTGGTATGAATTCCCTGCCAGGAGCGGGTGCAGAGATTTTAGTAGATAGAGTTAGAAAATTAGTTTCTAATGGAAAATGTGGGGCACAAGAATGGTTGGATGTGATGGCAGCCGCGCATCAATTGAATATCACTTCAAGTGCGACTATGATGTTTGGACACGTGGAGACTTTAGAAGAAAGATTCATCCACTTAATCAAAATTAGAGAAGTACAGGACATGAAACCAGCAGGTGCCAACGGATTTTTGGCCTTTATTCCTTGGACTTTCCAGGATGTAGATACTTTATTGACTAAGATTAGAGGGGTACATAATTTAACCACGACCGAAGAGTATATCCGCATGATTGCGATCAGTCGTGTCATGTTGCCGAATATTAAAAATATTCAAGCCAGCTGGTTGACCGTAGGTAAAGCCACCGCGCAGGTTTGTTTAGAAGCAGGTGCCAATGATTTTGGTAGCATTATGCTAGAGGAAAACGTAGTAAGTGCTGCAGGTGCACCTCATAGATTCACTTATAAGAGTATTCAAGAAGCCATCAAAGAAGCCGGATTTGAACCTCAATTAAGAAACCAACATTACGAATGGCGTAAACTACCACAGGATATCCAGGAGCAGGTCATTGATTATTAGTCGCTAAAAAATAGCCATTTCACTGTAACTTTTTATCTTTGCCCACGTTTAACCTATCAAACAAGGATTAAACCAAAGAGATGACGGATAAAGCTTACAATGATTGTGTAGATAATTTTGCCGACGGCGTATATCGATTTATTGTAAAAAAATATTCGACATACAGAAGATGCACAGGATATTGTCCAATCCGCTTTTGAAAAATTATGGGTGAACAGAGAGCGGGTCCTTCCAGAAAAAGCAAAGTCTTATTTATTTACGGTGGCTTATCATCAAATGATTGACCATATTCGTAAAACCAATAAAATGCCTTTGTCAGAGGAGACCGCCATACCGCATCAAAAGATTGTGCAGCAGGACGCAGAATTGAAGCGGATTTTAACGCATGCAGTCAACGAATTAAATCCAATCCAAAAAAGCCTTGTTTTACTGAAAGATTATGAAGGGTATAGCTACCAAGAGATTGGAGAGATCATGCACTTATCTGAGAGTCAAGTAAAAGTATATTTACATAGAGCTCGATTGATTTTAAAAAATAAATTATCCGCTTACGCGCCAACAGCATCTTAATGCAACTGAACGAATCTACATATGAAACCATTTTCTTGTTGTACATCGACAAGGAGTTAAGCCCCAAAGAAAGATTGGAGGTAGAGGTGTTTATTGCAGACAACCCAAGCTATGCATTAGAAATGGAAGCGCTCAAAGCAACCGTGCTTAGTTCAGATAAGATTCAATATCCATTTAAGGAAAATCTAAAGCAGCAAGCAGAAACAAGTTTAGAAGTTCTAGAGAAAGATTGGGATCAAACTTATTCAACTATGTTGAAAGCCAACATGGAGGAGATTCCAGGATTATCTACCCCATTTAAAAATGCTTTGAAAAAAGAGGCAGCTAAAGAAGGCATTGTTCTAAAGCCATTTGGATTCAGTCAACAAAAATTCACATATGCAGCCATTGCTGCTTGTTTGATGATTTTCTTGGGCTATCAGCAATTGATAAAAGAACCAGCAGCAAATTCGCTAGCAGCAAATGCACCCATATCTAATAGTCTTGCAACAAATTCAAATAAAGTATTAGTTCCAAAGGTTTCAACAGAGTCAACAGAGTCAACAGGGCAAGGTGAAACTGAAGTCAGCAATTCAAATAAGCAACAACTTGCAAGTAATATAGAACCCCTTACAAAAACAAAACAAGCACTTTTAATTCTAGAAAAATTGAATACTAGTGAATTAGAAATTGCTAAGACGAATCAAAATGCAACTATTGCAATCGCTGAACCTACTCTTTATAATGTCATCTTACGAACCCAAACTGTTATTAGTCAACTACCAAGTACCTATTACAATCCAATGGCCATTAATGCAGTAGCGGAAACCACATCAGACGATAAAGCATCTACTACTTATGAAGTCATTGATACAGAAGATCCAAACAGAACTATATTCATCGCCAATTTCGAAATCGATGGTGCTGCCTTTAGAGGCATTACTAGAAGGGTTTCAGCTTTACTAAAAAGAAATAAATCAGAAAAAGAAAAATAGACATGAAAAAAACATTTTTACCGCTATCATTAAGCATTTTAATAGGCTTTAGCCTTCCCGTCTTGGCACAAAATGATAGTTCAAGAAGCAGTCCTAAAGTATTATCAGATAGTATTCAAATTGAGAGTGATACGATTGCCATTGGCAATATGCTAATTGTAAAAAAGCAGGGCGAACAAAATTATAATAAATCAAGAGGGACAATTGCTATTGGCAATGTAGTTATTGGAAAAATACAAGGGGAACGAAATTATAATTATAATAGAAGAATTAGAAAGCCTTATGGCACTAATATCAATATCACCGATGGTAAAATAACAAAGGATACTTTCTTATCGGTAAATGAGGATACCGTTAGATTAGGTAGATTGCGAATTATTAAATCACAAGACAGTAACTACAAGAAGGATTGGGAATCGATGATTGAAGAGGGAGACTTTGGTAATACTAAAATCACCATAAATCGCGCACCTAAAAAACTAAAAAATACTGAAACCAATTGGTGGATCTTTGATCTTGGCTTTGCGAATTTCATTGACAAAAGTCCAACACTATATTGGCTTGCAGCCAATCCTAACAGCCTTCCATTTTATCCAGGACCAGTGATGTCCCCTGAAAACTTTAGCTTGAATAATAAGAAATCCACGAATATAAATGTATGGGTGGTGACTCAAAAATTAAATCTATACCAACATAAGATTAATTTAAAATATGGATTGGGTGTAGAAATGTTCAATTTCAGATTCTATAAACCTATTAGCTTCAGAGAAGATATTGTAACCAATATAAAAATGGATGTAGTCTCTTTTACAAAGAATAAACTATTGGTAAAATATTTAACCGTTCCAGTACAAATTAATTTTTCACCTAACCCTACCAATAAAAAAGCTTTTTATGCGAGTATCGGTATGAGTGCAGGTTATTTGTGGAATGCTAAGAATAAACAAATTAGCGCAGAGCGTGGAAAAGAAAAGTATCGTGGGAATTTTAATTTAAATGATTGGCGTTTCGCTACTATTGGTGAGCTAGGCCTAGGTGCTATAAGGCTTTATGGCTCATTTGCAAACAGTAATATAATCGATATTAATCAAAGGATTTTAGATATGCAGCCTTTTGCAGTTGGATTGAGGTTTAGCAAATTTTAAAGAAAACTTACAAGGCTTATCAATAAAAAATGCCCCAATTGCTTGCGGCATTTTTAGTATCATCAATCTTTTATTTAAATCAATTGCTTCGCGCCGAAATAAGGAGCTAACACTTCAGGTAAATTGATACCTGTTTCGGTTTGATAGTTCTCTACAATCGCAGCGTAAATTCTTGGTAAAGCCAATGAACTACCATTCAATGAATGCGCAAATTGCGTTTTGCCTTCTTGGTCTTTGAATCGACACTTCATTCTGTAGGTTTGGTAATTGTTGAAATTAGATACGCTACTTACTTCCAACCATTTTTCTTGTGCAGCACTGTACACTTCAAAGTCATACGTGATGGCAGCAGCAAAACCCATGTCTCCTCCACATAATCTTAGAATACGGTATTGCAATCCTAAACTGATTAATAAGTTTTCGACATGTGCTACCATCTCGTTCAATGTCTCATCACTTTTATCTGGATGTACAATTTGTATGATCTCTACTTTTTCAAATTGATGCACTCTATTCAATCCTCTTACCTCTTTTCCAAAACTACCTGCTTCTCTTCTAAAACATGGTGAGTAGGCCGTCATCTTAATTGGTAAATCTGTGTCTTTCAAAATCGTATCTCTATACACATTGGTTACAGGTACTTCGGCTGTTGGAATTAAATAAAAATCATCTTCTGTCGCGTGGTACATCTGACCTTCTTTGTCAGGCAATTGTCCTGTCGCAAAAGCAGAAGCTGCATTCACCATGTAAGGAGGAAGGTATTCTGTATACCCTGCTGCAGTATTAAAATCTAAAAAGTATTGTGTAAGTGCTCTTTGAAATTTAGCACCCTTACCAATATATAAAGGAAAACCGCTTCCAGTAATTTTAGCACCAGTTTCAAAGTCTACTAAATTGTATTTTTTAATCAAGTCCCAATGCGCCATTGCACCTGTTGGTAAAACCGGTGTGGTACCTGCTTCTTTCACCAGTTCATTCTCTTCGGGTGTTTTTCCTTTTGGTACTAAAGCATGTGGCAGATTGGGCAATTGCACCACTAAATTATGAAGTGCTACTTCCACATCTGTCATCTCTATTTTCAATGGTTCTAAAGCTAATTTCCAAGCGCCAACATTTTGCTTCATCGATTCTGCTTGTTCTTTCTCTCCCTTCGCCATATGGTGGCCTATCTCTTTGGATGCTGCATTCACTTTGGACTGTAAGTCATCAAAGCTGGCTTGTACACGCTTTCTTTGGTCATCCATTGCAATCACTTGGTCTACTAGGTCTAGATTTGAAAAATGCTTGATGGCTAGTAGCTCCTTCGCTAATTGGGTATGTTGTCTTAAATAGCTTACCTGTAACATATCGAGAAATTTGAGTAAAGATAATCAAACCATCCTACTAAGTAAAGATATCCCCTACCTTTGCAACATAAATTGAATAATTCTATGGCAAGTATAGGGGACGATTTACAAACCAGGTGGTGGGATTTAGAACGAAAATTGATGGATAAATTTGGTAAAAAGCCAGATCTAGAGTCGATTTTGTTTTTAATAGGCTTACAAGAAACTGGTTTTATACAAGAAAAAATTAGCAAGGAACAAAAGCAGGACTTGATGCATGTGGCTATCTGTAGCATTTTAATGTCAAGTAGTTTTTATATGATTGAAGGTAAGGATGGCGATGGCTGGCCCCATTTTAAACAACTCAAAAACCTGCCTGTGATGGACTTGATAGAACAAGAGGTTTTCCTAAAAGACCATGTTTTACTTTATTTTGATAACAATCAGTTCTAGACCATTGGTTTTTTACCAATTTTTATGAATATTTGCACTAATAAAAAAATAACCTATGCAATTCCCAGCAGACTTACGCTACACAAAAGACCACGAGTGGATTAAATTAGAAGGCAATACCGCTACGATTGGTATCACAGACTTTGCACAAGGCGAGTTGGGAGATATTGTCTACATAGACATCAATACGATTGGAAGCACTTTAGCTGCAGAAGCCGTATTTGGAACTGTAGAAGCTGTGAAGACAGTAAGTGATTTATTTTTACCAATCGCTGGCACGGTCTTAGAAGTGAATCCAGCTTTATCAGCTCAACCAGAATTGGTGAATACCGATGCATACGGAGACGGTTGGATGATTAAAATGACTGTAAGCAATCCAGCAGATGTGGATGCATTGCTTACTAGCGAAGCCTATGCGCAGTTGGTGCACTAAACCAACCTTTATGAAATACCTTATTTGGGTGATCGCAGAAATCGCACTCGTATTTGTATTGCTGAGCCTTCCTGGGAGTAGCTTTACAGATCGAACTGGATGGTTGTATCTATTACCAATTGACAAAATAGTGCATGTGATTCTTTTTGGTTCATTGGCCTGGGCCTTCTATTGTTTTTTTGATCAATCCACCATCCAAGCACTTAAATCTGTGCGTGCACAAGCCTGGGCTATGATATTTTGCATTGTATATGGCATTGCGATGGAATACTACCAAAAATGGTATGTACCAAGCAGAGGATTCGAAGTAAAAGATATGATTGCAGATGCTGCAGGGGTATTATTGGCATTGCCCCTATATCAATTATGGAAAAAAAGACAATAATTTGTACTTTTAACAGTAACCTAATACAAGATCACCAATGGGGATAGAACAAGATATACAACAACCTAATTTCAGAAATGAGTTTCAGAAGATGGGCATCAATCTCCTTTTCACCGCAAATTGGTTGAATGAACAAATTGGTAAACTGCTTTCCGATGAAGGCGTTACACAACAACAATACAATATCCTGCGCATCTTAAGAGGAAGTGCTACACCATTGAGCACACTTAAAATCAGAGAACGCATGTTGGATAAGATGAGTGATACGAGTAGGATTGTAGATCGTTTAATTGCAAAAGAATTGGTCCTAAAAAATACCTGCGAAAAAGATAAAAGATTGGTAGACATCACCCTCTCTTCTAAAGGGCTTGATTTGGTGAATCAATTAGATCAGTTCAATGATCGTATAGACGATTTATTAAAAGGGATCAATGCATCCGAAGCAGCCACCATGAATCAAATCCTTGATAAAATAAGAACGGTACATACAGGTTCTTAGAAAAAGCAATTGCCTTATTTTCAAAATCATTATTAAGTTGTTTACAACATTATTTTTCAGCTATGCATAAAATTTTATTGGCACTTTTATTTGCCATCCCATTTTCAGTATCTGCACAACCAAGTTTGTCAGATAAAAACGTATTTGAATTTAGAGCAGTATGGGTTGCCACAGTCGTTAACATCGACTGGCCAAGTAAACCCGGATTGAGTAGTCAAGTACAAAAAGCGGAGTTTGAAGCATTATTGGATATGCATCAGAAAAATGGGATGAACGCCATCATCATGCAAGTAAGACCATCAGGAGATGCCTTATATCCATCCACCTTAGAGCCATGGAGTGAATACCTAATGGGTAAACAAGGTGAAGCACCTAGTCCTTATTATGATCCTTTGAGTTTTATGATAGAAGCCACACACCAACTTGGTATGGAGTTTCATGCTTGGATCAATCCTTATAGAGCGGTATTTGATATCAATAAATCAAGTATTGCCAATACGCATTTATCTAAAGTCCACCCTGAATGGTTTTTAACTTACGGTGATAAAAAATATTTTAACCCTGGCCTAACAGAAGTATGGGAACATACCAACAAAGTAGTGGGTGATTTAGTGGCACGTTATGATATTGATGCAGTGCATATGGATGATTATTTTTATCCTTATAAAATTGTAGGAAAAGAATTTCCAGACGAATCGACCTATCAAAAAAATGCAAGAGGTTTAAGCAAGGACGACTGGAGAAGAAGCAACTGCGATACCATTGTGAAACAATTGTCTGCCACCATTCACAAAGTCAAGCCAGGTGTACAATTTGGTATTAGTCCATTTGGTGTTTGGAGGAATCAATCTACAGACCCAAGAGGCAGTAAAACAAAAGCAACAACCAACTATGACGACCTCTATGCAGATATTTTATTGTGGCTAGAAAAAGATTGGATTGATTATGTAGCACCACAATTGTATTGGGAGCAGGGTCATGCATTAGCTGATTACAATGAATTGATTGAGTGGTGGAATAGAAATAGTTATGGTAAAAATTTTTATGTGGGTCATGGCATTTATAGAGCAGGAAGTAATACCGCATGGAAATCTCCCAATGAGATTCCAAATCAAATTAAAAAAATGAGGTCCTTAAAAAATACCCATGGCGGTATTTATTTTAACAGTGCTAGTTTTAAAACCAATGCCAATGGATGGAATGATAGCTTACAAAATACCTATTACCACCAACCCGCTTTAATAGCACCTATTGAATGGCTGGTTCAACATAAAATGGCTAGCCCAAAACTAGTCAAACAACAAGATAATAGTTATAACATCATCGATACTAACCCAGCTTCAACTTTGAAACAGTTTGCATTGATTCATAAAACCAAAACAGGTTATCTTGTGTTAGCAATCTTACCAAAAGAGACAAAGTCACTTAATTTAAATACACTAGGTGTAACGCTCTCAGCATCTGAACCAATTTGGATTGTGGCAGTTGGAAAACAAAATCAATTAAGTAAGTACCAAGTAATCGATTAATTCTCGTAAGTACGTTTTAATGGCAGGTTCTCATTGGCCTTGATAATCAAAGGAACATGTTCCACAATCGTCATGTCATTGTCCAAGCCAAAAGCTTTCTGATCGCTTTGTGACAATTGCTTGATATTAAAATATAAATCCATAATAAAGTCCTCTTTAAAGGAGAGTTCATTTTCAATGGAGAAGAAGCTTTCAATAATTACATAGGTAATGTCTGCGTGGAAATCTTTTTGTTTTAAAGATTCATACCTACTATAAATACCTAATTCTTGACACTCATTTAATTCCTGCATCACTTTCTTGAACAACACATTCACACGTGGCTGAATACGGAAACCTAATTTAAAATCAAGACGCATTACTTTATCATCTATTAATTCACGAATGCTATAAGACATACCATATGGAGAATCCGTGCGATCAATATGAATGAACCAATAAATATCTGCACGCTTTGGTTTCTTATTTAAAATAGAATCAATGATACGATGTTCAATTTCTCTGTGATTATTTGCCTTAGTTAAGTACACCAAGTGGGTCGCATATTTTGGCACATCTTTGTCTGCACTTAAGTTGGATAGTTGTTCTAAATGGGTATTTAGTTTCACAAAATCCAAATAACGATTGGCAATTTTACGCGCACGATGCCATATCGTCATCACAAAAATCATACTGAAAGAAAATATAAACGTGATCAATGCTTCATGAATTTTGACCACATTGGCTACAAAAAAGGAGATTTCAACAATGCTAAAAATTAAAATGATAAAAGCTACCAACCAGCGATTCCACCTTCTTACATTTAACATGTAAAAATTAATTAAAATGGTGGTCATAATCATTGTGACAATAATGGAGAAACCATAAGCAGCAAGCATGTGTTCACTCTTTCTAAAATAAAGTAGCATGGTCACACAGCCTACCCAAAGAATTAAGTTTAAACTAGGAATATAAATTTGACCTTTTTGATCGGTTGGGAATTTTACAGTCACCCTTGGCCAAAAATTTAAACTAATGGCCTCGTTAATTAAAGTAAAAGAACCACTAATCAAAGCCTGGCTGGCAATAATAGTGGCAATAGTGGCAATACCAATACCTATTAATAAAAACCAATGAGGCATAATTTCAAAAAATGGGTTAATGCCATTTGAAGTAGTGCCAACATGATTTAATAACCAAGCACCTTGTCCCATATAACTCATCACTAAGGCAAATTTTACAAACATCCAGCTTACTTGAATATTCTTACGTCCGCAATGCCCTAAATCGCTATACAACGCCTCGGCTCCAGTAGTACATAAAAACACAGCACCCAATAACCAAAAACCTTTAGGGTAGTTTAATAATAAATCAAGTCCATAATAAGGGTTCAATGATTTAAGAATAGAGATATTACCAATTACCTGAATCAATCCTAAAATTGTAATCATGGAGAACCATATCAACATAATAGGACCAAATGCAAATCCAATAATTTTTGTACCAAAACGTTGAAAGAAAAAAAGTAAAGAGATAATGGCAAGTACAATACCTACTGTTAAGTTATTACCAGGTACAATAATTTTTTCTAAACCTTTAATGCCCGCTAATCCTTCAATAGCTGAAGACACAGACACGGGTGGCGTAATCATCCCGTCAGCTAATAACATAGCTGCACCTATGATTGCTGGGATATAAATCCATTTTACATAACGACGAATTAATGCAAACAAAGAAAAAATGCCGCCCTCACCTCTATTGTCTGCTCTAAGTGTTAAGAGCACATATTTAAAAGTAGTCTGTAATGTTAAAGTCCAAAAAACACAAGAGATTGCGCCGTAGATTAATTGTTCTGTAATTACTTTGTGATTAATGATTGTACTAAATACATACAAAGGAGAGGTTCCGATATCACCGTAAATAATTCCTAAAGTAACTAATAAGCCTGCAACTGAAAATTTGTGGGTATGCCCTGAATTTTGTACCATGGATGAATAATCTAGACGTTAAAGTTGGTACATTTTCAGTTCTAAAATCAAGAAAAGGAAACTATTTTTAAAATAATTATAAAATAGATATTCAAAGGAAAAAGCTAGGGCTTGTAAGCACCCCACTTCTCCTCCACCGCTTTAAAACGGAAATCAAAAATTTCCTGGAGCTGTTTTTTGACAAAAAGCACTTGTGCAATATCCCCTAAAAAGCCCATTGGGATTTTATAATGGACAATATCATCCATTTTCACGCCACCTGGAACTGCTTTGAAATGGTGTTGGTGGTGCCACATGGTATAAGGACCAAATCGCTGCTCGTCTACAAAATAAGCACCTTCCACCACATGTGTGATTTCAGTCATCCAATACAAAGGGATGTCTAACACAGGTTTAACCGTGTATTCAATAATCTGTCCTGGATACATTTTTTCACCATGAAATTGACTAATGATATTGAACCCCATCTTCGCCGGAGTTATTTTAGCCAAATTGGACGGACTACTAAAGAAATCCCAGGCCTCGGTTAAAGAAATAGGGATGAATTGCTCGGTGTGGATGGTATAAACTTTAGACATACCTGATTAACAATGCTTTTGGCATTTTGTTGTATAAAATCGCCCCAAAGCCATTAATTTTAACCCATGATTAGTAAAGCAGATCAGCAACTGGCATTTGAGCAGGTGTACAAAAAATTAAACCAGGAACAAAAAAAGGCAGTCGACACCATTGAGGGACCAGTCATGGTGATTGCTGGACCAGGTACAGGTAAGACTCAGATTCTGGGGGCTAGAATAGGAAAAATTTTATTGGAGACGGATACGGCACCAGAAAATATTTTATGTCTTACTTATACGGATGCTGGCGCAATCGCAATGCGCAAAAGATTGATGGATTTTATTGGAACTGCGGCTTACAAAGTCACCATTGCGACCTTCCACTCTTTTTGCAATGATATTATTCAAGATAATTTATCGCTGTTTGAGAAACCAAGTTTGGATCCGATATCCGAATTGGAAAAAATAGCTTTACTCAAAGAACTCATTGATCAATTTGATAAAACCAATTCCTTAAAGCGTTTCAAGGGAGATGTCTATTATGAAATGAACAACTTAATGAAGTTGTTTAGCGCCATGAAAAAAGAAGGATGGGATGTCAGTTATTTGACAACACAGATAGATGAATACATAAAGGACATACCATTTAGAGATGAGTTTGTGTACAAAAAAAAATACAAACAGTTTGAAGCGGGTGATCTTAAACAGGGACTGGTAGACGATGCCATTGAAAAGATGGGTAAACTAAAAGCTGCAGTGGCCGCTTTTGATCATTACCAAGCACTCATGAAAAAACATGGACGTTACGATTTTGATGATATGATCAATTGGGTGATAGGGGCATTTAAAGAAAATAAAAATCTATTAGCACAATACCAAGAACGTTTCTTATATATTTTAGTGGACGAATTTCAGGACACAAGTGGCACACAGAATGAGTTAGTGCAATTGCTCACCAATTATTGGGAGCAACCAAATTTATTTGTAGTGGGTGATGATGACCAAAGTATTTTTAGATTCCAAGGTGCCAATGTCGAAAACATGTTGCATTTTCAAAAGCAATTCAAGGATGATATTGTCAATATTGTCTTAGAACAAAATTACCGATCCACCCAACCAATACTGGATGCCTCTACACAAGTGATCAATCAAAATCAGGAAAGGCTAATCAATAAGATTGGCGGCTTATCAAAAAATTTAGTTGCGGCAGTTCCTGAAAATCAACAAATAGATACCTTGCCTGCTGTCTTGCAATACAATGATCCACAAGAAGAGATGATGGATATCACAGAAAAAATTGCACAATTAATACATACAGGGACGGAGCCAAGAGAGATTGCAGTTTTATATAAAGAACATAAGTACGGAACTGAAATTGCGCATTTTTTACAACAAAAGAATATTCCCATATACAGCAGACGCACTGCCAACCTTTTTGATCAAATATTGATTCAGCAAATCTTAAAAATATTAGACTATTTAGCCTGTGAATGGGATCAGCCCAATGAGGGTGCTAACTTACTATTTGAAATACTGCATTTTAAATGGTGGCAGATATCCCCTATCACCATTGCTACGCTTACAGTCGAAGCCAATCAATTAAAATACAATGCTAAAGAAAATAGTTTTAGAAAAGTATTAATTGATAAGACACAAGACGTACAAACCGATTTATTTTCAAAAGGCGGATTAGAGCAAGTGGCAAAAGCGGTTAAAGTATTGGAAGACTTAATTGGACAAATTCCCAATGTGACTTTGGTGAATTTGATCGAACAGATTTTACAAAAGACAGGCATTATTCAAGCTGTGTTAAATAGTGATGAAAAAGCAGCAGAATTGGATATGGTCACTTCGTTCTTTGATTTCATTAAAGAAGAAACACATCGTAAGCCTAGTTTAGATTTAAAGACCTTGGTAGACATCTTTCGATTAATGAAACGCGAAGACATCCGATTGCCCTTACCTATTACCTTAGGCTCCGATGCTGGGGTGAATTTATTAACTACCCATAGTAGCAAGGGACTTGAATTCACCCATGTCTTTTTAGCAGGGACCAATGCAGCTTATTGGGAGAAAAAAAGAACGACTGCGGCTGCAGGTTATAGCCTGCCAGACACGGTATTGAGTAGTTTAGAAAGAGCAGATGATAAAGAAGAATTAAGAAGACTATTTTATGTGGCCATCACAAGAGCAAAAAAATATTTAACGATCTCCTATAGCAAGTATAAAGCTGATGGGAAGGAACTTGAGCCAAGTCAATTTTTAATTGAACTCGTACAAGGAAATGATGGTATGATAGACGCGCAACAACTAGATGCATCTATCAAACAACAATACAAATTACTCCGTTTAGAAACGACAGTTAAACCTGAGATTGCGCAATTGGAGGCCGATTTTATCCAACCGAAATTGGATAAATTTTCGATGAATGTGACCGCATTGAACAATTACTTAAAATGCCCATTACGTTTTTATTACAATAGCTTAATTCGTGTGCCCTCTGGAAAATCAGAAGCCACTACATTTGGCTCTGCGATCCACGATGCACTGAATAAGCTATTTGAAAAAATGCAAAAAGCAGGCAATGTTTTTCCTGATCAACAAACCCTTGTGGAAGATTTTGAATTTTACATGAAAAGGCATCGTGAAGCATTTACACAACAAGAATTTAAAGATCGCCTAGACCTTGGCGGGACTGTCTTAGTGAACTATTATGATTTTTATGTGCAAGGATGGAATAAAATTGTCGCAACCGAATACAGGATCACCAATGTGGTAGTGCATGATATTCCATTGAAAGGTGCGATTGACAAAATTGAATTCAATGGCAAAGATGTGGTGGTAATTGATTATAAGACCGGTAATATTGACAATGCAAGAGAACAACTAAAGGGCCCGAATGAAAAGAATCCAAATGGGGGTGATTATTGGAGACAGGCTGTTTTTTATAAAATATTATTAAGGCATCATCCTAAAAATTGGCAGGTCACAAGTGCAGAATTTGATTTTGTAGAACCCAATAAGAAAAAAGCATTTGAAAAGATTGCCATCCCTATTACAGAAGCAGACATCACCACAGTCCAACAGCAAATAAAAATGGTCTGGGAAAAAATCCAACAGAAAGATTTTTATACCGGCTGTGGCAAGGAAGATTGCCATTGGTGCAATTTTGTAAAAAACAATGAACTAGCCGTTGCATTACATGCCTTAGAGGAAGAAATTTAACTAAGTTTGCAAAGTATGATCCGATCAAAATTAATTCCAACAATCCTACTATGTTGTTTGACTGCAATGGCAATCATTCAAATGGGTGGTTGTGCCAATATTGTACCCCCTTCTGGAGGGCCAAGAGATAGCATCCCTCCTTATGCAGTGTACGCCAAACCAAAAGACTCCAGTACCAACATTGCACCCAAGGAAATCCTAATCAGCTTCAACGAATACATCACCACCAATGCATTGCAAGAGCAATTGATTGTATCCCCTAATATTAAGAACAATCCTTTGGTAGATCAAAGGTTAAATATGGTGCGTATTCGTTTATCAGATAGTTTAAATGCAAACACCACCTATAGTTTACAATTTGGCAATGCATTAAGAGATGTCAACGAAGGCAATATTGTTCAAAATTATACTTATGTATTTAGCACAGGTGATCGAATAGATACTGGCAAGCTATATGGCAAAGTTCAAATTGCTGAAACCGGCATGGTGGATAGTAGTTTAGTTGCAGTCTTGCATCCAATTGAAAACGATTCTGCCATCTTTAAAGACAAACCTAATTATTATACTAGAATCAATGGACAAGGTATTTTTGAATTCAAATTCTTGCCAGCTACCAATTTTAATATCTACATTGTCCCAAATGATTATAGCAAACGTTATGATGATTCAACAAAATTATTTGCATTTCTAGACCGCAGTGTCAATCCAACGCAAACTAATGATAGCATTCAGTTATATGCGTTTGAAGCTAGTCCAAAAAAAGAAAAAAAAGCATTAAGTACAGTGGGTACAAAAAACGCAAAAAAACAATCCCCCCTTTTAAAATACAGTAGCAATTTAGAAGGCAATGAAAAAGATATATTAAATCCATTGATCTTAAATTTTGATACACCTATTCGCCTTAACGATAGCTTCACGATTCGCATCACCGATACTAATTTAGTAACAAAAGAAGGTGCTGTAACAGCGATTAATGCACAAAATAAACAACAAGTTGATATTGATTTTCCATGGGAAGCCAACACAGATTACAAATTGGTCTTGCCCCAAAAATCCATCATGGATAGTCTTTCCAATTTTTTAGTAAAGGCAGATACCATCCGATTTAAAACTAAACCTGAATCAAGTTATGGTTCAGCCATTTTAAGAATCAATGGATTTCAAGAATTTGAACATCCTGTTTTATTGTTAATACAGGATCAGAAAGTCAAATTTAGTTACCCTATCACACAGAACTTATTGCGCATTGATTTATTGCCACCTGGAGATTACCAATTAAAATTATTGTCTGACGCCAATCAAAATGGGCGCTGGGATACGGGCAAATTCATGGGTAAAAAACTGCAGCCAGAATTGGTACGCAATCTTAAACTAATTTTAAATATCAAGTCTAATTGGGATAATGAAATGAACCTCATTTTAAAACCCTAATTTTGTTTTTTACAATTGTATGCAACTACCCTCATCCTTACTAGAAAACGCTGTAGCAGAATTTTCCAAACTCCCGGGTATTGGTAAAAAAACTGCATTGCGTTTGGTATTGCATTTATTAATACAAGACGCGTCCAGCACCAACCAGTTTAGTGAAGCCTTAGTTAGAATGCGAAAGGAAATCCAATTTTGCAAAAACTGTTTCAATATTAGTGATGGCCCTATCTGTTCTATCTGTTCGAACAATTCCAGATCCAAGGAAATCATTTGTGTAGTGGAGAATATAAGAGACGTGATTGCCATTGAAAATACCAGTCAATACCATGGCACATACCATGTACTAGGCGGTATCATTTCTCCTTTAGATGGCATAGGCCCTGAACAATTAACCATTGAACCTTTGATGGCGCGCATTCAAAAAAATGCTGTTACAGAATTAATTTTTGCTTTAAATCCAACCATCCAAGGCGATACCACTATCTATTATATTCAAAAGAAAATGACAGGCAGTGCATGCAAAGTCACCACCATTGCAAGAGGGATTGCTTTTGGAGGCGAATTAGAATATGCCGACGAAATGACCTTGGGCAAGAGTATCTCCAACCGCCAACCCATCCAACAATACATCAAGTAAATTGTTATTAGTTTGTCTAAGTACTTGAAAATAACTAATTTTAATGTTTAACCATTGATTTATGAACCTAAGAATGATCACCCTATTGATAGCCCTTTTTGCTTTTGGACAAGTAGAAGCTCAGAAAATATATAGTACGAAAGCCGCCACGATTAGGTTCATAGCAGTAGATGATAAAGACATAGACGCCACCAATACAAAAGCGGTGAGTCGTCTAGAAGCCAATGGCAAATTGAGTTTCATCATGCTTATGAAAGATTTTAGTTTTGACATGGATCTGATGCAAAAGCATTTTAACGAGGAATATGTGGAGTCAGATAAATTTCCTCGTGGTTTTTTCAATGGTCAAATTACCAATATTAAATCTGTCAATTTTACTAAAGACGGTACCTACCCAATCATTGTTAAAGGCAATATGCAAGTGCATGGTGTCAACAAGGCCATGGAGACTAAAGGCGTAATTGTCATATCAAAAGGGATGCCTAATGCGACTGCCAAGTTTACGGTAAGCCTTAAGGATTTTGGTATCGGTGGTGTCTTAATTAAGATGGTAGCCGATCAAGTGGATATAGAAGTGGTTGCTAGTTATCAATAAGCAATATCTATAGGCTTTTTTAGGCGTTTTTTTGGCCATCAATTGCATCTGCCCTATCTTCGCACCGCAACTGCAGGAGGATTTGTTTATTGTTCACCCTGCCATCCGAAAGGAGAAAAGAACTAATAAACGATACACTTATCGCCCCCCTATCTCTTTTCCTATTGGATGCTGCATAAAATTTAATGTAGTATTATGTCAATTAAAACAGCTTTACAAGAACGAATTTTAGTGATAGATGGTGCCATGGGTACCATGATTCAACGTCATAAATTATCGGAAGAAGATTATCGTGGAACAAGATTTGCCAATTGGCATTCAGATGTGAAAGGCAATAATGACCTTTTATGTATCACTCAACCAGCCATCGTAACTGGTATCCATTTAGAATATTTAGAAGCAGGTGCGGACATTATTGAAACAAATACCTTCAGTAGTTCCTCTATTGCCATGGCGGATTATGACATGCAAGCATTGGCATACGAATTGAATGTAGCTGCTGCAAAATGTGTGCGTGATGCGATTCAACAATACGAAGAAAAAAATCCCAATAGCACCAAAAAATATATTGCAGGAGCGATTGGTCCTTTGAATAAAACATTAAGTCTTTCCCCCGACGTGAACAATCCTGGTTTCCGCGCAGTCACTTTTGACGAAGTGGTATTGGCATATACAGAACAGATTCGCGGATTAGTGGATGGAGGTGTAGATCTTATTTTAGTTGAAACTATTTTTGATACACTCAATGCCAAGGCAGCCATTTTTGCGATCAAAGAATATTTTAGAAAAATTGGGCAACCAGAATTACCTATTATGATTAGCGGTACGATTACAGATGCCTCTGGTAGAACTTTAAGTGGTCAAACATTAGAAGCCTTTTATACTTCTGTGGCACATGCTAAACCACTGAGTGTGGGATTGAATTGTGCATTAGGTGCGCAAGAAATGCGTGCACATATTGAGGAACTTTCTCAAATAGCAACCTGTTATACATCGGCGTATCCCAATGCAGGCTTACCGAATGCGATGGGCGAATACGATGAAGCCCCGCATGAAACTGCGCATTTTATTGAAGAATGGGCGAAAAATAAATTCGTGAATATTGTAGGCGGATGTTGTGGTACCACCCCCGACCATATCAAACATATGGCAGATAATGTACGCAGCATTCAACCAAGAAAATTACCTATTGTAGACAAAACTATTTAAGATTATGAGTGATCAAATAATACATATTAAGCCCTATTTAAGATTAGCAGGATTAGAACCTTTAGTGATTCGTCCTGAAACAAATTTTGTAAATGTTGGAGAAAGAACCAATGTGACTGGATCTAAAAAATTTGCTAGACTCATTAAGGAAAATAATTACGAAGAGGCATTGTCTGTCGCCCGTCAACAAGCAGAAAGTGGCGCGCAGATCATTGATATCAATATGGATGATGCGCTACTTGAAGGCGTGAAAGCCATGACCACTTATTTGAATTTATTGCAGAGCGAACCGGATATTGCAAAAATCCCTATCATGATTGATAGCTCAAAATTTGAGATCATAGAAGCGGGATTAAAATGTGTGCAAGGAAAATGTATTGTGAACTCCATTTCTATGAAAGAGGGAGAAGCTAAGTTCATAGAACAAGCGCATATCTGCAAAGCCTATGGCGCTGCAGTGATTGTGATGGCATTTGATGAAGTAGGACAAGCAGATACCAAAGCAAGAAAAGTGGAGATTTGTGCGCGTGCCTATAAAATTTTAGTAGAACAAGTTGGATTCGATCCAGAAGATATCATTTTTGACCCAAATGTTTTTGCAATTGCAACAGGTATCGAAGAACATAATAATTATGCAGTAGATTTTATAGAAGGGACAAGAGAAATTAAAGCATTAATGCCCTTAGCAAAAGTGAGTGGTGGTGTATCGAATGTGTCATTTTCATTCAGAGGCAACGATGCAGTAAGAGAAGCTATTCATGCCGTGTTTTTATACCATGCAGTGCAAGCAGGTATGGATATGGGTATAGTGAATGCAGGTCAATTAATTGTATTTGATGAAATTGAGCCTGAATTAAAAAAGCTATGTGAGGATGTGGTTCTGAATCAAAACAACGACGATAACCAAGCGACCGAAGCATTGATTCAATATGCAGATGCCTTAAAGGCAAAAGGCGAAGACGCAGGACAAGTTGCAGAAGCCAATAGTAAAAAATTAGCATGGAGAACTGGTACAGTAGAGGAAAGGCTAGCGCATTCATTGATCAATGGTATTACTGATTTCATTGAAGCAGATACAGAAGAAGCAAGACTACAATATAGTGCACCATTGGAAGTGATTGAAGGGCCATTGATGGCGGGTATGAATCAAGTGGGTGATTTGTTTGGCGCAGGTAAAATGTTTTTACCGCAAGTGGTAAAAAGTGCAAGGGTGATGAAAAAAAGTGTGGCTGTCTTGACCCCATTTATCGAAGCTGAAAAAGAAAGATTAAAAAATGCATCCACCAATCCAAATGGTCAAACAAAAGGACCTGCAAAAATTTTATTGGCCACGGTAAAAGGTGACGTACACGATATTGGAAAAAATATTGTAGGTGTGGTATTGGGGTGTAATGGATATGAAATCATTGATATTGGGGTGATGGTACTTGCAGATAAAATTCTTGCAGAAGCAGAAAAACACCAAGTAGATATTATAGGATTGAGTGGATTAATCACCCCATCACTAGACGAGATGGTCTACATTGCCAAAGAAATGAAACGTCGTGGCATGACGATTCCATTGATGATTGGAGGAGCGACTACTTCTAGAATGCACACTGCGGTTAAAATTGCACCAGAATACAATGATGGTGTCGTTCATGTATTGGACGCATCAAGAAGTGTGACTGTGGCTGGGTCTTTATTGAACAAAGAAACAAAAAAGCCATTTTTAGCGGAATTGGAAAAAACCTACTTGCAATTAAAGTCTGACTTTGACAATAAAAAAACAGTGAAGCAAAGCATCCCTTATGCAAGCGCATTGGAAAATAAAGTGGCGATAGATTGGAGCGAATTTAATAGCACTGCACCTAGTTTCACTGGTAATAAAGCCATTGAAATAACAGATCTTTCTGTTCTGGTAGAGTATATAGATTGGAAACCATTCTTTATAGCTTGGGAACTCCATGGTAATTTCCCAGCCATCTTAACGGATGAAGTCGTTGGTGAAGTAGCTAGCAAACTCTACCAAGACGCGCAAGCCTTATTAAAAAAGATCATCGAAGAAAATTGGTTAACAGCAAAAGGAGCAGTTGGATTTTGGCCAGCAACATCTGCTGGTGATGATGTGATGGTGACCGACGGTGCAAATCAAGTGGATTTGCATTTCCTAAGACAACAAGCAAAAAAAGCAGCAGGTCAACCAAATTTCTCCTTAGCAGATTTTATTTGTCCTGCAACCGAAAACAAAGCAGATTATATTGGTGCATTCGCGGTGACCATTCATGGTATCGAAAAGCATATCAAAGCATTTGAGGATAATTTAGACGATTATAATAAAATTATCTTGCAAGCATTGGCAGATCGTTTTGCTGAAGCATTTGCTGAATACTTACATGTCAAAACAAGAAAAGATTATTGGGGTTATGCCAAAGACGAACAATTAGACAACGAAGCATTGATTCAAGAAAATTATGTAGGTATACGTCCAGCACCAGGCTATCCTGCTTGTCCAGACCATACCGAAAAATATCGCTTATTTAATTTATTGAATGCAGCAGAACATACTGGTATTAGCTTAACAGAAAGTTTAGCCATGTATCCAGCATCAAGTGTTTGTGGCTGGTATTTTGCACATCCACAAAGTCAATATTTTGGTTTAGGGAAAATACAGCAGGACCAAGTTGTTGATTATGCGAAAAGAAAAAATCAATCTTTAGAATATATCACTAAGTGGTTGCAACCTGTGATTGATTAATTTTTGTCAGGGATATACTTATTAGATATGTAGTTAGAATAAAAAAAGTATTAAACGGCTAAATCAACTAAATTTGATTATCCAATTTGAACCTGCTAAATGAAAAATATTTTTTACTTTTTAAGTCTATTCTTCACGCAATGCATTTGCATCGCTTCATTTGGGCAGTCCAATCAAGTGACATTCGAACAAGTTCAATTGTATTCTAGTATTCGACCAGATGGAAAATATTGGCATCCCTCTGAAACACAAGTCCAAGCATTTGCAAGCATATTGGATACGGCTTTATTCAACCCATTGCAGCTTCAAAGAGACACAAGCTTTCCAACTAAAATAAAAATAGTAACCAAATCAAATCAAATTGGTAAGTTAGTAATTGATTGGAGTCAAAGTCAATTGGCCTCTTTTCATGCTTATTTAGAAATCTATGAATTGCAACCAGAACAAACTTTTAGTAATTCAATGGTCAATATAGACATTCCAAAAAAAGATAGTATACAATCCACCTGGTTTTTAACCTGTACCATTTTAGATGCAACTAAAAAACCTGTTTTCCAAAAAACCATTTTAATGGGTATGATTCCAATTGCGAATCAAGGTATTGGCTATCCAATCAATATTCCTATAACGACACCTAAGAGTTTATTCAAAGCCCTCCAATCTGGTGTCAGTTATTTTGACAAAGACGGCGAAGAGTTGGCTTACATTGAGGCAAAAGTGCCTATAAGTTATGCCTCAGATAATTTTACGATGTCTTTATTGCAAGCTAAGCCAAGAATTGCCGTAGATACCATCAAAAACTTTATTCAGTTTACACAAGATAATGCGCGGATTGTGCTTAGAGCCCCAAATGCGATGATGCAGAAAATAGATACGAAAGACAAAACAATCAACAATCCATTTTTTGCTATTTTACCTGAAATTAAAAAAAGGACTAACACCCTTTTTAAAGAATACTATCAAGCATTACAGCCTTTAAGAAATGTGAGTGACAACAAAGATTATACATTGGAAGCTTATATTGAATTCAATCCAATGGTCGATCCCGAATTGCGTGCTACCCCTCCTATCCGATTTTTACCAGATAGCATCCATAAAATATTTGGCGACACCAATTTAATTGGCAGGTTTAAAGTGATAGAGCAACCATCCAACACAGGCTTGATGTTCAATTCAAACCAGATCTACAATGGGTATGACTCAAGCTCTATCTATTCCTTAAATAGCAATTACCCAAAAGGAGTCATCTACCTATCCAGATCAGTTGAAGGGACGATTGGAAAAGATGCATTTAAAATCCTTTTCAACAATGACATTGACATTAAAATAATCTATTTGAATAATGTACCAATCATGGCTGCAAAGGGCAGGAATAAACCCAATTACATCATACCAATACAGCAAGGATATCCAAGTTCAATCACCTCCCTTTTATTGTTGATGGCTTATAGTGAAATTTTTCAATCGCCAAATTAAACATCCATGCGCATAGTAAGTTATAATGTCAATGGAATTAGAGCCGCCATTAAAAAAGGTTTGATCGAATGGCTTAAAGACTACCCAGTGGATATACTATGTGTTCAAGAAACAAAAGCAAGCAGTACAGATATTGACCAACATCTTTTTACCGATTTAGGATATCATATAGCTTGGTATCCTGCAGAAAAAAAAGGATACAGTGGCGTGGCCGTATTTAGCAAAGAAAAACCCAGCCTAGTCAAACATGGCACTGGACATAGCATGAGTGATGCAGAGGGAAGAGTGATTAGAGTTGATTTTGGCGACCTTACCATTATCAATGCTTATTTCCCTTCAGGCACAAGTGGAGACCTGAGACAGGCCTATAAATACCAGTGGCTGGAAGAATTTTATAATTGGGTAGAACAACTCAGAAAAGAAAGACCGAATATCATTGTGGCTGGAGATTACAATATTGCACGTCAAACAATTGATATCCATGACCCAAAAGGCAATAAAAAATCTTCTGGTTTTTTACCTGAAGAAAGGGCTTGGATGGATGAAATGCTTGCAACAAATTGGGTAGATAGTTTTAGACATATGCATGAAGATACCATTGGTGCTTATTCCTGGTGGAGTCAAAGATTTCCATCTGTTAGATTACAAAACAAAGGATGGAGGATTGATTATCTTTGTACCACAAAAGTATTGTCAACAAAAATTATAGACGCCTTTATCCTTCCTGAAATAAAGCATAGTGACCATTGTCCGATTGTTGTAGAAATAAAAAAATAAATCCATGTTTGTATACAATATTAGTTTTCAAATAGATCCTCCCATTGAATCAGCGTGGTTGAATTGGATGAAGCAAAGCTTTATCCCAAGCTGTCTTGCAACAGCCTGTTTTGGGGATCATCAGCTTTACCAATTAGACCTTGCAGCAGATCAGCCCCCTACTTTTACCCTACAATTGTTTAGTAAAGCGGCTACTCAATTGGCCGAATTCCAGGAAAAACACGCAGAAACACTCCTTTTTAGCGTTACTGAACAATGGGGAACTCAATGTTTTCACTTTAATACAAGCATGAAAATTGTGCATTGATTGTGGATAGCTAGGCTCCCAAAACCCATTACTGGCCTCATTTTAATTTTTAAATTCGCTGTAAATCAGTGCTGTAAAGGATTACAGAAATACCCCTTTACATAAGTCCAAAATTGAAATTTGAACCTTGGGCGGAAAGCCTTACTATTTAAGGGTTTTAGTGGAAAAATAAAAAATAAAAATACACTAAAATATTTTTTTGTTTCATCAAACTCAATAAATTTGTTATATCGTTTAAAACTATAAAAAACACATCATGAACAAAGCAGAATTAATCGCACACATCGCCGACTCAGTTGGTTGTCCAAAAACTCAAGCTAATGCAGCTTTAGACGCTTTTATCGAAGCAGTAACTAAATCTTTGAAAAAAGGTGACAAAGTAACTTTAGTAGGTTTTGGTACTTTCTCAGTATCTAAGCGTGCTGCAAGAACTGGTCGTAACCCACAAACAGGTGAGGCTATCAAGATTAAAGCAAAGAAAGTTGCTCGTTTCAAGGCAGGTAAAGAATTGAGCGGCAAGTTGTAATTTCAAATTTATTTGAATAAAAACCCTCGGATAACCATTTTATCAGAGGGTTTTTTTATATTTGCAGTCCAATCACAATTTAAAAATTATAATATCATGGGTAGAGGAGATAAAAAAACAGCAAAAGGAAAGCGCTTTTTAGGTTCTTTTGGTAAGAGCAGACCACACAAAACAAGAAATATTAAGGCAGCAGCAGCGGCTCCAAAGGCAAACGCTTAATTTTTTTTTAAAATAGATTCCCCCATTTATTCGGGGTTTTTTATGCCTATTTTTGCACCATGAAAAGCATTTACTTACTACTTGTATTTCAACTGATTGTTTTAGCAGGGAAAGCACAATGTTCCATCTGCACTAAAACTGCTGCGCAAATTGGCGAAGAAGCTGGAAAAGGTTTTAATGTAGGTATTCTCTATCTCGCAGCCATGCCATTTGGCATCATGGGTTATGTGGCTTACAAATGGTGGAAAAATGAAAAAGCCAGTTAATTTTTTTGCTCAGACTTGACTAATCCTACCTTACAAAAACTTATTTGATTTAATCTTAGTTGTTCAATATGAGCATCATTGGATGCTAGATGATCTCTAGATGCAAGTGGATGGTGTAAATGGTATTGCACGCCACCAAATTTGATAAATTTTTTCTTTAAACCTGCTTGCATTAAACGAATACAAATATCTGTATCCTCTCTTCCCCACCCATTAAATATTTCATCATATCCATTTACTAGATATAGATCTGATTTCCAAAATGCCATATTACACCCTTTGACATAATACAAATATTTTCCTTTTGTTTTATAGGCATTTTGTAATAAGCCCATAAGTAGGGGTATTCTAAGCGTATTGAAAAAGTTTTTCCCCTTCCACCTTAATGCAGTAAAATTTACTTTTTCTGATATTAATAAACTTTCTGTACTTTTTTTACCTATGAGCAACCTACTACCTGTAACAAAATAACCTTTTGCTTGAAGGCTTAAATGATCTGCAACAAAATGTTGATCTAAAATGATATCACCGTCTATTTGAATGATATAATCTGATTGTGCCATGCGTATGGACTTATTTCTTATGGCAGCTAATCTAAAGCCATTGTCTTCATGCCAAACATGAATGATATTAAGTCTAGGATGATTGAGTTTAAACGCTTGAATCAAGTTAGCAGTCCTTTCATCAGAACCATCATCTGCAATAAGGACCTCTTTAGGTAGGATGGTTTGATTGGCAACAGAGGTTAATGTTTGCTTTAATGCTTCAGGCCAATTGTAGGTTGCGATTAATATGGCTACAGATGTTGAGGTATCCATTTATACAATTAGTTTAGTTTGATTAATGGTCAAAAATTGCTTGGTGTGGATTTGAATTAAAATAACCACCCAGATTAAAAAACAACCAACTACTTTTAGTGCATAAGGGGTCATTATATGTATTCTAAGCCCAGGTGTAAATAAATCAGAATAAGAAAAACTTGAAAAGAATATAGCAAAGATAAATACTGTATTGACTAAAGTGGTTTTTTGCTGTAATACATACCATAAGCAAATAGGTACTACGCCAATGATATAGGTTGGAGACTCCGATCCTGTATTAAAAACAATTACAAATAGCATCACAGAACATAAAATATACAGCTGATACACTAAATGATTGAAATATTTTATTTTGGCATACTGAGAAGCAAATAAAATAAGCCCTGGAATAATAACATAAAATTTATTCAATGATGGCAAATTAAAAACCCTTTTAATCATGCCTTGAATTGAGATATCAACTCCATTTTTATACATATCAACAGTCAAATCAAAATTAGACTTTACCGACAAGCTTGCAAACCAATCTTTATAAGATTGAAGTAAAAATTCAGGGCTGGTAACACATAGTGGCAATAGCACCAAGATCGTTGTCCACAAAATAAGATACAATATATATTTACCCTTTTGCTTACTGAAAAAGAAAAATGCAAGACCTACAATGCCATATAGTTTAATAAAAAAACCAACTAGTAAGGACAAAGTTGCACTATATTCTTTTTGTTTAAGAAGAAGAACAAAAGAAAGTATGATCAATCCAGCAATTAAACCATTACTCTGCAAATTAGCACTAGAATTCATCATTTCATGAACAGATAAAAGCAAGATCCCGTTTTGATAGAATGAACGAATTGGTAATTTTCTAATGGCGAAATATAAAACACCAGCATCAAACAGGCCCCATGCAAACGGGGCAACTAAAGATGGAATCACAGTAAATGGGGCAACTAATACGGCGAATGTAGGGCTGTAATAATAATGATCCCAATATTCACTAGGATAAATATTGTATAAATTCAATTTTTGCTGAAGGTGAAAAAAAGACTGCTTAAAAATGATGAAATTATTAAATGAGTGATTCAACACTGCACTAAGAAGTGATAAAAAAACTAAACCAAACCAAATAAAAGATACTTGATTGTTGTTTTCTAAAATCTTTTTTATAAACCCCTTAAATTGTAAGATGCTGGACATGTGCTTATTTTAATGAATTAAAAAACTGTTAATACAGTCATCTAAGGCTTCAATACCTTTACCCGTATTTGCTACAGTTTCAATAATTCCTATTTTTTCTCCTGATTGTATCCTATCATTAAGTGAAATTGTGAGATGTGAGAGAAATTTTTTTGCATCTGCCCTGTCCGATTTGTTAACCACAAAAATATTTGCAACTTCAAATAAACCAGACTTCATCATTTGAATATCATCACCTGCTTCTGGAACCAATACCAATAATGTAACATTAGCTACAGATGCTACTTCTACCTCGGACTGGCCAACTCCAACTGTTTCTAAAATTACGATGTCAAATCCCGCTGACTTTAAAAATTGAGTGATTTTATGAATTGATTTGACCAAGCCACCTAAATGTAATCTTGAAGCAAGTGACCTAATGTAAACAGATGGATGTAAATACCAGTCTTTCATCCTTATTCGATCCCCTAATAGCGCACCCTTATGTTTAACTGAAGATGGGTCAACTGATATAATTGCTATTTTTTTATTTTGAAGAAGATAGTTTCCAATTAAAACAGAAATCAATGTGCTTTTACCTGCCCCTGGAGGGCCTGTTATGCCTATCACTGGAATGGCAGTTGGTGTTAAAGTTGCTAAGAAATCATCCACCCCTGCAACTTCATTTTCTATTGAAGAAATGACTCTTGCAATTGAGCTAAAATTGCCTTCGGCAACACCTTTTGCGATATCTGTTACATCAAACATTTAAGAACGGATAATTTTATAATTTTTAAAATCAAAAGGACGAATCCCTGTCCATTTTTCAAAATGGTATAAAACAAATTTTTTAAAGGACAACTTCTTTTTTGTAACATCTAAATCAATCGCCCAATTTTTTTGTTTAATTCTATCTAACATCACATTAGGATGCGAGCCTGTGAAGCGTTCCAAAGAATCAAATTCAGAGAAATCATAAAAATCTGGACTTGCTATTATTTTTTCCATCTGTGTATCATCATTCCAAAATGCTGCACTCTCTTTTTGTTTTTTACGCATTTGCTCAGGACTTTTCACCCAGCCATAATGATAGATACTAGCATCGATAGCTGCTACCGGTAATTTTTGTTTACCAATTCTGAAACCCTGCGCATCTCTGTAGGCACTAATGGCTTTATTATTTCTAATGATCCTTATTTCATGTGCATACCACTTTCTACTATCACCTACATAATCATAAGTGCCATAAAAATGTTTGTATTTAAATAATAATCCTTGCACCGCTAAATCGGCCTTGTATTTTTCACAAGCTGCACGAATTGTTGGATGGTATTTTTCGTGTACGACCTCATCTCCTTGAATATAAAAAGCCCAATCGAAACTGGCATCAATCAATTGAAATGCCTTATTAGTTTCATCTGCTAAAACCACCCCACCTTTTCTTAAATCTTTATTCCAAATAGAGTGGTGAATTTTAATTTTGGGGTCGCCAATGGATTCAATCAATGCGATGGTTTCATCTGTTGAATCTCCAATTAAAACAATCATTTCGTCCACCACGGGTAAAATAGAACGAATGGCTTCCAAGATCGGAAAGTCATTCAACACTGCATTTTTTATAATTGTAAACCCTGCAACCCTCATATTCGCTAATTTGTTCTTCAAATAACCGAAATCTTTTGCAACTTGCCTATTGTTTTACCTAAAGTTTGCTTGAAAGCAATTAATTTTGAACTACGAAAATCATTATGTCTACAACCATTTGTTTCGATTTTGGCAACACCCGATTAAAGGCGGCAATTTTCAATGGCAACCATTTGGAAAAATTGGAGCTACTAGAAAATGATCCACTTTCAGCTGTTCAAAAATTATTAGACCAATACCAGCCCAGCAAAACATTGCTTTCTTCAGTGATCCATCACGATCAAGCCATTGAAAACTTGTTGACTGCATACGGTCCGTTTCATTTATTGGGACCACAAACCAAACTGAATTTCACGACGCCTGTAGGCAAACCTGAAACCATTGGAGCAGATCGTTTAGGACTTGTGGCAGCCGCTGTAGATTTATACCCCAAGCAACATAGTCTAGTCATTTGCCTTGGCACCTGTATCACCTATAATTTTGTCAATAATCGAGGACAGTTTTTAGGAGGGAGTATCTCTCCGGGGATGCAAATGCGTTTTAAATCAATGAATGATTTAACAGCACTTTTGCCATTGATTAAACCCGCACCAAGCTTTGGTTTGGTCGGATATGACACTAAAACAAACCTGCTTTCTGGGGTCGTTTTGGGGATGTCAGCCGAAATTAATGGTATAATAGACGCTTATGAGGCCAAATACAGCAAATTTAACGCCCTATTAACCGGTGGAGACCTTAGTTATTTTGTACCTCACTTAAAAAGAAGGATATTTGCCGACCCAAATTTAATTTATAAAGGACTATATGCGATTAGTGAAAAAAATACTTAGTTTAACCCCGTTCATTGGACTTTTCTGTTTTATAGCCCCATTAAAGGCTCAGATCAATTCCCCATTTTCAAGATTTGGTGTAGGCAACGAAATTTATAACAGTCAAAATGCTGCAAACCAAGGGATGGGTGGATTAACTGCAGCCTATACGCCCAATATGAATGGCGCTTTTGGACAAAGTATCAATTTTAACAATCCAGCTTCTTACGGTGGAATCTATATGACCACATTTGATATTGGATTGAACTTATCCAATAGTATTCTTAAAAGAACAACCCCTGCAGGAAAAGAAAAATCAACTTATTTAGTACCTAATTATATTGTAGTAGGTGTGCCCATTAGTAAAGCAAAAAAAATTGGATTTGCTTTTGGATTAAGACCACTCACCCAGATAAACTATTCTGTCAACGATTTTTCATATTCAAATAGTATCGGCGATTCTATCTACACCAACTACAAAGGCGAGGGCGGCATCAATCAAGTGTTTCTTGGATTGGGTAAAAGTTGGAAGTATTTAAGTATTGGAATGAACACTGGATATAATTTAGGTAGAAAAAAAATAGATGTGGTTAAGGCAGTATTATTCAATGTTGACTCTACTAGTTTTTATCAATCATTATCTAGTACAAATACAAGTTTTGGTGGAGTATTTTTAAACTTAGGTATACAAGGTGAATTCCCATTATCAAGTTCAACCAATTCGGTTACAAAAGATAAAACAGAATATACCCTTAGCTATGGTGGAACCTATACCCTTGATCAAAAATTAAGTGGGAAGCAAGATATTTTAAGATCTAACGGCACTTTTACATCTTCGCAAGAAACACCAGTGGATACTGCGCTATTTCAAAAAGATATTAGTGGAAAAGTAGAACTACCAAGTACGATGACAGCAGGTATTGCCTTACATAAAAAAGTGACCACGGTAAGGGGTAGCTATGATCAATGGGTGATTGGCATTGAATTGAATCAGTCTAATTGGAAAGATAGTTATAAATTTTATGGTGCAACAGATCAAGTGCGCAATGCCACAATGTTTCGTGCTGGAGCACAATTGTCTCCGAATCCATTTGATTTTGAAAGTTATTGGTCTACAGTAACTTATCGATTTGGAGTTTTTAGTGGCAAAGATTATATCAATTTAAATAACATTGGATTAAATGTACAAGGACTTACGATGGGCTTAGGATTGCCTATTAGAAAATATCGTTCTTATGATTATCAATTCACTTTATTGAACCTTGCTTTACAGATGGGTCAAAGAGGTGGAGGCGCATCTAACTTTAAAGAAAATTTTGTTCAATTTACTGTAGGATATAGCTTGAGTGACGTGTGGTTCAATAAACGTAAATATGACTAATCCAATCCATCATACAATATTGAAAATAGCAGTTGCTTGTATGAGTAGCTGCTTTTTTATGACTTCATGTGAGAACGACGTAGATGCAGTAAAAGCATTAGGTGCAAGGGTTAGCGGGATAGATGTAGGAAAGGATGTGGCTATCTACATAAGTAATGATGGAAAATTAGGCGCTAAATTAACGGCGCCATTAATGAACCGATATTTAGTGGATAGTAGTAAAATGATTGAGTTCCCTCTTTCAATTCATGTAGATTTTTACAAGTATAGCAATCAAATAGAAAGTCAATTATCTGCTAAATACGCAAAGTATAAGGAGGCAGAAAATATTGTCTTTTTAAAAGAGGACGTTATTATTTTTAACACCCTTGGGGATACCTTATGGTGTAAGGAAATCTATTGGGATCAAAATACGGGCAAGTTTTATACCGAAAAGGATGTGGTGGTGAAGCAACATAACCCATTGGCCAAAATTTATGGGAAAGGACTAGAAGCCAACCAAAATTTGACAGACATTCGTATCTTTAAACCACAATCAAATAGCTACGCCATCATACAAGATAGCAGTAGTTTAAACCCTTAAATAAACCAGATGGATTATAGAAAAATGGGTAAAACAGGGCTGCAATTAAGCACATTAAGTTTCGGAAGCTGGGTCACATTTCACAAGCAAATAGATGACCGTGTGGCAGATGAATTAATGGGTATTGCTTATGATGCAGGTGTGAACTTTTTTGACAATGCAGAAGTGTATGCTGGTGGAGAAAGTGAGAAAATGATGGGCCGTGTTTTAAGTCAAAAAAAATGGGATAGAACTTCTATTGTGCTGTCTTCAAAAGCTTATTTTGGATGGAGAGGAAAAGCCAATAAGCCAAACCAAACAGGGTTAAGTAGAAAGCATTTAACAGAAGCATGTCATGAAGCATTACAAAGACTAGAAACAGATTACTTAGATTTATATTTTTGTCATCGTCCAGATAAAACGACCCCCATCGAAGAAGTGGTGCAAACCATGAATACCTTGATCCAACAAGGAAAAATATTGTATTGGGGCACCAGTGAATGGAGTGGCGTAGAGATCATGGAAGCGCATAGAATAGCAGAAAAATATAAATTGATTGGGCCTTCCATGGAACAACCTCAGTATAATATGTTTGAGCGCAATAAAATGGAAAATGATTTTGTAGAAATATTTAAAAATGTGGGCATGGGCACAACCATTTGGAGTCCGCTCGCTTCTGGATTGTTAACTGGGAAATACAATGATGGCATTCCAGATGGATCAAGAATGCAAATTGAAGGTTTTGAATGGTTAAGAGACAGAATGTTGATGCAAGATAAAATTGCGAAAGTGAAACAATTGGGTGTTTTAGCAAAGGCTTTAAAAGTAAGTACTGCTTCATTGAGTATTGCATGGTGTATTAAAAACCCAAATGTATCTACTGCAATATTAGGTGCCACCAATAAAACACAATTGTTAGACAATTTAACAGCTCTGGAAACCGCTACACTATTGACCCCCGAGATTATGGAACAGATAGAAGGGATCATTGATACTAAACCTGTATTGCCAGAATGGTAAACAGGTATTTTTGATTTAAAAACAAACTATGATTTTTGCCATCGTTGCATCTGTAATTTTAATTGGTTTTTTCTCTGGCTATGAGATTGGCTTTGTAAGTGCCAATCGCCTTAGTTTAGAATTAAAGAAAAAACAAGGCAGCAGGTCAGGTAAAATCATTGCTGGTTTTCTTGAAGCACCAACACAGTTTATTGGTACTTGTCTAATAGGACTTAATATTTCATTGGTTGTTTTTGGTATTTTATTTGAAGAACTATTGCATACCCATATTTGGAGCAGATTTGGATTGGGTGATGGCGCCATTTTAGTAGGCAACACATTGGTTTCTACTTTTGTTATTTTATTTATAGGTGAGCTTGTTCCAAAAGCCATGTTTAAAGCAAGGGCAGCATCCTTAATTAATACTTTTGCGCCAGTCGCACAATTTTTCCATATCTTATTTAAACCACTCACTGTGGTTTTAGTGAATACGGCGCAATGGGTTTTAAGTAACCTATTGCAAGTTAAAATGGTTTATAAAAAAGAAGCCTTTACTAAAGTAGATTTAGCGCATTTTGTGCAACAAACCAATCCACATCAGGAACAACAAGAATTGAATACAGACTTATTTGAAAATGCATTGAGCTTGCCTGATATTAAAGTGCGCAAATGTTTGGTGCCAAGAACAGAAATTATTGGTGTTGATATGCTTACTCCAATATCCGAATTAAAAGATCTTTTCATTGAAACAAAATTGAGCAAACTCATTGTCTACAATGATACCCTAGACAATATTGTTGGGTATGTACATCAGTTGGATTTATTTAAAAAGCCTACAGAAATTAAAGCGATACTACACCCTGTTTTATTGGTAACTGAAAGCATGAACGCAGCAGACTTAATTAATTTATTTTCTAAAAAAAGAAAAAGTATTGCATGGGTGGTAGATGAATTTGGTGGAACTGCAGGGATTGTGACCATGGAAGATGTGTTGGAAGAAATTTTTGGTGAGATCAATGACGAATATGATGAACAAGAGTTTTTAGAAAAGAAGCTTTCTGCCAACGAATATATATTTAGTGGCAGGTTAGAATTGGACTATTTATATGAAAAATATGGTATCGACTTTGCAGCCGATAGTGCAGAGACTTTGAGTGGTTATTTGATCCATAAACACGAAACCATTCCTAAAGTAAGAGAAGTGATTCATTTAAGCCATTTTGATGCCGAAATCCTCTTAGTAAGCGATACCAGAATTGAGAAAGTAAAGTTGACCATACACTAATAGTATTTTTAGGTTTTAGGCCCTCATTTTGCCCTAGAAGCCTTAACTTTAGGCTTCATTTTAACAATCCATGGCACTATTTGATCGTTTAAATTCAAAAGATGGTTCCGAGATGTCTTTCATCGATCATCTCGAAGTATTAAGAGGCACCATCGTAAGGTCTGCAGCAGCAATTTTGGTCATGGCCTTAGTGATTTTTATAAAGCGTGACTGGATCATGGATAATGTCATTACGGGTCCGATTCAACCAGATTTTATTACCTATCGTTTATTTTGTGAATTCAGCCATTGGGCTGGATTAGGCAATGCATTGTGTATGCCTGCTGTGAAAGTAACCATGCAAAGCACCACATTTGGTGGACAGTTCTTGAGTAGTATAAGCATGGCGATTGTGGGTGGCATCATCACTGCTTTCCCGTTTATTTTTTATCAGTTTTGGTCCTTCATCAAACCAGCATTAAAAGAACGTGAATTAAGCAATACAAGATTCATGATTTTTTGGGTCTCCTTCTTTTTCTTTTTAGGCGCAGCGTTTGGATTTTTCATACTAGGCCCTTTCACATTTAATTTCTTAGCAAGCTTCCAATTAGGTACCAAGAATGTGATCACCACCATGCCTACTTTTGCAGATTATTTAGATAATTTAACCAACCTTATATTGGGCTGTGGCATTGCATTTGAATTGCCTGTATTGGCTTTTTTATTGACTAAAATCGGCATGGTCACCCCTAAGTTTTTAAGCGGAGCGCGAAAATATGCAGCTGTTGTTATTTTAATTGTGGCCGCATTCATTACACCAAGTCCAGATTGGTATAGTCAGTTATTGGTCTTTATTCCTTTATATTCCTTATTTGAATTAAGTATAGTTGTGTCTAGATGGGCTTATAAATCAGTGAAGAAAGCAGAAGAAGAGTGGGAGTAATAATTAACTATTATTAAGTTAGCAACAATTTAAAATCGATTCATATGGCTTATGTTTTTGATCTATCTAAACCTATCGCATTGGGTGCAGATCATGCTGGCGTAGCTTACAAACAAGAAGTAATTGAGTGGCTCGAAAAAAAAGGATACCAAGTCAAAGATTTTGGCACCTATACGACTGATTCTGTGGATTACCCAGATTTTGCGCATCCTACTGCAGCAAGTGTTGAAACTGGGGAAGCTGCTTTTGGTATTTTATTTTGCGGCTCTGCAAATGGTGTAGCCATCACAGCCAATAAACATGCAGGTATTCGAGCTGGTTTATGCTGGTTACCTGAAGTGGCACAGTTAACAAGATTGCACAATGACGCAAATATCATTTGTATCCCTGCGAGATTTGTGGGTGTTGAATCCGCCATCGAAATGATCGATCTATTTATGAATACCGCATTTGAAGGTGGACGACATCAAGGCAGAGTAGATAAGATCAGTTGCTAACAACCTAATTTCACCAAAAAATAACTACATTTAAATCAACTATTGTCACTTAAAATTAATCAACATGCGTAAAATTTTCATTGTACTGCTGAGTTTGAGTATTGGATTTGTGAATGCACAAACCATCGATGCCAACACTGCAGCTAAAACCATCACAGCAGCAGGCTTAAAAAAACACCTTAGCATCATTGCTGGTGAGGAAATGCAAGGTAGAGAAACTGGAACAGAAGGAGAAAGAAAAGCGGCTAGCTATTTAGTAAGCCAATACAAGAAAATGGAACTAACTCCTGGCAACGCTGGATCTTATAGAATGCCCTTTAGTTTATTTCAAGATAAATTAACTAGTGCAAGTTTAAAAGTAAATGGCACAAGCTATGCTTTAGACAAAGATTTTTGGATCAGTGCAGCAGCCGCACCACAAAATTTATTTACAAGTAGTGATTTATTTTTTGTAGGCGCTGAATTCAATGACAAGTCTACTTTAGATGTTAGAGGCAAGTTATTAATCAGCATAGAAGGTAAGGAAAGAGCCATGAGCAAAACGATGGCGGCACAAAAATTAGGTGCGATTGGTATCATCAATATTGCAAAAACAAACCCAACCATGCCTAGTAACTTAAGTGGTCGATTGGCTTTTGCTGCCAATACCAATACTTTTGTAAGTATGACTGTTTCTAAAACTGTTGGCGCTGCATTATTGGGTGGAACAAAAGATTTCAGTGACCAAGAATGGGAAACCCTCCCAGTTGGTAAATATACTGCTGCCATTGAATGGACATCAGACAGAACAAGTGTGACGATACCAAGTGCCAATGTCATTGCCTATATTCCAAGCAAAGAAAAATCGGATGAGTATTTATTTATCACGAGTCATTATGACCACGAAGGCATTAAGAATGGCGTTATCTATTATGGCGCGGATGATGATGGATCAGGAACAACAGGTGTAGTTGCGATTGCAGAAGCATTTGCATATGCAAGAAAGAAAGGATTTAGTCCAAAAAGAAATATTGTATTCATGAATGTATCAGGAGAAGAAAAAGGATTATTAGGTTCTAAGTATTATGGAGACCATCCTATTTTCCCATTGGAAAAAACCACTGCCGATTTAAATATCGATATGATTGGTCGTATTGATCCAACTTATAAAGGAGATTCCATGAACTATGTATATGTGATTGGAGAAGATAAGTTGAGTAGTGATTTACAACCTATCACAGATAAGGTGAATAAAAACTACAATATGGAATTGGATAGAAGATTCAATGATCCTAAAGATCCAAATCGTTTTTATTACAGAAGCGACCATTACAATTTTGCTGCAAAAGGGGTGCCTGTAATTTTCTATTTCAATGGAACACATGCAGACTACCATAAACCAACAGACAGGGTGGAAAAAATTAATTTTGATTTGATGGAAAAAAGAGCAAGAGTCATTTTTGAAACTGCATGGGAAATGGCTACAAGAGAAGAGATGTTAAAGCGCGACATGCCTTTGAATATGCCAGCGAACAGATAGTCCGAACTGACTTCATAAAAAATGCCCCTTATTGCTAAGGGGCATTTTTATTTCTTATATATTTTTTATACAATATTAGCGTTTGAAATAAATACTAATCCGAGCGAGTGTTCGAGCTTGCGAGCGTGAGCAAGGATTAGGTATTTTTTCGAACGCTAAAAATTACTCTCCAAGGATATAAGAGAATATCAATGGCACGACAATTGTGGCATCACTCTCTACAATAAACTTAGGCGTATGAATATCTAATTTACCCCAGGTAATTTTTTCGTTAGGAACCGCACCAGAGTAGGATCCATAAGAAGTCGTACTGTCACTGATTTGACAGAAATAACTCCAAAAAGGCACATCATGCCATTCTAGATCTTGGTACATCATAGGTACGACACAGATAGGGAAATCACCAGCAATACCTCCACCCACTTGGAAAAATCCAACACCCTTCCCGCCACTATTGGCTCTATACCATTCTGTTAGTTGCACCATATATTCAATACCATTTTTAACCGTACTTGCTTTTAATTCATTTTTAATGACATAACTAGCAAAGATATTTCCAGTGGTGCTATCCTCCCATCCTGGTACCACAATTGGAATATTCTTTTTCGCAGCAGCTACCACCCAGCTATCCTTAGGATCAATTTCATAATATTGCTCTAACTCGCCGCTCAAAATAACTTGATACATGAACTCATGCGGAAAATAACGCTCCCCTTTTACTTCAGCTTCTTTCCAGAACTTAACAATATGCTTTTGTAATCTTCTAAATGCTTCCTCTTCTGGAATACAAGTATCCGTCACACGGTTGTAATGGTTTTCTAATAAATCCCACTCATCCTGTGGTGTTAAATCTCTATAATTAGGAACGCGCTTGTAATGACTATGTGCTACTAGGTTCATCACATCTTCCTCTAAATTGGCTCCTGTACAGCTGATAATCGCAATTTTGTCTTGACGGATCATTTCTGCTAAACTGATTCCTAATTCTGCCGTACTCATGGCACCAGCCAAGCTCACTAACATCTTGCCTCCTTCTAATAAATGCGTTTCATACCCTTTAGCAGCATCTACTAAGGCAGCAGCATTAAAGTGTCGATAATGGTGCTCTATAAACTGTGAAATTGGTCCTTTGCTCATATCAATTGATTTGATGCAAAAGTAATTTATTTAGGCAGATTTGCCCAATTCATGTAAAAGGTTGCTAAGGCAAAAATTTTGTACCTTGAGGCTCTAATTGATAGTGATGAATACTAAAAAATACGGACCTTGGCTTGTTGCCCTGATGATTATCGCCCCATTTATTTATGGCGCCTTGATTTTTCCTCAATTACCGAGTAAAATTCCAACCCATTTTAATATCGTGGGGAAGGCAGACGCCTGGGGTGGACCATCCAGTATTTTTTTAGGCCCAGGGATTATGGGGGCTGTGAGCATTTTTGTTTATGTGCTATTATCAAACCTAAAAAAATTTGATCCTAAAAAATACGATGAAGCCAACGATACACTTTATAAGGATTTTGCCGTTTTAACGGTTGCTTTTTTAAGTATATTAAGTTTGATTATTATTTATTCATCCACCCATGCCGATCAGATCAATGTAGGTCAATTGATTTTGCCATTGGTTGGATTGTCTTTTGCTGGAATAGGCTGGTATATGCCTAAGTTTAAACAAAATTATTTTGTAGGATTTAAATTGCCTTGGACATTAGAAAATGTAGACAACTGGAATGAGACACATAAAGTAGCGAGCAAGTATTGGATCTATGGTGGCTTGTTTCAAGCATTTATTACCTTAGTATTACCAATGAAATTCGGCTTTATTGGATTTATGTTGGCAACGGCTGTAATGGTGATCATTCCATCTGTCTTTTCATATCGAATGTTTAAAAACGGAAATCAAATAAAAAATATCTAATTAAATAATACCAATTAAGATGAGCAATAAAAATAATTTAGGGACCAAATTCATTCATGCAGGTGCACATCCGGATCCAAGTACGGGCGCTATTATGACGCCTATTTACCAAACTTCTACTTATGTACAATCCGCTCCTGGCGTGCATCAGGGCTATGAATATGCAAGAAGTCAAAATCCTACAAGATTCGCTTTGGAAGAAGCATTTGCGGTGATTGAAAATGCAAAATTTGGATTGGCTTTTGCAAGTGGTGTGGCAGCAACAGACGCAGTGATGCGTTTACTAGTTCCGGGAGACGAAGTCGTTGCAGCGCATGATATGTATGGAGGTTCTTTCAGGTTGTTTTCAAAAGTGCATGAGAGGATGGGCATCAAATTTATTTATGTAGATACTTCTGACGTAGCAAATGTCGCAGCTGCGATGACAGCAAAGACTAAATTAATTTGGGTAGAAACACCTACCAATCCATTGATGAATATTACAGATATCGAAGCGGTATCAGCTGTAGGTAAAAAACACAACTGCATTGTTTGTGTAGACAATACATTTGCCTCTCCATATTTACAAAACCCATTGGATCAAGGTGCCACCATTGTGATGCACTCGGCTACTAAATATTTAGGTGGTCATAGCGATGTCATTCAAGGTTGTTTGATGCTAAATGATCAAACGCTAAGAGACCAATTGTATTTTATTCAAAAAAGTACAGGGGCAGTGCCAGGACCACAGGATTGTTTTTTAGTATTAAGAGGCATCAAAACATTGCATGTAAGAATGCAAAGACATTGCGAAAATGGCGAACAAGTAGCCGCCTATTTACGTCAACATCCAAAAGTGGAAAAAGTATACTGGTGCGGCTTTACAGACCATCACAACCATGACATTGCTAAAAAACAAATGCGTGGATTTGGTGGCATGATGAGCTTTGTATTAAAAGATGACAGTGTTGCAGCAGCAACAAAAGTATTGTCAAGTACAAAGATATTTTCATTGGCCGAAAGTTTAGGCGGTGTTGAATCTTTGATCAACCACCCTGCAAGTATGACCCATGCTTCCATTCCTCGCGAGCAAAGAATTGCCAATGGATTAGCAGATGGCTTAATTCGTTTGAGTGTAGGGATTGAAGATGCCGAAGATATCATTGCAGATTTAGCACAGGCCATTGGATAATGAACGCCGCAATTAAACAATTACTCGATCAAAAAGTAAAGCAGTACAACCATATTGACTTTATCGAAAAAGATCCAATTAGTATACCCCATTTATTTACAAAGCAGCAGGATATTGAGCTTGCTGCTTTTTTTGCTGCCATCTTTGCTTGGGGCAATCGTACCACCATTATTCAAAAGTGCAAGGAATTGCTTACAAGAATGGACAATGCACCATTTGAATTTTGTACCCAACACCAAGCAAAAGATTTAAAAAAATTAGCAGGTTTCGCGCATCGTACATTCAAGGATACCGACTTATTGTATTGTATGGCATTTTTTAAAAAGCATTATGCCACGCAAAAAAGTTTAGAAACAGCTTTTTTTATCGATCAGCAATCAGGCAAAAAAATAAAGACTGTTGAAGCAGGACTAGTCAATTTTAAAAATTACTTTTTTTCAATTGACGATGCACCAGATCGTACCAAAAAACATATTGCATCTCCCGAAAATGGATCCACCTGTAAAAGATTGAATATGTTGCTGAGATGGATGGTGCGTAAGGATCAACATGGGGTTGACTTTGGCTTGTGGAAAGCCATCTCCCCTGCCGATTTAATCATACCCATTGATGTGCATGTAGCAAGGGTGTCAAGAACTTTTGGGTTGATCTCCCGTCCGCAAATAGATTGGTTGACTGCAATTGAATTAACCAATTATTGCCGAACTTTAGATCCGAGAGATCCCGTCAAATACGACTTTGCATTATTTAGTTTAGGTGTCACAGAAAAAATCAGATAAAAATAGTCTCATGGAAAAAGTATTTTCCGAATTAGAACAACTAGGCCCTAGCGATTTAATGGCGTATATCAATGATTGCATACAACATGACTTTAACAAATTGGTGCAACTACTATACCGTATTGATGTATCTGAAGAAAAATTAAAATATATATTACAATTAAACCCTAATGAAGATGCCGCAAAATTAATTGCAGCAGTGATTGTAGAAAGATTGGCTGCTACCAAAGCAGCAAGAGCAAGTTTTAGCACGACCAATAAAATAGATTCACCGGATACAGCAAACAATGCACATGATGAAGACGACCTTGAGCGATTCTGATTTGACAAATGTTAATACCTGATTCCTTATAAATCACCTAATTGAGGACGAAGCACAATATCTTCTACCACCGCTTGAGGACTTAATTGAGTCGCAGCATAAATCATCTTTGCAATATCATCTGCTTCCATAATACGATCTTCTGCCACGCCAGAACCCTTCCAACTATTGGTATAAGTGGCTCCAGGACAAACTGCTGTGACTTTAATGCCCTTATCTTTTAATTCTAGTCTTAGGTTGGTAGAAAATCCTAGCAATGCATATTTAGAAATACTATAAGATCCTCCATGTGGATAGGCTTGTAAAGATGCAATAGAACAGATATTAAAAATATGACCCTGTTTCGCTTGGATCATAGCAGGCAAAAGATCACGAGTCAAATGATATGCAGATAATAAATTTGCATTCAATTGGGCTTCTAATTGTCCATCCGGCTCATCTTGTAATTGCCCAGGCAAAAAATAGCCCGCATTGTTGACCAATACATCAGGGGTGGTTCTTGCTAAAACCCATTCAGAAAAACAATGCACCTGTGCTTGAATAGACAAATCTGCATGTACAAAATCCACCTTAACAGCTGGATATGTTTTTTGTAAGGCTGCAGCCGCATTTTCAAGATCGGCAGGCGTTTTACTAGTTAGATACAAATTGTGTCCTGCTGCTGCAAACGCATTTGCAATGGCAAAACCGATCCCTTTAGAAGCACCAGTAACAATGATATTCATAAATTCATACTTTACTAGATAAAGATAACAAGCAATATGGTAATTTAGCGTTTCAATTACCAATTCATCTATTACCCATGGCGTATAAAGACCTATTTTTTGACTTAGACCATACCCTTTGGGATTTCGAGACCAATTCTAAGGAAACCATTCAAGAACTATATGCCACGCACCATCTAGCAGAATTAGGCATTGTCGATTTTGATGGGTTTTATTCCACTTATTCTGCACACAATCACCGATTGTGGGACCGATACACCAAGGGCTTTATCAAACAAGAAGAGTTAAGATGGAAAAGGGTGTATTTAAGTTTATTAGATTTTAAAGTAGCCAATGAACCATTGGCAAAAGAAATGTCTCAGGCTTATTTAGAGATTTTGCCTAACAAAAAACATTTATTTCCCTACACCATCGAAATCTTAGAATACTTAAAACAGAAGGATTATAAAATGCACCTCATCACCAATGGTTTTGAATCGGTGCAATTTAAAAAAATCAAAAATTCAGGACTACATGATTATTTTATCGAAGTCATTACTTCCGAAGCAAGTAATAGTTTAAAACCTCAAAAGGAAATTTTTGAATACGCTTTAAAAAACGCCAATGCAACTGTGGCAGAAAGTATTATGATTGGAGACAATGAGTCAGCAGATATACAAGGTGGGATCAATATGGGGATGGACACTATTTTTGTCAACCATATTCAAGTTGTGCCAACGATTCCTGCAACTTATACCATCACGCATTTAAAAGAATTGGAAACAATCTTTTAAGTTATTCCTTATTACCATCTTGCTAGAACAGTGACGCCACCTTGCACCGTATCCCCTATTTTGCAATTGATTTGGGTGCCGATTGGCAATAACAAATCTACCCTACTACCAAATTTGATGAAACCATACTCATCACATTGATTGAACTTGGTTCCAACAGCAGCATAGTTACAGATTCTTCTGGCAAGTGCACCTGCGATTTGCTTTAATAAAATAGTCCCTTTTTCGTTTTCAACCACCACAGACCATCTTTCATTATCGGTAGAAGACTTAGGATGCCATGCGACTAAAAATTTTCCGGGATGATATTGGTTGTAAATAATATTCCCAGCAACAGGCAAACGATTCACGTGCACATTGGCTGGACTCATAAAAACACTGATCTGAATTCTTGGCTCCATATAAAATTCATCTGGCATCACTTCCTCAATCACCACTACTTTCCCATCTGCAGGAGCAATAATCGCAGAAGGGTCCATCGTTAATGCACGATTGGGCATTCTAAAAAAGGAAACTATGAATAAAAAGAAAGCCACTGTCATCACAAATACAGACCAAGCTAGCAATGCACTTATAGGAAATAGATAAGAGAAATTAATTAAATTCAAGATACCCATAACGAATGCAACCAATGCAATCGTAGCTGATCCTTCTCTGTGTATGGTCATAAATAACAATTTGGGCAAAGGTAATTCATCTAAAAGATAAATTGAAGCAATATCCAAACAAATGGACCTGCAAACAAAATAGAATCAAATCTGTCTAAGAAGCCACCATGTCCAGGCATCATACTACCACTATCTTTCACGCTTGCCAAGCGTTTTAATTTGCTTTCAAAAAGATCACCCATATTCCCCATCACAGATGCCACGAAAGTGATCATATAGAGGTACTTAGTCGCTATAGGAATGTATTGACCTGCCACAGTGGATAAAATCACAACAGCTAAAATAATACCAGCAATCGTACCTTCCCAAGTTTTCTTAGGTGAAATAGGAGAGATGGGCGTACGCCCAACAAAAGAACCTACAATATAAGCCATGGTATCATTTACCCAAACAGTCACAATCACTAAAATAGGCACCATCAATTCTATATTCGAAAAAAACATAGACATGGCAGAATTCAAAAACATGCCCCTCATGGCGTAAAATAAGGACAGGCTAATTGAAATATAAATGAACCCAAAAAAACTAATCGCTATATTTTTGACTTCCGCTTTTCTTGTAAATACATCTGCCACCATCATCAATACAAGGGCGACTGGCATGGCTTTCAAGCCAATCCACCTTAAACCAATTCCTTGATATGCAAGTGGCAAAATATTTTTTATAAAATCGGGTAATACAATATCGGTTGGGGCTAAACTAGTCATCATTAAAGTACCCACTAGCAATACACCCCATTGATGCAATTTTGAAATTTGATTGTAAGAAGGGAAAATGATGCGCATCAATTTTTGGTATTCATACAAACAACCCACTTGTATCAACAAAAACAAAGCAAAATAAGACCAGTTATTAAAGAATAGTCCTGCTAACATGATCAAAACAAATACGATGGCAGACAATGCCCTCACTTTAAAAACAGAAAAATTAAACGCCATGAAAACTTTTTTAAATTTATATATAAAATTAATTTATCTCCGCAATAATGCTTAGCGCTTTTTCCTCAAATATAGTAGGCGTGTATAATTCAACCTCTCCTAAAAAAACGTAAGAAGTATCTTGCTTGTTTAACAACTTAGTAGGAATGCCTTGCTCCTCTAAAAGTCCTGCTACCATTGTTGTGTAAGCTAACTGGGTATTACTAAAAATCTTTTTCCAATCCTGCATCTGTGGTCTTTTTTAATTGTTTGAACAAAATAAATAATGCCACTAGTCCAATGATCACCCAATAATAAGTGAGGTTAGAGTCCAATACTTGGTCTATTTTTTTTGGATTATTCCTTACTGCATACAAAGCAGAAACGCCAATTGCATTGTTAACAAAATGCATTAAGATCGGCAACCAAATTGTTTTTGTATAATAATAAATTAAGCCAAGTACAATACCCAGTGACATCCTGGATAAAAAACCAAAATAAGAAAAATGAAATGCACTAAATAAAATAGCAGAGATCAAAATCGCTAGCAATGGCTTCCCAGACCAGTCTGTAATAATTTTTTGAAGTGTCGCTCTAAAATATAACTCCTCTACTATAGCCGGCACCACTGCAATAGCCACAATCGCAAGTATTAAATCACCAATAGAACGCATTTGGGTCATCGCCATCAACGCTTTTTTATATTGCGCTTCTAGGTCCGTTGCCCAATTTCTAATGCTATTTGAAAATGTAATTTTATCTGTAAGGTCTCCTAATGCGCCACTCAAAATCAAGCCAGTGAAAGCTAGTAAAATAACAATCCCTACTTGTTTTTCATTGGTGATGGGCTTGAACCCTAAATTATAAGCGAAACTTCCTTTGGTAAAATAAGCCACCACTAAAGCTGGCACACCAAAGCCAATAATAGAAGCAAAAGCGTTAGCAATTTGTGTCATACTGGTATTTTCAGGGCGCAATAAAACAGACTGAATTTCCATAAATGGCACATGCAATGCAGCTGCTACAATCGAAAAAGTAATTAAGCCCCCAAGTATCATACTCAATCCAGTCATGGATATAAATAGAACCATCCTGAATCCAGGGCTCATATTAAAAATAGAATTTTCATTAGTATACATGTCAATGCAATTAATTGGTACCTTTGCCGGGCGTATCGATTAGATGCAAGATAATGAATTCATATGGTTTCTATAGGGAACATACAATTACCAGATTTTCCGCTTTTATTAGCGCCCATGGAGGACGTAAGTGATCCTCCGTTTAGAGCCGTGTGCAAAGATAATGGTGCAGACCTCATGTATACAGAATTTATTAGCAGTGAGGGCTTGATACGAGATGCCATCAAAAGCAAACAGAAACTAGATATTTATGATTATGAGCGCCCAATAGGGATTCAAATATTTGGTGGAGATGAGGAAGCGATGGCCTTATGTACTAAAATTGTTGATACTGTAAATCCTGATTTAATTGACATCAATTTTGGTTGCCCTGTAAAAAAAGTAGCGATGAAGGGCGCTGGCGCTGGCGTCTTAAGAGACCTTGACTTAATGGTACGTTTAACCGAAGCCGTGGTAAAAAGCACCAACCTTCCAGTAACAGTAAAAACAAGATTGGGTTGGGATGATAGTAGTTTGAATGTGCACGAAGCAGCATTAAGATTACAAGATGTTGGGATAAAAGCTTTGGCCATTCATGGACGAACAAGAGTACAGATGTACAAAGGTGAAGCAGATTGGACCATCATTGGTAATATCAAAAACGACCCAAGAATTCATATTCCTATTTTTGGTAACGGGGATATCAATTCTCCAGAAAAAGCTTTGGAATATAAAAATAAATACGGCGTGGATGGCGTGATGATTGGCAGGGCTGCCATTGGATATCCATGGATCTTTAGAGAGATCAAGCATTTTTTAGCGACTGGTGAAAAAATGAAATCACCTACTATTGAAGAACGCGTAGAAGTAGCAAGAAAGCATTTAATTAAATCTTTAGAATGGAAAGGACCCATTGGTGGCATCAACGAAATGCGCAGACATTATGCCAATTACTTAAGAGGTTTGCCAAATATTAAAGAATATAGAAATCAATTGGTACGCATTACAGAGCGCGAAGGCATCGAAGCTATTTTGGATGAGATTAAAGAAAAATTCAAAGGCATGGAAATAGACTCTGGTAAAATTGTTTTAGAGAATTACCATGAGCACTGCCCCATTGATTAAAGTAGGAATCAACATTCATTTTAATTGGAATAAATAGGCCTATTACTTTTTAATAGCCTCAACTATTTTTGCATCCAAAGGATCCACGCTCATCGGAAAATAATGTGTCAATACGCCTTGCTCATTGATTAAGTATTTGCAAAAATTCCAAGCAGGTGCTTGATTGCACCAGCCATTTAAATTAGCAGCACTTAGCCAATTGTATACTGAATTCTGCTCATTCGATTTGATTACCACCGACTTCGACATCAAAGGAAAACTCACCCCATAATTTTTTTCACAAAAAGCAGCAATGGCTTGATCGTCTTTTGTTTCTTGATTTTTAAAATCATTGGCAGGGAAACCAACCACAACCAATGATCCAGCAAACTGTTTAGATAATTTTTCTAAATTTTCATACTGACCAGTATAACCACAATCACTAGCAGTATTCACAATCAATACTTTTTTGCCTTTGAATTGCTCAAAACTAAACGCATTCCCTGCGATATCTTTTGTGGTTAAACTATAAAATTCAACCGTCCCTTTTTTCATATCCGTATTCACCTGTACTTGCTTAGTCCCAGCCTTCCCTGTCGACCACATGATGGCTGGATAAATTGTTTTTAAAATAGATTGACGATAGGTCATCTCTTTTTTCTTCATCAATAATGCAGCCGTAACCAATACCCCCACTGCAATGACTATTTTAATGATCATAAGTTTATTTTTATTTTGGTACATCTATTTATATATGGTCTATTAACCAATTAATCTTTTTAACAACCAAGCCTTGCCTTTATAAGGAGGATATTTAAAACTAGGATCTATCCAAGTTGGTGTTTTTAATACCGACTTCGTATGTGTAAATGTGTCGAAACTTAACTTACCATGATAGCCTCCAGTACCGCTAAAACCCCTACCACCAAAGGGTAATTCATGATTGGTAATATGCATTGTGGCATTATTTACACAAGCCCCGCCTGAAGGCACATTGGTCAACCAATAAGCCTCATCCGCTTGATTTTCAGTAAACACATAGAATGCCAATGGGTTTGGATTTTTTTGAATAATGGCCAAGGCTTCTTCCTTGGATGCATAAGTAAGGATAGGAAGGATAGGTCCAAAGATTTCGTCCTGCATAATTTTTGCATCTGTTTGAACACCTGCCATAATGGTGGGTTCAATGAATAATTTTTCTCTATTCGATTTTCCTCCATAGACAATTTCACCATCCCCTAGATAAGAAGTTAAACGCAACCATTGTTTATCATTAATAATTTTACCATAATGCTCAGAGTGCTCTGCATCTGCACCATAAAATTTTTGAATGGCAATCGTTAATTCTTTAATGAGTTCATCCCTTAAATGATGCGGTACTAAAATATAGTCAGGGGCAATACACATTTGACCACAATTAGAAAATTTTGGATTCGCTAAACGGCGTGCTGCTACTCTTAAATTGGCATCATCACAAATTACCGCAGGACTTTTGCCACCTAACTCTAAAGTCACTGGTACTAACTGTTCTGCAGCTAATTTGTAAATTATTTTTCCTACCATGGTACTTCCCGTATAAAAAATATGGTCAAACCTATTTTCTGAAAGTAGTGGTGGTAATACCTGCGCACCATCACCTTCAATATATAAAATATAATTTTCAGGAAACAAATCGCCAATGATCCTACGCATCACCGCTGCAGTGGCTGGTGCAAACTCACTTGGTTTTAAAACAGCGCAATTCCCTCCTGCAATGGCACCAATCAAGGGTGTAAACAATAACTGAAAAGGATAATTCCAAGGAGCAATGATACAAACCACACCCAATGGCTCTTGAATGGTAAAACTAGAAGAAGGCATATTGACCAAATTAGTGGGAACCGATTTAGGCTGCATCCATCCTTTCAAATGTTCAAGTGTATAATTTAATTCACTTAAGAAAAAACCTACTTCGGTCGCCCAGGCATCTTCATCTGTTTTTTTTAAATCGGCATACAATGCTTTGTACAATGCTTGCTCGTTGTCAACTACCAACTGCTTGAGTCTTTTAAGCTGCAAAAGCCTAAATGCAAAAGGCTGGGTCGCCCCTGACTGGAAATACTGTCTTAATGCTTCTAACGATGTATTCATAGCTTCAAAAATGTACAGCAATTTAAACTTTAATCTCCAAACCCATGCCAATTTATGCGTTCATAAAAATAATTTCAGCATATGGCCAATTTTTAATAATTTAACCTACTTAAAAAACCGAAGGAGTACCCCCTCCAATTTAAACGATTGCTATGAAAAAAAACATGAAATCAAGAAGAGACTTCGTCAAAAATGCCGCATTGGCTTTAGGCGGATTTTACATTGTCCCAAGGCATGTATTGGGTGGCACAGGATTTACCGCACCTAGTGATAAATTACAAGTTGCCGGTATTGGTGCCGGTGGTAAAGGAGAAAGTGACCTATGGTCCTTCTACCAAAGTGGAAAAGCAGATATCGCATTCTTATGTGATGTAGATGATCGTCAAACTTTAAAGAGTCGTCTAAGATTTCCGAAAGCAAAATATTACAAGGATTATAGAGAAATGTTAGACAAAGAACATAAGTTGATTGATGCAGTTTCTGTTTCTACACCAGACCATATGCACGGCGTACAAGCGATGGCAGCCATGCAATTAAAGAAACACGTGTATGTACAAAAGCCAATGGCACATGATATCTACGAAGCTAGAATCATGACAGAAGCTGCGCATAAATACAATGTAGTGACACAGATGGGTAACCAAGGTGCATCTGGAGACGGCGTGCGTATGTTACAAGATTGGTACAATGCAGGATTGATTGGAGATGTACATACGATCTATTGTTATACCGACCGACCAGTCTGGCCACAAGGTGTGATTCGTCCAACTACAGCAAATAAAATCCCAGCAGGTTTAGATTATGATTTATGGTTGGGAACAGCGCCACAAAAAGATTTTTTTGACGACGTATTGCCATTTAACTGGAGAGGCTGGTGGGATTACGGAACCGGCGCATTAGGCGATATGGCATGTCATATTATGGCACCAGGTTTTGCAGTGCTTGGATTAGGATATCCTGTTTCTGCAGAATGTAGTGTGGCGACAAGATACACTGCTCCATGGCAAAGAGTCTACTCACCAGACAGTCCACCAGCAGCATCTCATATCATATTAACTTTCAAGGGACAAAATGGAAAACCAGATGTCAAATTGCATTGGATGGATGGCGGGATTCAACCAGAAAGACCAGCTGAATTGGGACCAAACGAAATGATGGGTGATGGTGGCAATGGTATTATTTTTGAAGGCACCAAAGGCAAAATGATGGCAGGTACTTACGGCGCAAATCCTCAATTATTACCAACTAATTTAACAGCAACTACAAAAGTGCCGCAAAGTATAGATAGAGTAAAAGATGGCGACAATGGACACTATGCAGCATGGGTAGAAGCTTGTATCGCAGGCCCAGCGAGTAAGGAAGCAAAAATATTGAGTTCTAATTTTGATATTGCAGGGCCTTTAACTGAATCTGTATTGATGGGCAATTTAGCCATCCGCTCTTATGATGTCAAAGCCAACGATGCAAAAGGATTGACGAGCTATCCTGGAAGAAATATTCAATTAATGTGGGATGGACCAAATATGAAGATCACCAATTTTGATTTAGCGAACCAGTTTGTAAAACGCGCTTATCGTGAAGGTTGGAGCTTAGGTGCATAAATAAACTATATGGAATCTTTAAAAGATCAATTTTTATTAAGACCCGATATTCATTTTTTGAATTTCGGGTCTTTTGGTGCTACACCAAAACCAATCTTTGAAAAATACCAGGAATGGCAAAGGTTATTAGAAGCAGAGCCCGTGCAATTCATCGCATTTGATGGCTACCAATACCTTGCAGGTTCAAGAGCTTCATTGGCTAAGTTTTTAAACTGTGCAGACAAAGATGATTTAGTCTATGTCACCAATCCAAGTTTTGCGGTCAATATGATTGCCAAGAGTTTTCCCTTAGAAGCCGGGGATGAAATTTTGACTACCAATATTGAATATGGCGCTTGTGATAGAACATGGGAATATTATTGCGGCAAAAAAGGCGCTACTTACAAAAGACAAAAAATTAATCTTCCGATTGTTGACAAAGCACAATTCATCGAGGATTTTTTCAAAGGATGCAATGAAAAGACTAAGGCCGTCTTTATTTCTCATATCACCAGTGCGACTGGTTTGATTTTACCAGCAGCAGAAATTTGTGCGATCGCTAAAGAAAAAGGATTGATCACCATTGTAGATGGCGCACATGCACCAGCACATATTCCATTGGACCTAAGTAAAATTCAAGCAGATTTTTATACAGGCGCCTGTCATAAATGGATGATGGCACCAAAAGGATGTTCCTTTTTATATGCAGCAAAATCGGTTCAACCCATCTGCGATCCAATGATTGTAAGTTGGGGTTACCAAGCTGCAAAGCCATCGCATTCTAATTTTTTAGACTACCACCAAATGATTGGTACCAGAGACTTTTCGGCCTTCTTAACAGTGGATACTTGTATTGAATTCATGGAGCAGCACAACTGGAAAGCTGTTGGACAAAAATGCCATGAAATGGTTTTAGCACATGCTCCAAGATTTTTTACCTTATTGAATAGCAAAGCAATTTGTCCACTCAATAGTGAATGGATTGGGCAAATGATTAGCATTCCCATTCAAACACCTGATCCAGAAAAATTACAGAGGACCTTATTTTTAGATTATAAAATAGAAGTACCTATTATGCGACAAGGTAATGATGTGTATCTAAGGTATTCCATCAATGTCTTTAATACGACGCAAGATATAGATGCATTATACAATGCATTAGTTGATTTGCAAAAAAAAGGACACTATCTCTAGTGTCCTTTTTTTAATCCTTGGTATCATTACCAATTCAATGTTTTCATATAAGCTGCATCATCCTTAGCAGCATCCAACTCATTGGTTCCTGTATAGTGTTCTTGTTCAACAATCATATGTTGTACGCCACGTTTAGCAACTTCTGGCAGTAAGGTTTTATAATCAATGGTTCCTTTCCCAATGACACAAGACTCCTGCCCTTCAGGTGTATTTACTTTAACCAAATCTTTTACGTGTACTAATTTAAAACGATTTGGGAACTTGTCCATGTATGCAAGAGGGTCAATGCCTGCAACCCTTGTCCAATACAAATCCATTTCAAAATCAACCATTGCAGGATCTGTATTCTTCATCATCACATCCATAGGCACAATGCCATTCATTGGAACAAAAGAATAATCATGATTATGATACGCAAAACGAAGACCATGTTTTTTTGCAATTTCACCACATGTATTGAACTCGTCTGCAAATTGATTAAAATTATCAAGTGTTTTTTGCGGCCCTTTATATGCACAGATGATATACTTCAAACCAATTTCACCTGCCGCTGCAGCCTTTTGTTCAAAAGATTTAAAATCGCCAGTATCATTACAATGAGTCGAAAATATGTTCATTCCTAAATCATCCATCACTTTTTTGAACTCCGTATTTTTCATACCCCAAAACATACCTTTAGGGCCTTCAAAGCCTTCAATGTTTTTATAACCATTCGCAGCAATTTGATTTAATACACCCATGGTGTCTTTGTATAAAGCCAACTTAACGGACCATAATTGCAAAGCAAATGGCTTTGAATTAGCAGCCATGGCCATTAACTCATTTTTAAATGGCATCGATAATGCAACACTTGTTAAAGCAGCACCGCGTAAAAAACTTCTTCTTGAATTTGACATAAAATAAAATTGAAAACCGAATGAATAATTGTAAAAAATTGAGCCTCCTGCAGGAGGCTCAATTGTATTTTTTTTAAGAAGTCGCCCAAGCTTTTTCTCCTTTAGTATAAGGTACACAACCTTCATACTTTCCAGGAACAGCTATATATCTTAACACTTCTGTCGCACCAATTTTTGAAGTAAACAAACCAGATAAAGTCATTTGCTTCATCATAGTAAAGTAATGCGTAGGGTCTTCTTTCTTTTTATTAGATTGATACTCCTTTGCTTCCTTATCTAACTCCGTTAAAAAAGCAGTACGCTCTTCTGGAGTTGCTTCCATAAAAGCTTTCCCCATCTTAGCTTTTGAAGCTTTAAATTGCAATTCCGCCATACCCTGCATAAAAATTTCCTGGTCTTTTGCTTCATAACAATCACTCACCATGATTTGCATGAAAGCGCCTACATTGGCTGCTTTCGCGCCAGGTGTATCGGTTGCAGGCAAGATGGTCTCTCCTACTTCATTTAAAAAGTCGATATCTGTTTGTGAGAAAGTCACCCCCTTGGTATTGGTTTTACAACCTGTCAAGAAAGCTTCTGCACCTAATACTGTTCCCCCCATGATGATAGCCACTCTAGAAAGGGCTTCTCTTCTGTTTATCATAAAATATTTTTTAAAAATTAATTATAAGTTTCCTTTTTTTAATTCTGATACAGCGAAGTCAACGGCTCTAGCAGTGAATGCCATATAAGTCAATGAAGGATTCACACAGTTCGCACTTGTCATGAAGGCCCCATCTGTTACAAATACATTCGGCGCATCCCATACTTGATTATTGCCATTCAATACAGAAGTCTTAGGATCTCTACCCATACGTGCTGTACCCATTTCGTGGATACCTCTTCCTGGTGTACCATCTCCTTCAAAACCTTCTACATTCTTAGCACCCGCACGCTCTAACATTTCTTTTGCGTCCTCTAAAATATCTTTACGCATTTTGATTTCATTGTCTTTCAACTCGCAATCAATGTTCAAAACATTCAAACCCCACTTATCCTTCTTCGTTTTATCTAAAGTCACTTTGTTGGTTGGATCTGGTAACATTTCACCAAAGCCCATCATACCAATAGACCATCCACCAGGCTCAGTCAATGCATCTTTAAATTTACCACCAATACTTACTTCGGCCACATCATGACCCCATCCAGCTCTGTTAGCACTTCCTTGGTAACCAAATCCTCTGATATAATCACGTTTTTCATCACCAAGGTTTCTGAATCTTGGGATATAGAACCCATTGGCACGACGACCAAATGTGTATTTGTCTTCATAGCCTTCGATAGTTCCACCAGCACGATTGCCTAAATGATGGTCCATCAAGTTTTTACCCAATGCATCACTACTACTTCCTAATCCACCTTCCCAAACATCTGTAGCAGAATTCATCAAAAGCCAAGTGCTATTTAAAGTAGAGGCATTCACAAAAATAATTTTTGCTTTGTACTCAATTGTTTTATTGGTCTCTGCGTCTAATACCGTTACACCAGTCGCACGCTTTTGATCTTTGTCATATTTGATTTCTGTCACAATAGAAAAAGGTCTTAAAGTTAAATTACCTGTTGCCATCGCAGCTGGTAAAGTAGAAGATTGCGTACTAAAATACCCACCAAACTGACAACCCAACCAACATTTATTTCTGAACTGACATCCTGGGCGACCTTCATGTGGCACTGTAATATTAGCCGTGCGGCCAATGATTAAATGACGACTTCCTTTATATATTTCTTTAATTCTTGCAGCTACATCTTTCTCCACACAGGTCAAATCCATTGGAGGCAAGAACTGACCATCAGGTAATAAATCAATCCCATCTCTATTTCCACTAATGCCTGCAAATTTTTCTACATAATCGTACCATGGCTCAATCTCTTTATAACGCACTGGCCAGTCAACTGCAATGCCATCTTTTGCATTTGCTTCAAAATCAGCATCCGCCCAACGGTAAGATTGACGACCCCACATTAAAGAACGTCCACCTACCTGGTATCCTCTAAACCAATCAAAACGTTTTGTTTCTGTATAAGGATGGTCCTTGTCAGAACACCAATAATCTAAATTCGTTTCGTTCAATGGGTAGTCGCGCTTCAACACAGGATAATCTTCGATCATCTGTTGTGTTCTGCCACCTCTATGCGGATAGTCCCAAGCTTCTTTATCTGCATTGACATAATCCTTGATGTGTTCGATGTTTCTTCCACGCTCTAACATTAAGACTTTAAGTCCTTTTTCTGTAAGCTCTTTAGCAGCCCATCCGCCACTGATTCCAGAACCTACTACGATTGCGTCATACTGTTGTTCGGCCATTGTAAAAAATTTAGGTGTTGTTATGATTGGTTTAAAAAAGTAAAAGTTAAATATCGCAAACAGTAACTGCTTGCTTGAGTGAACTAATTTTATCTGGGTTCGTTGCAATGAATTCATGCGCTACATAACCGTTGTAGCTAGCGGCTTTGATCGCACGCATGATAGCTGGATAATTTAATTCCTGACGATCATCTAATTCATGTCTACCTGGTACACCCGCAGTGTGATAATGCCCAAAATAAATATGACTGTCTTGAATGGAACGAATGATATCTCCTTCATCTATTTGCATATGATAGATATCAAATAATATTTTGAAATTAGGAGAACCTAATTGTTTACATAGCTCGATACCCCATGCAGACTTATCTCCCATATAATCTTTATGGTCTACTTTGGAATTGAATAATTCAATATGGATGGTCACCCCTTTCGCTTCTGCTAATGGCATGATTTGTTTTAAACCTTCGACACAGTTTTTCAATCCTGTAGCATCATCCATCCCATTTCTATTGCCCGAAAAACAAATTAAATTTTTATACCCAGCTGCTGCTACTAATGGAATTGCTTCCAAATAATCTTTGATCAACCAAGGATGATGCATTGGGTTATTCCAACCTTTTGTTAAACTTGTTTCACCAGCAGTATAACACATAGAACAATCGATGCCATACTTTTTTACGGTATCCCACTCGCTTGGTTTTAATAAATCAATGGCATTAAATCCAATGCGTTTTACTTCCTTACATAAATCTTCTAAACTCAAATCACTGTAACACCATCTGCAAACACTATGGTTGATATTGCCTTTTAAATTGGCTGCTTCGGTTGGTGGATTGAATAGATTTGCTAATTGCGCAGTCGCTTGATGTGGTAACGCCAAACCAGCAGCCATTGCGGCAGATCCGGATAAAACTTGTTTCAGTAAATTTCGTCTATTGAGCTTTGTAGACATAGCAAGCATGCATTTGGATGAATTTATAAATGTAAATTTATTTTTGCATTCTTTTCAAATATTTTCCTCTTAAAAAAGGGTTTTTTTGAGAAATAATGAGGAAATTGCTCTTACAATAGGATGAACGTGTTATTTTGACACATTCAGTTTATTTTGTAAGCATAAATACTCCCTAAAAAATGAACAGAAAACTACGCATGGGTATGGTAGGTGGTGGAAAGGACGCATTCATTGGCGCCATACACAGACTTGCTGCAAATATGGATGGGCTCATTGAGGTCAAATGTGGCGCATTAAGTATCAACCCGGAAATTGCTGTAGCCTCTGGAGAAGCTTTATTCCTTCCTAAAGAAAGAACTTATTTGACTTATGAGGAGATGATTACGAAAGAAGCACAATTACCAGCCGACGAGCGCATTGATTTTGTAACCATTGTAACACCCAATTTTGCCCATTTTGCACCAGCCATGATGGCCTTGGAAAATGGTTTTAATGTAGTGATAGAAAAGCCAATTACTTTTTCCTTAGAAGAAGCAAAATTATTAGAACAAAAATTGAAAGCAACCGGATTAATACTTTGCTTAACGCATACCTATTCTGGCTATCCAATGGTCAAGCAAGCGAAGGCCATGGTGCGTGAAGGCAAACTGGGTAAGATTCGTAAGGTTTGGGTGGAATATCCACAAGGATGGTTAAGTAGATTATCGGAAAGAGAAGGCAATGCACAAGCTGCATGGAGAACGGATCCAAAAAAATCGGGTAAGAGTTCTGTGATGGGTGATATTGGAACGCATGCTGCCCATTTAGCCGAATACATTACTGGTGCAAAAATCACTGATATCTGTGCAGAATTAAACACCTTAGTAGATGGCCGTGCGATGGATGATGATGGTGCAGTACTTTTAAAATTTGACAATGGCGCGAAGGGTGTGTTGATGGCATCACAGGTTGCAGCAGGCGAAGAAAATGCATTAAAGATTAGAGTATACGGAGAACTTGGTGGTATTGAATGGTTTCAACATGAACCCAATTCACTTATCTTAAAATGGTTGGAGCAGCCAACACAAATTCTTAGAGCTGGGGCCAACTATAGTGCACATTTATCTAGCTTTGCAACCTTTAATTGCCGAACTCCTGGAGGACATCCAGAAGGTTATTTGGAAGCATTTGCCAATATATACAGAAACTTTGCACTTACTTTGTCTGCAAAAATGGATGGCATTACCCCAACACCCGAAATGTTAGATTTCCCAGGTGTTGAGGATGGAATTAGAGGGATGGCATTTATTGACAATGTGGTTTTATCTGCAGGATCTGATCAAAAATGGACAGCACATAAAATATAAAGGCGATATTTAAAAAGCAATCATTACAATATGACAACAGTTAAAGGACCAGGTATATTTTTAGCACAATTTTTAGGAGATCATCCTCCATTCAATACTTTAGAGGGTATCTGCAAATGGGCTGCTGGATTGGGTTTCAAGGGCGTGCAAATTCCAAGTTGGGACCCACGCTGCATTGATTTACAAAAAGCAGCAGAAAGTAAAACCTATGCCGACAAGATCAAAGGCATCGTGCAAGCTGCTGGATTAGAGATCACAGAATTATCTACACACTTACAAGGTCAGTTGGTGGCAGTGCATCCTGCCTATGACGCACAGTTTGATGGCTTTGCACCAGTAGAATATAGAGGTAACCCCAAAGCAAGAACTGAATGGGCTGTGCAGCAATTAAAATATGCAGCAAAAGCATCTCAACATTTAGGCTTAAATGCACACGCTACTTTTAGCGGTGCTTTGTTATGGCATACGGTATATCCTTGGCCACAAAGACCTGCAGGTTTAGTCGAAACAGGTTTCACTGAATTAGGAAAAAGATGGTTGCCTATCTTAAATGAATTTGACGCCGCAGGCATAGACTTATGTTATGAAATTCATCCGGGTGAAGATTTACACGATGGCGTATCCTATGAAATGTTTTTAGAAAAAGTAGGACAACATCCACGTGCATGTTTATTATTTGATCCATCGCATTTAGTATTGCAATGCATGGACTATAAAGGCTATATCGATGCTTACCATGAGCGTATCAAAATGTTTCATGTAAAGGATGCCGAGTTTAATCCGAGTGCAAAACAAGGGGTATACGGTGGTTATCAAAATTGGGTAGATCGTGCTGGAAGATTTAGATCCCTTGGTGATGGTCAAGTAGATTTTAAAAGTATCTTTAGCAAGTTGGCAGCATATGATTATAAAGGCTGGGCAGTATTGGAATGGGAATGTTGTTTAAAGCATCCAGAAGTGGGTGCAGCAGAAGGTGCTGTATTTATTCAAAACCATATCATTCCTGTAACATCAAAAGCTTTTGATGATTTTGCTAGCACTGGATCGGACGAGGCGTTTAACAAAAAAATATTAGGCATTTAATCAAAGAGTCAAATCAATCATTCAAATCAATTTACTTTCAAACAATATACTATGCGTAAAATTTTATACACCCTATCAGCAGCACTTTTATTAGTTGCATGTGGTGGTGGTGCGACAAAAAATGAAACAACAACAGAAACAACGACTACTTCGGAAACTAAATTATCTGACAATCCAGATTATGCAAAAGGATTGGCCTTGATTGCAGGGAGCGACTGTTTATCTTGTCACAAAGTAGCCGAAAAAAATATAGGACCTGCTTACCAAGAGGTTGCTGCTAAATATGAAAATACAGATGACAATATCGAAATGTTAGCTGGAAAAATTATTAAAGGTGGAAGTGGGAACTGGGGCGCTATACCAATGACAGCACATGCAAACCTGAGCCAGGAAGATGCAGAAGCAATGGTGAAATACATTTTACTATTAAAAAAATAATTATGAAAAAACAATTGCTTGCTCTAACCTTATTGACTTTTGCAGTGCTTGCTTTTAATCAGGCTCAGGCTCAAGACAAATGGATCTCTTTATTCGATGGCAAAACAACCAATGGTTGGCATACATACGGGAAAAAAACTGTAGGTGAAGCATGGAAAGTAGTGGATGGTGCCTTCATGTTTGACCCAAGTAATAAGTTGTATGGAAGGATAGTAGGTGGTGGAAATATTGTAACCAACGAAAGTTTTACCAATTTTCATTTACAATTAGAATGGAAAATTGCTAAAAATGGGAATAGCGGCATCATCTTTTTTGTACAAGACAACCCAGCTAAATATAATGAAACATGGCATACAGGACCAGAGATGCAAGTCTTAGATAACGAAGGTCATGAAGATGGAAAAATCATTAGCCATAGAGCTGGTAATTTATACGACCTGATTGTTGGTGATGAGTCTGGTGCTAAACCTGCAGAAGAGTGGAATCAAGTGGACATCATCGCAAATAAAGGAACATTAATCATGAAATTAAATGGTGTAACAACTGTCAACACGCATTTAGGCGATGATAGCTGGAAAGAATTGATTAGAAGATCTAAATTTTCTCAAGGCGAATCACCTGATTTTGGAAAAGTCTTTTCTGGACATATCAGTTTGCAAGATCATGGCGATATAGTTTGGTACAGAAATATTCGTATCCAAAAATTATAAGCACCGTTACATAGGCTAGTGGAAAATAAACATGAACAATTTATGCGTCAGGCCCTCTTACAAGCTAAGCGGGCTTTTGATGAAGATGAAGTACCCGTAGGTGCTGTCATTGTAATGAACAATCAGGTCATTGCCAAAGGTTACAACCAAGTACAACTTTTAAAAGATGTTACAGCACACGCAGAAATTTTAGCCCTCTCTAGTGCTTGTGAAAACTTACAATCTAAATACCTACCAGAAGCAACGCTCTATGTGACCTTGGAGCCTTGCTTAATGTGTGCAGGTGCATTGTATTGGAACAAGATTGGCCATATTGTATTTGGGGCCTACGACGAAAAAAATAGCTACCGTCGCGTTACTGAAAAAAATCCTTTTCATCCTTCCACTACCCTTACTGGAGGCATCATGCAAGAAGAATGCGCTGCCTTAATGCAAGCCTTCTTTAAAGCGAAACGTTAACTTTTCTGTTCATAGCGCTAAGTAATAAATAGCTTTCCTGCGTAATCCGTTTTCTATTTATCGAAAGAAGCTATTGAAGTAATAAACATAGCTACCCCTCATCCTCATGCGGAAGGAACCGAAATCGGCTTCGGGGTACTATGTTTATTTCTAAATTTCTATACAAGCGCAGTAAATAAATAGTTTCTGGAGTAACCCGTTTTTAGGATAATAAATGGAAGCT
>JBBAJV010000005.1:119728-176851 GCA_040403925.1 Sediminibacterium sp. | reverse complement strand
TTGTGTCCACTTCACAGCTCCGGTTAATTGAGCAATTAAGTTTTGCTTGATTTGTGTTGGGTCTGTCACTGCAGATGCGGTTACATTTTGGTATACCGGACAGATAGGATTGTTGAATGTAGTGGCTTCAATAGCTGCGGCTAATTCAATTTTTGCTGGATTCATTAATGGGCTATGAAATGCCCCGCCTACTGGTAAAACCAATGCTCTTTTTGCACCTGCTGCTTTCATTTGCTCGCAAGCGATTTCTATTCCTTTTACTGAACCCGATATCACTAATTGTCCAGGGCAATTATAATTTGCTGGTACTACGACCTCGCCTGTTTCTTTGGAAACGGTTGCACATATCTCTTCTACTTTTTCATCGGCCAAAGCCAATACTGCAGCCATTGTAGAAGGTTGTAATGCACAAGCGGCTTGCATTGCTTTTGCTCTTATGCTCACTAAACGCAATGCATCTTCAAAACTTAAAGTTTTATTTGCTACAAGTGCACTAAATTCTCCAAGAGAATGTCCTGCTACCATATCTGGTATTGTATAATCTGTTGTTAAATAAGCAATTACAGAATGGATGAATACTGCTGGTTGAGTGACATTGGTTTGTTTTAATTGCTCGTCTGTCCCCTCAAACATGATATCACTAATGCGGAAGCCTACTATTTCATTGGCTTTTTCAAATAAAGCTTTTGCGGCTTCATTAGATTCGTATAAGTTTTTTCCCATTCCAGAAAACTGACTTCCTTGACCTGGGAATACAAATGCATGTTTTGACATATTCAATCGTTTCGTCAAAAATAAATCAAAGCATCCATTATACAAACAAAAATGGTGAAGCCTAGCTTCACCATTTACTTACGAACTAACTTATCACCAAACTATAAACTAAATCGTTTAGGCATTGATATCCAAATATTTTAAAAATTCAGCCTTTGTATTTTCTTCTTGAAATTTACCGCCATAAAAACTAGTGATAGTATTGGAACTATCATCTTTTACACCTCTACTTGCAACACATAAATGTTTTGCATCCATTAAGATTGCTACATCTTGTGTTTGTAAAACAATTTGTAAGGCTTTTCCAATTTGCATGGTCAAACGCTCTTGCACCTGCGGGCGCTTTGAATAATATTCTACCAATCTATTCAATTTACTTAGACCAATCACTTTGCCACTGCTGATATACGCCACATGTGCTTTACCAAAAAATGGAACAAAATGGTGCTCGCAGTTCGTGTAAAAATTAATATTCTTTTCTAACAACATTTCATTGTACTGAAATTTATTTTCAAACAATGTCATGCTTGGCATGTTCGCTGGGTTCAAGCCTTGGAACAATTCTTTCACATACATTTTAGCGACTCTGAGTGGCGTACCTCTTAAGCTATCGTCATTTATATCCAATCCTATTATTTCCATGATAGCTCTAAAATGCGGCTCTATCAAGGCAATCTTTTCTTCATCTGTTTTATCAAAAGCGTCTGCACGCATTGGTGTATCAACGGAGCTTGCTTTATGCTCATCGCCCATTTCTTCGATGATTAAATGGCTTAATTCAATTTTTTGTTCGCTAAGCGGGGTAGTCAACAAAGTTTCTTTCTGTTTCATAAAGTCGAATTTTTAATGCTAATTGCTCAGCAATACGAGGTCTTAATAAATTGTAAATCACAATCGCAATATTTTCTGCAGATGGATTTAAATTTTTAAACAACTCGGTGTCTAGGTTTAAATTTTTGTGGTCAAATCGGGCTATAACTTCTTCTCCAACAATTTTGCTCAAGTCCTTGGTGTTAATCACGAATCCAGTGATTGGATCGGGCACACCTACTACTTTTACAATAAGGTCATAATTATGTCCATGATAATTAGGATTACTACATGCACCAAAGACACGCTTGTTCTCTTCGTCTGTCCAGTCAGCACAAAACAATTTGTGTGCGGCATTAAAATGCTCTTTTCGATATACCGCCACTTGATGTTCCATAGTTCCTAAATTAAGAGAATGAAGTTACAAAATATAGAACAAGGATGCGCTGATAATGTTTAACATTAACATAAAATATATTAAACAAAAGGAGTAAAAAGGGATAAAAGAGGATTGTGTTAACTTTTTTGGTAAAATTTATCCAAAATACTCCACATAGATACGCTGGGTCTCGAATAATTTGACGCAATGTAATTGTACTTCTGAAGGAATATGTGGTTGCAACTGCTTCCAAATGGCAATCGCCAGGTTCTCGGTTGAACACAATTGACCTTCCATAAAGGGTACATCTAAGTTTAGGTTCTTATGGTCTAGTTCATCTAATATCTGTTTTTTTATGATGCTACTTAGTTTTTTTACATCAAACAAAAAACCTGTTTCAGGATTGGGTTTACCCTTGATAGTCACTAATAACTCATAGTTGTGTCCGTGCCAATTTTCATTTGCACAAACCCCAAACACCTCCTCATTTTTTTCTTTAGACCAATTTGGGTTGGATAATTTATGGGCTGCGTTAAAATGTTCCACTCGAGTTAAGTATACCATCACCGTTTCTTTTTGCAAAGATATAAATTTGATGGAACTTTATCCCATGAGAGTTATTATATCTGCAGCAACCAACGGGGAGTGGATGCCCCTTTTTCAAAAAATCAACCCAAAATTCGTCACACCGAACAAAAAGTTCTCTGTGGGATTTCATGAATCTGGTGTGGGCATGCTTGCAAGCAGTGTTTCTTTGATGAAAATGGTGGTACAAGAAACTCCGTCTTTAATCATACAAATGGGCATAGCTGGAAGCTTAGATCCAAAGATGCCATTAGGTAAAGTATTTGTGATAAAGGATGATGTGATTGGTGATATTGGTGTAACAGAAAATAAACAATGGAAAGACTTATTTGATCTAAAATTAGATGGTGCAAATGATGCACCCTTTGAAAAAAAATCTTTGCCCAACAATTGGTTGAATCAATACAATCTGTTGAACTTGGCTACCAAAAAAGGCGTGACAGTGAACACCATCACCACAGATAAAAAAATCATCGAGCGCTATCGTACAAAATACAAAGCACAAATAGAATCCATGGAAGGCGCTGCCTTACATTATATTGGCAGAGACTTAAGTATTCCTTTTATACAAATACGTGCGGTGTCCAATTATGTGGGTGAACGTAATAAAGCAAAATGGAAAATGCAGGAAGCGATTTACAATTTAAATGAAACTGTCTTGCAATATCTAAACGCATTATCTATTCAAGCTTTTTAAAACCGAACACCTTATCTATATGCCTACAATTGATATTGGTTTTTCTCCTTGTCCCAATGACACTTTTATTTTTGACGCCTTAGTCAATCATAAAATTGATACCAAGGGATATAATTTTAATTTGCATTTGGAAGATGTGCAAACCTTGAACGAGTGGGGCTTACAGGGCAAGCTGCCCTATTCAAAAATCAGTTATGGTGTTTGGCCAAAATTGAAAAATCAATACCAACTATTAGAGAGTGGAGGCGCATTGGGCAAAGGTGTTGGCCCATTATTAATTTACAAAGAGGACCCATTAACATTGTCAGGCAAGCTAGATGAAAAAACAATGTGTGTGGCCATTCCAGGCATGGATACCACGGCACATTTATTATTTAGTCTTGCTTTCCCTACTGTAACAAATAAAGTTTTTTTAGTCTTCAATGAAATAGAGGCTGCTGTTCTTTCTGGAAAAGTAGATGCTGGTGTGATCATCCACGAGAACAGATTTACTTATGCTGATAAAGGTTTAAGCAAATGGATGGATTTGGGTCATTTTTTTGAAACCAGTTTCAACGCACCTATTCCACTGGGTGGCATTATTGCAAGAAAGGATCAACCGCAGGAAGAAATTAATATGATGGATACATTGATTCAAGAAAGTGTGCAGTTTGCTTTTAAAAATAGTTACGAAAAATTGCCTGAATTTGTGACGTCCCGTGCACAGGAAATGTCTGAACAAGTAATGCGTCAACACATCGATTTGTATGTGAATGATTATAGTATTCAGATGGGGGAAACAGGTAAAAATGCAATTGCTAAATTAGAAGAGGTCTACGCTCAAATAGTAGGTTCATAGTCCGCTTAAAAGAAATACGGGTGTAGAAATAGTTGAATGATAGATCTAATAAAATTCAATCATTTATTTAAGGCTTTAAAGCTTTAGCATAGGCAGCTAAGACCCTTACCCTTGCTTGCTCATGGACCACAATTGGTTGAGGATAGGATAAGCTGTCTAATTCTGGTATCCATTTGCGGATATATTGCAATTGCTTGTCAAATTTTTCTGTTTGTAGTCTTGGATTGAATACCCTAAAATAAGGTGCAGCATCACATCCACTTCCACTCGCCCACTGCCATCCACCATTGTTTGCAGCAAAATCAAAATCTAATAATTTTAGTGCAAAATAAGCTTCCCCCCAACGCCAATCAATTAATAAATGTTTGGTCAAAAAACTTGCTACTATCATACGCACACGGTTATGCATAAATCCTGTGGCATTGAGTTCGCGCATGCCAGCGTCTACAATGGGGTAGCCCGTTTGTCCATTACACCATGCTTCAAATTCTTTTTCATTATTGCGCCATTCAATCAAATCATATTGCGCTCTAAAAGATTTTCCCTCCGCCACATGAGGAAAATGCCATAAAATCATATGGTAAAAATCGCGCCAAATTAATTCGTTAAAATAAGTGGTATTGATAGGCACAGTTTCTAAAGCCAACTGCCTAATTGAAATGGTACCAAATCTTAAATGCATCCCAAGATGCGAAGTACCCCCTTCTTTCGCTGGAAAATTTCTTTGTTCGGTGTAGTTTTTTACAGTGGCTTCTTTCCATTTTTTTGCAGGCACCACTAAGTCCGTTTTTTCAAAACCCATGGCCTTTAAACTTGGGATAGGCAAAGGTTTGCTGTCCAATAAATATTCCAAACCTTTTTCCGATGGTAATAATTTAGGCGTATTCGCTTCCCAAGCAGCTTTCCATCTTCTGGAATAAGGCGTAAAAACAGTATAGGGCTTGCCATCCTCTTTGGTCACTTCTGACTTTTCAAAAATCACTTGATCTTTATACGATTGAAACTCAATTTTATCCTTGGCTAATTGCTTTGCTATTTGCGCATCCCTATTGATTCCATAAGGTTCATAATCTTGGTTGGTAAAAACCGAATGAATTTGATATTGCTTGGTTAATAATTCAAAAGCTTCAACCGGAGTTCCATAATGCACCCAAAGCGTTTTACCTTTTTCTGCTAAAGTTTCCTGTAATTCAGTGATGGTTTGATGAAGGAAATCCACCCTCCTGTCTGCTTTATCTTCTAATTTGTCCAAAATCATTTTGTCAAAAATGAAAATAGGTAGCACTTTTAGTTCTAGTTTTTGAGCCAACTTAAGGGCATGGTATAATCCTGTATTGTCTTTTAATCTAAGATCTCTTCGGAACCAAAATAGAATAACGGATGGACGCATCATAGGAGAATAACATTTAACACTACAAATAGTTGAATTGAGGGCTCAATTTATTAATTAATAATTAATTTAGTGCATGCAAATAAAAGCCTTGATCACTAGCCTAGAGCAGTGGGCACCAATCCAATTTCAAGAATCCTATGATAATTCAGGTCTAATTGTAGGAGATCCCGAGGCCAATTGCACAGGTGTGATGTGCTCCCTAGATTGCACTGAAGCAGTCATTGAAGAAGCCATTCAAAAGGGATGTAACCTCATTGTGAGTCATCACCCTATCATTTTTAAAGGCATCAAGCAATTTAGCAGGGACCATTATGTCAATAGAACGGTATTAAAAGCTATTCATCATAATATCGCTTTATATGCGATTCATACCAATTTGGACAATCTGATTCATGGCGTCAATAGTACCCTTGCAGACCGATTGCACCTTGGAAATAGACGAATTTTAGCCCCCATTCCTGGTCTTTTTGACATGAATGGACAAGCAGTTGGCGCTGGAATAGTGGGTGAATTACCCCTAGAGACCGAGCCTGAGGCCTTCATTGGATGGGTGAAAGAACAGTTCAAATTGGAGGTCATTAAGCATACTCAGTTGATAGATAAAAAATTGATTACCATAGCATTATGTGGTGGAAGTGGTAGCTTTCTATTGGACCAAATTCAAGCGCAAAATATAGATTGCTTCATCACGAGCGATCTTAAATACCATGATTTTTTTGAGGCAGATGGCAAGTACCTCCTAATGGATATAGGGCATGGGGAAAGTGAACATTTTGTTCCTGGACTAATTGTTGACTATTTAAAGCGTAAATTCCTTACCTTTGCCGTCCTCGAATCTGAGGTGAAAACGCAACCAATAAGCTACTTAAAATAAAACATTCATATGGCATCAGTCAAAGACTTTTCAGTAGAAGAAAAATTAGTAAATCTTCACAAGCTTCAAACCGTAGACAGCAGCATCGACCAGATCGAAATCTTGCGTGGTGAATTGCCTATGGAAGTGAAGGATCTTGAAGATGAAGTTCAAGGATTGGTAAACAGACAAAATAAAATCGAAGAAGAGATCAATGGTATCACTGAATTCATTGAAAGCAAGAAAGCGGCTATCAAAGAAAGTGAAGAGTTGACTTCTAAATACGAGAAGCAAAGCGAAAATGTAAAGAACAACCGTGAGTTCGAAGCTATCAACAAGGAATTAGAAATGCAAGGTTTGGAAATCAAACTTGCCGAAAAACATATCCGTGACGCAAACGAAGAATTGACTGAAAAGATCAAATTATTAGATGCTGCAAAAAAGACGATTGCTGTTAAAGACGGTGTGTTGACGCATAAGAAAGATGAATTAGAAAAAATCATCGCAGATACAGAAATTGAAGAGAAAGACTTGAGAAAAAAGAGCGAAGAAGCTAGAGCACATATCGATGAGCGTTTATTGTATAGCTACGACCGTATTAGAAACTCCTACCGCAATGGATTGGCTGTAGTCACTGTTGAGCGTGATGCTTGTGGCGGATGTTTCAACTCTATCCCTCCTCAACGTCAAAGTGAAATCCGTTTACATAAGAAGATCATTGTTTGCGAGAACTGTGGTAGAATCTTAGTAGAAGGTGAATTAGCAGGTAAAGAAGCTTAATCCAATTAAGTTTTAAAATATTCCCAGAAAGGGTAGCCAATCGGCTACCCTTTCTTAATTTTACACCATGAGAAAATGTTTGTTGCTTGCTTTGGTAATAATAACGATGACGAGCCAAGCGATTGGTCAATACCAATACAGTTGGACGCCTCGTACGCAAAAGATCTATGAGTCCATTACTAGCTTACGCATCCCAGAAGCAAGGACTTTGATGAACCAAGACAAAAAATCCAACGCTTCCAATTTAATCTACCCCCTACTTGAAAGCTATGCGGATTTTTACCAGTTATTTTTAAACGAAAACAAGGATGAATACAACCGAATGTATCCCGCTTTTGAACAAAGGATACAACTATTAGAAGATGGACCAAAACAGTCTCCTTACCACCTTTATAGTCTTGCATTAGCGCATCTTCATAAATCGCTTATTGCACTAAGATTTAATAAAAATTTAGAAGCTGGATTGGATTTTAGAAAAGCGTTTTTGTTGTTTAAAGAAAATAAAAAAGCTTACCCAAATTTTTCTCCCAACGATGTTTACCTTGGACTCATGACCACTGTGATTGGTACCATTCCTAAAGGTTACCAATGGATGGCAAGTCTATTAGGGATGAGTGGAAAAATTACAGAGGGCAATGCACTTGTTTTAAATTACATCCATAGCAAAGATACTTTTGCGAATCAATGTCGTAACGAAGCCCTTTTTGTTTACCCCTACCTTGTCATGAACTTTGAAGGCAATAAGAAAAAAACTTTTGAATTCATTGAAAAAACAGACTACGATTTTACCAATAATCATTTACATGCCTACATGGCAACCAATCTTTATTTGAATAACCAGCAATCGCAAAAAGCATTGCAAATTGTATCTAATATCAACCCCGCAAATACGTATTTAGACCTTCCCTTCTGGCAACTAGAAATAGGCTATGCTTATTTGAATGACTTGAAATTAGATGCGGCTAAAAATACTTTGCAACAATTTATTAACCGTTTCAAGGGGCAGTTTTATGTGAAAGATGCTTTTGAAAAATTAAGTTGGATTGCCTACATACAAGGGGATCAAGCCAAGGCCAATGCCTACCGTAGCAATGTCATTTCAAAAGGGAACGATATCACTGATGCAGATAAACAAGCTTTGCAAAACGCAAAAATAGGGACATGGCCCCATCCTATTTTATTAAGGGCTAGATTACTGAGCGACGGAGGCTACCAACAACAAGCATTGTCAGTTTTGGCAGGGAAAACTAGCAAGGATTTTGATAATAACGCCGATAAAACAGAATTTGCTTACCGACTCGGTCGTATTTATGATTTAGCAGGACAACCTGACCAAGCCATTCCTTATTATACCTCCGCAATTGAAAAAGGCGCCAATCAACCAGCCTATTTTGCTGCAAGGGCTGCCCTTCAAATAGGATTGATTTATGAACAAAAAAATAACCCTACATTGGCCATTACCTTTTTTAACACCTGCTTAGAAATGAAAAACCACGCTTTTAAAAATTCCTTAGACCAAAAAGCAAAAACAGGTATTCAGCGTTGTTTGAGGAAATAAAATTGGGTGTATATTGCAGTGCATCATGCTGACTCATTTAGACATACAGAATTATATTTTAATCGACGATTTACAGATTAATTTATCCAACCAACTCTCTGTGATTACAGGAGAAACTGGCGCGGGTAAGAGTATTATTATGGGTGCCTTGGGTTTAATTTTAGGTGACCGTGCAGACAGTACTGTTTGTCGCAATCCAGCAAAAAAATGCGTGATCGAAGGGATTTTTACACTTGCTAATAAAAATAATTACACTGCATTTTTTGAAGCGAATGATTTAGACCTTGCCGATGAATTAATTATTCGTAGAGAGATTAATGCACAAGGAAAGTCTAGGGCTTTCATCAACGATACCCCAATTAATTTAAATGAATTAAGACAGCTTACTTCTCAATTGGTGGACCTGCATCAACAATTTGACACCCTTAGTTTGGGGGATATGGAGTTTCAAAGAACCGTGTTAGATGCGTTAGCAAGCGTCCACAAAGAACTTGAAGCCTATCAAAGCACTTTCTTTGATTGGAAAGCAGCTACCAAGCATTTAAACGAACTCATTGAACAAAAAGAAAACTTTGACCAAACGGTTGCCTACAAATCGCATTTATTAGAAGAACTAACTGCACTTGGATTATATGAAAACGAATTAGAGCAATTAGAGATTGATTTAAAATTCATGGAAAATGCTGCTGATATTAAAGCGCAATTGACACAAAGCATTCATGCATTAGATGAATCAGACCAGCCGATACTGCAACAGATCAAACAGATTGCAAATAACTTAGAAAGCATTGCAAAATTTCAGAACGATTTTGATCCCTTATTAGCAAGATTGAAAGCAGCACAAATAGAACTAGCCGATATCACGAGTGAACTTCAAACATGGCAGGATAAAATGGATTTTGATGCGTCAAAAATCAGCACCATGCAAGAAAGATTATCTCAGGGTTATCATTTACAAAAAAAACATAAGGTACAATCTACCGCTGCCCTATTGGAGATTCAACAAGCCTTGTCAAAAGACCTAGAAGCTGTATTGCATATAGATGAAGCCATTGAAAACTATACCAAAAAAGTGGCTGCTGCCGAAAAAGATTTAACAACACGCGCTGCTAATTTGAGTGAACTACGTAAAAAACAAGCGACTCCTTTGGCAAAACAAGTGAACCATTTGTTGCATCAAGTAGGTATGCCCAATGCACAATTAAAAGTACAATTGGATAGGGTTCCATTCAATCAATATGGTATCGATAAAATTGATTTTCTTTTTGATGCTAATAATACACAGAAGTTTGAGCCCATTAAAAAAGTGGCAAGCGGTGGTGAATTAAGTCGTTTAATGTTATGTATTAAATCATTGGTAGGAAAATCGATTGATTTGCCTACGATGATTTTTGATGAAATTGACTCTGGAATTTCTGGTGAGCCTGCAAAACAAGTGGGTTTATTATTACAAGAATTGGGGCAAGCCCGTCAAGTGCTTTGTATCACCCATCAGCCACAAATTGCAGCTAAAGGCCAAGCACATTTATACGTGTACAAAGAACAAGAAGGCAAAACCACCCATACACATGTGCGCAGTTTAGAAGCAGCTGAGCGCGTGACCCATATCGCCCGCATGATTGGCGGAGACCCACCAAGTAAAGCAGCTTTGGAGCATGCAAACGAATTACTTGCTTAGCCTATATTAAGCGGACTGATTGGCTATTTTATAGGATTTTATAATTATTTTTGCAAGAATTAAATAAACCCTTAAAGATGGCATACAATTTATTAAAAGGTAAGAGAGGTATCATTACCGGAGCACTTGATAAAAATTCAATTGCATGGAAAGTAGCAGAACAAGCCCATGCCGAAGGTGCCACATTTGTATTGACCAACGCTCCTATCGCCATGCGTATGGGTGAGATCAATGTATTAGCAGAACAAACCAACTCTAAAATTATTCCAGCTGACGCGACCAACGTAGAAGAATTAACCAATTTATTTACACAGTCTCAAGAAATCTTAGGTGGTAAAATTGATTTCGTTTTACATTCTATTGGCATGAGTGTCAATATCAGAAAAAATATTCCTTATCCATCATTGAACTACGATTACTATGCAAAAGGCGTAGACGTATCTGCTATGTCCTTGCATAAAATGTTAAGTGTAGCCTACAATATGGATGCTTTGAATGAACATGCTAGCGTAGTTGCTTTAACCTATGCTGCTGCTCAAAGAACTTATCCTTTCTATACTGATATGGCGGACATTAAAGCATTGTTAGAATCTATCGCACGTAGCTTTGGTTACCACTACGGTTTAAGAAATAAAGTGCGTGTAAATACCGTATCTCAGTCACCTACTAAAACAACTGCAGGAACTGGTATTAAAGGATTCGGCGACTTCTATGATTATGCAGATGCCATTGCCCCTTTAGGGAATGCTTCAGCAGAAGATTGTGCTAATTATTGTATCACTTTATTCTCTGATTTAACGAAGATGGTCACCATGCAAAACTTATTCCATGATGGTGGTTATTCTACCACTGGTGTAAGTGATTTAGTGATGCAAAAAGCTGGTATCTCATGAGCGACAAACAAATCAATCCAAAATTAGTAGAAGCCATCGGCTATTTTGGTTCACTACTTAGCTGTATCACTTTTATACCTCAGGTGTATTTAACTTGGCAGACAAAAAATGTAGATAGCTTAAGCCTGCTAATGATACTGATTGTAAACTTTAGTTGTATAGTGTGGTTAGTCTATGCGTATTTAATTCAAAGTAAACCTGTACTTGTAGCCAATACCATTGTATTGACATTGAGCTTGATGTTGCTTTATTTTAAATTGACTTTTTAGGAAGGATAAAAAAAGAATTGGAGATTATTTTAATAAACAGAATCAATAATTTCTAAAGTTTATTTTACCCGTTTTAATAAAAAAGAGGTCGCAAAAATTGCGACCTCTTTTTTATTAAAATCATTAGAGACTAATATTTTGTGGACTTAGCTTTTCAAGCAGTCCGTAAAATATTAGTACTCATCTTCATTAAACATAAAATCTTCTTGGCTTGGATAATCCGGCCAAATATCTTCAATACTTTCATACACTTCCCCCTCGTCTTCCAACTCTTGTAAATTCTCTACTACTTCTATAGGGGCACCGCTCCTGATGGAGTAGTCGATCAATTCATCTTTAGATGCTGGCCAAGGAGCTTCTTCTAAATAGCTGGCTAATTCTAATGTCCAAAACATAAGCTTCTTTTTTGCAAAAGTAGCCGTATAAATGATATAACCAAATCTGATTTTTCTACATCATGTAAACATTTTATTAATTTTTGACAAAATTCAACCGGTAATCGTAGGTTTGCAGCATGGAGATGGAGTCAAAACTACTTGTAGCTAAAGATATATGGAAGCAATATGGGACAGTACCCGTCCTTAAAGGCGTTTCCTTGGACTTATCCAAAGGAGAGTTGGTTTCCATTGTAGGCCCCTCTGGTGCCGGCAAATCAACGCTTTTATACATTTTAAGTAGCTTAGAAAAGGCAGATAAAGGACAGATTTTTTTTGAAGATGTTGCCATTGACCAATTGAATAACCAACAATTAGCTCAATTTAGAAATACCCGAATTGGTTTTGTGTTTCAGTTTCACCATTTATTACCGGAATTCACTGCGATCGAAAATATTGCAATCCCAGGATGGATTGGGAAACAGGATAAAAAAACGGTAGCAAAAAAAGCCCTTGAATTATTAGACTATTTAGGACTCGCAGACAAACAAGATAAAAAACCACACCAATTATCTGGTGGGGAACAACAAAGAATTGCTGTAGCGAGAGCGCTCATCAATCAACCAGCTATTATTTTTGCGGATGAACCAACCGGTAACTTGGATAGTGAAAATGCACATGCCATGCATGAATTATTTTTACGTCTGAAAAAAGAATTCAACCAGAGCTTTTTAATTGTCACACACAACGAGGCTTTAGCTGCATTAAGCGACAGAACCCTCACAATGAAAGATGGGCTTTTTGTATAAAGTGATGGATTAAATTCTTGGTTTCCAAGGTAGATCTTCTACCCCCTTCAAATGCCCAATATAACGAGCTAGTGTAAATAAATAATCACTCAAACGATTCAGGTATTTGATTACCAAAGTCTCTACAAATAAATCTTCTTCTTGCATATTCACACACCAGCGTTCTGCTCTTCTGCAAACACATCTAGCGATATGGGCAGTAGAAATAGCTTGGTGTCCACCTGGAATAATAAATGATTTCATTGGAGCAAGTACTTCGTTCATTGCATCCATCGACAATTCAAGTCCGGCAATGTCTTCTTCTTTTAAATCTGGGATCTTTAATGCAGACTCTTTTTCTGGATCACAAGCCAAGCTCGACCCCACAGTAAACAACCTATCCTGTATTTCTTTTAAATCTGCATTAATTTTTGCGTCATCTACTAAATCATTCAATAATCCAATGAATGAGTTCAATTCGTCCACAGTTCCGTATGATTCAATACGAATATGACTTTTAGGCACTCTTGTACCTCCAATTAAAGATGTTTTTCCCTGATCTCCTGTTTTGGTGTAAATTTTCATATCCATATAACAAATCTAAAGACACATGGTTCAGTATCTAGTGAATTAAATATGTTGCTTATTTAAAGTATCGGTCTCTAAGTTTCCGTCCCTTAAACGAACTACACGGTGTGCATATCGAGCAATATCTTCCTCGTGTGTAACTAGAATAACCGTATTGCCTGCAGCATGAATTTTTCCAAATAATTCCATGACTTCTACAGATGTTTTTGAATCTAAATTACCTGTAGGCTCATCTGCTAATAAAATTGATGGATTGTTCACCAATGCGCGCGCAATGGCCACACGCTGAATCTGTCCTCCACTCAACTCATTCGACTTATGATGACTTCTGTCTGCAAGCCCTACTTTTTCTAAAGCGACCAAAGCTCTTTCGATACGATCCTTTTTGGAGATACCCGCATAAACCAATGGCAAAGCCACATTTTCTGCAGCAGTTAATCTTGGCAATAAATTAAATTGTTGGAATACGAATCCTATTTCAATATTTCTAATCCCTGCTAGTTCATCATCCGCCATCGCACTTACATCATGCCCATTTAAATTGTAAGTCCCCCCAGTTGGAGAATCCAAACATCCCAATATATTCATCAATGTACTTTTACCACTACCCGACGGACCCATTAATGCGACATATTCGTTCCTATTGATATCCAAATTGATCCCTTTTAAAACAGGGATGGCTTGGTTGGCCATGTAATAGTTTTTTTGAATCGCTCTAAGTTCAATAACTGCTGACATAATAATTTATTTTCGAATGACTTTTGGTACTTTAAAATAGGGTGCTGCTGCATTTGGTGCATTAGCCAATGCTTCCAAATTGGTAATAGATCCTCCTACTTCATCTGCTCTCAACACATTGCTAGCATCCCCCATATGCATTAAGGGTGTCGTTCCAGTCGTGTCTAAAGCATTTAATTGCGCCACAAAATGAACTAAATCTTGCATATCCTGCACTAATTTATCCATTTTTTCTGGGGCCACTTCCAATCTTGAAAGTTGCGCTAAATGATTCACTAAAGTAGGGTCAACCTGCATGCTACAAATGTACTCTAAAGCGCCGAACCCTCCACTTGGTTTTGTTGAAAGGTTAAAAGAGGCAACCAAAGGTGATTTTGGCCCTTTTTTTGTAAAAATGAAAATAATTTTTGAAAATAGTTGCATAACTAACTAATTTTACGAAAAGCTATACTATGCAACCAACTATAAAGCAGGTCGTGATCCTTGGAAGTGGTGTGATGGGTTCAAGAATCGCATGTCATTTTGCAGGCATTGGCGTGCAAGTTTTATTGTTAGATCGTTTACAACCAGGTGCTGAAGAAAGTACCAATAGTAAAGAAAGAAACAAACTAGTAAATGATGCATTGCAGGCTTCTATCAAATCAAATCCTTCCCCTATTTATACAAGTGCTTTTACAAAAAATATTCGTACTGGAAATTTCACAGACGATATGGCCAAAATTGCAAATGCAGATTGGATCTTAGAAGTGGTGGTTGAAAGATTGGATATCAAAAAAACAATTTATGATCAAGTAGAACAGTACCGCAAGCCAGGTACATTGGTGAGCTCTAATACTTCTGGCATTCCAATTCATTTAATGGCAGAAGGTCGTTCAGAAGATTTTCAAAAACATTTTTGTGGGACACACTTTTTTAACCCGCCTAGATATTTAAGATTACTTGAAATTATTCCTACGCCAAAAACAGACCAATCGGTGATTGATTTTCATATGCACTATGGAGATGTATTTTTAGGCAAGACAACTGTTTTGTGTAAAGATACCCCCGCATTTATCGCCAATAGAGTCGGTGTTTTTAGCATGATGAGTGTATTGCACATTATGGAAAAAATGGGATTGACCATTGACGAAGTTGAATCCTTAACAGGTCCAATTTTAGGTCGTCCAAAATCTGCCACTTTCAGAACTGCCGATGTGGTTGGTATTGATACTTTAGTAAAAGTAGCTGCTGGTGTAGCAGAAAATTGCCCGAATGACGAGGCAAAAGCAACATTTACACTTCCTAGTTGGTTGGGAAAAATGGTGGCACAAAATTGGTTAGGTGATAAAACTGGACAAGGTTTTTTCAAAAAAGTAAAGACCGCTACTAGCAAAGAGATATTGACTTTAAATTTAGCGACCCTTGAATATGAGCCTCGTAAGAAAACAAAAATGGCTTCAATTGATGCTGCAAAAGCAGTTGATAATTTACCAGCAAGACTAAAAATATTATACAATTCAAAAGATAAAGCTGGACAATTTATTCAAGCATTCCATCACGCTTTATTTTCTTATATCAGCCATCGTATTCCGGAAATTAGTGATGAATTATACCGTGTAGATGATGCATTGAAAGCTGGATTTGGCTGGGAAATTGGTGCATTTGAATCTTGGAATGAACTAGGTATTGAATCTGTGATAAAGGACATGAAAGCAGCAGGGAATGTAGTTGCACCATGGGTTGAAACAATGGTGGCGAAAGGTTGCTCCTTTTACACCACTAAAAATGGCAAGCGTTATTACTATGATATTGTTACAAGTGATTATGTATTGATTCCAGGTGCTGAATCCTTTATTATCCTATCCGATTTTAAAGAAAAAACCATTTGGAAAAATAGTGCTTGCAACTTGGTAGATATTGGGGAGGATGTATTTGGATTTAATTGGAATACCAAGATGAATAGCATTGGTGGTGAAGTATTAGAAGGATTGAATAAAGCCATTCAACTATCCGAAGAGCAAAGTAAAGGCTTAGTGATTGCCAATGAAGGCAATTTATTTAGTGCTGGCGCAAATGTGGGTATGATTTTTATGTTAGCGATTGAACAAGATTATGAGGAACTGGATATGGCCGTTCGTACTTTTCAAAATACCATGATGCGTGTGCGTTATTCTGCTATCCCCGTTGTGACTGCGCCACATGGATTGTGTTTGGGTGGTGGATGTGAATTAAATTTACATGCAGACGCAATTTGTGCGGCTGCAGAAACTTATATTGGATTGGTTGAATTAGGGATTGGTGTAATTCCTGGTGGTGGTGGTACCAAAGAATTGGTATTACGTGCTTCTGACGAAATGCATGCAGAAGAACCTGAAACAATTACTCTAAAAAATAGATTCCTTCAAATTGCTACTGCTAAAGTGGCGACTTCGGCACATGAAGCAATGGAGATGGGTATATTTAGAAAAGGACAGGATCAGATTGTACTCAATCAATCAAGACGTATCGCAAAAGCGAAAGAACAAGTGCTTGAACTTTATCACGCTGGCTATACGCAACCCATCCAACGCAATGATATTAAAGTCATGGGTAAGGCTGGGCTTGGTGCATTGTACGCAGGTATCAATGGCATGTGGCGCGGCGGCTATGCAACAGACCATGATGCACTAGTGGCACGTAAATTAGCTTATGTCATGTGTGGTGGTGATCTTAGTGAAGCAACAGTTGTGAACGAACAATATTTATTGAATTTGGAACGTGAAGCTTTCTTAAGTCTTTGTGGCGAAAAGAAAACTTTAGAGCGTATTCAATCAGTGATGACTTCTGGTAGACCAATTAGAAATTAATAAGTCATCTAAAGCTTCATCCATACTTGCATAGTGAAAGCTAAATCCGGCTGCTACAATTTTTGATGCACTTACTTTAGCGCTTTTCAAAACTTCTACGCTCATTTCTCCAAGCATTATTTTTAAAATAAAGCTAGGTACATTAAAAGGAATGGCCCATGTATGGAAACGCCTCGCAATCGCTTTTGTTAAGATTGCATTGTTGACTGGATCAGGCGCGACTGCATTGTACACACCCGCAACTTCTTCACGTTCCAATGCAAATAGCATTAAACGATTCAGGTCTTGCTGATGAATCCAACTTACCATTTGTTGACCATCTCCTAATATAGCAGCTGCGCCTAGCTTTGCTGGCTTTATGAATTCAGCCAATGCACCACCCATTTTATTGAATACAATGCCTATTCGAATGGTCACAAGTCGTATCCCCAATGCTTTGACTGGATGCATACTTTCCTCCCATTGTTGACATGTGTCTCCTAAAAAACTTGAATCAACTGAATCTGTTTCTACAAAACCTGATTGTATACTTTTTTCATTATCTGGACCATACCAACCAATCGCAGATGCTGCAACAATCGCTTTCACTTTATTAGGATGTGTTTTTAATACTTTTACAAGTAATGCACTTGAATGAACACGGCTATCTAAAATGGCTTTTTTTCTTGCAGCAGTCCATCTTTTATCTGCCACGCCCTCTCCTGCTAAATGAATGATATAATCTGCAGCAGCAATGGCAGCAGGATCAATCCAACCTTTATTGAGATCCCATTGTGCAAAAGAAAAATGTGCACGACTAGATTGCTTTTGCTGCCTCGTCAACACAATGACTTGATACCCTTTGTTTAATAAAAAATTGGTTAAAGATTGACCAACCATACCTGTTCCACCTGTAATAAGGATTGTTTGCATACCTAAAGATAAATAAAAAAACCCCGCCTTTTCAGGCAGGGTTCCAACTAAATCAACTGTTCTATAAAAAATATTTTAATCTGGCTTTTTGCCATCCAAGAATGAATTGATGGTAGAAATCTGGGTTTGATTGTTTTCATCTTGCTCCACTGTATACTTACTATAATAGTTTTCTACCGAAGCCATAGTATTACCAAACAAATCCAAGTTTCTTCTAACATAGGCAGGTACTGCATCAAACTCTACACCAGGATCTGAACCATTGTTAATATTGAAAGATAAATTTCTTAATTTTTGGATACGCTCAGCCACTTTACGCCTTTGCTCTTCTGAATTATCTAATGAGATATCAAAACTTAAATGCTGTGGTCTGTTTTGTTGTGATCCAACTGATTCTTCACGCATAACCAATTGCATAGTAGGCTCTTCTTCGGTCTCCATTTCTACATTTCTAAATGAGGTCTCTACATTTTCTGTTGCTACTATTTCTGCAGGTTCAATGGCTTCAAAAACAACATTGTTAACAGTTGCTTCAACGATAGCTGGAATAGTTGGCTCAGATGCTGCTTCAACTTCTGGTTCAGCTTCGGCATAAATATTCATTGGCTTATTCAACACAAATTCTGTAGTGAAAATTGGAGCTTCCTCCTCTTCCATATTCAATTCAAATACTTCAGCTGATGCCTCTAATACTTCTTCATTGACTTCAAGTACCACTTCTTGATTGATCCTCTCCTCAACAACAACTTCTTCTTCAACAAATGCTTCTAATTCTATAGCTTGAACAATCACTTCTTCTTCAAAAATTGCTTCCTCCTCTTCGTCAAAATCTGGAGCTGAAACATATACATTACTCATTTCAGTTACAACAAACTCTTGCATCGTAGGGGCTAATTCATCCATTGGAACTTCAACTTCATCCATTGGAACTTCAACTTCATCTAATATTGCTGCAGCTTCTGTCAATGCTGATGCTGTTGCAGTTGGTTCAATTGGAGCCACTTGCTCTGATTGTTCTGATTGCTCTGATTGTTCTGATTGTAAAGTCATCATTATTTTTTCTTCCAATGGTACTTCCACTTCCTTCACTGCTTCTTTTTTAAATGGATCTTTATGTTCAAATCCAGTCGCAATTAAAGTAATACCTAATTTTTCACCTAAGGTTTCGTCATAGCCCATCCCCATGATCACATCACTATGTTCACCTGTACGCGCACGTAAAATCGTATTGATACTTTCTAATTCATCCATACTACATTCATATTCCCCTTCGGCACTATTGATATTTAATAAAATCCATTTTGCACCTTTGATATCATTGTCATTCAATAAGGGTGAATTCAATGCTTCTTCGATGGCTCTTTCTGCTCTATTTTCTCCAGCAACTTCTGCCTTTCCTAAAATTGCAACCCCTCCGTTCTTCATGACAGTGCACACATCGGCAAAGTCTACAATAATATGACCACGGCTATTGATCACGTCTGTAATACATTTTGCTGCAGTAGCCAATACATTGTCTGCTTTGGTGAATGCCTCTTTCATTTTTAAATTACCATACTGTACACGTAATTTATCATTTGAAATCACCAATAAAGTATCTACATAAGGTTTTAATTCATTGATTCCTTCTTCGGCTTGTTTTTGACGACGTGGTCCTTCAAAACCAAATGGAGTCGTCACAATACCTACGGTTAAAATGCCTAAATCTTTGCAAATTTTTGCAATGATTGGTGCACCACCTGTTCCAGTTCCGCCGCCCATACCCACTGTGATGAATGCCATTTTGGTATTCACTTCTAATATTTTTTTGATCTCTTCTAAAGATTCTTCGGTCGCCATTTTACCTACAGAAGGATCCGCACCAGCACCCAAACCTTGAGTCAAATGTGGTCCTAGTTGAATTTTATTAGGTACTTGGCTTTGTTCAATCGCCTTCGAATCCGTATTGCATATGATAAAATCTACCCCTTCAATATCTTGTTGAAACATGAAGTTAACGGCATTGCTTCCTCCTCCGCCAACACCAAGTACTTTGATGATGGATGATTTTTGTTTAGGTAAGTCAAATTGTATCATTCGAAATTGTTTTTTTGTTAGTTTAGTTAGTCGTAATTGGGTCTAAATTACTCGATTTCAATCGATTATATTTGATAAGTTATAAACGATATGTGGGTAATTTTTATGCTAAAGGTTTATCTTCTTCTTCATTAAAAATTTCAATTAAGTTGTTCTTAAAACGATCCCAGAACTTACTTTTTCTTTTTTCAATTTGCTCCTCCGAAACAGTTGTTGCAACTTGTTGTGGATTGTTTCTGTGAGCAGTATTTGGATGATTTGAAACTCCATTATTTACTGTTAATGCCTTAGGCACTTCCACTTTTTTATAGGTTTCAGTAAACACTTTATAATTTTGCTCATAATCATTGTATCCTTTCAAGATCAATCCAATACATGTTGAATACATTGGTTTCTTTAATTCATCAATATGATTAGGTGCTAAATGTTCATTTGGCAATCCAATTCTCGCATTCAAGCCAGTAATATATTCAGTTAATTGAATCAAATGTTTTAATTGAGATCCTCCACCAGTCAAGATCACACCGCCATTCAACATACGGCTATCCAATCCGACTTGTTTTAAATGGTAAGTCACAAAATCAAGAATTTCACTCATTCTAGCTTGTATAATTGCAGCTAAATTCTTTACACTTATTTCTTTTGCAGGCATCCCTTTTAAACCAGGGATGGTTACATAAGCATTTGCTTTTGCTTCATCAGATAATGCACTTCCAAACTGCACTTTCATCGCTTCGGCTTGGCTTTTTAATACACCCAATCCCATTCTAATATCATTGGTAATATTTTCGCCACCAAATGGAATCACAGCAGTATGTTTTAAAATACCTTCATAGAATACAGCAAGGTCACTTGTACCTCCACCGATGTCTAAAATAGCAACACCCGCTTCCATATCAATATCACTCATAACAGCACTAGCAGATGCCAATGGCTGAAGTACTAAATCTTTTGTAATCAAACCACTTCTTTCTACAGAACGATTGATATTGCGGATCGCATTTCTGTCTCCTGTAATGATGTGAAAATTGGCACCCACTTTAACACCATTTACCCCAACTGGATCTTTAATATTTTGGTTATTGTCTACATGAAACTCTTGAGGAATCACATCAATGATTTGATCACCTGCAGGAATAAAGGTTTTTCTTTGGTTATTGATCAACTGCTCAATTTCCCAAGCCTGAATTTCATTTTCAGCATCCTGTCTTACTTGATCTCCTCTTGTTTGTAAACTCTTAATATGATGACCAGCGATACCCACATATACTTCGTGGATTTCTAAATCTGGATTACTTAAATGGCAATTTTGTAAAGCTTGTTGAATGGCTTTAATGGTTTGATCAATATTTAATACTTGACCATGTTGTACCCCATTACTATTTGCACGTCCAAATCCAAGGATTTCTAATTTTCCAAATTCATTCTTTCTTCCAGCAATCGCTGCAATTTTTGTTGTACCAATGTCAAGACCCACAATGATGGGAGAATCGTTCTGACTCATTTTTATAGGTTTTAGTTGTTAGTTTTTCTTAGTTGGAGACTTCGACTTCTTAGGCATTAAGGCCTTCGCAGTCTTATTCTTTTTAATTAACGAATTATTTTTAAGTTTATTGTTCATTTTAGGCTTTGATTTAACTGTTTTGGCCTGTACTTTAGGCTTTAATAAAGCATTTTTGGGATTGGCCTTCGCTATTTTGGATGTTGAGTCCATCAAGACAGGTGAAGCTTTCACCATACTATCTGTATTTGAAACTGGAGCTTGTATGAGTAAAGTTGAATCCCCTACAAGTAACTTAAAATCGCCACTAAATTGAATTGGCTGTAGGCCTTTTTTCAATGCGATAATTTGATGATCGAATCTGCAATCAATGAATTGATAAGCATTGACTCCAGCACCCAGCCACACTTTTTTATAAAAAGTAAACAAACGGTTTAATTTATCTTCTAGCTGATCTACCGATCCCAACAAAACTAGGTGATCCCCAAGGGTTGGCACCATTTGAAAAGTACCATTGGGTTCTATATTCACTTGTGCTATTTGAGCCATGAAAAAACTATCTTTTTGAATGGTCTTTGCAAAAAATAAAACATCTTTTAACAATGTGCTATCTGGCTTTGATAATTTTGGTTGATCTGTTGGGAAACCTGTAAATACCGGAAGATTCAGCACCGTCAATTGTTTTAAAGGCAGTCTCCAACCTTCATTGTCAATATAAAATGAAGCCCCACTTGCAGTAAATATCCGAGCAATTGGAATTTTTTGTTCGATTTTAACTTCTAAGACCAATTTATTATTGATAAAAAATTCTGCATTTTTTACCCATTCTGTTTTTTCAATAAATTGTTCTAACTGCGTTAAATTGATTTTTTCAATTGGCATTCCAACCTGCACTCCTTGCTCATTTAAAATAACTCGAATTGAAATTTCATCCATAAATAAAGCCTGCGCACTTTCGCCAACTAATTCAACTTGTATATCTGTTAATTGTTTTTCGCTCTTGGCCTTCCATGAAATCACAAAAAGCACAATAAGCCCTGCAGCAGAGATGCTCCAAATAATCCTAATTGCTATTTTTTGCCATTGTTTCATCTGCTATTTTGTAAGGATGTCTTGAATTTGATTGATACATACATCTATATCACCTGCCCCTGCCATCACGATTAACTTGTCTTCTGAAGTTGTGGCCCAATCTATGAGTTGCGCTTTTGACATCACTTGCTTTTGCGTTATGGTCATTGCAGCTAATAACATCTCACTTGTAACACCAGGTATTGGCAATTCTCTGGCTGGATAAATGGGTAATAAAATAACTTCATCTGCTTGATCCAATGTAGCCGAAAAACCAGCGGCTTGATCTTGTGTTCTACTGTATAAATGTGGTTGAAAGACTAAGACCATTTTTTGATTTGGGAAAATACTTTTAACCCCACTAATTAAAGCGCTTAATTCTTCGGGATGATGCGCGTAGTCGTCTATCAATACCTTATTGGCTGTTTTCACTTTATATTCAAATCGACGTTTCACCCCTTTAAAATCTGCCACAGCAGCAATGATTTTTTCATCCTCAATCCCAAGACTCAATGCAATCGCAATTGCAGCTGTTGCATTCTCTACATTGTGCAAACCACCCATATTCAATACCACATTTTTAAGCACCCCATTTGGATGTACTAAATCAAAAAAATAAGCACCATCCACTACTTTTAATGCACTTGTATGATAAGAGGCTTGTTCTTGATTGTACCCATAAGTTGAAATTGTTTTATTACTTGCGCTTGTGGCTATTGTCGTACCTAATTTCTGAATCAAGATCCCCCCAGGTTTAATCTTATCTGCATATTGTCCAAATGCTTTTAACACTTCTTCTGCAGTACCATAGATGTCTAAATGGTCTGGATCAACAGCTGTGATAACAGCAATATTGGGTGATAATTTTAAAAAGCTTCTATCGTATTCATCTGCTTCAACAACCACTACATTTTTTTCGTGACTCCAAAAATTAGTATCATAATTAGAAGCAATCCCTCCTAAAAATGCATTACATCCATAACCTGTATGTCTCAAAATATGAGCAGTCATAGAGGTCGTAGTCGTTTTACCATGCGTACCTGCAATTCCAATTGTAAATGCATTTTCTGTAACCCATTGCAATACATCACTTCTCTTTACTACTAAATAAGCGTTGTCTCTATAAAAATTTAATTCTTTATGTTCTGCAGGAATAGCCGGTGTGTAGACAATGACGGTAGCCGCTTTATCTATTTGATCTAAATCATCTTCAAAGTGAATTGAGATACCCTCTGCAATTAAACTATCTGTCAATGCAGTTGGTGTTTTATCATAACCAGAAACGATTACGCCTTGCGTATTAAAATACCTTGCCAAGGCACTCATGCCAATACCGCCAATGCCAATAAAATAAATACGTTTCAAGTTCGTTAGAGGATTCATATCTTATTCACTATTTAGAGTCAATTTCATTTATGATTTCTGCTGCTATTACCTGATCTGCATTTTCCCATGCAAATGATTTAATTTTTACTTCCATCTCGCTCAATATATTTTTGTTAGCCATTAATTTTTCAATCATTGGAAGCAATTCAGTGACTACATTTTTGTCGGCAATCATTAGAGCGGCTTGTTCTTTTACCAATACCTCTGCATTATATGTTTGATGATCTTCTGCTGCATGTGGATAGGGTACAAAAATGCATCCTTTGCCAGTCATCGCTATTTCAGCAACAGCCATCGCACCTGAACGACTCACCACTATATCTGCTGCAGCATAAGCCGCACTCATATCATTGATAAAACTGTCTACATATACATTCCTAAATGCACTCGCAGCAGCTTTATACATTGCTGCATTCGGCTTACCAGTTTGCCAAATTAATTGTAATCCCATTTTTTGAAATGCAAACAAATTTTGCTGAATGGCTTGATTGATAGATGCTGCCCCAAGGCTTCCTCCAATGATTAATATAGTTGTATGATTAGGAAGTAACCCAAATTGCAACAATGCTTTTTCTTTATCTATTACCCCTTCTGCAATATTTTGTCGCACTGGATTACCTGTAATCTGAATTTTTTTGAATGGGAAAAAAGCTTCCATCCCTTTTGTGCCAGTAAATATTTTTATTGCACGCGCCCCCAACCATTGATTGGATTTTCCAGCAAATGCATTGGACTCATGTATGAAAGTTGGTATACCCTTTGTTTGAGCATATTTTAAAACGGGGAAACTTGAATAGCCCCCCACACCAAATACAGCATTTGGTTTAAAATGATTGAAGATGGTTTTAACTTGAATAAAACTTTTTATCAACTTAAATGGCAATGTCAAATTTTTAAAAATATTTTGTCTATTAAATCCTGCAATCGTTAATCCAACAATTTGATATCCAGCTTGTGGCACTTTCTCCATTTCCATTTTCCCTTGAGCACCTACAAATAAAATGCTAGCATCTGGCTGTAACTTTTGTATAGCCTGCGCTACAGCAATGGCAGGAAAGATATGTCCACCTGTCCCACCGCCAGCTATGATGATACGCAAAGGAGTATGTGCTTGATTAGACATGAACTGGCTCAATATTTTCGTTAGGAATTTCAATCTCAGTTTCAACTGGTGCCTTACCCTCCATTTGCTCCACATTTCTTGCAACACTTAATATCAATCCTATCGAGCAACAAGTAAATATAAAAGAGCTTCCACCCATACTTAACAATGGCAAAGTCACTCCAGTCACAGGGACAATCGCCACATTTACCGCCATATTGGCGACCGCTTGAATGATTAATGTAAAGCTTAATCCTAATGCTAAAAAAGCTCCAAATGCATAGGGACACTTTCTAAATATTCGAATGCACCTAAATAAAAACACCAGGTAAATAAATATGATGAATGCCCCACCTAATAATCCATACTCTTCGATAATGACTGCATAAATAAAATCATTGTAGGCCTGCGGCAAAAAATTTCTTTGCTGACTATTCCCTGGACCAAGTCCAACAAATATGCCACCATTCGCAATCGCAATTTTTGCTTGTTGCACTTGATACGGAACTTCATTGTCTTTTGCGTACATGAAATCCTGTACTCGATTCACCCAAGTCCCAAAACGTCCCCAATTCTTTAATGACTCAGCAATCACTGGTTTTTCTGAATCAATTGAACCCTTATTGGCGTTATGTGTTGCAATCGCTACACTAATGATAATTACGATTGGAATCATCGCGACTCCGATCGTTAATAAAATATGTTTAAAGCTCACTCTGCCAATAAATAATAAAAGCAATGAAGTGGCACCTGTCAATAATGCATTTGATAAATTTGCAGGCATGATTAAACCACAGATAATAAATACTGGAATAATCACTGGTAAAAATCCTTTTTTAAAATCCTTAATTACTTCCTGCTTCTTACTGAGCACCTTAGAGAGGTACATAAATAAAGCCAATTTTGCTACGTCACTACTTTGAATCGTTAAATTAATGATGGGTAATTTAATCCACCTGCTACCTTCATTGATTTTAGCCCCAAAAAATAAAGTATAGATCAATAAAGGCACAGATAATATAAATAAAATAGTGGCCACGCGCGAAAAAACAGTGTAATTGACCCTATGTAATCCAAACACCACTAATAACCCAATTAATGTAAATATGATTTGCTTAAATAAATAGAAGCTAGTATTACCACGATACATTTTATATGCCAAGGAACCAGTTGCACTATATACTACCAATATAGAGATCAGTGATAATAAGATGACTAAACCCCAGATATATTTATCCCCTCTAGTTCTTTGGTCTAGATGTTCTCTCATCCCTCCAATAGAAGGCATTTGAGAAAATAACTTATCTGTAGTTTCTTTGAACATGGTTATAATTCTTTTACGCTTTCTTTAAATTGTTGACCTCTGTCTTCATAGTTTTTAAATAAATCAAAACTTGCACAAGCAGGACTCAATAATACTACATCCCCTTTTTCGGCTAATTTAAAGGAGGTGTTTACTGCTTTTTTAGCAGAATCAACTTCAATAAAATGATCCACCTTACCCTTAAAGAATTCAATTAATTTTGAATTGTCCGTTCCCATACAAACAATTGCTTTTACTTTTTCCTTTACAAGATCTGCCACTAAAGCATAATCGTTGCCTTTATCTACACCTCCTAGAATCAAAATAGTAGGCTTTTGCATGCTCTCTAAAGCATACCAGGTACTATTGACATTGGTGGCTTTACTGTCATTGATAAAATCAACGCCTTTTACAGTGGCAACAAATTCCATTCTGTGTTCCAAGTTGTGGAAATTGCTTACTGCTTCGCGGATTTTTTCCTTTCTGATACCTAAAGTGGATGCAGCAATGCTTGCAGCCATAGTGTTATAAGCATTATGCTTGCCTTTTAAAGCAAAATCATAAATACTCATAGTCACTCTTTCTTCTTGGATTTTTAACATCATTTGTTCATTCTTGATGTAGCCTCCTTTTTTTAATTCTTGTTTCATAGAAAATGGTAGTAGGTTAGTATTTGTGGTTAGTAGTTCTAGATGTTTTACAACGACTTCGTCGTCAATACAATAAATAAAGCAGTCTTTTTCAGTTTGATTCTCAATAATTCTAAACTTGCTTTTGATATAATATTCAAATTGATAATTGTACCTGTCTAAATGGTCTTCCGTAATATTTAAAAGAATCGCAATATCTGGTCTAAAAGTTTTTATGTCATCTAACTGAAAAGAGCTTACTTCAATCACGTATAATTTTTTTGGATCTATCGCAATTTGTCTTGCAAAAGAGAATCCAATATTGCCCACAATCGCTACATCTTGTTCTGCCGTTTTACAGATATGGTATAACAAAGAGGTCGTTGTGGTTTTACCGTTACTTCCTGTAATGGCAACAATTTTACTACTCCCTTTATATCTATACCCAAACTCGATTTCACTAATTACAGGGGTTCCTTTTGCACGTATTTGTTTTACCAACTCATTCTTCTCTGGTATGCCTGGGCTTTTGATGACTTCATCTGCTTCTAATATTCTTTCCATATCATGCCTGCCTGATTCAAACGGAATCGCATTCGCTTCTAGTTCTGATTGAAATATTGGCTTGATCGCACTTGCATCAGACACAAATACATTGTATCCTTTTTGCTTTGCTAGCAAGGCAGCGCCTACACCGCTTTCTCCTGCACCCAATATGACAATCTTTGTAGCCAATTTATCTTGTTTTTAAGGTTAGGATAGAAGTGATGACTAATAAGATGGTGATGATCCAAAAACGAACAGCAATTTTACTTTCGTGGAAACCTTTCTTTTGATAATGATGATGTAATGGACTCATCAAAAATACGCGGCGTCCTTCTCCGTATTTTTTCTTAGTGTATTTGAAGTAGCCTACTTGAATGATGACGCTTAAGTTTTCTATTAAAAACACGCCACAAAAAATTGGTATCAATAATTCCTTACGAACAATAATAGCAAGTGATGCAATGATGCCCCCTAAAGCCAAACTTCCTGTATCACCCATGAAAACCTGAGCGGGATAAGCATTGTACCATAAAAATCCAATACATGCCCCCACAAATGCACCCACAAAAATGGACAACTCTCCCAAATTAGGAATGTACATTACGTTTAGATAATCTGCAAAAACATAGTTACCACTTACGTATACAAAAACACCTAAAGCTGCTCCTATTATGGCACTCACGCCTGCAGCTAACCCATCTAGGCCGTCTGTTATATTCGCACCATTGGATACTGCTGTAATGATAAATGTGACCACTAAGATATAGACGATCCAAGTATATTTTTCTGCACCAGGACCCATCCAACTTATTAATTTACTATAATTAAACTCATGATTCTTAACAAATGGAATGGTTGTGATGGGTGTTTTTACTTTTACAAAACGGCGTTCTTCTCCGTTAATGGTTCTAATCACCACATCGGCACCTTTTGCTATTTTCTCCCCCTTTGCTAAACTTGCTGAAACATTGGTCGAAATAATTTCGCGCTCTACGGTAACTGCATTGCTAAAATATAATGTCACACCAATAATAATACCCAACCCAACTTGACCAATGACTTTAGTAATACCTGCCAATCCATCACTATTCTTCTTTTTGTAGGACTCTCCTTTTTCTTGCGCGTCTTTTCTTGCTCGGATTTTAAAGTAATCATCTAAAAATCCAATGAGCCCAAGCCAAATAGTACATAAAATCATCAATCGGATATAGACCTTATCTAAGTTGGCAAATAACAGTGTTGGTATCAACACACTCATTAAAATGATGATACCACCCATTGTAGGGGTTCCCTTCTTTTGTTGCTCACCTGCCAATCCTAACTCTCTTACACTTTCACCAATTTGCTTTCTCTGTAAAAACAAAATCATTTTTTTACCATAAACAGTCGCTATGAATAAAGACAATAAAATAGCCATGGCAATTCTAAAGGTCAAAAACTGAAAAATACCAATGCCAGGTATATCAAACGACTTATCTAACCATGAAAATAATTGGTACAGCATAGCAAATTATTTAGCAAATGAGTTGAAAATGTTTTGTAAAATTTGTTTGTCGTCAAAATCTGATTTAATACCTTTAATATCTTGGTATTTTTCATGGCCCTTCCCTGCAATCAAAATAATATCGCCTGATTTAGAAAAGTTAACAGCTGTCTTAATCGCTTCATATCGATCAACAATATTGACATATTTTCTTTTTGCTGCACTACTTAATCCCGTTTCCATATCCTTGATAATCTGATTTGGATCTTCGGAACGAGGATTATCACTCGTAAAAATTACTTTATCACTTAAGTCGCAAGCTACCTGCGCCATGATAGGTCTTTTAGTTTTATCTCTATCTCCTCCACAACCCACTACAGTAATCACTGTTTCACCCCCTTTTTTTAATTTCACAATTGTTTCCAATACATTTTGTAAAGCATCTGGGGTATGTGCATAATCTACAATGCCTATCGTATTTTCGGCACTAACGATATAATCAAACCTGCCCTCTGCACCAGTTAAAGCACTCAATACAGTCAATACTTTCTCTGCATTTTCTCCCAATTGAATAGCAACCCCATAGACTGCTAAAAAATTATAAGCATTAAATGTGCCTATCAATCTGCAATGCACTTCTACTTCGTTTACATTCAATACCAATCCAGTCAATTGATTTTCTAAAATCTTACCTTTATAAGTAGCAGGTGCATGTAAAGCATAACTATACTTTTTTGCTTTGGTATTTGCTAGCATCACTGCACCATTTGAATCATCTAAATTGGTAATTGAAAATGCAGTTGCACCCAAGTGATCAAAAAATACTTTTTTAACACGCACATATTCTTCGAACGTTTCGTGATAATCTAAATGGTCATGTGTGATATTAGTAAATGCGGCACCTGTAAATTGCAAACCAGTAATTCGATGCTGGTGTATTGCATGACTGCTACATTCCATAAATACATGTGAACAACCAGCTGCTTCCATTTCTGCCAACAAAGCATTTAAGCGAATGGCATCTGGTGTGGTATGGGTTGCTGGAATAATACGATCTCCAATTTGATTTTGAACCGTACTTACCAATCCGCAAGTATATCCAATCTCAGTAAACAACTTGAATAATAAAGTGGCCACTGTCGTTTTACCATTGGTACCAGTCACACCCACTAATTTAATTTTAGTAGACGGCTGTCCATAAAATTGATGTGCCATCAGGGCAACAGCCTCTTGTGTATTCGCTACTACGATATAAGTAATACCCGATTTTGTTTCTGCTGGCAATTGTTCACAAACAACCACGGTTGCACCTTTTTCAATTGCAGTCGCTATAAATTGATGGCCATCTACTTGTACGCCTTTAATAGCAACAAAAGCGGTTCCACGCTGAACCAATCTGGAATCAATTTGCAAGTCAACAATCTCTTGATCCGTCGAACCAATGACTTCTCTCAAAGCAACGCCAAATAAAATATATTGTAATGATGTTGTCATATAATTAATTCAGTTCTATTGTTATTTGTTGGCCTCTTTGAATATATTGTCCTTGTAGAATACTTTGACGAATCACTTTTCCCTTTCCACTGCATTTCACAATCAATCCTTTTTTCTCGCATAACCATAAAGCATCTTTTAGTTTCATGCCACTGATATTTGGCATGGTACTATCCGAAGCCATTTGTAACTGTTGCCCTGCTGTTAGAGCTCTCCCAGCACCTTGTACATTTGCCCAGTCTGCATTGTTCGGAGTTGAATCCTGATAAGGCATTGACAATTGTTTAGCGATTGCTTGTAAGGATGTTTTTGCAATCGTGTAGTTGAATATTTGAGAGTCTTTTAAATTAAAGCTTGGTGCTTTATCCATTTTATTTTGGATATAAGTGACATATAACCTGTCCGCAATTTCTTTAAATACAGGACCCGCTACCGATGCACCATAAAATGGATAGGCATGAGGCTTGTTTTTTATAATCACTACAATCGTGTATTGAGGATTGTCTGCAGGGAAATATCCCGCAAAAGAAGATTGGTAAATCTTATCTGCATAACCCTTATTTCCATTTGCAACTAAGGCAGTTCCAGTTTTTCCTGCAACTTTATAGGGACTATTTTTAAATAATGTTTTACCAGTGCCATTGATACAAACCCCTTCTAAAGCGGTTTGAGTTGCTTTAATTGTTGCAGGACTATAGACTTGTGCATTGTATACTTTTGGTGAAATTGTTTTGATCATCCTACCTTCTTCTTGAATACTATTCACTAAATATGGTCGCATCATCATGCCATTATTGGCCACCATATTGTACAATGTCAAAGTTTGTATTGGCGCAATGGCAATATTGTACCCAAATGCCATCCAAGGTAAAGTAGTAGGCCCCCATAATTGATCGCCAGGTCGGGTGATTTGAGGACGACGCTCACCTACTAAATCAATGCCTGACAATGAATCCAATCTTAATCTTGTAAGGTGTTTGAAATAAGCGGATGGATTATTGGTATAACTATTAACTGCAATTTTTGCCATCCCCACATTTGAACTTTCTTCAAATGCTTCTAGCACTGTTGCTTGAAATTTTCCATGCTTTTCTGAATCATATACTGTTCTGCCTGCTACCTGCCAAACACCACCTTCTAAGTTGATAGAAGTATTTAAAGTCACTTTCCCGTCTTCTAAGGCTTGCATTAAAGTCACCAATTTGAAAGTGGATCCTGGCTCTGAAGGCGTGATCGCATAATTTAAATCCTCTGCATAATAGCCATCTCTTATCTTTCCTAAATTTGCAATCGCTTTAATCTTACCCGTTTTTACCTCCATTACCATCGCTACGCCATGTTGCGCTTCATTGCCAATCATCATTTTCATCAAGGCATTGGTGGTTACTTCTTGAATATACACATCTAGTGTACTCACAATATCTTTTCCTGTTTCAGGTTCAATTTCAAAATCCCCCTCTTGTACTGGAACTGTTACGCCGCCTGCAATAGCTCGAACCAACTGTTTTCCATTACGTCCATTTAATACCGTATCATAAGACAATTCTAAACCAACTTTATTTTGATCTCTCGCTAATCCTATGGTTCTATATCCCATATTTTGATAAGGATTCAAACGAATATTTCTTTCTTGTGCAATAAATCCACTATTGTATCTTCCTAAACGGAATAATGGAAACTTAGCCATTTGCAAATACTGCTTATAGCCCACTTTTTTTCTTAATTCATAATTGGCCTCTCTAGCCTCAAAAGCTTTCGTTAACCCATCTTTATAAGCACTAGCAGATTGATCCTTGAATAAATCAGCTAAAGCAATGCTTAGTGAATCAATATTTTCTCTAAATGATATGCCTTTTTTTTCATGTAATGGCTCCACTCTAAAATCTATATAAATATCAAATTGGGGCACATTGGTACTCAACATTTGCCCGTCTTCACTATAAATTGTACCTCTATCTGCAGGAATTTCAATAATGCGTTGGTGTAAGCTATCACTTAAGCCTCTCCAATAAGCACCTTGAACTTGTTGAATATAAAATGCCTTGCCTAAAATACAAAGACAAACTACTACGACTAAAATATAGCTTAAGTAAACTCTCCAAAGTATGTCGCGTTTTACATCCATTATTTGGCTTTATTTTTTTCGTTATTAAGATCAAAACGTTTTTCCAATGGGATGCGTATAGACATATCTTTAGAAACTTGCAAGCCATAAGGCTCCATCGCTTTTTCGATATTGATAGATTCGCTCTTAAGCATTAAATCTGCTTTAAGCGTTTTATACTCAAATTGAAGTTGCTTGATTTCCTTCTTAGTGGAATTGATTTTACGGATTGACTTATCCGTCAAGTGTCCATTAGCGATATAAAGTATCGCTAGTATTGCCAAGAACAAAAAGTAACTAATGTTCATGACAACCCATTCGTAGTTAAGCATGCTAATGATAGCAGACTTAGAATTGTTTTTTACGGGTACGGACATACGGTTTATACTCTTTCGGCAGTACGCAATTTTGCGCTTCTGCTTCGATTGTTTTCTTTCATCTCTTTCTCAGAAGCCACAACAGGTTTTTTTGTTATGATCTTCCAAAGCACTTCTTTCTTAATGGAAAGAAACGGGTTGGTCACATCGTCTTCATCAGGTCCTACTTTGAACGCGTTTTTCACCATGCGATCCTCGATTGAGTGGAACGTAATCATCACCGCTCTTCCCCCTGCTTTAATGACCTCTGGTAATTGTGTTAAAAACTCATTCAACACAATCATCTCTTCATTCACTTCCATTCGGATAGCCTGGAACACTTGTGCCCAATATTTATTTGGATTTCCTTTTACTACAGACGCTATTAAAGTTTTAAAATCTTGTACGGTAGATAACTTCATTAGACGTCTTTGTGTGACAATATGTTTCGCTAGGGTCTTAGCGTTGGTGACTTCACCATATTGCTCAAACATTTTATGTAGTGCTGCTTCTGAATAGCTTTCTATAATTTGCGCTGCTGTTCTTGTTTGACGTTGATCCATTCTCATATCAAAGGGACCGTCAAAACGAATAGAGAAACCTCTTGAACCTTCATCAAATTGATGGCTACTTACGCCTAAGTCGGCTAAGACGCCATCCACTTTTTCAATTTTGTTCAAGCGAAGGAATCGTTGTATGTACCTAAAATTTTCAGGTATAAAAACAATTCGATCATCATTTGGTAGGTTCTTCTTAGCATCTGCATCCTGATCAAAAGCAATGAGTTTTCCTTTCGGACCCAACTTTGATAAAATACCTCTACTATGTCCTCCACCACCAAATGTGGCATCTACATAAATACCATCAGGTATTATATTTAGATGCGCAATGGTTTCTTGAAATAAAACAGGTATATGGTAATCTGTGTTTAAGTTGGATGTAGGGTAAGTCATCTTCCTTAATCTTGATTTTTAATACCTGCCATTACTTCCTGCGCTAGATTGCTAAATGCATCTGCAGAGAAATCCTCAAAGAGCTGTTTATAAGTACTTGCATCCCAAATTTCAAAACGATCCAATGCTGCCGCTAATACAATTTCTTTTCCAGGCAATGCAAATTCTCTTAAAGTTGGAGGCAGCAATAAACGACCTGCACCATCCAACTCAACTTCAGTTGCACCACCCAAGAACTGACGACGGAATTGTCTCACTTTGGGATCAAAGTCATTCAACTGGCTAATTCTGTCCAAAATAGTTTGCCAGCTTTTTAACGGATAAAGTGTCAAGCACTTTTCAAAACCTCTACTTACGATAAAGCGCGTCTCCCCTTCTGCCAGTTGCTTTTTCAAGCTGCCTGGAACTAGGAAACGCCCTTTTGCGTCGATAGTTGATTGATATTCTCCGTGAAAACCTGTCATTTGTTAATAATTTGAACTTTATTTTACCACTTGTTCACACAAAATAACACTTTTTACCACTTTTATAGGCCAAACAGACCCTTCTAGTTTTCCACAAGAAATAAACCAAGCTAATACGCTTACTGCAACTAAGTTTCAGGCTATTTTAACCAATTTTTAGAAATTTGAGGTGTTAAGAGCTGTGGATAACCCATTTTTAAGGGTTTATAAGCTGTGCATCCAGCTAAATCATGGCATTTGAATCGGTTTAGTTATTTTTACGCCATGAAAATGGCCGATTTTGATTACGATTTACCTGATGAGCGCATTGCCTATACCCCTGCGACGAATAGATCAGATAGCAAAATTTTAGTCTGGGATCAAACAATTATAGCCGAAGGGCAATACAAGGATATCGCCGATTACATTCCGAATGGACATAGTTTATTCTTTAACAATAGCAAGGTCATTGCAGCAAGAATTTTGTTTGATAAGTCAAGTGACCTAGTTGATTTGGAAAGCATGCCCTCTATGGATGCTGAAAAGATGATCGATTCTAATTCATCTACAAATAATAGACAAAATAAAATAGAAATTTTTTGTCTTGAACCAACTGCTGCGTATACCCCTGTTCAATTAGCAATGCAAGCCACCAATAAAGTTTCATGGACATGTTTGGTGGGTGGTGCCAAAAAATGGAAAACGGAATTCTTACAAAAGGAATTGACGTATAACAATACGACCATCCATTTATTTGCAAAAAAAATTACTCAAGAAGATGGGCAATTTATGATTGAATTTTCTTGGGATCATCCTACCATTATTTTTTCTGAAATCATTGCACTGGTTGGACAGATTCCATTGCCCCCTTACATACAAAGAGCAGCCAATGAAACAGATAAAGATCGCTATCAAACAACTTATGCAACTACAGAAGGATCCGTTGCAGCACCTACAGCGGGCTTACACTTTGATACACTTATTTTTAAAGCATTGTCTGCAAAAGGGATTGAAAATAAATTTATCACATTGCATGTTGGGGCAGGTACATTTATGCCAGTTAAAGTTGCGGACTATCATGACCATTTAATGCATGCAGAATTTATTGACGTAGACTTACAAACCATTGAATACTTAGCCACTACGCCTAACAAAATCATTGCAGTTGGAACAACTTCGCTTAGAACATTGGAATCTTTGTATTGGTTGGCAATTAAAATAAAGCAGCATCCCGAAACAAATACCAACGAATTAAACCTGCTTCAATGGGATGCCTATACTTTAGAGGCGCAGCATATGACTGTGCAGAAAGCGATGCAATTTTTAAAAGAATGGATGATACAAAAAAAGTTAACTACACTCATTGCAACAACACAATTAATGGTCAAGCCTGGATATCAATTTAAAATTTGTAAAGGATTGATTACTAATTTTCACCAGCCAAAGTCTACACTCTTGTTAATCATTGCTGCCATTGCTGGAGACCAATGGAAAACAGTCTATCAGCATGCATTAGCAAATCAGTATCGATTTCTTAGTTATGGTGATGGATGTTTATTTTGGTTGAATCATCGGTAGGCTAATTTCAACCTTTGTGCCTTTGTCTATCTCACTTGATACTTGTATGGTGCCTTTGTGCATGTCAATGACCCATTTTACATAACTCATACCCAAACCAAATCCTTTTACGTTGTGGATATTGCCTGCATGCGCACGATAGAACTTCTCAAAAATATGTTTCACTGTATCAAGCCCCATTCCAATGCCTTTATCCTCAATCGTAATGACCATTTTATTGGATACAGTTTTTGTCTTGATAGTAATATCAATATCAGACTTGGCATACTTGATTGCGTTATCCATTAAATTAGATAAGACATGTAAAAAATATTCTTCGTCAATCCAAATTTCAGAAGGCATAGCTTCAAATTGGGTACGCACCTCAGAAGGCTTTCCTTCTAATTGCAATTTGAAACTTTCAATAACCCCTTGAATGAGGTCATCCATATTGACTAATTGACGATTGATCTCATTTTCTTTTTTCTCTAACTGAGCAGCTTGTAAAATAGTTTCTACATGCTTGTTCATGCGTATATTTTCTTCTTTGATGATGGAGCTAAAATAGTCTACAGATGCCGAATCCGACTGTACTTTAGTTGATTTAAGTGCATCCACAGCAAGTGAAATTGTGGCCAATGGTGTCTTAAGTTCATGGGTCATATTGTTGATGAAATCACTTTTGATTTCACTCAGTTTTCTTTGTTTTATCAATGACCTAATTGTAATAATAAATGCAGCTAATACAATGAGAATAAATAAGCCAGCTCCAAAGACAACCCACTGAAGCGTTTTAAATAAATAGGCATTTATATTAGGAATAATAATAATCAATGTTTCAAAAGGACCAGTCGTTTCTAATATCTCTTGAGGAATAATAGATATCCTTGTTTGCACCGTGTTTAATTCGTCCAAAAATACATCTTCGAATTGTTTACTTTTAATTTCTATAATGCCGTTTTTGTCTTGTAAAGCAAATTCATAAGACAAGTCTTGCAAACCATATTTGACCAATGCGGCTTTTAATCTTTTATCTAGATCCTGAGTGCTATACATATCCGACAAAGTAGCTTCTTCGAAACTATGTGAATGCCCTGCTCCAGAAAGACTTAAGGATTTTTTAGGAAAATGAAACGCCAAGCCACCATTTAATTTTTTTCCTAAATCAGCAGATACAACGACACCTGCCTGATTTACTTTTTCAATCAGTTGATTTTTTTGCAATAGAAATAAACCTTGTAGCCAAGTGATTTGAATAAACAAAATCCCTAGGATGGATAATCCAATCAATGTAAATAAAAAAGGAAATGTTTTTTTCATAATTGATTCAATACAATCTTGTAAAATTCGCCTACGTGAATATATAAAAAAATCCCTCTCGATAGTTCGAGAGGGATTCAGATAGTTGATAATTTTTTGTTATTGTGGGCTATCTTATAATACGCCTTCTACTAACACGGTGGCTTTGTTATCAATGACTTCTACAAAGCCGCCTTGTATGGCATAGGTCTCAGCTGCAACGCCTTTTTGTAAGACTTTTACATTACCGATTCCTAATGCACTCACTAATGGGGCATGCTTGTCTAAGATCTCAAATAAACCATCTACACCAGGTAATTGCACTCCTTGTACATTTCCACTAAACAACTTCTTCTCTGGTGTTAATATTTCTAATAACATGAATGGAATTTTAATTGATTATACTTGAGCCATCATTTTCTTACCTTTCTCAATCGCATCTTCTAAGGTACCCACTAAGTTGAATGCTGCTTCAGGATATTCGTCTACTTGACCATCCATAATTGCATTGAAACCTCTAATGGTATCATCGATAGAAACGTATACACCTTTCAAACCTGTAAACTGCTCAGCCACGTGGAAAGGTTGAGATAAGAAACGTTGAACACGACGTGCGCGTGATACCACTAATTTATCTTCATCACTTAATTCATCCATACCTAAGATGGCAATGATATCTTGTAATTCCTTATAACGTTGTAAAATCATTTTAACTTTCTGTGCTGTATCGTAATGCGCATCACCAACAATTGCTTTCGTTAAAATTCTTGAAGTAGAATCCAATGGATCCACCGCAGGATAAATACCTAAATCGGCAATTTTACGAGACAATACAGTGGTTGCATCTAAGTGCGCAAAAGTAGTTGCAGGAGCTGGATCTGTTAAGTCATCCGCAGGAACATAGACCGCTTGAACTGAAGTAATAGAACCATTCTTAGTTGAAGTAATACGCTCTTGCATGAGTCCCATCTCTGTAGCCAATGTTGGTTGGTATCCTACCGCAGATGGCATACGACCTAATAAAGCCGATACCTCTGAGCCTGCTTGCGTAAAACGGAAGATATTATCTACGAAGAATAAGATATCCTTTCCTTTTCCTGTTCCATCTCCATCACGGAAATATTCTGCAATCGTCAAACCACTCAAAGCCACACGCGCACGTGCACCTGGAGGTTCGTTCATTTGACCAAAAACAAATGTTGCTTTTGACTCTTTTAATTCTTCTAAATTCACTTTACTTAAATCCCATCCACCTTCTTCCATGCTGTGCTTGAATGCATCACCATATTTCATGATACCTGCTTCAATCATCTCACGTAATAAATCATTTCCTTCACGTGTTCTTTCTCCCACACCCGCAAACACTGATAAACCTCCGTGTCCTTTTGCAATATTGTTAATCAATTCTTGAATCAATACTGTTTTACCTACACCCGCACCACCAAACAATCCAATCTTACCACCTTTTGCATAAGGCTCAATCAAGTCGATTACTTTAATACCTGTAAACAACACTTCTGTTGCGGTACTTAAGTCTTCGAACTTTGGAGGATTTGCGTGAATAGGACGACCATTTGATTTATTTACTTGTGGTAAACCATCAATCGCATCTCCCGTTACATTAAACAAGCGACCATTGATGCCTTCACCTACTGGCATTAAAATTCCTTTACCAGTATCTACCACTTCCATCCCTCTCACTAAGCCTTCAGTACCGTCCATTGCAATTGCACGAACGCTATCTTCACCTAAGTGTTGTTGTACTTCTAATACTAATTTTTCGCCGTTAGGACGTGTGATTTCAAGGGCATTGTATATTTCTGGTAATACACTTTTAGTTGAAAAATGTACGTCTACAACCGCACCAATAATTTGTTTGATTTTACCTGTTGTTGCCATATAGTTATTTGTTTTTACAACCCCCTTTTATGAGGCGATAATGGATTGACTCCTTTTCGGCTGCAAAGGTAGTGATTTGCAAGTTTATTGCAAAAATTGTACATAAATAATAGCAGCTAAAATTCCCCCAACAATCGGCCCAAATACGGGAATGGCAGCATAAGCCCAATCACTTGGCCCTTTCCCCTTCATTGGTAGCACAAAATGCATGATTCTAGGCCCTAAATCTCTAGCAGGATTGATTGCCCAACCGGTTGGTCCTCCAATTCCAAAGCCAATTCCTGCTACTAAAAGGGCAACTGGAAGGGCCGAAAAAGTACCTAATTCGACGCCAGCTGGTTTAATATAAAAAATTCCTAATATAAAAATAAAGCTTGCAACCGTTTCAACTATAAAATTTTGTGGCAATCTACGTATGGATGGACCTGTTGAAAAACAAGCCAATTGATCCCCTGCATGTTCACATGCATTCAAATGATCTTTATAAACCATCCATACCACAAATGCACCCAACATGCTACCTAATAATTGTGCCAATAAATAGGAAGGAACTAAGGCCCAACTAAATTTTCCAGCAGTTGCAAAAGCAATGGTAACAGCTGGATTTAAATGCGCCCCACTAGTACTATTAGAAATATACACACCTACAAAAACAGCTATGGTCCATCCTAGCACAATAGAAATCAATCCGCCGTTACTGCCTTTGGTTTTTGGTAGTACCACATTTGCTACCACGCCGTTTCCAATCATCATCATAATGGAAGTGGCTAAAAATTCGGCTAAAAATGGAGTCATAAAATTATTTTTTAGAGATTTATATATTGGTCATTTGAATTGCTTTTTTCCACCCTTCAATTCCTTTTTCTACATCTGCTTGCGCTAAGTTAGGATTGAAAACTTGATCTACTTTCCATTTCGCTGCAAGTTCAGATTCATCTTTCCAAAAACCAACTGCCAAACCAGCTAGATAAGCTGCACCCAATGCAGTGGTTTCAATGATGGTAGGTCGAATCACTTTTGTATTTAAAATATTGGATTGAAACTGCATCAATAAATTATTTTTTGTAGCACCTCCATCCACTCTTAATTCTGCAATTGGAATTTGCGCATCCGATTCCATGGCCTTTAATAAGTCGTATGATTGATAAGCGATACTTTCTAATGCTGCTCGGGCAATATGTGCAGCATTTGTACCTCTTGTGATCCCAGTAATTGTGCCTTTTGCATGCTGATTCCAATAGGGCGCACCCAAGCCAGCAAATGCAGGGACCATATATACGCCGTCGGTATGAGCGACTTGTGCAGCCAAGCTTTCTACTTGTTCAGAATCACGAATAATATTGAGCCCATCTCTAAGCCACTGCACCACAGCGCCTCCAATAAACACACTGCCCTCTAATGCATAAAAAGTTTTACCGTTACGTTGTAATGCAATTGTAGTTAATAAATTATTTTTTGATACCACTGCTTTTTCTCCAGTATGCATTAACATAAAACAACCTGTACCATATGTATTTTTAACCATGCCAGGTTGAATGCAAATTTGTCCAAACAATGCCGCTTGTTGGTCTCCAGCAATGCCTGCAATTGGAATTTGTTGATTGGTTACCAATAAATCTGTGTAGCCATATACCTCACTACTACTTTTTACTTCAGGCAAAATGGAGATTGGGATATTAAACAATTCCAATAAGGTCGTATCCCATTTTAATTGATGAATATTAAAGAGCATCGTCCTAGATGCATTGGTCGCATCTGTGATATGTTGCGCACCATTGGTAAATTTCCAAACCAACCAACTATCAATGGTACCGAAACAAAGTTCGCCCTTTTCGGCCTCTGCTCGCGCGCCATCCACATGATCTAAAATCCATTTTATTTTGGAAGCAGAAAAATAAGCATCAATGATTAACCCTGTTTTTTCTTGAATCAATCCTTGCTTGCCCTCTAACTTTAATTGATCGCAAAAATTCGCAGTCCTTCTATCTTGCCAAACAATCGCATTGTAAATTGGCATCCCTGTTGACTTATTCCAAATAACAGTTGTTTCTCTTTGATTGGTAATACCAATTGCAGCAATGTCAAACTTGTCGATGCCATGTTTTGATATCACTTCAGAAGCAACGCCAATTTGCGTACTCCAAATTTCCATTGGATCATGTTCTACCCAACCAGGTGCTGGAAAAATTTGTGTAAACTCTTTTTGCGCAGTGGATAGGATTAGACCTTCTTGGTCAAATAAAATAGCACGGCTACTAGTTGTTCCTTGGTCTAGGGCTAAAATGCATTTTGGCATGATGACAATTTTAAATTCCTACAATGGGCTATTACCTTTTGGCTTTTAACCAATTTTCAGGATCAAAATATACCGCTTTTTCATTACAAATGGAGAATAAGACAGCCCCTTCCCCGTCTAAATTAATGCCAGACCTGCCTATGACGGTTCCAGCTCTAACTTCTTGCCCATTACTTACAGATGCACTGCTAAGGCAAGAAAATGCTGTAAAATATTTGCCATGTTTGATTAAAACAGTTTTGTCTCCATTGACATCTCCCACATATACAACAGTCCCATCGGCCACACTTTTAACAGCCGTGCCTTTAGGAACTGCTACTTCGATACCATCACTTTTACGATCTAATTTTGTACCTGGAATACTCTCCACGCCAAAGTGAATATTGACGATCCCAGTCGCTACTGGCCAAGGAAGCCCACCTTTGTTGTTTTCAAAAGAAATAGAAGTCTCCCTGCCCTCTTCTGTTGTTTCAAGCGCCGAGTAAGGACGATTACTTGTGGTACTTTTTAAGCCGCCTTCTACTCTACCTACATTAGGGCTAGTTTTTGGTTTATCCTCAGTAGCAGCTGTCGTTTTATTATTAGAAGTATTGGCTGCTTTTAATTTAGCCAACCGCTCATTCTCTCTTTTTACAGCTTCTTGCATTTCTCTTTTAATTACTGCCGCTATAGCCGCTTGCATCTTTCTTCTTTGTGCTTCTTTTTGTCTTACCTGTATTGTAATTTCTTGTTCCTTACTCTTTAACTGATTTAATACTTTGTCTTGTTCTTTTCGGTCATCTTGCAATACTTTTAATTGAATGGTTTGCGCAGACATCGTTTTTAAACGATCTTGTTTATTCTCACTTAAAATATCAATCTTAGTTTTTAAATTATTTTCAGAAAGACCAATTGCCATGGCTTGGGCTTCTCTATTCTGACGATAACTTTTTAAATAAGTAATCCGCTTCACTGCATCATTAAAATTACCTGCTGAAAATAAAAAATTAAGGTACTCGTATCCACTTCTGCTTTGGTAAGCAAATACAATACTTTTAGCGTACCTGTATTTTAAGGTGTCTAATTCATTATTCAATCTTTTTACATCTTGCTGATTGGTCTGGATGGCGTTGTCTAATAATTTAACCTGTTTAGCGATGCCATTGATTAAGGCTGCTCGCTTTGAAATCTTGTTTCTAATCACAGCCAACTGTGCCAAGGAGCTTTTTTTATTCTTCTTTGTTTGTTCTAATAGATTATTTAATGCATCTAATTCTTTTTGTAATGTCTGAGATTGTCTTTGCAATTCATCTCTTGAATTACCATTTTGTGCAATTGAATGATTGAAAAAACAAACAAAAATTATGCAAATAAGTATAGCGTATTTTTTAAGCATAGGGATTTATTTTCACTTTATTATTTACGTCTGCCTATTTTAGGTACAGAAAAAGTGTATTTTAAAGGTTCATCAAAATTGAATTCCTTGATTTCCATTCCAATATCCAATTTGGTTTGTGCATTGATGGATATGGTTCTAAAAAGCGGGAACTGTATATTATTTAATAAAGTGTGTTGACTATAATTGATGTCACATGTTCTATGTTTTGCTGCATCCACATCGTCCAACTTTAACTGAACCAATTTGGTATTGTCCTCGCTAAGGATGATTAAATTTTTAAATAATTTTCCTACTAAGCTTACTTGCAACCTTTCGTTGATGACTTTATAGGAAACAATATCAATGCTATCCATAAAAATTGGATTACCTATTACTAAGTCTTCTATTGTTTGGTAATTTAATGGAATTTTTATCACCTCTTGTAAATAGGATAATGGATGTCTTTCTGTTTTTTTAGATAGTGGGTAAGTCAGAAAAATACTGTCTTTATTGATAAATGCTTTTAAACCAATCACGCCCATTGCGCCTCTAATGGTAATGTACATACCGCTATCTTTCCGAATACTTAAATTAGCGATATAACTATCTTTATCCTTACTTGTTTCATAATCCATTTTCAACTTCGCATTCATGGTTTTGAAGCGAATCTTAGTTTTTGTAATATTATTGACAATACCCTTCACCATTAATGCAGAATCTAATCTTGCTTTTTCTGCTAATGCAGCCGCATCCGGTAAAACTTTCACAGCCAATGCATCTTGAATGACTTGCACCTTCTTCACATTCGCACATGCACCACTTAAAAGTATCAATATTAAATAAAGGCTGTTTTTTACAATTCGCATGTGACCATTTTATAGTTTACCTGTATGCCCAAATCCGCCATCGCCTCTTTGGGTTGTCTCTACATTTTCTACCAATTGCCATTCCATTTTTTCGACTTGTTGAAACACAATTTGTGCAATTCGATCTCCATCTTGGATCACTTGAATTTCATTGGACAAGTTGATCAAAATAACTTTGAGCTCTCCTCTATAATCTGCATCTATGGTACCAGGGGTATTTAAGCAGGTCAAACCTTGTTTAATAGCCAGCCCACTTCTTGGTCGAATTTGTGCTTCCCAGTTATTTGGCAAAGCAATGTGTAACCCTGTTGGAATCAATGCACGCTCTAATGGTGCCAACTGAACAGGTGCAGTGACAAAAGCACGTAGGTCTAAGCCAGATGACCCTTGCGTTGCATAAGCTGGCAAAGGATGATGACTGTGGTTCACAATGGGAATGATTGTAGACATGTGCTACAAAAGTAGTTAAAAAAGCAGGTAAATTGGAGCTAGCAGGCTTTAGTTAACAAATTATTTAGAAGTAAAATATGGAGCCAAAACGCAAGGTATTCGACAATGGATTTCTTGTGATACCGCCCCCTGTAGGAACCAAATAGGAAATATTGAATTTAGACTGTTGGTATTGGAAGCTAGAACCTACTGTAAAATATTGCATGCTACCCAGGTTCTTATTATTGTCTAAAAAATAGCCAGCCCTTAAATGAAATCGATCTGCATAATTGTATTCAGCCCCAAGTGATATTTTTATGGATTCAGAAAAAGGCATGCCATATTTATTTGAAAAAGAATTAAACCAACTTGACACAACTGATTGAGAAAAATACTGATCAACCACATCAACATCACTACTAACTGGACTTGAAGGCACCATCAATCGATTCACATCCACTCCCATTTCTAAAGAATTCTCTGTATCAAATCTATTTAAATAAGCCACTCCCAATCCTATATTAGCTGGAATGAAATATTTATTTTTTGATTCGTTTGAATAGCTCACTTTACCTCCTAAATTGGATAAAACCAACCCTGCATGGAACCCTTCTAAGTCTTCGTTTTGTTTATAGAATAAACTGATATCTCCTGCAAATGTATTACCAGCTTTATAATTGGTACCATTGGTGCCATATGAACCCTGCACCAATCTAGAATGGATATACCTTAAAGTCACACCCATACTTAAAGCATCTGTTAATAAAATATTGTATCCAAAATCATAACTGAATTCTGAAGGTCTTTGAGATGGTAAAGTCGAGGTACCCGATTCGTCTGTGAAATCAATATTACCTAAACTAAAAAAACGCAAAGAACTATTGATACCACTAAAACTATTTAATTTTTTATAATATCCTGCACTCGCCAAATACACATCACTCAATCCTAAATCTTTTAACCATGGTGTATAATTGATTAAAAAACCACGGTCATTATTAAGATATGGGATCTTGGCAGTGTTGCCAAAAAGATCATTGGCTTCCGGAGACATGGCAATAGACAAATTACCCATACCACCAGATCTCGCATCTGGAGAGATCAACATAAATGGCACAGCGGTACTTTGTAATTTAAGCTTGGTTTGTGCTGTCAATGAACTAGCTACAAAAAATAAGGCTACACAGATGGCTGTTTTGACTGTGGCGATTCGGATCATACTCAAATGCTTTAAGATTCTATATTAGTAAAGATAACCTTAGAATTCAATATTTAAAATTTTAATAGGCTATTTAACAATTTTTCTACCACCCCATTTTGGGTAACTATAATTCTATAATAATACTTCCCTGGTAAAAGTAGCCCCCCATTCGTAGAAAGTCCATTCCAATCCACCAATATTTTATTGCCCTTAGATTGTATTTTTTGGCTTGTAGAAAAATGTCTATTCCCATTGACATCAAATACTTCCAATTGCACTAAAATTGGGTCTGCACTATTATTGAGCTCAAAACTAAACTTAGCACTGGTTTGAACTGGATTCGGGCTAATGCTTAAATTTCGGATGTTCCTATTTTCTTTGCTAGGTACTTCAATCGAAATGGTGTCTTTAGAGACATTTCCTAAAAGATCCCAGGCCTTCATGATCAATCTATGCTTGCCAGCTTCCAACACTGGAAGTGGATATTCAATCGCTCCTGACTGATAGGCATTCGTGTCATAAATAAAGAATGTATTCAGGTTATAATTTTTGACTAAAGTATCGTCAATGATTAATTTTAAATCATGTCCTAATTCATTTCCCGAAGACTGTATCCCCGAACTGTCCTTTAATTTGACATAGAAAGTAGATGGTGCAGTTACCCAATCTCCTGATTTGAAATTAGGTGCATTCACATAACTGTAGATGGATGGGCCAGTGGTATCTAATCTATTTTGTGTGGTAGCCCCTTGAATAAAAATGGATTGAAATTGCATGCTTGCATCCGCCGTGTCATTGTAGGCGTAGAGTTGCAATTTTAGTGCTGCTGTATTAGAAGCAGAGAGTGTGCCAGGAAGGATAAAACTGATTTCAAATTGTCCATTTTGTACAGTCGCCTTCCCTTTAAATAAGGCCTGCTCTTGTGTTTCAATTGGAACGGCCTGACTATTCGTTTGATTGGCCAAAGTTTTGTTTGTGCTTGGTGCATCCCATAAAACCATATCAATAAAGCCATTGAAATTTTGAATTGTTTGATTTTTTACTGAAAAATTTCCTTTAATCGTATACTTCTCTCCTGCTTTTAAATTTAAAGTGTCTGACCATGGTAACTGATTCAAATTAGTACAATTAACTTGGTATTTTGGTTGTGCGATACGCATGGCAGGGTCACCCATTAAGCCAAACTTAAATGCATTTAATCGATCCCCATTTTGATTAAAATTATAATTTTTTGCTGCTTGGAGTGCTTGCCCAATAGTCCTATAAAGCCCCTTTGAATTAGGCACCAATAATGCCTGCATGAATGCATCATTAATTTGCTTATTACTGTATGCAAATACGAGCCTATTGGCTGCAACCAATGCAATGATTCCTTTTTCATTTTGCATTAAAGCATCAAAACCTATTGGGGAATTTGCAGGTTGATCATAGGGCGCAAAATCACAGGATGCAGTCACCATAATGGGCAACTTGCCAGCATTATTCCAGGACTGCATTTCTGATTTAGAGATCACCGCCTCCTCTGTTAAGCGCAAATAATTTCCATGTCCAGTATAATTTAACATCAGCGTACCGGCTTGTATGGATTCTTGAATGGCTTTGTTGACGTCTGGATAAGTATTACCAGTAAGGGTTTGATTCGCCTTAAATAAATCTAAATATAATTTTCTATGATTCCAGTTAGCTGTTTTATTTTTTAAATTGCCAATGATTTCCTCTGCATCCTGAAGATGTAAATTATAGTCTGCATCATCTGCAACCCATGTCAATTGATTTTGCCAAAGCCCCATTTTTTTGTTGGATTGGTATTGAATTAATTTCTCCACCATTTTATTCGCTTCGGCAATCGTTCTTGCTGGTATCCTGCCAATAGCCAAACCAATAGAATCAATAGTTTGAGCAAACTGAATTTGTACACCCGATTTTTGAATGGCATAAAAATCATCCGAACTATAGGAAGTTAAAATGGCATTAGACACTTCACTTGTATAGACTGGTAATTCTTTATTCAATTGAATTTTTTGGGTATTGAAATTGCCCATACCCATTAATAAAACATAAGCAGGACTCGATTGGTTTTTTAATTTCGATTGTTCTATAATATACTTTAAAAAATTTCGAATAGCAATTGGGGAAGATTGTCCACCACCCATTTCATTGTAAACTTGGGTAGCATTAAAAAGTCCAACCTTATACCCATTTTGCTTTTCATGAAAAACTTTAAGTGTCAATGCTGCTGGATAATAATCAGGAGCGGTAATGATGATGTAATCTAATGGACTAATCGTAAAATTGCTATCGCCAAGAATGGAACTTGAAAACTGTGCTGCATTGATTTTATTTGCTTCAAAGACATAAAAATATTTACCTGCGCTATCAGCTGCTTTAAATGTAGCAATCGCATTTTGACCCAATTGAGGATTCAATATAATAGGTTGGTAATACTGACTTAGGTCCCAAACCCTAGTTTGCGCTGTGGCATTTTGAATTTCAAATTCAATCAATTGCGCTTTTGGTTGACTCGTTTGATAGTCAAAGCCAAAGCCTGTATTGCCCCAATATCCAATAGTTCTTTGCCCATGCAACACCAAATAATCTATCCAACCTGTTGAAGTGGCTGGTGCATTAAAATCAACTTGCAGGTTCATGGCTGTTAAACTTTGGCCTGCTTTTAGTAGGGTGTTTTTATCTAACCAAATTGTACTACTATCGAAACGAATTTTATAGGCATCGTCAAAAATCAAACCAGAAACTGCACTCAAAGATGCAGTCGTCATCAACTGATCATTCAACCTGATTGTAAATCTGGCATCTGTTTGATAAGTAGATGCAGCCAATTGACTTTGAAAAATAATTGGGGCATTGAATTGCAAACCTTCCATATTGAGTGGAAATAACATCGTTGTTTTTTTACCTGTCCCAATGCCCATAGGATCCCCAAGCCATATTTTACCACTACTTAAGATATTAATAGAATCTTTTTCTACCCTCCAATTGGCAGGATAAGTTTGTACTAATTTTGTTGCAGCCCCCGTTTTATTAAAATTGGTTATTCTTTTCCCTATTGTTCCAATACGAATAAAAAAATACAAAGAATCATTGCTTGTGATTTTTTGACGAATAGGTGCTTCATTTAAATTGGTCTTGACCCATTTATAATGCCCTTGTGCATAAAACAAGAGCTTATCTTGGTCATCTAAAATCCCGTCTTCCCCATCTTGCATTTCAATGGCCATTTCTGTTAAACTATCGGGCAACGCATTCGGTACTTTTTCGCTAAGATTTGCTAGATCCATCCCATACAATTGGACTTGATTTGAATTTACTTTTCCAGTAAATCCCATCGCTTTAAATTGTGCGCCAGTGAGTTGATACACTCCTTCGTTTGGCACAGCTATTTTAACCCAATTTCCTTTGGAGAGCACGCCTACTTGCCCCCATCCAGGAAGGGTGAAGCAGCATCCAATTAAAAAAAATGTTAAAACGCCAAGTTTCATCTGCTAAAATTAGGGTTTTACTAACATAAGATTCTATTTGCATTTGAATAAATAAGTGAAAAAGCAAGTATATTCGCAAAGAATTTTAAACACCCCCAGCTTAAACAAAACAGATGAATTTTATTAATAGCATATTATTATTTTTTGCGGTACTTTTTTTAGGCCCAAAAATGATCGCTCAATTCGATAGCAATCAAAGCAATAAAGTTGCATTTGCCAGCAAAGATGACCCATATGATAGCACTATTTTAATTAGAGGTGGTACTTTCGCTATGGGCATGAACCAAGAAAACATCATGGGCGATTGGAACAATAATTTGCGCAGAGTAACTGTGAGTTCATTTAGAATTGACCAATACGAAGTGAGCAATAGACAGTATAGAACATATATCAAATGGCTTGAAAGTGTTTTTATTCCATTGGGTAAAGATTCAATTGTGAAAGCAGCGCTTCCTGACACTTTAGTTTGGAGAACGGATCTTGCTTACAATGAACCAATGGTAGAAGGTTATTTTAGAAATAAAGCATTCAATGATTACCCAGTGGTTGGTATCAGTTGGGAACAAGCCAATGCTTATTGCAGATGGAGAACAGATAGAGCAAATGAGAAGACATTGATCAAATATGGCTTAATTGATCCAAAAAAACCATACATAGGTAAGTTGGAGAACAATAACAGTCTTGTTGATAGCAATAAAACAAGCACCCCAACTCCATCTAGAGCAAGAGCAAGAAATAAAAACTTGGGGGATTATGTTTTAATTCCAGACTTTAGATTACCTACAGAAGCAGAATGGGAATATGCTGCAAAAGTATCTAGCGGCAAAAATTATATCTCCAATTTTAATAACCCAAAAGCGGGTGCTAATTCTGGTGCACCCAATGCGAGTGTTGTTGCATCTAACTCCCCTTACCCATGGAGCTCCAATGGAAATGATGGATTAAGAAGCAACCCAACAGGGAAAATTAGTAAAAAGGAAAACGAAAAGCGTGGCATGTTCATGGCTAATTTTAAAAATGGAAGTGGCGATTATATGGGCATGGTAGGATATGCAAATGATGGTGCAGGGTTCCCAAGTAAGATTAATAGTTTTTTACAAAACCCATTAGGTTTATATAATTTAAGTGGTAACGTCAACGAATGGGTGGCAGATATTTATCGCCCAATGAATAGTATTGACATGGATGATTTTAATCCTTATAGAGGTAATAACGTTTTGGATGGTGACGATACAAATACATCTAGTTACGAAACTGGCGCCAATACATTGATCTCTAATAAATCAAGGGTATACAAAGGTGGAAGCTGGAAAGATCGTCCTTATTGGTTGAATCCTGGAACAAGAAGATATTTAGAGCAAGATAAATCTAGTAGCACCATTGGTTTCAGATGTGCTATATCTGCTTTTGGAATGGATACACCAGATGCCAAAGAAGAGAAGCCTAGTTTAATGCAAAAATTAAAAAACATCTTTTAATGAAATTACGCATAGGTTCAGGCATAGATTTTCATCAATTGGTAGCTGGCAGGGACTTATGGATTGGAGGGATACTTATTCCACATCACAAGGGTGCATTAGGACATAGTGACGCAGATGTTTTATTACATGCCATTTGCGACGCGCTTTTAGGTGCACTGAGTTTAGGAGATATTGGCACGCACTTCCCAGACACCGATAATACATATAAAAATATTGATAGTAAAATTTTATTGCAAAGAACATACGACTTAATCACTGCAGAAGGATATCAAATCGTCAATATAGATGCGACGCTTTGTTTAGAAGCACCAAAAATAAAACCTTATGTGATTGCCATGCAAGAATGCATTGCTTCCATTTTACATATTGGCAATAAGGATATTTCTATTAAAGCAACTACAACAGAAACCATGGGTTTTACAGGTAGAGAAGAAGGACTGGTTGCAACAGCAACTTGTTTATTGATGGCAAAAAGCTAAACTCAATTGCTATGAAGCTTGGATCAATCGAAGATTTATATTCCATTTACACCAAACATCCATCTGTCGTAACAGATACAAGAAAGCTTAAATCAGGTGATTTATATTTTGCATTAAAAGGCCCCAATTTCAATGGTAATGTTTTTGCGGTAGCAGCATTGGAAGCAGGTGCAGCTTATGCCGTTGTGGATGAAGAAATTGCTGAAAGTAGCGCATACCAAGACCAAATTATTTTTGTAGAAGATGTATTAACTACCCTACAAGCATTAGCAAAATACCATCGTCAACAATTCAATATCCCATTCATTGCAATCACTGGTAGCAATGGAAAAACTACGACTAAAGAACTGGTTTATGCTGTTTTAGCAAGCCATTTTAAAACATATACCACACAAGGTAATTTAAACAACCATATTGGTGTGCCATTGACTTTATTAAGCATTCCTAAAGATGCTGAAATAGCAGTGATCGAAATGGGCGCCAATCACCAAAAAGAAATTGAAAGTTATTGCACTTATACTTTACCAACGCATGGCATGATCACGAATTGTGGTAAAGCCCATTTAGAAGGATTTGGCGGTGTGGAAGGTGTGAAAAAAGGCAAGGGAGAATTATTTGATTTTTTAAGAGGCCACAATGGCACGGTGTTTTTGATGGAAGATTTTGACTACTTAGTGCAAATGGCACAAGGCATCCAACATGTCATTGGATATGGAAAAGAACAAGGACAAATTCAAGGAGAAGCGATAGATCAAAATGGTATGTTGTCAGTCAAAATAAATAAAGGCATTGATATAGCATCCATCCAAACACATTTAGTTGGCAATTTTAATCTTCCCAATGTGTTGGCTGCTGTTTCAATTGGTCAATACTTCAAAGTACCCAATGAAAAAATAAAATCAGCGATTGAAAATTATATCCCAACCAATAGTCGTTCGCAATTATTAACTTGGAATCACAACGAAGTCATTTTAGATGCATACAATGCCAATCCTTCGAGCATGAAATTAGCAGTAGAGAATTTTGCTAAAATAAATAAGGACAATAAAATGGTTTGTTTGGGCGGGATGAGGGAATTAGGTATCGACACATTAATGGAACATCAAGCACTGATTGATCAATTGAAACAAACGAATTGGGAGCAAGTAGTGCTTGTAGGATCGGAGTTTAAGCCTTGTGCTCATTCCTATCTTTATTTTGATACAGTGATTGAAGCTAAAGCATGGTTGCATGCACAACAATTGCAGGGCTATACCCTACTCATAAAGGGTTCTAGGGGAATACAAATGGAGGAATTGATAGCTCCTTAATTTTCGGTATCTTTGTGGCATGAAAAACAGCTACCTATACAGCACAATCACCAATAAGTGTCCCAGATGTAGAGAAGGTAAACTGTTCACTGGTTCCAATCCCTACGATTTATCCAATATCACAAAAATGAATGATCACTGTCCTGTATGTGGACAGCCGACAGAAATTGAAGTAGGATTTTATTATGGAACCGGCTATGTTAGTTATGCATTGACTGTAGCCTATTTTGTTTCTATGTTTGTTGCATGGAAAGTATTAATTGGTATGACATGGGAACTAGATGACAACAGAATGTTTTACTGGTTAGGCACTACTATATTTTTATTGATTTTGATACAACCTATTTTAATGCGCCTATCTCGTTCTATTTGGTTAGGCTGGTTTGTTTCTTATAATAAGAATTGGAAAAATGAGCCATTGGAATACAATGAGCGCATGGATGAGCATATGAAGGAGATTTAGAGTACTCTTTTCTTCTGTAACCCTTTATTAATAATTAATTTAGCATAGATAATTTTCTATGCTTTTTTTATTAAAGTATTTTAAGAAATTTTTGCGTTTGATTTTGTTTCAAAAATTAATTCTAATATTAATTGTGGAATGAACCATAGATGTATAAATGGTTCTTCTAATTAACTAATTATTAAAAAATATTTTAAACCAAAATCAAATGTTTAAAAAAAACAATTTATGCAATTTCATTATGCCTATTATTGATCTTGTCTGGTTGCACTAAATCAACCCAGGAAAAACAATGGCATGCAGAAATTACAGAAAACAAAGCTGCAACTTTACAAGATGTATTTTTACAGAACGGCTCAGAAAAATTAATTGATATTGTTGCTTCTAATGATTTAGTAAAAATGAGTAATTATAATAAAACAAAAGCTAACCAGATAGCTAGTTATTTTCAAGATAAATTCAAAATAGATATTACAGAAGAATTTATTGATAATCCAGAAGGAATTGTTATTTTGGGATTGTTTTACGCTAAAAAAGAACAACAAGATGCTGATTCGCAAATTATGAGTAACAGTACTAAAAATGTGATGAAAACTGCTGATGAAAATATGGATTGTTTTATGACTGCTGTAGGCGACTTTATTGGTATTACACAAGCTAAATCGATTTGGAACAGTATCGTAATGGGGGCAACTGAGCAAACAGTAATTGCAGCAGTCAAGTTAATTGCCAGAAGAGTTGCTGGTATTATTACAGTTACTTCAATGGTATATGCAACCGGCAGTTGTTTAGATTGGTGGTAAAAATATTTTTAAAATTATAATTACTTATTTTATGCTAAATAAATTTTCAAACTATTTCTCTTTATTTCTTTTATCAATAGCGCTAATTACTCATATCTTAAAATTAGTTTATTTGCTATTTAAACCAATTTTTATGACTAGATATAAATATTTCTCAAATAATAACCCTAGTAAAATAGATCTATTTTTATATTATATCTTAACAATAGGATGTTGTTATTATGTTATATTTAAATATTTTAATAACTAATTAATCATCTTAGATTTATTAATAGGATTAATTATGGAATATTATTTTATCCCTTTTTTCTTGACAATGATTTATTTTAGATTTAAAGAATTGAGAAAAGCAGTAAAAATGAAAAAATGATCGCATGGGAAATTATTCACTTATCACTAACTATAATTTTTTCAATATTGCTTTACATGTTTATGAAACAAATTTAAGTAACTGACTTTGGATAGATGGCTTCGTTGCACTTCGCCGTCATCCTAGGGTTTCTCTTTTACCAAAGCCTTTCAAAAGCATGCTTCGCGTGCTTTTGACTTTTTTCATACGCCCATGCTTACAAGAGCGAGCTCTTGACGCCTGATCGTATGAAAAAAGCCTGTCACTTTTGTGACAGGCTTTGCAGAGAGGAAGGGATTCGAACCCCCGATACGTTGCCGTATACACGCTTTCCAAGCGTGCTCCTTAAACCACTCGGACACCTCTCTTTGAGAATTGCAAATGTAAAATAAATAATTGGTTTTTTTAAATATGGATAATGGTAAGAAATGATAGAAAATGGCTAATTTCATTCAAATTCTATTCAAAATGGAAAAATCTAGGATCGATTTACCAATAGGTATCACTCTTGATCGTTTTATTAAAAATAATCAAAATCAATATCCAAATTCTGCTGGTGAATTATCCCAATTGTTGAGAGACATCGCACTTGCCTCTAAAGTAGTAAATAGAGAAATTAATAAAGCAGGACTTGTGGATATTATGGGCAATGTGGGATTACAAAATTCAGGAGGTGATCATCAACAAAAACTTGATCTACTCGCAAATATTAGATTTTCTAGGGCATTATCAAAAGGCGGCGAAGCTTGTGGAATTGCATCAGAAGAAATAGAAACATTTATTGATCTACAAAATAATGGAAAATACTTAGTAACAATTGATCCATTGGATGGTTCAAATAATATTGATGTGAATGTCTCAATTGGTACGATCTTCTCTATTTATTTAAAAAAATCACAAGAAAATGAACCCCTTTGCGAAAAAGATTTTTTACAAAAAGGTAGGGATCAAATTGCTGGTGGATATATTTTATATGGTCCTTCTACAATGTTGGTTTATTCAACTGGAAATGGAGTAGATGGATTTACTTATGAAAGTACCCTAGGGGAATATGTATTATCACATCCATCAATGCAATGTAAAATAGCTGGTAATTTTTATTCTATGAATGAAGGTTTATCAAAAGATATAATTGATCAAGGAATCAATGATTATATTGATGAATGTAAAGAACAACGAATGACTAGTAGGTATATTGGCTCACTTGTTGCAGACTTTCATAGAAATTTATTAAAAGGGGGTGTTTTTTTATACCCGCCTACTTCTAATTATCCTAATGGAAAAATTCGATTATTATTTGAAGCAAATGCATTGGCATTCATAGCTGAACAAGCTGGAGGATTGGCTGTGTCTAATCATGAAAATATTTTAGATATCACACCAACAAGTATCCACCAAAGAGTTCCATTGTATATTGGATCTAAAGAGATGGTTCAAGCAATACAAAAAAAATTAGCCTTATAGTCCAAATAGCTTTCCCGCATTGCTAGTCGTTATGGCAGCAATCTCATGCAAAGGCAGGGATTTAATCTCTGCTAATTTCTTAGCCACTTCAATCATATACGCAGGCTCATTGGTTTTGCCTCTGTAAGGTACTGGGGCTAAATAAGGGGCATCGGTTTCAAGCACTAAGTATTCCATTGGAATATCTTTGACTGCTTCTGCCACACCTGCATTTTTATAAGTGAGTACTCCACCCAATCCTAAATGAAATCCCATGCCAATAATTTGTTCTGCCGATTCCTTGCTGCCACTAAAACAATGGAATACCCCACGCAATCCTTTTTTTGCAAAAGGCTTTACAGCTTCTATAGTTTCCCCCATCGCGTTTCTTGTATGAATCGCAATTGGTAATTGCAGATTTACTGCCCATTGCATTTGTGTTTCAAAAACAATATGTTGTTCTTTGGTAAATGTTTTATCCCAATAAAAATCCAAACCAATCTCACCAATGGCTATAAATTTTCTTTTACCTATCCAATCTTCCACCAACTTTAATTCTTCTTTATAATTTTCTTTTACATAACAAGGATGTAAACCCATCATGGCAATACAATGCTCCGGGAATTGCTGTTCTACTTGCAACATCGCATCCAAAGTAGTACTATCAATAGCGGGCATGATAATTTTATTGATACCAACAGATAATGCATTTTTCATGATCAAATCAAGATCTGAAGTCAATTCCTCGGAATAAACATGCGCATGTGTATCAATAAAATGCATAATCAACTGGTTTAAAGCACAAAAGAAGGACTTTTTTAATGAACCACATACTAAAAGACATTATTTATGCGTTTAAGAATCAAATTACTAACCCATCCCTTCTTAGGATGTAAACTTTGTTTTTTATAGGGTACGGATTATACAGGCCGGGGTTTCTACCCTGGCCTTTTTTATTCGCATTTTATTAAAGTATTTATAAAGCCTTAAATTGATACCCTAGATTACTAAAATGCGACAATACTTTTGGCAAAGCAATCCGCAATCGATCCATTGCTTTGGCACTATCATGAAAAACAACAATGGACCCTGGCCCTGCATGTTGAATGACATTTTTCGCAGATTGTTCTCCCGTAATAGTGGTATCAAAATCTCCACTCAACACATCCCACATCACAATTTGCTGCGGTAAAGCAGGATACAAACGCAATGCTTTTATTTGTGCAAAACTTATTCTTCCATAGGGTGGTCTAAATAAATTGGAGTGAATCACTTTCGTGGCATCTTCAATATCTGAAATATAATGTGCGGTATTATTCTTCCAACCATTCATATGGTTTTGTGTATGATTCCCAACCACATGGCCTGCTGCAAGTATTGCATCATACATTTCGGGATACAATTGTACATTTTTACCAATGCAAAAAAAACTTGCTTTGGCATCAAATTTTGACAATTGTTCTAATACAAATGGCGTGGCTTCGGGATGCGGACCGTCATCAAAACTAAAATAAAGCACCCTGTCTTGATTGGGCTTTCGCCAAATGCAAGACCTATAAATAAGCCTTAGCCAAAAGGGTGTTTTAATGAAATACATACCCAAAGATAAATGGTTCTTTTGCCTGTTTGCAACTTATCTTTGTAAAAATAAAGTGCACATGGAAAATTCGGCTGAACAAATGGTAAGAGTTAGGTTTGCCCCCTCTCCCACCGGTGGTTTACACTTAGGTGGCGTACGTACTGTTTTATTCAATTATTTATTTGCAAAAAAATACAAGGGTCAATTTATTTTAAGAATTGAAGATACCGATCAGTCTCGTTTTGTTCCAGGCGCTGAACAATATATTTTAGACACCCTTGCATGGTGTGGATTGACACCTGACGAAAGTCCTATTCATGGTGGCGCTTATGGTCCTTACAGACAAAGTGAGCGTAAGCCGATGTATAAGCAATATGCCAAACAATTGATTGAGCAAGGCAATGCTTATTATGCTTTTGACACAGCTGAGGAATTGGATGCAAAAAGAAAAGAGATTCCAAATTTTCAATACAATCGTGCTACTAGAACTGGCATGAAAAATTCTTTGAGTTTACCTGCTTCAGAGGTAACGCGTTTACTCAACGAAAACACACCCTATGTTGTGCGTATCAATATGCCTGATTCAGAGGAATTGGTTTTTGAAGACTTGATTCGTGGCGAAGTGAAATTTGACAC
>JBBAJV010000005.1:92399-119628 GCA_040403925.1 Sediminibacterium sp. | reverse complement strand
TTAGGCTTCCCAGTTTTCGCAATGGACTGGAAAGATTCAAATACCAATGAAACCACGATTGGATTTAAAGAAAGAGGATTCTTACCAGAAGCCTTTGTCAATTTACTAGCTATGTTGGGTTGGAATGATGGCACAGATCAGGAATTATTTTCATTACCAACTTTGATTGAAAAATTTAGTTTAGATAGAGTGCATAAAGGGGGCGCAAAATTTGATTACGAAAAAGCAAAATGGTTTAACCAAGAATGGATTAAACAAGCAGACAATACTTATTTAGCAAGTTTGGTTGCGCCTTATTTTGATGCAGCCAAAATTGAAATTCACGAGCCTAGTTATTTGGTAAAAGTGATAGGACTCGTGAAAGAACGTTGTCAACTATTAACCGATTTCATTCCTCAATCCTCCTTTTTCTTTGCTGCGCCAACCGAAATTGATACTGCTTCGATCCTGCCAAAATGGGACTCAAACAAAGCAGCTTTTTTTACAACAATTATGGATGCCTATACCAATCAAGCAGTACCGAATGATGCAATTTTGTTGGAGACACATTTTAAAGCATTAGCCACAGAACAAGGCCTTAAACCAGGTGATTTAATGTTGCCTTTTAGGATCATGTTAGTTGGTGGTAAATTTGGCCCAGGTGTTTTTGATATTGTTGCCAATATTGAAACAAAAGATGCGGCAAAACGTATTCAATACTGTTTAGATTTGTTGTCAAAAAATTAATGTAAATTGTAGTAGATGCAAACTGAAAGACCCATAAGAGTATTGGTAGCCAAGGTTGGTTTAGATGGCCATGATCGTGGCGCTAAAGTAATTGCCACTGCATTAAGAGATGCAGGTATGGAAGTAATTTATACTGGACTAAGACAAAGCCCCGAGATGGTGGTTCAGGCAGCCTTACAGGAAGATGTGGACGCCATTGGTATTAGTATTTTATCTGGCGCGCATATGACCGTGTTTCCTAAAGTTTACCAGTTGATGGTTGAAAAAGGATTGAAAGATGTCTTATTGACTGGTGGTGGTATTATTCCAGAAGAAGACAATAAAATATTACAAGACATGGGCATTGGTCATTTATTTGCACCTGGAACCAATACCACTGATATCGCAGCCTACATTAAAAAATGGGTCGCTGAAAACAGAAAATCATAACTAACTCTATTTTTATTTTTTAATTTTTTATACCATAAATAATTATCTATGTCTTTTCAAACTTTGTTTACAAAAATGGAAGATCATACTTTGATCATTACCATCAACCGACCAGAGAAATTAAATGCATTGAACCAACAAGTGATGCAAGACTTAGATGCGGTATTTGATCGGGTATATAAATTTCCAGAAATTAAATCAGTGGTGATTACAGGTGCGGGACTAAAGAGTTTTGTGGCAGGTGCGGATATCAAAGAATTTGAAGCATTGTCAAAAGCCGAAGCAACCGCTTTAGCAAAAAGAGGACAGGATGTATTTTTTAAAATTGAAAACTCACCTAAGCCAGTGATTGCCTGTGTGAATGGTTTTGCTTTAGGTGGTGGATGCGAGTTAGCTATGAGTTGTCATTTTATCATTGCATCAGACAATGCCATTTTTGGGCAGCCCGAAGTGAACTTAGGTATCATGGTAGGTTATGGCGGATCTCAAAGATTGACACAAAAATTAGGTAAAGCCAGAGCCATGGAACTAGTGATTACTGGTAATAATATCAATGCCGAACAAGCTTTACAATATGGTTTAGTGAACTATGTCGTTCCTCAAACGGAAATATTAGACAAAGCCTTTTCATTGCTTGCTGCCGCACATACCAAGGCGCCATTGGCCATCGCAAATTCTATCAATGCTGTAAATGCTGCATGGGATGAATCTGTGAACGGTTTTGAAGTGGAAGCTAACCTGTTTGGGGATTGTTTTATCACTGCAGATTGCAAGGAAGGCATCCAAGCCTTTATTGAAAAAAGAAAACCACATTTTACAGGGCATTAACCCATTTTTTACCTGAATTTAATAGTCTTAACTGACCCAATTTTATAATTGCTGTCTTACCTTTGCGGTATTAAAACTGCAAGTATGGAATATAGAATCGAGAAAGACACCATGGGTGAAGTCAATGTACCAGCTCATGTTTATTGGGGTGCTCAGACGCAAAGAAGTATCGAGAATTTTAAAATTGCACAAGACATCAACAGGATGCCTAAAGAAATTATTAAAGCATTTGCTTATTTAAAAAAAGCAGCTGCCTTAACCAATTTTGATGCAGGTATTTTACCAAAGGAAAAATGTGATTTAATTGGTCAAGTCTGTGATGAAATTCTTGCAGGAAAATTAGACGACCAATTTCCATTAGTGGTTTGGCAAACAGGCAGTGGCACACAAAGCAATATGAATGTGAATGAAGTGATTGCCTATCGAGGTCATGTGCTTCAAGGTGGAAATTTAAATGACAAAGAGAAATTTTTACATCCCAACGATGACGTGAATAAATCACAGTCTTCTAATGATACTTTCCCAACTGCTATGCATATTGCAGCCTACCAAATTTTAAAGGAACTGACCATCCCAGGCATCACGACTTTAAAAAATACCTTAGATGCAAAGAGTGCGGCATACATGCAGGTTGTTAAAATAGGTCGTACCCATTTTATGGATGCTACCCCATTAACATTAGGGCAAGAAATAAGTGGTTATGCAAGCCAGTTAAAACATGGGTTAAAAGCCATTCACAATACATTAGAGCATTTAAGTGAATTGGCACTTGGTGGAACAGCGGTTGGAACAGGCATCAATACACCAAAAGGTTATTCAGAAAATGTGGCTAAGCATATTGCTAAGCTTACAGGATTGCCTTTTGTAACTGCAGAAAATAAATTTGAAGCATTGGCAGCGCATGATGCCATTGTAGAAGCACATGGTGCACTAAAAACGGTTGCAGTAAGCTTAATGAAGATTGCCAACGATGTGCGTATGTTGTCCTCTGGACCTCGCTCTGGTATTGGTGAAATATTTATTCCAGACAACGAACCCGGTTCTTCTATCATGCCAGGCAAAGTGAATCCTACTCAATCAGAAGCATTGACCATGATTGCGGCGCAAGTCATGGGGAACGATGTAGCCATCAATATGGGTGGATCGATGGGACATTTTGAATTGAATGTATTTAAGCCAGTGATGATTTATAATTTCTTACACAGTGCAAGATTAATTGGAGATGGCTGCGTAAGCTTCAATGATAAATGTGCCATTGGCATCGAACCAATCGAAGCGAATATCAATAAGCACGTAAATAATAGTTTGATGTTAGTCACTGCACTCAATACTAAAATTGGCTATTATAAATCTGCAGAGATTGCACAAAAAGCACATAAAGAAGGTACTACATTAAAAGAAATGGCTGTTAAATTAGGATACGTTACCCCTGAAGAATTTGATGCCTGGGTGATACCTGCCAATATGGTAGGATTGTAATTTTTTTGAAATTTAATAAGTAGAATATATACTATTCCTAGCTCTCTAAAAACGATCGCTACAGAATAGTATATATTCTACTTTTCTTTTTATAAAAACCACTAGGCATCATTATACGCAAGCTCAAACGATCGCTGCGGAATAGTATATATTCTACTTTTCTTTTTTTAGAACTATTAAATTTTTCTAATGCACTCGCTCCCCGTTAGAGTAAGTCTTCAATACTTTAATCTGCAGGATACTATCTGTTGACACTTTCATTAAGTCTTTATCAAGTAAGATGAAATCTGCTTTCTTACCAACTTCAATTGAGCCTACTTGCTTCTCCATACGGTTGGCTTTTGCTGCCCAAATAGTCATCCCACGAATGGTTTGCTCACGCGTTAAGGCATTCTCCATTTGGAATCCACCTGCTGGAAATCCTTTGGCGTCTTGTCTAGCAACAGCAGCTAAAAATGTTTTGAATGGATTAATTTCTTCTACCGGAAAATCTGTACCCAATGGCAACCATCCATTTTGCTTTAATAATTGTTGGAAAGCATAGCCACCTTTTAAGCGCTCAGCACCTAATCTCTCACCAGCCCAATACATATCACTTGTCGCATGCGTAGGTTGCACAGAAGGAATGATACTGTACTTGCCAAAATAATCGAAATCAGCTGGATTTAAAATTTGTGCATGTTCAATGCGCCATCTTTTATCGTTCTTCCCTTTTAAATATTTCTCATATACTTTTAACACCACTCTGTTTGCACTATCTCCAATGGCATGTGTACACATTTGAAAATCGGTGTTGATTAATTTTGCAGCCACTGAATCAAAATGCGATTGACTACTCAATAAGAACCCACCCCAGCCTGGTTTGTCTGTATAATGTGCCAACAATGCAGCGCCTCTTGAACCAAGCGCACCATCACCATATACTTTCACGCCTTTCACCATTAAACGATCCGTTGTATATCCCCCATTGGTAAAATAAGAAGAAGTATATGAACTTGGTTTATCACTTAACATGACATACAAACGCATTTTTAAATCATTGCTTTTTTGTAACGCATCAATCATGTCAATATCATTTGGACTTAATCCACAATCTGTAATGGTGGTTAATCCTGTTGCAAAACAATTTTTTTGTGCCGATGTCAACCAGTTTTTATAATCTTCCTTTGTTGGTGCTGGCACATTTCTTTCGACCACACCTACTGCATTGTCTATTAATAAACCAGTCAATTTCCCACCTGCTACTACAAAGTCTCCGCCTTCCATCGTCTGACCTGCTTGCACTCCAGCAATCGCGAATGCTTTATCATTGGCAATACTTGCATGACCATCCACACGTTCTAATAATACAGGACGATCAGGAAATAAGGCGTTCAATTCCGCATTAGTTGGGAATACTTTGCCAGGAAATCTATTTTGATCCCATCCTCTTCCACGAATCCACCCATTACCCAGATGTGTTGCTTCAAAATCTTGCACACGTTGCAATACCTCTTCCCATGAATTTGCAAACATTAAATCGACTGCATATAAAGATTGACCATACCCCAGAAAGTGCGCATGCGCATCTACAAATCCTGGATACACGCTAGCCCCTTTTGCATCCACCACGCTATCTGCTTGATAGTTTTTTAAAATATCGTCATTGGTACCCACCGCCACAATTTTACCATCCTGCACTGCCATTGCTTCTGCGACTGTAAAATTTTCATTGACTGTATAAATTTGTGCATGGTGCACAACTAAGTCTACTCTTTGATTGATACATGAACTGAATAATACAGCAATGGCAATCGCAAATAATTGACGCATGGGATTTAATTTAGAAAATAAAAATAAGGGAAAAAAAATAAGGAAAGAAAACTAATTCAACAATTCACAAGGCTTAAGACCTGTGTGTTTTTTGAAGGCTGCAGAAAAATGGGAGATGGATGAATAGCCTAATAAAGCGGATACATCGGTCACACTTAAAGATTTCTCGTACAATAAATATTTTGCATGCTCCATTCTTTGCTGCTGGTAGAAGTCAAAAATGGTGGTGCCAAAAATCTCTTTAAAGCCTTTCTTTAAATAGCACTCGTTCATGGCTACTTTACGGCTCAATTCCTTAATGGTAATAGGATCTCCAATATGTTGTAATAAAATCTCTCTTGCTAAATAGATACTTTCTTTACCACGATCATCTGATAAGAATTTGCATGCAAAGCCTTCTTCTTTTTCATCTACGATGCATTCTAAACTAAATAAAAGCAGTTCATGAATTTTAGCATTGATAAAAATATTTTCTAAAGAACCTGTGTAGCTATAGTTTAACAAAGAATCCAATGTGCCACGCTTACGCATACACAATGGAAATGTTTTTACAAAAGCATTAGGATGTTTGAAAGCAAGCACTTCATCTTTGCGATTGTTCAACTTTACATTGTGTACAAATTGATGTAGAAACGTAGAAGTAAAATGGAAAGAGAAAACGTCGATCGTTCTTAGTGGACCCGCACAATCTTCGGTTGGCAATTGACTGCAATTACCACATAATTTATTTTCACAATAACGATTGCCTGAAATACAAAATCTTAACTCTAAATAATTATCGTTTGGACGCTTTGCATTGTAGTGATATATGAACATACCAGTATCCTCTAGTTCTGCAGGTGCCTGTGTATAATATCGATGAATGGTGTACTGTGTAGAGCCAGGAATTAACTGTTCTTTTTGGTACAACAAAGCCATGCCAGCAAAGCCATTGGGCTGGTTCACTTGTTTTAATATGTCGTTGGCTACCATCATTGAACTGCAAATTTAAACTATAAACAACAAATGGAATAAAAAGGTTCATAAGATGACCATAATATGACGCAAAATAAGCCCCTAAAATTGACTCCTTGTTTAAAAATTATATTGCCCAATCAATCCTATTTTGAAATCGATTTAAAGGGCATTATTAGCCTCATTTTTGGACGCTACACTCTGAGTCTAATACTTTTTTATGGGGATAACTAAAGCGGCTTAATTACGTCTTAAAAGAAGATAAATTTCTTAAATTTGTATGCGTTCAACACGCCTTATAAAATAAAAAATTCGCACCCTTTATGTCAGAAGATTTACAACACCCAGATTCGGCCGAAAACAAGAACTATGGCGCCGATAGTATCCAGGTATTAGAAGGATTAGAAGCCGTTAGAAAACGCCCTGCCATGTATATAGGCGACGTGGGCATGAAAGGTTTACACCACTTAGTATATGAAGTTGTAGATAACTCTATTGATGAAGCATTAGCTGGTTATTGTTCTCATATCGAAGTCGCTATTCATCTAGATAATTCAATCAGTGTTCAAGATAATGGACGTGGTATCCCAACTGCGATGCATACTAAAGAAAAAAGATCTGCATTAGAAGTCGTTATGACGGTATTACACGCCGGTGGTAAATTTGATAAAAATACCTACAAAGTTTCAGGCGGATTGCACGGTGTGGGTGTAAGTTGTGTGAATGCATTGAGTACAAAATTATTAGTGACAGTTGAACGTGAGGGCAAAATATTTGAGCAAGAATACTGTATTGGAGCTCCACAATACGCTGTAAGAGAAGTAGGTACAAGCGATAAGACTGGCACTAGAGTGCATTTCTGGCCTGATCATACTATTTTCCAAGAAACTGTTTACCGTAGAGAGATATTAGAAGGTCGTTTACGTGAATTGTCTTATTTGAATAAGCGCATTACGATCACACTAACCGATTTAAGAGAATTAGATGAAGCAGGCGCACCTTATGTGAGCCATTTTTATAGCGAAGGAGGTATCATTGAATTTGTACAAATGTTGGATAAGAACGGAAATAGAAATCCAATTATCTCTCAACCCTTGTATGTTGAAGGTTTAGACGAAGCGTCCAATGTGATGGTGGAAGTTGCATTGACTTACAATGATGATTTTAAAGAAAACATTTTCTCTTACGTAAACAATATCAATACCATTGAAGGTGGTACACACGTAACTGGTTTTAGAACTGCATTAACACGTGTATTCAAAAGCTACGGTGATAAAGAAGGTTTATTTGAAAGGGCTAAAGTCACTGTGGAAGGAGATGATTTCAGAGAAGGTTTAAGTGCGATCATTTCTGTGAAAGTACCTGAGCCACAATTTGAAGGTCAAACGAAGACTAAATTAGGCAATAGCGAAGTAAGTGGTGTGGTTCAAACAACGGTTGCTCGTGCGTTGGAAGCTTATTTAGAAGAAAATCCAAAGGAAGCAAAATATGTAATTTCTAAAATTGTACTTGCCGCCCAAGCCCGCGTTGCTGCTAAGAAAGCACGTGATATGGTGCAAAGAAAGACGGTACTTTCAGGTGGTGGTTTACCTGGTAAATTAGCAGACTGTTCTGAGCGTGATCCTGAAAGATGTGAGCTATACCTTGTCGAGGGAGACTCTGCAGGTGGAACAGCAAAACAAGGTCGTGAAAGATCTTATCAAGCCATCCTTCCATTGCGTGGTAAAATCTTGAACGTTGAAAAAGCAATGGAACATAAAATTTATGAAAATGAGGAGATTAGAAACATGTATACTGCATTGGGCGTGACAGTGGGAACACCTGAAGATCCAAAAGCATTGAACATTACCAAATTACGTTATCATAAATTAATCATCATGACCGATGCCGATGTGGATGGATCGCATATCGCCACATTGATTTTGACATTCATCTTTAGATATATGAAAGAGTTGGTTCAGAATGGTTATGTCTATATTGCGCAGCCTCCATTGTATTTAGTGAAGAAAGGCAAGGATCAAGAATATGCTTACAGCGAGGAGCAAAGAAAAGGATTGGTAACCAAATTAGGAGGCGGAAATGATAGTTCTGTAACGATTCAAAGATATAAGGGTCTGGGTGAGATGAACGCGGACCAATTATGGGAAACGACCATGGATCCAAGTAGAAGAACATTGAAACAAGTGACCATTGATAGTGCTGCCGAGGCGGATAGAATCTTTAGCATGTTGATGGGTGACGAAGTGGCTCCTAGAAGGGAATTCATTGAATCTCACGCCAAATACGCCAAAATTGACGTTTAAGGGCCTCATTTAAGGGTAATTTATAAACATTTGACAAAAAATCGGATAATTCAAACCTAGCATATCAATAAATAAACTACTTTCAAGTAGCATTTTAAAAATTAAAATATATACAAAATGGACACTTCAAAAATGATCAAAGCATACTGCTTGAAAACAAAAGAAAAAAATGTACCAATGTTGGACGCTGTTGTCACTAAAACTGCAAAAGGCGGTTACATGGCTGGCGGTCACGATGGTAAAGGAAATAAAATGGCAGCTATCATGAGCGAAACAAATGCTTTAAAAGCAATCGCTGATGGTGTAGCAACAAAGGGTTTTTAAGACCTTCTTACTACCTAATTGAAAGCCTGCTCTTTGGAGTGGGCTTTTTTATGCACTTACCCCTACAACGCCGTGGTGAATTTTTGTCAAAGTAGCAAAGCAATGTTCCATACTCTTGACATCTTTAATGATTAAAATGAAGGTTTTTCCTACTTGCTTAAAATGTGCATTGTTCATGGCAGTTTGGGTATAGCTTAACAAGCCTTTGAAAACGGCGCTTTCATAATAAGGAGAATCTGGTCGATTGATAAAGAAGCACCTTAAAGTCTCCTCCTTCAAAGTCATTTTTTCAAAACCCAATCCAATCGCCAGACGTCTTGACTGGATGGTGGTAAACAAGGAAGCAACTTGTTTTGGCATGGGCCCAAAACGATCAATTAATTCTATTTTCATTGCCTCTAATGCCGCATCATCTTCTGATTGATCCAATCTGGTATACAATGAGAGCCTTTCTCCAATACTTTCTACATAATTATCTGGTAGCATGATCTCTAAGTCGGTATCAATCGCACAGTCTTGCACAAAATCATCTTGTTTACTAATTTCTTCTACAAATAATTCTTTGAAATCGAAACGCTTTAATTCGCGAACTGCTTCTGCTAATATTTTTTGGTACATTTCAAATCCAATCTCCGCCATAAACCCACTTTGCTCACCACCTAATAAATTCCCTGCACCTCGAATATCTAAATCACGCATGGCAATTTGAAAACCAGAACCCAACTCACTAAACTGTTCTAAAGTTTGTAAACGCTTGCGTGAATCATCTGGTAAAGTGCTCATTGGTGGCGCTAATAAATAACAAAATGCTTTTTTATTACTACGTCCTACCCTGCCTCTTAATTGGTGTAAATCACTCAGTCCAAATTGATGCGCATTATTGATGATAATGGTATTTACATTTGGAATATCTACGCCACTCTCTACAATATTGGTACAAACCAATACGTCATATCTACGTTCTATGAAATCAAATATTTTTTCTTCGAGTTGGTGTCCTTCTAATTGCCCATGGGCAAATCCAATACTTAAATCAGGGCAAAGTTTTTGAATCATCGCACACATTTCTGCTAAACCTTGCACTCTGTTATGGATGAAAAAAACCTGTCCGCCTCTTTCTGTTTCAAAGTAGATCGATTCTCGGATGATATCCTCATGAAACACTTGCACCTCGGTATGAATAGGTTGCCTATTAGCTGGAGGGGTATTGATAATGCTTAAATCCCTTGCTCCCATTAAACTAAAATGGAGGGTTCTTGGTATGGGCGTGGCAGTCAAGGTCAAGCAATCTACATTGGTTCTTAAGGTCTTTAATTTTTCTTTGTGTCCTACACCAAATTTTTGTTCTTCATCAATCACCATTAAACCAAGGTCTTTAAAATGTACTTCTTTTCCTAAGATGCCATGTGTCCCTATTAGAATGTCAATCTTACCTTCCTTTACTTTGGCAATGGTTTCCTTTTTCTGTGCGGATGATTTAAATCGATTTAAAAAATCAATTTCTACTGGAAACTCTTTGAGTCTTTCTTTAAAGGTTTTAAAATGCTGAAATGCTAAAATGGTGGTGGGTACCAGCACTGCCACCTGCTTTCCATCAATGGCTGCTTTAAATGCTGCACGAATGGCCACTTCGGTTTTACCAAAACCAACATCCCCACATACCAGTCGATCCATTGGGGCTGGCGCTTCCATGTCTTTTTTAACATCCGCTATTGCTTTCGCTTGATCAATGGTGTCTTCATAAATAAAAGATGCTTCTAATTCATGCATCATGTAATTATCAGGCGTAAATGCAAAACCAGTTTGCGCTTTTCTTTGTGCGTATAATTTAATTAAATCAAAAGCAATGGCTTTTACTTTTGCCTTGGTCTTATCTTTTAATTTTACCCAAGCATCGGATCCTAATTTATTTACTTTTGGTGGCGTCCCTTCCTTGCCCGTATATTTAGATACCTTATGCAGTGAGTTGATATTGACATATAAAATATCACTATCCTTATAAATAATTCTCACCGCTTCCTGCATCATGCCATTTACTTCGATCTTCTGCAATCCACTATACACGCCAACTCCATGATCTATATGCGTCACATAGTCGCCCGGATGCAAGTCACTCAATGTACGCAGTGTGATGGCCTTGTTTTTACTATAGGCTTGTTTGACTTTATATTTATGATATCGCTGAAAAATTTGATGGTCTGTATAACAAACCATTTTATGGTCATGGTCAATAAAACCTTCATGAATATTTTTCACGATTGGGGTAAATTGAATTTCAGTTTTTAAATCAGTGAAAATAGCATGCAAACGTTCTAATTGCTTGGCTTGTTCAGCAAATAAAAATAGGTCATACCCTTTCTTTTCAAATTCTTGCAAATTGGCAATTAAATATTGAAACTGCCTGTTGAAACTGGGTTGTACCTGTGTGCTAAAAGCTATTTTTTGCTTCATTAAATTGGCATGAAACCCCCATTCAATGATGGGTCTTTTTAATATTTGGTCAATAACTGCATCGACAGGAACAAAATCATCTTTGTCTGTATTTTTCTTATGTGCATCTGAATCATCTATTATTTGAATTTTTGGCGCATGTAATAAAAACGCTTCCAATGCTTCAATTTGATCATGCCCTTTTTGCTCAATTAAAGTCCAATCCTTTAACCATACAACTGTATTCTCTGCAACAAATTCCATGAATGGAATTTTAATTGTATCCTCAAACTGTGTGGTCACATTGGGAATGATATTCACCTGCAATAACTTTCGTTCACTCAATTGAGTAGCTGGATCAAATAAACGAATGCTATCCACTTCCTCGCCAAATAATTCTACGCGATAAGGCTTTTCATTGCCAAATGAATAGATATCAAAAATGCCGCCTCTTAAAGCAAATTGTCCAGGCTCATATACAAAATCAGTTCGCTCAAATCCATACTGAATAAGCCTTTCCATCAATGCATCCAATCCAAGTGTATCATTGGTCTTTATCTGAATGATATTGTCTTGTAAGGTTTTAGGCATAATCACTTTTTCAAAAAATGCCTCGGGATAAGTCACCACGATTTTCTTATTACCCCCCATCGATAATTTAGTCAACGCCTCCGTTCTCAACATCACATGCGAAGGATTCAACAAACTAAAATTTTGACTGGTTTTAAAAGAAGAGGGAAAATAAAATAAGTCCATCGCGCCTGTAATACTTTCTATAGAATTATAAAAATAGGCCGCTTCCTCTGCATCATTTAAGACAACCACATGATTGTAAGTTGCAGTTTGAGGATGCGTGAAAATATGCTTTAAAATAAATACTGGGGAGGAGCCGTTCAGGTTTTGTAAGTGCGCCTGAAATGGGGTATTGGCCGAATTGAACATAGCAATCCCGTCTACTATTTTTTTTAGTAGGGGGGATGCATCATACCGATCAAACAATGATTGCTCGTTCATAGTTCAGTCCGCAAAGATACAATCAATTAACCGACGAAGCGATGATCAGAAGGTCAATTTCTTGGAATTGATGCTTGAATACTTCAACCAAAGCAACGCCCGTATTACCAGAAAAATAGGGGATATAAATCCCCTCTTGATAGCCCAGTACAATGCTGTATTTTCCAGGAGCTAGCCTAAGCTTGAATTTCCCAGCATTATTTGAACGCACCTGCTTAATCAATCTAGCTTGTATCCCTTTTGCATAATTACCTTCTTGCTCCATCAACTGATTGACATCGGCAGCTTCATAAATATAGACCATGGTAGAAATTGGGCTCCCCTTCTGCTTAGCACTTCCTTTTAATGGCATGGCTGTATTAGATTCCAACATTACACGGCCTCTGATACTCTGTGGAGGGATACTAAAGCCCATGAGCATCGGGGCTAAACAAAGGAATAGGCTAAATCGGATGGTATAGTTGCGCATGGATGCTATTTGTTTAAAGTTACACCAAAATGATAACTGAATTTAAAGTCGTTTTTTTGCTTGATGTTGTCGGAATTACAAAGATTTGAATTAAATTTGTATTTATGAAAATACGCCTTTTACTCCCCCTTATTTTTATATTCACAGCGGCCATTTTAAATGCACAGGATGCAACAAAAAAAGAAGTATTAATGCAGACTTCCAAAGAACTCGCTTTGGAGGCACGCAATAAATTTTCAAAAGCTGTACTTGCAGCAAAAGAAAAAGGATGGCCTATCCAGTATGCTTCTCAAAATCAAAACAATGCAAAATTAATTAGTGTAGATGAAAAAGGCTGGCCTAAATATTATATTGGTTTTGCAGATCCAACTGCCTCTATTACAATTGGTGCAAATAAAGTATGGCCAGGCGCAGCATCTAATTTAAAATTAAGTGGATCGGATGATAATATGACCAATAAATTAGGCGTTTGGGACGAAGGAAGTCCATTGTTGACACATAAAGAATTCGCAGGTAGAATTACACAAAAAGACAAAGCAAAAGAAGTGGTAACACATAGTACGCATGTGGCGGGCATTGTAATGAGTAAAGGATTAAATCCATTATCTAAAGGGATGGCTTATGATGTAAAAGGAATCCTTGACTATGATTGGAATAGCGACTTGTCAGAAATGTCTGCTGCCGCCGCTAATGGTTTATTGATTTCAAACCATTCCTATGGGACCGTAACTGGCTGGAATTACAATAGTGATTCTGCACGTTGGGAATTCAATGGTAGAGTCAATGAAAAAGAAGATTACCGTTTTGGATTGTATGATTATGATGCACAAGTTCAAGATTCAATTGCTTATAATGCCCCAAACTATTTAATTGTTTTTGCGGCAGGTAATAACAGAACAAGTGTTGGTCCTGCAGTTGGACAAACGTATTGGAGAAGAAATGAAACAGGTAGAATGATCAATGCAGGTGCTCGTCCTGCTGATATTAGTAGTAATGATGCTTTTGGAAGCATCTCCACAGATAAGAACGCAAAAAATGTACTCACGGTTGGTGCGGTATACGGCATACCATCTGACTACAGTAAAAAAGAAGATGTGGTGATCAGTAATTTTAGCTCATGGGGACCAACGGATGATGGCAGAATCAAACCAGATATTACGGCACAAGGCGTTTCAGTCTATGCACCTGTTGCAACAAATGATTCTAGCTATGGATACCTAAGCGGCACTTCGATGGCATCCCCCGGCGCAGCTGGAAGTTTATTGCTATTACAAGAATTAAGTCATCGTTTTACAGTCAGTGGTGCACCAAGAATTTTAAAATCAGCCACTGTTAAAGGGCTAGCGATTCATACCGCAAACGAAGCAGGATTGTATCCTGGTCCAGATTATAAATATGGTTGGGGATTACTCAATATTGCCGAAGCTGCTCAAGTTTTAAATACGGCATTCACCAATAACAACAATACAAGTAGTCCTCATTTTGTCTATGAAAATACTTTACTTAACGGTGAAAGCAAGTCTTATATCATCACAGCATCTGGAACTCGACCTGTAAAAGCCACCATTGTATGGACAGATATTAAAGGAACTTCTGGTGATCTACTGAATGATGGTACCGCAGAATTAGTGAATGATTTAGACTTAGTGATTACGCAGGGCACTAAAACATTCAATACTTGGAATTTAAGTCCAAGCAGTCCAGACAATCAAGCATTCAAAGGGGTCAATAGTATTGATAATGTTGAAAAAGTAGAAGTAGATACGAGTTTGGTGGGAACTATTTACACCGTTACTGTGAAGCATAAAGGGACACTTGATAGAGGACAACAAAATTATTCTTTAATGATCAGTGGTGCAGGGGGCACAGCTTATTGTAGCTCAGCATCAACGAGCACTGCAGGAACTAAGATTGATAGCATTCAATTAAACAATATTAAATTCTCAAAAACAACAGCAGACAATTACGTTGACAATACCGCATTATTTGTCACTGGCGAATCCAATGGCACCCTTAATTTATTTATGCGATTAAGTAGTGCGGACGCATCCAACAACAATCGATTTGTAAAAGTTTTTATTGATTATAATAACAATGGAACATTTGATACCAATGAATTAGTGCATACAAGTGCAGCGATAATCAGTGGAGACTATAGTGCAAGTATTGATTTAATTAGCAGTTTAATTGTCAATCAATTCACCAAACTTCGTGTTGTGGTGACTGAAACAGCTGCGGCATCAAACGTCATTGCATGTGGTACTTATACAGCTGGAGAAACCCAAGATTATACCTTAAGAGTGGTGAATCCATCTAATGATATACAATTGATGGAAATCACCAATCCAGTTGGGGGTGTTTCAGAAAAATCGGTGCAATATGTAACGATCAAAGTAGCAAACAATGGAACAAATAAATTAACCAATATTCCGCTTAATTTGGAAGTCAAAAAAGGCAATACCACCATTTTAAATCTAAAAGAAACATTTACAGGTAGATTGTATGGATCAGAAATTATGTCCTATACCTTCCAAACACCTATGCCAATTGAATTAAGTCAAAATTATACCATCACAGCTGCTGTCAGTCTTGCAAACGACCAGCAACCAGGGAACAATTCAATGACTACTAATATTATCAGCGCTAGTCCAAGTCCAGCTATTACTGGTTCTGCGACAGGTTGTAATGGAAATGTTCAATTATTAGTCAATAATCCAAAAGGCGATGACCAATACTTATGGTATGACAGGAACAATGATATAAGCAAACCTATTGCCAAAGGGTCTGTCATTAGAACCTCTACCAGTGCAGAAAATGTATATGTTGGTAAAGGTTGGAATGGATTTATTGGACCTAAAAACAATACCACTTTAAGCAGTTCAGGCGGTTATAATAATTGGGGTAGCAGCTATGGGGAATTCCTTAGATTTAATACCACAGGATCCATAAGATTAGAAACTACTAAATTGTATACTGGATATGCAGGGAAAATTGAACTTGAATTAAGGTCCCTTAGCACTTTTACAGATTCCACTTATTCTTATTTCCCTTCTCAAACTCAAAAAGCGATTCTACATGTTGGCGCAAGTAGTCCTTCTCCAACACAAGCAACTGGTAGTCTTGCATCAGGTACCCCAACCCCTTTTGTAGAAGGAGATACAGGAAGAATCTATGCTATCAATATGAACTTAAGCCAAGCTGGTAACTATATATTGATTGCACGTTGTTTGGATAGTGCAACTATTTTTAGAAACAATAATATCACCACAATCAATCATCCATTTGGTCCAACCGTACTTGCAACGATTACTGGCAACTGGGCAGGTGCAAATTTTGAAAAGTTTTATTATTTCTTCTACAATATGCAAATTAGCACCCCTGAACATGAAAAAGCATTGAGTAAAATTCCAGTCATTTTTGCTGCTAAACCTGTCATTTCACAAATAGGCATTGATAGTTTAAATACGATCGCAGCAGATAGTTATCAATGGTTCATCAATGACGAAGCCATCACAGGTGCAACAAAAAGTGGCATAAAAGTGACTAAGAATGCCATGTATAAAGTCAGTGCCACCATTGGTACTTGTACCAATTATTCCGACAGTAAATTGGTGCTGATCACTAATATCCCTCAAGCCCCTACCAAAGAGATTGGATTAAAAATTGTTTCAACAGATTATATTGAAAATATTATTAAAGGCAACCAATTCTATATTCAATTTAACAATGTCAAGACCAATGCCATTGGATTAAGTATCCTAAATAGCAGCGGTCAAACTGTTTTCCAAAAAGACAAATTAAATAACCAGAATTCAGCTCAACCAGTGCAAATTCCAACCTTGACCACTGGTATATATTATGTAAAGGTATTTGCGAATAATAAAGTGTACGTTCAAAGCGTATTCGTCACCAATAATTAATTCATTATGTTACAGCCATGGCAGGATGCGGTCGTTACCAAAATTGTACAAGAAACGCCTACCACAAAGCGATTCTTCATGGCCTTGACAAGTGGTCAACTATTTGACTTTACCCCAGGGCAGTTTGTCACATTAGATCTGCCCATCCACGAGCAAAAAAATAAGCGATGGAGAAGTTATTCCATTGCTTCTGCCCCAAGCAATAACAATGAATTTGAATTGGTCATTGTGCATTTAGAAGGAGGTTTAGGTACCACTTATTTATTCAACGAAGTGTCTGTTGGCAGTACCATTTTAATGAGAGGCCCACAAGGTGTTTTTATTTTACCAAAACCAATCACCACAGATCTTTATTTTATTTGTACAGGAACAGGCGTTGCACCATTTAGATCTATGCTATTGGATATCCATCAAAAGAAAATACCGCATCAGAAAATGCATTTATTATTTGGATGCAGACAATATACAGATGCTTTGTATGAGAACGAATTGAAAGCAATAGAAGCGGTAGAGCCTGAATTTTATTACCACCCAAGCTATTCTAGAGAAACAGTAATCCGCGAAGGTGCTCATTTAGGTTATGTACATGCCACTTATAAAAAATTATTGGAATCAGGTGCAAGTAAAGATGCACATTTTTATATCTGTGGTTGGAAAAATATGGTGGATGAAGCAAGAACCACCTTAACCGATTTAGGTATTCCAAAAACTCAAATTCATTTTGAACTTTACGGCTAACTGATATGCTTTTGTACTAAGGCTTTGACTTCACTCATTGGAATTCTTTCCTGTTGCATGCTATCTCTATAACGAATGGTGACCGTATTGTCTTCTTTAGTTTGGTGATCGATGGTCACGCAGAATGGCGTTCCTATTGCATCCTGTCTTCTGTAACGTTTTCCAATGGCATCTTTTTCTTCATAAAAACAATGGAATGAAGGTTTACATTCGTCCATTAATGCTTTAGCCAATTCAGGTAATCCATCTTTTTTTGTCAATGGCAATACCGCTAATTTTAATGGCGCCAATTTTGTAGGTAAATGCAAAACAACTCTTGAATCAGTCGTGCCGTCTTCTTTTTGAATTGTTTCTTCTTCATATGCATTAGATAGAAGCAATAAAAACATTCTATCTAAACCTATCGAAGTTTCAATCACATAAGGCACATAATGCTGATTGATTTCTGTATCAAAATATTGTAATTTCTTTTTACTGAACTCTTGATGACGCGTTAAATCATAATCTGTTCTTGAGTGAATCCCTTCTACTTCTTTAAACCCAAATGGAAATTCATATTCAATATCTAAAGCCGCATCTGCATAATGCGCTAATTTAATATGATCATGAAAACGGTATTTGTTTGCTGGAATACCCAAACTTAAATGCCAATTCATACGCTCGTTTTTCCAATGCTCGTACCACTCTTTTTGGGTACCTGGCTTTACAAAAAATTGCATTTCCATTTGTTCAAACTCACGCATTCTAAATATAAATTGACGCGCTACAATTTCATTTCTAAAGGCCTTCCCTGTTTGTGCAATCCCAAAAGGAATTTTCATCCTTGCCGTTTTTTGCACATTTAAGAAATTAACAAAAATACCTTGTGCTGTTTCTGGTCTTAAATAAATGGTATTGGCGTCTTCTGCAACTGAACCTAATTCTGTAGAGAACATTAAATTAAATTGACGAATCTCTGTCCAGTTACTTGTACCACTTACACTACACTGTATTTTATTTGTTTGTATCAATGTGCCTAAGCCTGCAAAATCGTCGTTTGCTAATAGGACTTCCATATCCGCTAGTAATTGTGCAGCGCGATCACGTAATGCAGCTCCATCAGAAGCCTTAGCAGCTTCTTCCATCAACTTATCTGCATGCGCTTCGATTAAATGGTCTACACGATATCTTTTTTTACTGTCCTTATTGTCAATCAATGGATCACTAAAACTATCTACGTGACCACTTGCCTTCCAGGTGGTTGGATGCATGAAAATGGCAGCATCAATACCCACAATATTTTCGTTCATCTGCGTCATACTCTTCCACCAATCATCACGAATGTTCTTTTTTAATTGTGCACCATAAGGACCGTAATCATACACTGCACTTAATCCATCATAGATTTCACTACTAGGAAATACAAATCCGTATTCTTTGGCATGCGAAATGATCGCTTGTAATGTATTGTCTGTAACTGTCTTACTCATAGTTTGCAAATATAGGTCGAGAAAAGATTATGGTTGTAATTTTTCATTGTTTTGGTGCCTTTCTTTGTCTCGAATGGTTTTCTTTTGGATATTTTTCTCCAATGCTGCTGTTAAATCAACACCCGTTTGATTGGCTAAGCAAATGAGCACAAAAAGCACATCGGCCATCTCATCCCCCAGCTCGGCACTTGCTTCATTATTTTTAAAGGATTGATCCCCATATTTACGCACCATTAACCTAGATAATTCTCCTACTTCTTCCATCAAGACACCCAAATTGGTTAACTCACTAAAATAGTTCACCCCAATGGTCTTGATCCACTCATCCACCTGATCTTGTGCTGCTTGAATTGTAATTTGATTGGACATATTAATCTCTGTTTTTTGAATCTATTAAAATAGTGACTGGGCCATCGTTGATGAGTGCCACTTTCATGTCTGCCCCAAATTGTCCAGTGGCAATTGGCTTGCCTAGATCCTTGGTCAATTGAAGGATCATCTGCTCATAAATTGGAATGGCTATCTCGGGTTTTGCGGCCGCAATATAAGATGGTCGATTCCCTTTTTTTGTAGCGGCATACAATGTGAATTGACTAATCAATAAGATGGATCCACCTATCTCTTGCACACTTTGGTTCATAACCCCATCTGCATCATCAAAAATACGCATCTGCACCAGCTTATTAGAAATCCATTGAATATCCTCTAAGGTATCCTCATTTTGAATGCCTAATAAGACCATTAAGCCTGCTTGAATGGCCCCAACAATCGCTCCGTCTACTTTGACACTGGCCTCCGATACTCTCTGTATTACAACTCTCATAAGGATGCTATTTACAACGTGAAGATAAACAAAACTATTTTCACTAATTTAGCTGTAATTTCAACACCTTGAGTAGTATAAAAAAATTAGTCAGTCAAACCGCATGGTACGGACTTAGTTCAATAGCCGCAAGGTTTATTAGCTATTTGCTTACCCCTTATTTAACCTGGAAGCTTTCAGATATTGCTTATGGGGAGAATTCGATTGTCTATGCTTTTATTCCCTTTTTGAATGTCATTGTGACCCACGGTATGGAGACCGCCTATTTCAAGTTCGGAACCAAAGAAAACGAGGAGGAGATTTACAATACCAGTAGCTTTTCGATGCTATTTGTGACCCTACTTGTTTTAATTGGCTTGTTCACTTGGAAACTTCCGTTGGCTGAACTTTTACAAATTACTGCCCACCCCGAATACATTAGCTTACTAGCTTGGATCGTTGCCCTAGATGCCTTGACGACCATTCCATTTTCAAGACTAAGAATGCAAGAACGTCCCAAGAAATTTGCCATGATCAAAATTGTGGGCATCTTAATCAATATTCTCGCGACTTATAGCTTCATTAGTCTTCTTCCAAATTATGTAGCAACACATCCAACTAGTTTTTTACAAGATCTGTATAGACCAAATTGGGAAGTAGGTTATATTTTAATAGCGGGTATTGTGCAAAATGTTTTTGTAATGCTCTTGTTACAAAAAGAAATTAGATCCATTCGTTTTAAATTCAACTTTAAACTTTGGTGGAGCATGATGGCTTTTGCAGTGCCCCTTATTTTAGTAGGTTTTGGTGGGATGATCAACGAAACACTAGACCGTATCATGTTGGGATGGTGGGGTCCTGGAGAGAGCGTAGATGCCAATAAAGCCATGGTAGGCGTGTATAGTGCATGTTATAAATTAGCTATTTTAATCACCATCTCCATACAAGCATTCCGCATGGGTGCCGAACCTTTTTTCTTCAAACAAGCCGAAACAGATCAAGCGCAAAAAACCTATGCTAAAGTCATGAAATTTTTTGTGATCAGTTTATGTGTGATGTTTTTATCTGTGATGTTATACATTGATATTTGGAAATTATTTATTCAAAATCCAGCCATGTATGTGGGCCTTAAAGTGGTTCCTATTTTACTCATTGCAAATATGTTTTTAGGCGTATACTATAACTTAAGTATCTGGTATAAAATAAGTAACAGAACCATGGCAGGCGCCTGGATCACCTTATTAGGCGCATGCATCACGATTGTAATTAACTATTTTGCCATTCCACATTTTGGTTATATAGCAAGTGCTTGGGCCACTTTCTTTTGTTATGGCACTATGATGGTCGTGAGTTACCTATGGGGACAAAGCGTTTATCCTGTGCCTTACGCTACCAAAAAATTAATTGCCTATTTTATCATTGTATTAATGGTGTATGGTATTAATTTATTGTTACATCTTGTATCAACCAATCAACCTTTCAATTATTTATTTGCAACCATCTTACTTTTTGCATTCATCGTGTTTGTTGCACGCATCGAAAGAAAAGATTTGCAATCCATCTTTAAAAAATAAAATAAGTGGCAGAAGATTTAGTACTCCATCATGGAGATAAAAAAACACAGTACGAATCCTTGATACCTCAAATCAAAGGATTAATGACTGGAGAGGCTAATTTAATTGCCAACCTTGGTAATATAGCAGCTGCACTAAAAGAACAGTTCAATTGGTTATGGGTCGGTTTTTATTGGATAGTGGAGGATGAATTGGTATTAGCCCCTTTTCAAGGACCAGTGGCTTGCACCAGAATCAAGAAAGGCCGTGGCGTTTGCGGAACAAGTTGGGAAAAAGGAATGACTTTGATTGTGGAAGATGTTGAAAAATTTCCAGGACATATTACATGCAGTAGCGCATCGAGATCAGAAATTGTAATACCTGTTTTTCAAAATGGTCAAATAGTAGGCGTTTTAGATGTAGATAGTGCCGAATTAGCACATTTTGATCGCATTGATCAAGTGTATTTAGAGGAAATTGTCGGGTTCTTAGACCAATTTTAAAAAATATCGTTTAAGTTTGCAGCCCCTAAGCGGATGTGGCGAAATTGGCAGACGCACTAGACTTAGGATCTAGCGCCGCGAGGCGTGTGGGTTCGACCCCCTCCATCCGCACAGAAAAAGGCCCCAATTTGGGGCCTTTTTCTTGATATATTGCCTTATTTAAACGCAAAAATAGTACCTTCGCCCCCCTTAAACATTCAATTAAGCAGTAAAAGCAAGACCTATGGCAACCATAAAAAGAACCAACATTGCGCCTTTAAATGACCAATTAACGGTGACCATTTCAAAAGCAGATTATTTATCTACCTATGAAACAAGTTTAAAAAAACAAGCCAAAACGGCCAATATTCCAGGATTCAGAAAAGGAATGGTGCCAGCAGGTATGATTAAAAAGATGTATGGACAAGCTATTTTCAGCGATGTGATTTTAAAGTCTGTTGAGAACGAGATGAACCAATACATGTCTAAGGAGCAGATAGACATTTTCGCACAACCACTTCCAATGGCCACTGCATTTGCCAACATGGACCATAACAATCCAACGGATTATGATTTCTCTTTTGAAATTGGATTAAAGCCCACATTTGAAATAAAGACAAAAGATATTAAAGTAAAGCGATACAAAATTCAAGTGACAGACGAGATGATTCAAAGCGAAGTTGAGCGTCTGCAAGTTAGAAATGGTAATATGACTGAGCCTGAATTGTCAACAAGTGAAGACAATGTTTTGAATGTGACTTTCATTGAATCAGATAAAGATGGTCATGACATTGAAGGGGGTATCAAAAAAGATAATTCTTTATTGATTAAATATTTTAGTGAAAAACAAAGAAAGCAATTCATTAGTTTAAAGAACGAGGATACCGTTGTGATTCAATTAGGCAAAGCCTTTGATGATAAGGAATTAGATATCATTTTAAATGATTTAGCATTAACAAAGGCCGATGCTGAAAAATATTTTAAACTAGTCATTACGAAAGTTGGTCTAGTAGAAAAAGCACCTTTAGATGAAACTTTATTTACGGTAACCTACCCGAATCAAGCCATCACCAATGAAGCTGAATTCAAAGCAGCAGTGCAACAAGATATCGAAGGGTACTATGCGCAACAAGCAAAAAATCAAGTGCATGATCAAATTTATCATGGCTTAATTGAGCAAACTAAAATGGACTTTCCGGTTGCATTTTTAAAGCGTTGGTTGCAAAAAGGTGGAGACAAACAAAGAACAGAAGAAGAAGCAGAAAAAGAATACCCAGTTTTCCAAGATCAATTAAAGTGGACTGTCATTAGTACACAATTAATTGCTGACCATAAAGTGGAAGTGGTGGCAGAAGATTTAAAGGGTTTCGCAAAACAACAATTAATGAGTTATATGGGTGGCCAATTAGGTGCATTGGGTGACAATGACCAATGGTTAGAAGATTACGCTGCTCGAATGATGCAAGACAGAAAATTTGTAGAAGATAGTTACCACAGAATTAGCACAGATAAATTATTCAACGCTTTAGAAGCGGAAGTGACTGCCAAAGAAGAACCAATCGCAGCAGAAAAATTTGCAGATTTATTGAATAGCCACAAGCACTAATTCGTACAATTTTGGAAGTAATAATGATTTTAAAGCCCCCAATCTGTGGGCTTTTGCATTAATGCCCCATTTCCGGTCAAATTTGGCACTCTTTTTGCAGTAGCTTAGGAGAATAGGTTTTACCTTTACAATCTGAAAAAAGCAATTATGAACATAGGAAAAGAATTTGAAAAATACGCGATCAAACACAGAGGGATCGGAAGTAATAGTCTGCATCAATACCAAAATAGTGTGACTAATTTGACACCCTATATTATTGAAGAAAGACCAATGAATGTAGCAAGCATGGATGTGTTTAGCCGTTTAATGATGGATAGGATCATTTTCTTAGGAGAAGGCATCAATGACTATGTAGCCAATATCGTTACAGCGCAGTTGCTTTTTCTTGAAAGTACAGACCGTACTAAGGACATTCAAATGTATATCAATAGTCCAGGCGGCAGCGTGTATGCTGGATTGGGCATTTATGATACCATGCAATTTATCAGCCCAGATGTGGCAACTATTTGTACGGGCATGGCTGCAAGTATGGGAGCCATTTTATTATGTGCTGGTGTGGAAGGTAAAAGAACAGCATTAAGACATAGTCGAATCATGTTACACCAACCTAGTGGTGCTATTGGAGGACAAGCATCTGATATTGAAATTACTGCAAGAGAAATCAAGAAATTAAAACACGAGCTATACGAAGTGATTGCCGCACATACCCATAAGGATGTGGAGTTGGTAGCTAAAGATTGTGATAGAGATTTTTGGATGACTGCTGCCGAAGGTAAGGCCTATGGCTTGGTAGACGAAGTGTTGTTAACCAACCCAAGAAAATTAAAAAAATAATTATACTAATTTAAACTGTTTATATGATACCCGACAATCGTTTTTTAATGGAAGAAGAGGAAGAACATAAAGAAGATAAAAAAGAAGATAATGCACCCTCTTTTTTGAACAAGAAAATGGAACAAATCTTTTTTGAAAAAAGAGCTATCTATTTATGGGGCGTAGTCGATGATAAGTCTGCAAGAGATATTGTGACTAAACTTTTATTACTAGATGCAGATAAGCCAGGCGAGCCAATTCATTTTTATATCAATAGTCCAGGTGGTGTGGTGACAAGTGGGATGGTGATGTTTGATACAATGAATTTAATTAAGAGTCCTGTGCATACCATTTGTATGGGCTTAGCAGCCAGTATGGGGTCTATCTTATTGAGCATGGGTGAAAAGGGGAAGCGTACTATTTTCCCACATGGCGAAGTCATGATACATCAGCCGAGTTTAGGTGGTTATTTTCAAGCGACTAGCGCAGACATTGAAATTCAGGCAGAACAAATTAGAAAGACAAAAGAATTAGGTGCTCAAATTTTAGCAAAGAATTGTGGTAAATCTGTTGAGCAAATTATGGCTGATTTTGATAGAGATTACTGGATGAATGCCAAAGAGGCGGTTGAATACGGAATCGTAGATAAAATTGCTAAGAGCTTATAATCAATAGCGCTTATAAATTGCATGAAATGAAAATGAGTAAAACAGAAAATATACAATGTTCTTTTTGTGGCCGAAGCAGAGAAGAAGTGAAAATACTAATTGCTGGACAAGAAGCTCATATTTGCGAGCACTGTATTGAACACGCTCATGAAATTGTAGGTAAAGAATTTCATCAAAAAAAGGAAGCTGGAAAAGCAGGTACACTTAAAGTACAAAAGCCAATTGCGATTAAAAAGTTTATGGACCAATATATTATTGGCCAAGATGAAGCAAAGAAAATACTATGCGTTGCGGTTTACAATCACTTTAAACGCATTAACCTACCAACAACTATCAAGGATGATGTAGAAATAGAAAAAAGCAATGTGATCATGATTGGCGAAACGGGTACAGGTAAAACATTGCTTGCAAAAACCATTGCCAAGCTTTTAAATGTACCCTTTGCTATTGTGGATGCTACAGTATTCACAGAAGCGGGCTATGTTGGAGAAGACGTGGAGAGCATGCTAACGCGTCTGTTGCAAAATTGCGATTATGATGTAGAAGCAGCACAAAGAGGGATTGTTTATATCGATGAGATTGATAAAATTGCACGTAAAAGCGACAACGCTTCTATCACAAGAGATGTAAGTGGAGAAGGCGTTCAACAAGGGTTGTTAAAAATGCTAGAAGGCACAGAAGTATTGGTACCTCCTCAGGGCGGAAGAAAGCACCCTGATCAAAAAATGATCAAAGTAGATACTAAAAATATTTTATTTATTTGTGGTGGCGCATTTGACGGCATTGATAAAATCATTGCAAGAAGAATCAATACCAATGCCATTGGATTTAGTGTCAATAAAGACGAGCAAGAATTACAACGTAAAAATTTATTGCGCTTTGTGAATGCACAGGACATAAAAACCTTTGGTTTAATTCCGGAAATGCTAGGGCGTCTACCCATTGTTACACACTTAGAACCATTGGACGCTGAAACATTAAGGAATATCTTAACAGAACCAAAGAATGCATTGATTAAGCAATACACGCAATTATTTGCAATAGAAGATATCAAGCTTACCATTAACCCAGAAGTTTTTGATTTCATTACTGCTAAAGCATTGGAATATAAATTGGGTGCAAGAGGATTAAGAAGTATCTGCGAGAGTTTATTCACTCAAGCGATGTTTGAGCTTCCAGGTACTGATACCAAAGCCTTACATGTGACTTTGGCTTATGCCAAAAATATGTTTGATAAAAGTAAAATAAGCGCTTTAAAAGTAGCTTAAGAAAAATAAATAATCATTTTAAAAATAAATTTATGCAAGAATTAATTGACCGTTTAGTAAAAGAAGCAGGTGTCACTCCAGAACAAGCAAAGCAATCTATCGAAACTATTGCTGCATTTGTAAAAGAAAAATTCCCAATGTTAGGTGGTGCTGTAAATCAAATTTTCAAGCACAAATAAGTTTATATAGCCATTTTGTAATCACTGAACCAATCTAAATAATTGTAAAGTAATTGTATTTCAATTGCGGCTCAATTGCTCAGATTGGTTCTTTTTTTTAAGACCATCGCTTCTGATTCTGTGAGGTCAAATTGAATCACCATTTCCGACCAAGTGAGCCTACCCTGCTTCTCTTTTCTAAGCTTTAAGATCCTAAAAACAGCCCTTTCATCAAAAATGCCAAGTGCCATCCAATCCTCAAAGCGCATGGTTTGATAAGCCATTTTTTTAGACTTATTAGACTGGTACTTTAAATAAGGGTAGATCATCTCAAAATCAAAAGCAGTGATCCCATATACTTTCTTTAACCCTTGCACATTTGTAAAACCGCCTGTCCATTTTTGATAGGTTAAAATCCGCTTCACTTTATAGGCTGGTAAACCTGTAATATTAATCCACTGCGATGCATTGGGGTTATTGATATCAATTTTTTCTGGTGCATACTTTTCCCATTTTCGATTCCTATTTTGTTTGTAGTCATTGGTCGAATCCATTGCTTTAATACGCACCCATGGAAGTAAGAATTTTGCTTTACTTTCAGAAACACCATACCATTTTAATAGGTCTTCTTTTTTATAAAATCGTCCTCCTTTTTCTCGATAATGATATAGGGTCCGCATTTGTTTGCTGGATAATCCTAATTGGAATCCTTGCACACTATCCAATAAATTGGGATCAAAATAAAAAACCTTTATAGGTTTACTTTTTGAATTTGAAAAATTATCCTGATTAGCAGTTGTGGCTGGTAAAAAATAATGCAGCAATAAACTTAAAGATAAAATACATCCAAGAACGATAATTCCTTTTTGCTCTTTTGAAGTAAAAATGAAATAAGCTTTCCAATCAAATTGCATGGTGATTTTCAACAAACCTATTTTTTTTCAACATGCAAAATTTGCGTAAAAATACTTTGAATAAATAATT